>CAZVYG010000053.1:0-37703 GCA_964631605.1 uncultured Verrucomicrobiota bacterium
GAATTTTTGAAAAATAAAAAACTCCTATTGACAGAATCGGGGTCAGTGTGTAAATACTTTGTAAAGACATTGCATGGGCGAATTACATACAGTTGAGCGGTTATGGAGTTTGACTGGAACAATCCGCCGTTCAATCTCGACAGCTCTTTGACGCTGCAGGAAATCGAAGAATCCTTCGAGGACCCGTTTGCCATACGGATTTTGCCGGATTCACCGCGATTCTCGGTTCAAGCCCGGTTTTTTAACCTGGGAATGTCGAGTGGAGGTGTCGGGATTTTCAGCGTTTATCGCACCAATGGCAAACAAATCCGAGTGATACACGCCCGGCCGTTCGAGCCGGAGGAACGATTTTTCTATCAGCGCAAGATGGACCAGGCGTTGGCCCAATAGTGAAATGACAATGCGACCCCTAGCCAAATGGGAAGATGTGCCGATCTTCGACAGCGAGGAAGCCGAGGCGGGCTTCTGGTCGGAGCACCGTCCGGATTTGCGCCTGATGGAGGGGGCGGTGGCGGGAAACAGCGAGGCGTCTGAATCGGTGACCATTACGCTGCGCATGGACCCGCGCATGCTGGCGCGCATCAAGCGGCTGGCGCGTTCCCGATACCTTAACTACCAAAGCATGATCAAGCAGTGGCTCAGCGAGCGGATGGAGCATGAGCTGCGCGACCGGTGAGTAAAGAATGCGAGACCAACCTGAAAACGCGACGGAGCAAACAATGAAGAACTCACGCTTGAATTTCCGCCCCCGGCCCGCCAGCGCCTTCACCCTGATCGAGCTGCTCGTGGTCATCGCTGTCATCGCGATCCTTGCCAGCCTCATCTTCCCCATCACGGCCGCGGTGAACAAAAACAAAATCCGCAGCCGAACCCAGTCGGAACTAACGCAACTCGAAACGGCCATCGAGTCCTATAAGGCGAAACTCGGCTTCTATCCGCCGTCGGATACCAATTTTCTCGCCCCCAACGTGTTATTCTATGAGCTGCGCGGAACCACTTTCAACGCGGCGAACAACACCTATACGACCCTGGACAAAACGGCCCAAATCGCTGCGGGGGCCATGAGTGCGGTCTTCGGCCCGACGATCGGCGGGTTCATGAATTGCACACGTGGTGGCGGTGACGAGGGCCAGACGGCCAGGAACTTTTTCGAAGGGCTTAAAGTCGGTCAGTTCCTCTCGGTTACCAACCCCGACTGCACCGTCCTGGGTGTGCCCGTTGAGGGACCGGTGATTTTTCAAAACGACCGCTGGCAGAAGATCAATCCCTGGCGCTACAACGCGGCGCGTCCGGTCCACAATCCGTCTTCGTTCGATTTGTGGGTGGACGTTAAAATCGGCAACGACATTTACCGGATCAGCAACTGGGGCAAACCGGTGATCGTAAAGCCCCCGTACTCGTACTGGCCCTAAACCTCTCGCAAACCATGCAAGTGCAACTTCATTTACGGCCGGTGCCGCGGCGGCGGGAGGCCATCCCGGTGGCCTGGCTGGATTGCGGCTGGATTCCGGATATCTCGCTCACTGCAACCGTCAGTCACCGTCCGCGTCAGGCGAACCGCAGCTTTACAACCTCCAACCCTCATCCCCCTATGAAAAAGAAAACTGATATGCGGCGCTCCATGCGCCGGGGTTTCACCCTGATCGAACTGCTGGTCGTCATCGCAATCATTGCGATCCTGGCGGCCATGCTTCTGCCGGCGCTGGGCCGGGCCAAGGTCCAGGCCCAAATCAACCGCGCCAAAGTCCAGATGGCGGACATTCTGAATGCCATCAAGAGCTATGAGGCCGCCTACAGCCGCTTTCCCTGCTCGACCGAAGCCATGAAGGCGGTGGCCAATTCGGGCGAGGACTTCACGTTTGGGACCTTCGGCCTGCCCAACATCAAGACCAGCACCGGCACCATGCAACTCGTCACTCCGAACTCGACCTATCAGACCAATAACGCCGAAATGATGGCCATCCTCCTGGACTTGGAAACCTACGGCAATGGCCGGCCCACGATTAACAAGGATCATGTAAAAAACCCGCAGAAGACCAAGTTCCTCAATGCGGCCACCAGCAGTGACACGGTTTCGGGCGGCATTGGCCCCGATGGCGCGTATCGGGATCCCTGGGGCACTCCCTATTTCATCACCATTGACACCAATAACGATGACAAAGCCCGGGACGCGTTCTATCGGCGGCGGGTTGTTTCCCAACAGAACGGGACCATTGGCTATTATGGACTGGTCAACACCCGTGACGCGAACGGCAATGGAGACAACTTCGAGCTGAATAGTCCGATCATGATCTGGTCTGCAGGTCCCGATGGGGCGATAGACCCCAACCAGCGGGCGGATCAGGGCGTCAACAAAGATAATGTCCTGCTCTGGAAACCGTAACCGTGAAAAAACATCCTCCTGACATGGGGCGAGGCGGGGCAGGGGAGGCCTCAGCGGGTTTCACCCTGCTGGAGCTGCTGGCGGTCATCGCCATCATCGGCATCCTGGCGGCCATCGCCTTGCCGAACCTTAAAGCCTTTAAACACAACTCCATGGCGGCCGCTTCCCGCCAGATGCTCGACGATCTGGCGCGCGCCCGCCAACTGGCCATCAGCCAGCGGACGGTCGTCTTCATGGTTTTCGTGCCTCCCAACTTTTGGACCCACCCCAACTATGGCGTGAACTGGACGCCGGAGGATTTCCAGGCTGCGACCAACCTTTTCGACAAACAACTTATCGGTTACAACTTCGTCGCCTTGCGTTCCCTCGGGGATCAGCCCGGCCGCAACTCGCCTCGCTATCTCTCCTCCTGGAAAACCATGCCTGAGGGAGTCTTCGTCTCGCTCCAGAAATTCGGAAATCCCCGGCAATTGAACCCGCCGCCGATCAAGAACAACGTGACAGGCGAGGTCTTCCCCATCTACGCGTTTGCCGCGACCAACACGATTCCTTTTCCCTTGGAAACCACGCGCCCATCCAACGACGTGCAGGCGCCTTATATTCCGCTCTATTACATCGCCTTTAACCATCTCGGGCAATTGGTGGATGCGCAAGGCCAGCCCACAGGCGCGAACGAGCTGATCCCGCTGGCCCTTGGCAATGTTTCCTTCGCGCGCGACCCCGTGACCAAGACCGTGGTCAGGGCCGCCCCTACGGTCAACGAGAATCCGCCGGGCAACAGCACCAACAGCTTCAATCTGGTCAACATTGACTGGCTGACCGGCCGGGCCCGCATGGTGCGACAGGAGGTTCAATGAAGTCATTCGCTTTTACGAGAAACGACGGCGCAAGCCGCAGGTTGCGGTTGGGGGCGTTTACGATGATCGAAATCGCGATCAGCCTCGCGATTATCGGATTTGCGCTGGTGGCAATAATCGGAATTCTGCCAACCGGCATGTCCGTTCAGCGCGAGAACCGTGAGGAGACCATCATCAACCAGGACGCCACGGTTTTTATGAACGCCATCCGCAACGGCGAGCGCGGGCTGGATGATCTGACCAACTACGTCGTCTCGATCACCAACACCATCTACCTTTATGATGTCAACGGCAGGCGCAACCTGGTGGGCACCTACTGGTACACGCCCACCGCGTCCTCGACGACCCAGCCATTTCCTTTGCGCAGCGGCGCGCGGGTGATTGGCCTGCTCAGCACGCCCCGCTGCATCACGCTGCCAGGCGGGTCTTTTTACAGCAATTATGTGGTGGCCAATGTGCGGGCATTGAGCGGGCCGGCCAGCGAGAAATTTCCCCAGACCAACCCCGACGTCCAGGAGTTGGCGCTGAATTACCGGCTCATTCCCGAGATTGCCCCCTACGGAACGAACCACTTTGATCCCAACTGGACCAATTTTCTGGACCCGGCGCTTTACGGTCCCGTGGTGCTCACCAACGAAATCGTGGTGCGGTCCAATTACTTTCTCGTTGTTACGAACATGCAAAACAGCCTGCATGACGTGCGCCTGACCTTCCGCTGGCCGCGGCTGCCCACCCAGGCGATCGGCAACGGACGGCAGAGTTTTCGCACCAGCACGGGAGGCCGGCTCATCCGAATTGTCGAACCGGGATACAACCCCAACGCTCCCGAGTATTGGCTGCACTTTTTTGAGCCGCGAACCTACGCCAGGACCCCATGAAGCCGTTTTCCCGCACATCCCATTTGTTCCGCCCCGTGAGGCGGGCCGCCTTTTCGCTGGTGGAAATCCTGGTGACCGTTGCGCTGCTGTCGTTCATCGTGCTGGGCCTGCTGGCGATGTTCCATCAGACCCAGCGGGCGTTCCGCTCGAGCATCACGCAGACCGACGTTTTGGAGGCCGGCCGCGCCCTCACCGACCTCGTCGGCCGCGAGCTTGAACAGATGCGCCCCTGCCCGGCGCCCTACTCCGTGAATGGGAATCTCTGGTTCAGCACCAACTTTTTCGCCGAAATCGCCCCCGGCTTCAACCAGCCGCTGCTGCAGGACCTGCCCGGCGCCAACGCGCTCCGCACCAATCTGGTTCAGCGGTTCTTCTTCCTCATCCGCGAAAACCAGACATGGGAGGGAATTGGCTACCAGGTCCTGCCCGAGGCCGACAACTCGGGTGTTGGCACCCTTTACCGGTTCCATGCAACCGCGCCCCTCCGCCACGGCCCGATCCTGAGCGGCATGTTCAAGGATCAGGCGGCCATCGCCCGGCAGAATGTTCTGCTGCAGCAACCGGTTACCAACCTGTCGCGCATGGTGGATGGGGTGGTTCACCTCCGCATTCGGGCCTTCGCAACCAACGGGTTTGTTCTCACCCGCTACAACGGCACCAACGGGTTCTGGGTGCCGCCGGCGGCCAACAAGGCCGCCGAATTCATCCCGGTGCCGAACACCGCCGTGTTCGCCAGCCCGCTCGATTCCGAGCAGGTGGCTTGTTATTTCGTGAGCAACGCGGTGCCCGCCTTTGTCGAGTTGGAGTTGGGCATTCTCGAGCCGCAGGTGCTGCAGCGTTACCGCGCCCTCGGAAGCCCGGAAGCCCAGCGCAGTTTCCTTTCGAACCGCGTGGCGCAGGTCCACCTCTTCCGCCAGCGCATTCCAATTCGCAACGTTGATTTCCAGGTTTACCAATGAAATTCACTTTTCGACATCGTGACTCGAAACGCGGCGTGGCTTTGGTGATCACGCTGGTCTTGCTGTCGGTGATCACCTTCATGGCCATCGCATTCCTGGTGCTCAGCCGGGCCGAGCGCGGCTCGGTCACGACTGCCACTGACCAGGCGCTGGCCAAGCTGGCCGCCGAGGCCGGGCTCGAGCGCGCCAAGACCGAGTTGCTGGCGCCCATGATGGCCTTCAAGAACCCTTTCACCTACGACCTGCTGGTTTCCACCAATTACATCAACGCTCTCGGCTTTGTCTCCACTGGCAATCCGCTGTTGGACGGCCATTACACCAACGTGAGCTGGATTTATCCCAACGGCACTCCGCTCAACCCGAATGATTCGCTGCAAAACCTGGCCAACCTCCTCTACAGCCCGCGTGTGCCGGTTTATGTCAACGTGCTTAGCAACCGGGCTCGTGTGCCCGAGTTCCGCTACTACCTGGACTTGAACCGGAACGGGCGTTATGACACCAACGGTCTGCAGCCCGTGATCAGCCCGATCGGCGGTTATTACGACACCAACGGTTATCCGCTGCCCCTGGGCGCGCAGCCTGTCAATGTCCTAAGCAACTGGTTCACGGGCGACCCGGAATGGGTGGGAGGGCTGGAATTTCCGGAACGCCCGCACTCGCCGACCAACCGGTTTCTCTACCGTTACGCGTATCTCGTGGTGCCGGCGGGCAACACCCTGGATATCAACGCCGTTCACAACTACGCCAAACAGTTCCGGCCCGGGACGCCGCCCGGTTCGATGTTGTTGACCACCGGCGACGGCTTCCTGCGCAACCAGGGCGTCGGCCCGTGGGAGATCAACCTGGCGAGCTTCCTCGTGGACCTCAACACCAACCTGTGGCAGACAAACACCTCCCCCTATCAGTATCTCTGGCGATCCGTCCCCCAGGATTTCACGCAGCCCAACCGCGGCGTGGCCTTTGAAGACGCTCTTTGGTTGTTGCGCTACCGCTACGCCGGGAGCTGGGGCAATGGCCTGGCCAGCGTCCGCGCGCTGTTTGGCAATCCCGGCGTCCTGGCCTTTGAAAATGACTTTATTGACGGCTACAGCCGCGGACCGGTAATGACCAACGCCTGGAACTGGTTCGACAACGACCGCATCGGCGCCGCCGTCAACTCCGGCTGGCCCGGCGCCGACAACCCGGCTCACGTCTTCACGACCCAGGATTTGTTCAACAAATTCAAGCTGACCCTGGACCAGCCCGTGGTGCCGGGAGTGGAAACCTTCTCCGACCGTCTGCAACGGGCGGGTTACGCCCCGGATTCCTACAACCGCTACACCTTCTACCGCCTGCTCTCGCAGTTGGGCACCGATTCCGAGCCCGAGCCGGCCGGCAAAATGAATTTGAACTATGACAACCTCGAGTACCGCAACCCGCTCGGCGTGGCCAGCGCCACCAACTTTGTAAACTGGCGCCCGGTTGACTTTTTCACCAACGCCGCCAACCGGTTGCTCAAAAATGCCGGATACGAATTCACCGTCGGCGAGATTCAGCTCTATCCCACCAACTTCTATACGCCGAGCGTCCACCAATTGCTCCAGTTGGCCGCCAACATGTATGATGCCACCGGAACCCGCCCCGGCAACGCCCCAAGTGTGTTCCGGCCGATCTTTGGAAAGCGTGCCGCCTCTTCCGGTGAGGACCTGATTTATATCGCGGGTTATCGTGAGGAGGTGGATGCAAGTATTGCCAACCCCGCCGCGGCTCCCCCCGTCCGGGACCTGAGATACCCGGCCGATCGAACCGCCTTGGCGCCGGGCGACCTCGTTTACGGAGTGCCGCTGGTAATCGGCGGCAAGAAGGGATTCCCGAATTTCAACGAGTTTTCGATGCAGACTCACGTGCAGGTCACCCGGCTGCTCGAATTCCGCCGCGCGCCCGGACAGGTGGCCGGGCCGGTGGTGGAAACCAACCAGATGTATGTCATCGGCATCTCGAATGTATTCGGCCTCGAAGCGTGGAACTCCTACAGCAACAGCTATCCGCGCAGCCTCGAGTTGATTGCGGTTGCCGACATGACCTCATTTATGACCAACGAACTGGGAATGATGCTCCATAGCAACCGCGTTGCCAGAGGCGCGACGGTGGTGACCAGCATCCCCGGAGGCGCCCGGCCGTGGCGGGGATGGACGAATGCCAATGATGTGGGCCTGTCATTTGTCATTCCTTTCCATCCTTCCACCAACAATTTCCCATTCCTGTCCACGAGCAGTTACAAACCCAGTCAGAATCCGCCGTTGGTGCCGCAGACCCACATTTTCGAGCGCCAATCCGGGTTCCCCGTGCCCCGCTGGTGGCTGACGGTGCAAACGAAGGTCCGCTTTATCCTGGTGGACCGGGGTCTGAATCGCATTGTGGATTATGTGAACCTGAGCAGTCCCGGCGACACCATAGACCTGCTGGCCAAGCTTGCCGAGGACGGGAATTGCAACACCATCAGTCAGGAAACCTACAGCAACCCCGGCAGCCAGTGGTGTACCAATCGCCTGGGCCGGTCCACGGACATCAGGGTGCCCACCTACGGGGTCTTGAACCAGATCGGGGTCAGCCTCTACGGCGCCACCGACATGAAGAGCTTCAGCCTGGACCCGTCCGCAGGGTTCGATGCGGAGTCGGCCATTGACGGTTTTCGCTACAACCTTAAGGACTGGGGACCCAAATATGCCCGGAACATTGGCAAAGTCTTTTACAAGTCCAATGTTTTCTATGCCCCGCTGATTCCTTACCGTCCGATTTACCTGCACACGACCTGGCAGGCCAATGACCCCCTGGTGCATTATACGCTTGGCGACCTGCGCGACCTGCAGATGACCAATAACGTGGATTTCATCAGCGAAAGTCCTCCGCTGAACAACATCGGCCAGATCAATTCGCGCTATGCGCCGTGGGGCGGCCGGCCGGGCGGCTCCAGCAATCCGAGCATTGGCGACTATGAGCTGGCGGCCAAAGACCCGTTGGTTCGGCGTCCGGACGATTGGGAGTTTCCGACCAACAAGCTGCCGAACGTCGGTTGGCTTGGACGGGTTCACCGCGGCACCCCCTGGCAGACGGTCTATTTGAAACCCGAGCCGGTGAAACTGGACCGGTGGCTGAAGTGGACCGGTAACGGGCAGTTGGTGCGGAACGTGGGACAGATCAACACCAATATCGTTGCCCTGAACGCCTTCACCAACGACGCGGCCTTCACGCATCCCGAGGGTGACCGGCGCATCCTGGACTTGTTCACGACGGCCTTCAGCGACACGGCGTCTCGCGGCCGCATGTCCATCAACCAGACCAATCTGGCGGCGTGGTCGGGCATTCTCGGGGGTGTCAACATCATGCCCGATGCAACCACCAACTGGGTGATCGAACCCGCCGGCGCGTATGACCCCGCCTTTCCGCCGCCCCTCGTCCGCTTTGTCAGCGCTTTGAACGACGTGCGCCGCACCAACTTCAACGGCAGCTTCCGCCGCCTGGGCGACATTCTGGCGGTGCCGGAACTGACGGTGAAGTCCCCGTGGCTGGTCGGCAACACGAACTTCATGAGCGACGCGGCCGTCGAGCGGATCCCGCAGCAGGTGCTTGGGCTGCTGCACTGCGAGGATAATCCCCGGTTCGTTGTTTACTCCTACGGGCAGGCCCTCAAGCCGGCGCCGCAATCCATCGTTACCAGCGGCCGCTTCATGGGGCTGGTCACCAATTACCAGGTCACCGCCGAAACCGTGACGCGGGCCGTGGTGCGGGTGGAGGGGTTGCCGAACAATCCGCGGGTGGCGGTCGAGTCTTACAACCAGTTGGCCCCCGATTAGGGGGATAGAATTTCATTGCTTGACGCCAATTGAGTCGGTTAACTGATTTGAGTTTATGCGCCTGCGCTCCTTGCTGTGGTTCCTGGTAAGTCTGCTTTGTTTCGCGGCCGCGGTTGTCTTTTGGCGAATGGGCGATCGCTGGGCCAGCAGGCCCAACGCGGCCGCGGAAGACGGCGCCGTGGCCGCCCCGCGGACCGCGACGGCGGATTCCGCCAGTCCAGGCGCGCGGCCCCGGGCCGGGGTGGATTTTCGCCTGATGAGCGAGGCGGGGAATCTTAACCGGCCGGAGACAAGGACGCGGTTGCCCAACCTTAACACGAACGCGGCGGAGCCGCCGCGCACGGCCTATCGCCTCAGCAACACGGACGAAAAGGTCAACACGCTGGCGCGCCGGCCCAGCGCGATTCTCCTCGAGAACGCGCTGTTCGATACGAGCGTGCCTCGGGAGTTGGCGGTGCCTCCGCATCTGCGGGCGCAGGGGGATCCCGGAGCCTATATCGTCCAGTCGCGCACCGCCTTGAACAACCAGTTCCGGGAGGAAATCCGCCGCGCCGGCGCCGACATTGTGGCCTATATCCCCAACCAGGCCTACCTGGTCCGCGCCTCCTCCGCCGCCGCCCGGCAACTGGCCGCCTTCCCCGGCACCCAGGCGGTCCTGCCGTACGAACCTTACTACAAAATCAAGTCCTCCCTACTGCGGTTGGCCGTTGAAAGCAAACCGTTGCCGAAAAACACCGCGCTCAACCTGCTGTTGTTCAGCGACGCGCGTGAAACAACAATCGCGCAGTTGGAGCAATTGGGGGCGGAAGTGGTCGCACACGACCGCTCTCCCTTCGGGCCGGTGGTGAGGGTGCGGCCGCCCGTGGAGGCTCTGTCCGCCATCGCTGCTCTGCCCGGCGTGCAGCAAATTGAAGCAGCCCGAGTACGCGTGCCGGCCAATGACCTGAGCCGGGCAACGCTTCGTGTCGCCAGCGATTCCACCACCAACTTCAACTACCTCGGGCTGACCGGGACCAATGTGCTGGTGAACGTCAATGATACGGGGGTGGACGCCGCGCACCCGGTTTTCGCTGCCGGCCGCGTCTCGGGCGACATCGCCAACAGCCTGGTGGATGCGAGTGGCCACGGCACCCACGTCGCCGGTATTATCGCGGGCAACGGCGCGGAGTCGCTGACCGTCTCGAACGCTCGAGGCTCCGAATTGCCGCCGGTGGATGGTCAGTTCCGGGGCAAAGCCCCGGGCGCACGGATTTTTTCCATGCTTTTCTCCGAACCGGACTGGTACCTCCAGGAAATGGCGGGCCGAACCAATGCGCTCATTTCCAACAATAGCTGGCAATACCTCCGCTCCGCGGAATATGACCTCGCCGCGGCCAGCTACGACGCCGCCGTGCGCGATTCCGTGCCGGATGCCCCGGGTTCCCAGCCCGTTCTTTACGTCTTCCCGGCCGGCAACGCGGGAACGCTCAGCCGGGACGCCGGGTTTGCCAACCAGGACGGTTTGGGCGGGGTGGCGGATACCATCCAGTCGCCCGGCACCGCTAAAAATGTGATTACCGTCGGAGCCGTGGAGCAGTTTCGGGATATCACCAATGAAACCTGGAAATGCACCAGCTTCGACGGCTCGACCAGTTGCGAAACCAACAAGCCCTGGCAACGATCCAGCGACAGCCGCGAGCAGGTCGCCGGCTTTTCCAGCCGCGGCAATGTCGGCATTGGATTCGAAGGCGAGTACGGCCGGTTCAAGCCCGACCTGGTGGCTCCGGGCACGTTTGTGGTGTCGGCGCGCTCGGCGCAATGGGATGAAACCGCTTACTACAACCCCACCAATTACGCGACGGATTTCATGCCCGACCTGCAGGTGCGCACCAACGAATTTTACTCCAGTGGCGTGTTCATCCCGGATAACGCCGTGCAGTTGATCATCCGGGCCGAAGCGACTCAGCCCCTTGGAGCCGACCTGCCCATCCTGGTCGGGGGCAATGTCATCGGGACCAACGAAGTGTTCCTCCCTCCGGATGCGCCCCTGGCGCCGATCAATGATTTCCTGGACTACCAGATCGGCAACGCCACCAATGACACGGTGGTCTTCAACCTCACGACCATCCTCGTGACCACCAACGAGAACGGAAACTATTTCGAGGTGCTGAGCAACCTCAACAACCAGTTGGGCCCCTTCTACCGGTACGAGTCCGGCAGCAGCATGGCGGCGGCGTCCGTCTCGGGCACGCTGGCCCTCATGCACGAGTTTTTCACCCAGCGACTCGGCCGAACCAACAGTCCGGCCCTGATGAAGGCGCTGCTGATCAACGGCGCTCGTTCCGCCAGCGACATCTACGATTTCCAGGTCAACAACTTCATCAACTACCAGGGCTGGGGCTTGGTGAACCTTCCGAACAGCCTGCCGGGCGCACTGTCGAACCTCGTCGGCAACGCGTCTTCCTCGCCGATTTTCGCCTTCGACCAAAGCCCCACCAACGCGCTTGCCAGCGGCCAGAGCGAAACTCATTACCTCAGCCTGTCCGAAGGCGCCCGGAACCAGCCGTTGCGCGCCACCCTGGTTTGGACGGACCCGCCCGGGAACCCGGTGGCGGGCGTCAAGCTGGTCAATGATTTGGACCTCGTCGTGACAAATCTTGACACCGGCGAGATTTATTTCGGCAATGACATTCGGGCTGACAATGATTTCAACCTTGCGTGGAGCACGAACAATCCGCCGGCATGGGACTTCGTTAATAACGTCGAGAACGTTTTTCTAAAAGAGCCCCTTTCCACCAATTACTCGGTCACCGTGCTCGCCCGGCACGTGAATGTGAATGCGGTGACCGCGCACACCAATGATGTGGTGCAGGATTTCGCCCTTGTCATCTCCAGCGGCAACGGCGATCTGACGAACGCCCTCACCCTCGAGCGGCGCGAACGAGTGGAGTTGACCGTCCCCTGGGTCACGGTCGTCACCAACAACCTGCCGGATAATCCCGAGGCGCGCGCCACGGGTGGCCTGCTCACGGGACAGCATGTCGGAGCCAATACTCCGTTGTTGGGCACCAACACCATCCCGCTGCAGGGGGGCGCGCTGCTCACCGCCGGCATGACCAACCAGTGGCACTTCTATGTGCTATCCAACGACCTCAACTTTACCAACGCCGCTTTTGTCACCTTCCTTCCGCCCACCCTGGCCATCCCGCGCATGGGCGTGAACGAGGCGGACCCCGACAACGCCACCCGCCTCGAGGCCGACATAGACCTCTACGTGTCCCTCTCTCCGGGGTTGACCAACCTCGACCCGGCGGCGATCGAAAACGCCTACAAATCGCAGGGACGCGGCGGCACCGAGGTGATTGTGTTGAGCAACGTCGCGCCGGCGGCGGTTTATTATGTGGGCGTCAAATCCGAGGACCAGCAGGCGGCGGAATACAACTTTCTGGGCATTTTCAGCGAACAGCCTTTCGGCGTGACCGACGACGAGGGAAACCAATATCTCCTGGGCCTGCCCGTTCCCGCCGCCATTCCGCCAGGCACGCCCCAAAAGCCCGAGGGGGCCCGGATTCTGGCTCTCTCCATCCAGCCCATAACGGTCCGCCGGGTGGTCGTGACCAACACTCTTACCCACACCTTTCCGGGCGCGCTGGTCGGCACCCTGGGCCATAACCGCAAGTTTGCGGTTCTCAACAACAAGACCTGCGCCACCGACCCCGGAACCGGCAATTGCATCACCAACACCTTTGATTACATCTACGAGGACAATGGGGAGGGGGATATTCCGTTTGCCCGTCCGGCCGACGGGCCCGGCAACCTGAAGGATTTCATAGGCGAAGAAGGACTGGGCGTATGGTTGTTCAACATGGCGAACAATTTTCCGGCGGGAACGGGTGTTGTGAACCGCCTCTTCATCAAGCTCGAGCCGCAGAATATCGCGCCGGGCACCGCGCGCGAACGGGACCTGCTGCCCAACACGTGGACGTACGACTCCATTGACGTCCCGCCCCAGGCCACCAACCTTGTGGTCTGTGTTTCCGGCAACACCGACCCCATCGAGCTGTACGTGGCGCGGGACTATGTCCCCACCCGCACGACCTATGATTACAAACTCGACGTCCTCCCTCCAGGTGACTGCCTCTCCATCACCCCATTCTCCCTGCCGCCGCTGACAGCCGGACGTTATTTCATTGGCGTTTACAATCCCAGCCTGGTCGTACAGCGCATCCGCCTCAACGCCGAAGTGTTCCTCAATCCATTCGCGGTCGCGGCGTCCATCCCGAGCATCTTCGGCGGCATTCCCATCAAGGATGACGCGGTGACTTACTCGACGATCTTCGTCACCAATCGCCTCAGTGTTTCCGATCTGGATGTCGGCCTGTTGATTCGCCACGACCGGATTTCCGATCTGGCCGTGACTCTTATAAGCCCCAGCGGCACGCGGGTCTTGTTGTTTGAAAACCGCGGGGCCGGCTCGACCAACGGGCTGGGAACCTTCGGCTTGGCGACCAACAGCGCCGGTGTGCCGGTCTTTGCCAGCACCAATGTTACTCCGTTTTACACCAACGACTTCGAGGCCGCGGCCATCGGCCGCTACGCCCCTGGTGTGACCTTCCAGGGGTGGAGTGTGCTCAGCAATTTTGCCACGGTGCTGCCCGATTTCAGCGTGCCGTGGTTGAGCAACCGGCTGCTGGTCTTGGATGACGCGGTTATTTCCAACACGCTGCCGACGACCAATTCCACCCTCTACCGCCTTGAGTTCAAAACCACCCATGCGCCTTACCTTGCGGGCACTGTCGCCTGGTGGCCTTTCGACGAAGACGCCAGCGACATCTTCGGCGGCTGGAACGGCCTCCTGTCCGGCGGCGGCGACGAAATCGGACCCGACACGAACAATTACCGGATGTTCAACCCTGGCCTCGTAGGCCGGGCCTTTTACGGGGATGGTGTTCGCGCCGCAGTGCTCGTGCCTGAGGCGCCGGAGTTGAACCTGGCCGTAAAGCGTGGTTTTAGCGTCGAAGGCTGGATCAAGCCCGCCAACGTGACGACTGGATTGGTGGGATTGGGCGTCCTCGTGATGAAGGACGGATTCGAAAACGCGGTCCCGCAATTGGGCGTGGGCGCTGGGACGAATGTGTCCGGCTGGCTCGTGGATAGCGGTGACATAGATGTGCTTTCGTCGCCTCCGTACCCGAGCTGGGCCGACTCCGGCGCCAACTTCATTGACCTGAATGGCTACGGTCCGGGTTCGATTTCGACCAATATCATCACTGTGCCTGGGCGGTCTTATCGGCTGAGTTTTGCCTATGCCAGGAATCCGGACACGCTCATTCCGGGCTTTGTGGGGCGGGCGGCGGTTTCCCTCAGCGGGCAGCCCGATCTGGTGATCAGTTACGACTTCACGAACTCTGTTGGGAACCTCGCCTGGGCCCGCACCTCTCATGTCTTTACAGCGTCCAGCCCTGTGACCACCTTGCGCTTCGCCAGCCTGAACTCGGGTAATGGCGGTATGTTTATTGACAGTGTGGAGGTTGCCGAAGCTTATTATGTCGAACCCGAAGCCGCCCCGCTCGCCGAATGGTACAAACCGTCGGACGACCCAACCAACGAGCCTTTGCAGGGCGTGCAATTCTGGGTGGGGGGCGTGGACCGAACCAATTACTTCCCCGGCGCCCTGGCGGCGGTGATCTGGAACACCAACGACCTGTCCTACCCGGTCCTGAGCGTTACCAACGCCATCACCAACGGCGGCTGGCAGCACGTGGCCATGACTTTCGACAATGCCACCAAGCTCCTCAGCCTTTACGCCAATGGCAATTTGCTGGTCAGCCAGGCGGTGGGCCCGGCGGATGCCGTGGCGCGCACTCTGGGCAACTTCTACCTCGGCTACCATCCCGGCAGCGTCACCAACCTCGCCGCGTTCAGGGGCGGCATGGACGAATTCGGCCTGTATGAGCGGCCGTTGTCGCCTTGCGAGGTCGCAGCCATTCACGCCGCGGGCAAAGGCGGCAAATATGGCACCAACGTGCTGAGCTGTCCGATCACCAACTCCATCGAACTGATCACTTCCGCCGGCAGCACCGTTTACCATTTCACCAACGGTTTGACCTGGACCAATGGACCCCGATGGGAAACCGTGGCCATTGACTTTTCCAATCCTTTGCTTTCGGCCTCCAGCAACGGCCCCGGAACCAACCTGACCTCCATCGTGGTTCGGCCCCGTGACCCAAATGTTGCCCTCGACGACTTCGTTCTTTCCGCTGTCACCAGTAACTTTGTCAACGGCCTCCTGCACTTTACCGAGGATACCAACGTGGCGCGGATACCCATCAAATTCGCGCCCTGGCCGTTTGCGCTGACTAATTTCCCGCCGACTGTTGTATTCTCGAACGATTTTGAGAACGCCACCCAGGGCGTTTACCAGGCCGGCAGCCTGATTCGGGGCGGCACCAACAGCGACACCGTGGGCGTACGCGACTGGACAGTGGTTTCCGGCCCGGTGTCGGTGATCAGCAACAGCCTCGTGGATACGGTCGCGACCAACTGGGTGGCGTTGTCCCGGGGCGCCATCGCCTGCGAGCTTCCCACCGTGCCAGGCCGTCGTTACCAACTGACCTACGCAGTGCGCGGCCCGGGCGCGGTCGGCTGGTGGAATGGCGATCTCGAGCCGCTGAGTGACCGGGCGCGGGACCTCATCGGCGGAAACCACGGCGCTTTTATCGCGCTCAGCACGAACCATGCGACACGATTGGTTGGCAGCCGCTCGCTCTACTTCAACGGTTGGGAAACCAACGGCATCGCCAGCAAGCTGGAGCTGGCCGACCCGGATAATCTGCGGCTCACCAACCAGTTCAGCATTGAAGGCTGGATCCGTCCCATCCGTCAAACCAACTATTTCGGCACGGAGCAGATTTTCTTCCGGGGCGATTCGCGCGCGTGTCTGGACCCCTTCTACCTGGCCTTGGATCCGGTCAATGACCAGGAGCGGAATCTGCGGTTCCACATCGAGGATGGGGCCAGTCGAACCTGTGGAGTGGACGTGTTCACGACCAACGCCCCCATCGCGATTGACCGCTGGCAACATGTGGCGGCGGTCTTCGAGCCATGCCTGGCAATCCCTGAGCCGCCGTTCCTGACCAACCAATTGCGGCTTTACATTGACGGTCAGTTGGTCGCCACGAACTACACCGGCATCTTCCCCTTCAGAGACCTGGACCCGGCTTTCAGTCCCGGCGTTAGCATCGGCAACCGCAGCCGTTATGACGTCTCGCAGCCGTTCCGTGGTTTCCTTGACGAACTTTCGATTTACGGGCGGGCGCTGACGGAAGCCGAGATCAAGGCCATCCATGCCGCTGGTGGCGCGGGCAAGGCTGACCTCGCCATGCCCCCGGCTCAGAGCCTGGCGAAACTGCGCGTCCTCCTGGACAACGTCCAGATGGACATTGGCTTCGGCGACAATGCCAGGTGGACTACGCGAACCATCACCTTCACAGCCAATCGCACCAACATGGTGCTCAACCTCGAAGGGCTTTTGCCTAGCACGCTGGTCAATGACATCGCGCTCACTGAGATCCCCGCCGAACTCTCCTACCTCCCCGAGGAGTCGCTCGAGGCCCTCATCGGCGAAGATGCCTACGGTCTGTGGACCCTCGAAATCCTGGACACTCGGGCCGACGCGACGAACAACTCTCCCGAACTGGTCCAGTGGCAGCTTGATTTCCGGCTTATCCCGGGGGTTCAGCCTCAGCCGGTTTTCCTCTCGCACGGCATCCTCTACACCAACACGCTGACGGCGGGTGGCAGCCAAAGTTTTGTGGTGGTGGTGCCGCCGTGGGCGGTGATGGCCACCAATCTCCTGCAGTTTGCCACCAACCGCGTCAATGGCGGGGCCATGCCGCTTAGTGTCTTTTTCGACACCAACGGCTTCCCGACCAATCTCACGGGACCGCCCTTGATCGGCCCTGCTTCGTCCGGACTCAGCGTGCTAACGACCAACCCGCTGACGCCGCCCTTCATCATCAGCGGCCAGACCTATTACCTTACGGTAACCAATCCCAATCCGCTGGCGGCCACGTTCGCCGTGGGTGTCTGGTTCGACATCACCTCGCTCACCAATTGCCTCGCCATCACCAACTTTGTCGGCCCGGCGGGCATTCCACGCTACTTCCAAATTGACGTTCCAACCAACGACGTTCCGCCGGAAGTGCCTCGGGACTTTGTCTTCTGGCTTTCGGGCGTTCAGAGCAACGTTACGGTGGTGCTCAACCAGCATTTGCCGCTGCCGGACCTTTCGAATTACGATTACATCAGCCGGGCCAACAGCACCAACGACGAGGTGCTGATGGTGCTGACCAACACCACACCTTTCCCGCTCCAAACCAACCGCTGGTACATCGGCGTTTTCAACAGCGAAGCGACCAACGTGCCCTTCACCGTGCAGGCGTGCTACTCGGTGTCCACCAATGACCCCGCCCTGGTTCGCCTCACCAACAACCTTCCTTGCGTCGTCTCCCTGACCAACCAGTTCGTGGCGCCGCCGGGCCCGCCGCGCTGGTTCTTCTACCAGTTCCCCATCCACAACTACGTGGACGCGGTTCTGTTTGAACTTTACGACATGTCCGGCGACGTGGACCTTGTGCTCCAGCGGGACCGGCCGTCGGCCATGGCGCCGTATTTCGATGGGAGTTTCCAACTGGGACTCGAACCCGAGCAGATCGTTCTTCGCACGAGCTTCGAGCTGCCCGACTTGCGCGGGGACTGGTACCTAGGTGTGTATAACAACGAGCTGACCAATGTGACTTACTCGATCCGGGCACATTTGCAGCAGAACGGCATCCTCACCAGCGTGTTCCCGCTCACGCTCATAATCACGCCAACTGTTCCGCCAGGCGCGATCGTGTTGCAGTGGAACGCGGTGGAAGGGGAAATTTACGTCATCGAGCGCACCGACCGAATCCGGCCCAGCAACTGGAAGCCAGTTACCGAGCCCATCGTTGCCACCACTCCCACGCCCGCAATCGAGATTCCCATTCAGGGCACCGCCGGTGGTTTCTATCGGGTGGTGCAGCGTCCGCGGTATGCCGTGTTCACCGCACCGCTCCGGGCGCAACGCTGGTCCGGCAACCTGATCCGAATCTCGTGGCCGACCACGTTCGTTGGCTACACGCTCCAATACTCGATCGGCCTGAACGGCATCTGGCAGAACGCCAACCTGCCCGTCACCATTGAGGGCAACGAGTATGTCGCCTATGAGCCGATTGGCGCCCAGCCCAAGTTTTTCAGGCTGATTCCCTAGGGCATTTCCAGCGGCCGGGCGGGGCGGAACCGGGGCGGGAATGCGTGGCTCGGCGCCTCTGGTGGGGCGACTGAATACTGTGGCTGCAGTTTTGATCTAAACGGTTGCAACATGCGCTGGCGACTGGCGATCTGGTTGTTCTTGAGCGTCCTCATCTCAGCCGCCTTATGGCGGCTGGGCAGGGACACCCTGGACTCTCACGCGGCCGCCTCCCCTGCCGCCCTGACAATGGGCTCGGCGCCGGTTCCAGCAACTCCCTCCCAATCTGCCAATCAGCCAATCAACGATTCGTCCAGAGGGCCTGCAGCCTCCCTCCGGCTGAGCAATACCACCCGCCCAACCAGCGAATGGGTTCGATGTGAAACGGCCATCCTCCTCCAAAATGCGCTGATTGACACCTCCCTGCCGACGGAGTTGCCGATACCCGAACCTTTGCGTGCCGCGCTGGAACCTGGCGCCTACATTGTCCAGGCTCGCGGCGGGTTGGACGAAACTTTCCGCGCCGTCCTTGCCAATGCCGGCGCGGCCTTCATTGCCTATATTCCCAATAATGCCTGCCTGATCAGAGCCCCCTCCTCATCGGCTTTGGCGTTGGCGACGCACTCGCGTGTGCGCGCCGTGCTGCCCTACCATCCTTGGTTCAAGTTCGAGCCGGACCTACTGAAACAGGCCATGGAGGCGGGCGGCGGAACGCCGCACCCTGAGGCTGAAAAGAATCTTGAGCTAAGACTCCTGCTTTTTGCGGAGGACCGCCAGGCGGCGGCTCTCGCCCTTCGGGAAGCCGGCGCAAAGGTCGTGGGTGAGGACCGCTCGCCATTCGGCCCCGTGGTGAATGTTCGCGTTCCCGCCTCCCAACTGGCGGCTCTGGCGCGCTTGACGGGTGTTCAATCCATCGAGCTCGTGCGACGGCGAATGCCGGCCAGTGACCTGTCCCGCAGTCGGATCGGCGTCTCGAGCGATCCGGTCGCGGTCGGGAATTACCTGGGTCTGACGGGTACCAACGTCCTCATCAATCTCAACGACACCGGTGTGGATGCATCTCATCCCGACCTCATGGGCCGGGTTTATGCCGATGTCCCGGCCAGCGCCCACGATCCCAATGGCCATGGCACGCACGTCGCCGGGGTGATCGCCGGCAGTGGCGCGTCATCCCAATCGGTCACCCAAGCCCCAGGTTCCCCCTTCCCGGTGGCGGAGCGGCACTTTCGTGGCGTGGCCCCGGCGGCGCGCCTCTTCGCCGTTGGCGTGCCTGCTGCGGAGCCATCGGCACTGACGGACTCTTACCTGCAGGAAACTGCGGCCCGCACCAACGCATTCATTTCCAACAACAGTTGGCACTACGACCAATCCACGGCTTATGATCTGGCAGCGGCCGGCTATGACGCCGCCGTTCGGGATGCGCTCCCGTTCGACACCGGGGAGCAACCCGTCCTCTTTGTCTTTGCCGCGGGTAACCAGGGTGCTGGCAACGACGATGGCACGGGCGGCGAGCCGGGCACGACTCCATCGCCCGCCACCGCCAAGAATGTCATCACGGTTGGCGCTCTGGAACAGACCCGTCGCATCACCAACGCCGTGTGCGGGACCCGGCAGCCCTGGCTGCCAGTCACGGACAGCTCCAATCAAGTCGCGGCCTTCTCCAGCCGCGGGAATGTCGGGCTCGGTGTCGAAGGCGATTTCGGCCGCTTCAAGCCCGATCTGGTGGCGCCGGGAGCCTTTGTCGTTGCGGCGCGTTCCACCGAATGGGACTCGGCGGCCTATTACGACCCGACGAACTTCCCCGCCTGCACGAATCATGTCGAGGTGTTGAGTAACCTTAACGAATCCATCGGTCCCCATTATCGTTACGAGTCCGGCACCAGCCAGGCCGCGGGTGCGGTCGCCGGAACGCTTGCCCTGATCCAGGAGTTCTTCGAGCAACGCCTCGGGCGGACCAACAGTCCCGCCCTGATGAAAGCGCTCCTCATCAACGGCGCCCGGTTGCCGGAGCAATCGCCGGCCTGCGCGCTGAACAACGTAACCAATCGCTGCGGTTGGGGCGTCGTCCAGTTGCCTCACAGCCTGCCTTCGTCCTGGACCAATGGCCTCGGCCCCCCCGGCCCCATGCTCTTCTTCGACCAGCGACCGGACCAGGCGCTCTCCACCGGATCCGCCCGCACCCGATTTTTGTCGGTGGCTGAGGCAGCGCGAACGCTGCCGCTGCGCGCGACACTTGTCTGGACCGACCCTCCCGCCAATCCTGTCGCCGGCCTCAAGCTGGTGAACAACCTCGACCTCATCATCACGAATCTCGAAACCGGTGAAGTATTTGTGGGAAACTGCTTCCATGAAACCAACGGTTTTTCGAAGCCGTTTCCCGGCAACGCCGAAACGGTTGGCGATGCCATCAACAACGTCGAGAACATTTTCGTCGAACCGCCGCTGGGCGGCAATTACTCGGTGACCGTCCGGGGCCGTTCTGTCAATGTCAATGCGGTGGCCGCCAATGCGGGCCCCGCCGCGCAAGACTATGCGCTGGTGATTTCCTGCGGCAAGGGCCAGGTCCCGGACGCCCTCGACCTCGCCGACAGTGCGTCCCGGCACGAGAATGAGCCGCGGGTGATGTTTCTGACCAACAACCTTCCTCTTGCGGCAGGGTGGGTCGGCACTCATTTGTCCGGCGAGCGAATCGGCGCTCATCCACCATTGGCCTCCAATTATGTCGCAAACCCGGCCACGAGCAACCAGACCATTACGCTCGGGGCTGCCAGCCAGTGGCGCTTCTATGTGTTCACGAACGACACGGCATTCACCAACCTGGCGTTTGCCACCTTCGCGCCGCCCACACTGTCGGTGCCGCGGCCGGGCCTGCCCTCCGGGGACCTGAGCAATCACTTTCGCGTCGAAGCCGACATTGACCTTTATGTGTCCCAGGATTCTGCGCTCACGAATCTGGACGTTGCGGCCATCTCCGGCGCCTCCAAATCGCTGGGGCGCGGCGGCTCTGAAAGCCTTGTGTTCACCAACGCTCTGCCGGGCGCCTATTACATCGGGGTGAAATGCGAAACGCAGCAGGGCGCGGAGTACGAATTCCTCGCCGTCGCCGGCGAGGAGCCTTTCTGCGAAAGTGTCAATGACGCAGGCTTGCGGTTGCGGGCATTCCCGGTTCCGAATGAAATCCCCGCCGCCGGCGCCTACTCGCCCGGCCTCACCCGGCTGCTTGCAATCGCCGAGGAGCCGTTCACGGTGCGGCGGGTTGTGGTTACCAATATCTTATCGCATGAGGCGCTGGGCGACCTGCTCGGCGCGCTCACTCACGGCAGCCGTTCGGTGGTGCTCAACAATCATTCAACCAACGGGCCGGTGGTTTCGCAGCCCTTCGTTTTCGACGATTCGCTCGAGGGCGGCCTTCCCTGGGCGCGGCCGTCGGACGGCCCCGGCAGCCTTGCCGATTTTGCGGGAGGGGAGGGGCGGGGGCAGTGGTTGTTCAGCATGCTGAGCACGAACCGCCCCGGCACCAACGAGGCGCTTTTCCTCCTGCTCAGCAAACAACCGCCTTTGGACGATGCGGTTGACTTCGTTTTGGCAGGCGGCGCCTGCCGGGACGATTTTCTGTCCGTGCCTGCCGGCGCTGTCAGCCTCGAGGTGATGGCGCAAGTGATTTCGAATTCCGGGCCGGTAACCCTCGAGGTGGGCGAGCTGGACGAGGTCCCCGGAGCCGTGCATCGGCTTACCCTGCTGCCCCCCGAAACCAACGGGGTTCTCAGGGTTTTCGGCCAAAGCAATCCGCCTCTTCGAGAGGGCGTTTACCGCATTCGTTCATGCAACAGCGGGTCCGAGCCAATCATCCTGTCTATCGCATGCAAGATCACTCCGGGGGGGACTCCACAGGAGCAGACTTGGGTGCGTTCTGCCCAATCCCTGCCGATTCTCGACGCTGCGGCCGTTCGCTCGGCGATGGTCGTTACCAACGAAGGTTGCCTCGCCGCCCTTGAAGTGGGTGTTCGCCTCAACCATCCACGGCTTTCGGACCTGGTGCTTCACTTGGTGAGTCCGGCCGGCACCCGCCTGCTACTGATGGAAAACCGGGGCGGCGATTCCACCAACGGCCTGGGGGCGGACGTGACGCTCACCAACATTGTGCCCGTGTCTTCCGCCGGCGGGCCGGAAGCCTACACCAACACCCTCGACGTCGGACAGGTCGCCGGCGTGCTGCACATAGATTATGAGTTTTATTCGCTCCCCGATTCACTCCGCGTCTATTATGAATCCAATCTGGTGTTCGACAGCGGCCTGATGAGCGGGTCCGGTGAAACAAATGTCACCTTCGGCCCCGGCGTTTCCACCCAGGTCACCATCGTGGTGAACGAAGGCGACAATTACGACCCCGATACGGCGTGGTATTACACCGTGACCTCGACGCGCCCCGGCTATCGCTTCCTGCGTTTTACGGAGGATCTCGCGGCCGCCCTGGGACCGATCAAATTCGCCGCGCCGCCGCTGGACCGTCTTCCGGGCGGCCCCCGGGACTCCCCTGAACCGATCTATTACCTGCCTGAGGAGCCGATGCTCCGCCTTCGGGGAGAGCCTGCTGCCGGAACGTGGCAACTGGAAATTGAAGACACGCGTGCCGGAGCAGATCTCCCCGCGGCCATGTTGTTAAGTTGGGAGTTGGGATTGAGCCTCCCGCCGGCGGTTCCGCCGCCCATCCCGTTGGCTCATGATGAACCCATGACCAACACCGTGGGGCCGGGCCGCTCCGTTTCGTACGCCTTGTGGGTGCCTGCCTGGGCCGGAGCCGTAACCAATGCTCTCCTGTCCGCCTCCGGGCCGGTCAATCTCCTCTTTAACCAACTGGCGCCTCCCTCGGGAACCAACGTTGGCGACATCGCGCTGCTTACCGGGGTTACTGCGGGGCAATTTCTCCTGGCCACCAACTCCAATCCGGGGCTGCTGCCGGGCAGCCTTTATTATCTTGGCGTTCAAAACCCCGGCACCACTTCGGTCTCTTTTGTTCTTCAGGCTTCCTTCCAGGTAACCGCCCTCACAAACCACCTTTCTTTGTCTGGAATGCTTGGTCCGGGCGCTGAGCCGGCTTACTTTTCCTTTGATGTGGCTTCAAACGCCACCGCCGTTTCCTTTCAGTTGCTTGATCTGGAGGCCGATCTAGATCTTGTGTTGCAGCGGGGAACGCCCTTTCCCACTCCCGAAGCATGCGCCGTTGGCAGTTTCTTCCCGGGGAGCCATTCTGAACAGATACTGCTGTTTCCCGGCGGTTCGCCCGTGTCGCTTGCGCCCGGGCGCTGGTATCTCGGCATCTTTAACCGCGACCTTTCCGCCTCGAGCTATACGGTCTTGGTAGATGAGTATCAAAACGATTGGCCCGAAATCATCCCTTTATGGAGTGGTGTGCCGCTCTATCGCACGGGCCTGGCTCCCGGCCAGGCCGAGTACTTCCAGTTTCGCGTCTCGACCAACGCGCAGCGCCTCCAATTTGAGATTCAGGGGGCGACTTCGGATATGTCTCTCGTTGCCCGCCGCGGCCTGCCTTTGCCCACCTTGGACGATTACTCGCTGCTGAGCGTCAATCCCGGAACGAATGATGAGCTGATAACCATCTTCAGCGACTCCGCTCCCGTCCGCCTCAGCCCCGGAGACTGGTTCCTCTCAGCCATCAACACCTCTGGTTTCACGGCGGATTACTCGATTCTCGCCACTGAATTCGCCACGGCCGCCCGCCGCGGCCTGATTACCGGCGCCGGAATCAGCGGCGGCAGTTTCTGCCTGAATTGGGAATCGGTCCCCGGTGTGCATTATTTCGTCCAAGGGCTCATCGGCTTCGAGGACAGCGCTTGGGCGACGCTCTCGCCCACGCTCACGGCCACCTCCGAGACCTCCAGTTGGTGTCAGCCCCTTTCGTCACCCTACCGGTACTTCCGGGTGCAGGAGGGTTTGGTGCTGGGGGAGGGGACCACCGTGCCCTGGATTCGGCAAATCAGCACTTCGGACGACGGCACCCTGATCAAGTGGACCGGGTCCACCAACTGCGCGTTTGAGGTTCAATGGGCGCCGCTTCCTGGTGCCGACGGTTGGACCTCGTTCACGAACCGGGTCGAATCCAGCAACGGCTTGTTCGAGTTCCTCGATGATGGCTCCCAGTGCGGCGGTTTCGGCGAAAGCCGGTTCTATCGCTTGCGGCAGCTCCCGTGACCCGAAGATTTGTCTGGCTATCCTCCGGATTTTCGGTAAGGACACTTGACGTTATGGCAAAACCACACTCTTACAAATTCTGTTTCGGACCGTGGAATCTGAGCGAAGGCCAGGATCCCTACGGCCCCACGACTCGTCCAGCGCAGTCCTTCGACTGGAAACTGGAACAACTCAAGAAGCTGGGATTCGACGCCATGATGTTCCATGACGACGATGCGGTTCCGGACATTGATGGCAAATCGGACAGCCAGTTGCGCAAAGAAGCGCGCGAATTGAAGAAGCGCCTCGATGGCGCGGGCATCGCGGCGGAAATGGTCGCGCCGCGACTGTGGTTCAGTCCCATGACGATTGACGGGGCCTATACCAGCAACGATCCCAAATGCCGCAAATACGCGATTGAACGCTCCCTCCGTTGCATTGACATTGCCCGGTGCCTGGGCACGGACCTCATCGTCTTGTGGCTGGCTCGCGAGGGCACCTACCTGCGCGAATCCAAGAACGGCCGCCGCAGTGTCGAGTTGCTGGTGGAGGCCCTGGACCAGATGCTGGCCTATGACAAGCGAATCCGCCTGGCCATCGAGCCGAAGCCCAACGAGCCGATGGACCACGCCTACCTGCCCACGATTGGCCACGCGCTGGCCATTGCGCAATTGACCCGCGACCCCAAACGTGTCGGTTGCCTGATCGAAAGCGCCCATGCGATCCTCGCCGGCCTGGACCCCGCCGACGAAATTGATTTCGCCATGGCTTTCGGCAAGCTCTGGTCCCTCCATCTCAACGACCAGAACGGTTTGAAATTCGACCAGGATAAACCTTTCGGCAGCGCCAACCTCCGCGTCGCCTTCAACCAGGTCCGCGCCCTCGAGCGCAACGGCTACGGCAAAAACGGGGAATTCGTCTGCTTCGACGTTCATCCCTTCCGCCCCACCAAAGTCGAGCATTGGCTCGCGCACCTCGAAAACAGCCGCCGCACTTTCCTCCGCCTCGTCCAAAAGGCCCGCTCCTTTAACGAGAAGGCGGCCAAGGCGCTCATCGCGGACCGTAACTACGCCGCGTTGGACCAGATGGTGCTCGAGCACCTGATGGGCAGGTAAACTCTCCGTCCCCGGCCCGCGCGGGCGGCGTGCCCGTTGGCGCGGGCGTTCCCTCTGCCGGACACCCGCCGCCGGAAAACCAGGGAGCCTATTTGCGCGAGTACTGACTGATTTTTTCCGCGAGGGCGATCGCCGGCTTGGTCGGCTTCACCTTTTTGTCGAAGAGGATTTCCTTCATCGAAAGCGCCTCGCCGTAATAAGCGAGATTGCTGTCGGTGTCGGGCGAGATTTCGCCTCCCTTGATCGCCGCCCCGCCAAAAAGCCCCTGCCGCTCATCATACACCTTCACCGACTGCTCGGCGGACTTGAGCGTGCCCTCCTCGCCGGCGGAGGCGTCCCCGGCCGTTCCCCGCGCCTCCCCGCCAAATTCGAAAATCGGCTCGGCCAGCTTCGCGGCGCTCTCCGCGTTCATCAGCACAATAACCAGGAAAGACTGCTGCCCGCCGATCTGGAAGCCCAAACTCGCTTCGTTGGCTTTCATGAAGGCCAGGGGTCCCCATTTGCCCGACTTGGCATCCTTGACCATGGCCATCCCCGAACCGCCTTGGAAAGCGAAGACGAACCCGGCTTTCGTCCGGTCCAGAAGAATGATCCCATGGGCCTTCTGCAGCACGTCGGCCGGGACGCGCTTGTCCGCTTTTTGCTGAAGGCTTTCAAATTTCGCGATCAGCTTCTGGGCCTTCTTCTCCAGTTGGGCCTTGTCGTCGCCCATCGCGGACAGTGCAACCACGCAGGCCAGACAAACAGTTACAATTTTTCTCATAAGCCAATATAACCACAATCTCGTGACAGTCATGTCCGGGTTCCCGACAGCCCGGTCCCTTCGCGCCGTTTGCGGGAGGCATAGGAAGCAGATTCAATGCCCACGATGGCCCCAAGACAACGGCCAGGCAAAATTAGCTATTCGGATGACAATAAATAGCCAGCTTTTGACAATCCCGATGTAGCCGGTTTTTTCTCCCGCCCCGACAATCTTTCAGCATAAAATCGAGCACTGGGTTATGAGTTTTTCACTCGAAGCAGATGCGAGCCGGCGTGAGTTCTTCCGCGCGGCAGCGCGGTATGGCCTGCTTGGCTTGGTGAGCGTGGGGGCGCTGGTGCTGGGACGGCGGGCAGGCGCTTCGGCAAGGTGCATCAACCGGGGGATTTGCCGTGGCTGCCGCGTCTTCTCCGCCTGTGGGTTGCCGCCGGCCTTGTCGGCCAAGGCATTCAAACAGAGGACAAGCCTATGAAACCTTCGCATGGCGCAATGAATCGGCGGCGTTTTCTTGTGGCAGGCAGCCAGGGGGTGGGAGGGCTGGCGTTGGGAAGCGTGGTGGCGGGGGGATGGGGGGCGCAAGGATATGCGGCGGTAAATCGCTTTGCCTATGATATCGAGCGTTTTCGCACGACCGACCCGAAACTGCTGCTCTATGAGTTGACGGGGCGCTTCGCCAGCCCCGATCCGGCACCGCGACGAATCGTCTGCGGGACGGGGGGACAGTTTTATATTGCGGGCAGACAGGGAGTGAATGTGGTGGACGCATCGGGTCGCCCCATGCGTCTCATCGAGGCGGGAATGCCGGTTCGGTGTGTGGCCGTTGCCCCGAGTGGCATGGTGTATGCCGGCGTCCGCGATCATGTGGAAGTTTTCGATCCGGACGGCCGACGCGTAAAGGCATGGGAGACGCCGGCGAAAAAAGCCTGGCTGACCGGTCTGGCGGTTTCGGGGGACGAAGTATTTGTGGCTGATTCCGGAAACCGCTTGATCTGGCGCTGCAATGCCGAGGGCAAAGTCGTCGGCCGGATCGGCGAGAAGAACACGGAGCGCCAGGTCCCGGGATTGATCCTTCCCAGCCCCTACCTGGACGTGAAGGTGGGTGGTGACGGCCTGCTGCGCGTCAACAATTCCGGCCGTCACCGGATCGAAGTTTACACCGTGGAGGGGGACCTGGAGTTATTCTGGGGCAAGCCATCGGCGGCGATTGAGGGGTTTTGCGGCTGCTGCAACCCTGTTGGTTTGGCGCTGCTGCCGGACGGGCGTTACATCACCTGCGAAAAGGGCTTGCCGCGGGTGAAACGCTACTCGGCCGAAGGCAACTTCGAGGGTGTGGTGGCCGGGCCGGAGAGCTTCCCCGAAAACGCGCAGGCGGGCAAGGCGCGGGATAGCGAGGACGGCACCATGGGCGGCCTGGATGCGGCGGTGGATGCGCGTGGTTTGGTTTACGTGCTGGATTTGGTGGCGGCCGAGGTGCAAATCTACCAGCCCAAAGGGGCTGGGTTGAGATGAGGCTTTTCGCGGCAAAGGCAACCCCGAATCCCAGGCGCGAGAGTAACGTATGAATTCTTCCAAGCCCAGCGAAGGTCCGGTTACGCGGCGGCAATTCTTGCGCGACGGCGCGCGGGTGACCGCGGTGGCGGGATTGGGGGCGCTGGTGGGCCTGGTGGCGGGCAAAAGCACCGGCAAGGAATGGGTTTGGCAGATTGACCCGGACAAATGCGTGCGCTGCGGCAACTGCGCGACGCATTGTGTGCTCGAGCAGTCGGCCGTCAAGTGCGTGCATGCCTATGCCATGTGCGGCTATTGCCAGTTATGCACCGGCTATTTCGAGCCGGAACCCAATGATCTCAATACCGGCGCGGAAAACTGCCTTTGTCCGACGTCGGCAATTCGGCGCACCTACGTCGAAGACCCCTACTACGAGTACACCATTGACGAGAATCTGTGCATCGGTTGCGCCAAATGCGTTGAAGGCTGCACCCGCTTTGGCAACGGATCCCTTTTTCTCCAGGTCCGTCACGATCGGTGTGTCAACTGCAATGAGTGCGCCATTTCAAAGGTCTGCGCCGGGGACGCTTTCCGGCGCGTGCCGGTGGACCAACCCTACCTGCTGAAGACGACGCACCACGGATGAAACGGACGGCTCCATTCTCTCGCGCGGGGGCGGCGCTGGGCGCACTCCTGCTGGCCGGCGTCGCCGCGGCCGAGCAACGATTTCCCCCGCCGGATTTCGAGAGCGGCCACCAGTTGCCCCTGACCACCACGCCTGCGGCGCGCGGCCTCTGGCTTGAGTACCTGGATATTGCGGTGCTGGCGGGCGCGTTGGGTGCGGCGAGCTGGCTGATTTATCGCCGTCGGTCCCGCCGCGGGCTGATCTGGCTGTCGCTTTTCTCGCTGGTCTATTTTGGTTTCTGGCGCTACGGCTGTGTCTGCGCCATCGGCTCGGTCCAGAACGTGGCGCTCGCCCTCGCCGACCCGTCCTACGCGGTGCCGATCGCGGCTCTGGCGTTCTTTGTGTTGCCGCTGGGCTTCGCGCTCTTCTCGGGACGCTCCTTTTGCGCCGGGGTATGTCCTCACGGCGCTTTGCAGGATTTGGTGCTCTGGAAGCCGGTCAAAGTGCCGCCGTGGCTCGAGCACGGCCTCGGCGTGCTGCCTTTCGTGTACCTGGGCGCGGGAGTCCTGTTCGCCGCGACAGGCAGCGCGTTCATTATTTGCCAATACGATCCATTCGTCTCTGTTTTTCGCATGAGCGGCCGCCTCTTGATGGTCGCGGCCGGGGTCGGGTTGCTCCTGCTGGGGATGTTTGTCGGGCGGCCCTACTGCCGGTTTTTGTGTCCGTACGGGGCGTTGTTGAAGCTCGCGGCCACGGTGGCCAAGTGGCGGGTGCGCGTGACGCCGGATTACTGCACGCAATGTCGTCTGTGCGAGGCGTCCTGCCCCTTTGGCGCCATGCGCGAGCCGGCGGCAGGACGGCCGGAGCCGGCGGTGCTCGCCCGCGACCGGCGCCGGCTGGGCTGGCTGCTGGGCTTGGCGCCTTTGCTGGTTATTGCGGGCGCCGCGCTGGGGGGGTACTTCAGCACGGCAGCGTCCCGGCTCCACCCGACGGTCAATCTCGCGGAGCGCTTTCTCCGCGAGCAGGGGACGCCGCCTCGGACCGGCGTGCTGTCTCCGGACGATTTGGCCCTCGAACGAGCCAGGCAGACGCCGCGCCAGTTGCTGGAGAACGCCGCGCGCATTCGGAGACACTTTGGCTGGGGGGCGCCCCTCTTTGGAGGCTGGGTCGGCCTGGTCATCGGCGTCAAGTTGATCAGCCTTTCCATCCGCCGCAAACGCACCGATTACGAGCCGGACCGAGGTGACTGTTTCGCCTGCGCGCGGTGTTTCGAGTATTGCCCGAACGAACTGGTGCGCCGAGGCGTGCTGCCGGCCGAGGCCATCGCGCTGGCCGCCGCCCGCGCGGGAGCCGCAGTTGGCCCGCTTCCCACAGCGACTCCTCCCGAGCGTTCCGTGTTCAACAAGGTGGTGCCATGACTGCCGGGAGCGGGAACTGTGCGGAAAACCAGGGCAAACCTCTGCCGGTCGTGCGGCAGGAGTGGGTGCTGGTCGCGTGGGTTGCGGCGGTTTTTTCGCTGCTGTTGGCGGCGGGTATGCTCGCCGGCTATTGGCAGGTTAAGACGAATGATCCTTTGAGTTCCCCCCAGCTCAAGCAGCTCAAACTGGCGCTGCGGGAGAAGCCGGCTGACGAAGCCACCAAACAACAGATTCGGCAACTGGATTTGGAGCTTCGCCAAAGCTATTTCCGGCACCTGGCGCGAACCAAAGCTGGCGTGTGGCTGCTTCTGGGCGGGGTGGCTGTGTTTGTTTACTCCGTCGGACGTCTTCGCCAGGGACGGAAGAGCCTGCCCGTTCTCAAGGCCAAGGCCGACACCGGCACTCTGGCGGAGCGGCTCGCCGCGACGGGACGGTGGTCGGTGGCGGGCGCCGGGACTGCGGTGGGCGCGCTGTTGTTCGCGCTCAGTTTTGGGATCACGAGCGCCCTTCCGGAGCGGGCGTCGGACATTGACAAACTGCTGGGGGCGGGGGCGTCAGACGCCGAGGCGGCCGCTCCAGACGCCGCCTCGGGGGACGAACTGCGTCGCAACTGGCCACGGTTCCTGGGCATTCATGCTGGGTTCGCTTCCTGCTCCAACACACCGGCCGCCTGGGATCCCGCGAGCGGAGAAGGCGTCCTTTGGAAAGTGCCCGCGCCGGCCCCCGGGTTCAATTCCCCCGTTGTTTGGGGCGACAAAGTCTATTTCTCCGGCGGCGGCCCCGGGAGCCTGGAGGTGATCTGCGTGGACGGCAACACCGGACAGATTGCCTGGCGTCAGCCGGTGGCCAATGTCCCCGGCAGTCCGCCCGAACCGCTTGAAATCCCTGAATCCACCGGCTACACCGCGCCCAGCGTTGCCACCGATGGACGCCGCGTTTATGCCCTGTTTGCCAATGGAGACACCGCCGGCTTCTCGCTTGACGGTCGGCCCTTGTGGGCCCGCGCCTTTGGTGCATTAAAAAACCCTTACGGCCATGCGATTTCGCCGGTGACCTGGCAGGACCGCCTGATCCTTCAGCTCGACCAGGGCGAGAGCGAAGAAGGCAAGTCCAAGCTGTACGCGCTGGACGGTAGGACCGGCAAAATCGTGTGGCAGCGGCCCCGAAAAGTCGGCGCCTCGTGGGCCACCCCGATGGTGATCGAAGCGGCTGGCAAGGCGCAGGTCATCACCCTGGCGGTGCCTTGGGTCATCGCCTATTCCGCCGCCGACGGCGCCGAGCTTTGGCGGGTGGACTGTCTCAATGGCGAAGTCACTCCCTCGCCGATTTTTGTCAACGGTCTGGTCATTGTCATCAGCCCTTCGGACAAGATGCTGGCCATCCGGCCGGATGGCCAGGGGGACGTTACGGCCTCGCACGTCGCCTGGACCGCCGAGGACAACATTCCCGATGTCACCAGCCCCGCGTCCAACGGCCAGCTCATTTTCACCGTGACGACCTCCGGTTTGTTGACTTGTTTCGACGCCGCGGATGGCCGGAAACTTTGGGAACACGAACTGGATGAGGATTGTCACGCCTCTCCCGCCATCGCGGGCGACCGGGTGTACGTGTTTGGGCAGAAAGGCATGGCGGTGGTGGTTGGCGCGGCGCGGGAATACAAAGAGCTGTTGCGTGTGAACATGGCGGATTCCTTTCACGCCAGCCCGGCCCTGGTCAATGACCGCGTTTATCTTCGAGGCATGAGCAACCTCTGGTGCCTGGGTTCCAGCCCTGCCAAATTGGCCCGCCAGCCCTGACCCTCGCTCGATCGAATGCCTGTCAACCTGCAATTCGTGGATGAAACGGTGGAGCGCGTCGGGCGCGAACCCGAGGCGGTCCTCCCCATTCTTCAGGCGGTCCAGGACCATTACGGCTATTTGCCCGAGGAAGCGCTCCGCCGGATTTGCGAGCGCACGCGAATCACACCCGCCGCCCTCGCGGGGGTCTCCTCGTTCTATGACATGTTTCGGCATGAGCCGAGGGGCAAACACGTCATCCAAGTCTGCCGGGGCACCGCCTGCCACGTCAACGGCGCTGACCGCGTCGAGGAGGCCTTGCGCCGTTACCTGAAGATTCCCCGGGGGCACGATACGGATGCCGGCGGGCAGTTTACCGTCGAACAAGTGGCTTGTCTCGGTTGCTGCACTCTTGCCCCCGTCGTGCGCATTGACCACACCACCTTCGGCCATGTCGCCGCGGAAAAAGCCGATGGAATCGTCCGGGACTTCCTTTCGGCGCGCGAGGCCGGCCACGCGGCGCCCTCCACGGAGGAGTTGCTGCGCGTGGACGACCATCAACCGCAAATTCGCGTCGGCCTCGGCTCCTGCTGCATGGCCAAGGGCAGCGACGAGATTTATCATGCGCTCCGCCAAACCGTGGAGCAGGCCGGCGCCCCCGTCGCCGTCAAGCGCGTCGGTTGCGTGGGCATGTGTCATCGCACCCCCATGATCGAGGTGGTCCAGCCCGGCAAACCCAGTGTCTTTTATGCCGGCCTCCAACCCGCCGAGGCCCGCGGCCTGGTCGCGCGCCATTTTGGCGCGGGCGGCCTCCGTTGGCGGCTCTCCCGCTGGTGGTCGCGCGCGGTGGAAAGTCTCCTGTTGGATGAAGACGACGGCGCATTGGACCGCACTGCCATGGACGTGCGCGAGCCCGCCGTCAGCGCGTTCCTGGATCGCCAGATTCATATTGCAACCGAATCCTTCGGCAAGGCGGATCCACTGGACCTCGACGAATACGTCGCCCACGGCGGTTTTTCCGCCCTGGCGCGGTGCCTTGGCGTCCCCGCGCCCGGCGCCGGCCAAGCCGCTGCCGCCCATCCGCCTCTCGACCCCCATCAGTGCATCGAAACCATCGAAAAGTCCGGGCTGCGTGGCCGGGGTGGCGCCGGCTTCCCCACCGCGGCCAAATGGCGGCTTGCGCGGCAACAACCGGGCGACGTGAAATACGTCATTTGCAACGGTGACGAGGGTGACCCCGGCGCGTTCATGGACCGCATGTTGTTGGAGTCCTTTCCCTATCGCATTATCGAGGGCCTGGCCGTCGCCGGGGTTGCCATTGGCGCGCATGAAGGCATCTTCTACATCCGGCACGAGTACCCCCTGGCTGTCAAACGAGTCCGCGCCGCGATCAAACTCTGCCGTCAGCGCGGCTGGCTCGGCGAACGACTCCTCGGGGCCGACTACCCCTTCCACGTCAGCATCAAGGAAGGCGCCGGCGCGTTTGTCTGCGGCGAGGAAACCGCCCTCATCGCCTCGCTCGAAGGCCAGCGCGGCATGCCCCGCCTCCGCCCGCCTTTTCCCGCCCAACAGGGGCTCTGGGGAAAACCGACCGTCATCAACAACGTCGAGACTCTCGCCATGGTGCCATGGATCATTCGGAACGGTCCCGCCGCCTTTGCCGCCCATGGAACGGCCACCAGCAAAGGCACCAAGGTGTTCGCCCTGGCCGGCAATGTGCTGCGGGGCGGCCTCATCGAAATCCCCATGGGCACCACCATCCGCGAGATCGTTGAAGAGATCGGCGGCGGGGTCAGACCCGGCCGGAAGTTCAAGGCGGTCCAGATCGGCGGCCCCTCGGGCGGATGTGTGCCCGCCCGTCTGGCCGACACGCCGGTGGATTTCGAATCCCTTCGCGCGGTGGGGGCGATCATGGGGTCGGGCGGCCTGGTGGTCCTGGACGACTCGGCCTGCATGGTGGACATCGCCCGGTACTTCCTCCAATTCACCCAGAACCAATCCTGCGGCAAATGCACCTTCTGCCGCATTGGCACCCGCCGCATGCTCGACATCCTCGACCGCCTCTGCACTGGCAAAGGTCAGCCGCGCGATCTCGCCGAACTCGAGCGCCTGGCGCGACAGGTCAGCGCCGGCAGCCTCTGCGGCCTGGGCAAGACGGCGCCCAACCCCGTCCTCACCACCCTCGAGCACTTCCGCGGCGAGTACGAAGCGCACCTGCGCGGACGCTGTCCTGCGGGCAAATGCACGGCCCTCATCCAGTACCACATCAACGACCGCTGCACGGGCTGCACTCTCTGCGCCCAGCATTGTCCTGTGGACGCCATTCCTCTCACACCGTACGCCCGCCATGCCATTGACCTGGCCAAATGCACCCGTTGCGACTCCTGCCGCCAGGTCTGTCCCCACGGAGCAGTGGAGGTGCGGTGATGAACCCTTCGATTACCATTGACAACGCGCATGTCCCGATCACGCCCGGGCAAACGGTGCTTCAGGCGGCGCGTTCGATCGGCTTGGACATCCCCACCCTCTGCTACCTCGAAAAGTGCGGGCCCCTCAACTCCTGCCAGGTCTGCCTGGTCAAGATCAATGGCAAAATGGTTCCCTCGTGCGGCACTGTCGCCCAGCCCGGCATGGTCGTTGAAAGCGAGACCGAGGAGGTCCATGAAGCCCGGCGCACCGCGTTGGAACTTCTGTTCAGCGACCATGTGGGAGATTGCCTCTCTCCCTGTAACCGCCTTTGCCCGCTGGGCCTCAACATCCCCCTGATGCTGCGCCAAATTGAGGCCGGTCAACTGTCCGAGGCCAGCGCCACCATGCGCGCGTCCCTGCCTTTGGCGGGCATTCTCGGCCGGCTATGCCACCATCCTTGTGAACAAGGTTGCCGGCGCGGTCATTGGGATGAACCGGCGGCCATCCGTGACCTCGAACGTCATGTCGCCGACTGGGAGATGGGCCTCACGGCTCCACAGCAGCCTTCGTCCCCAACACTTCAAGCCCTGCAGGGCAGGGGAGCCCCGTCGGCCTCGAGTGCCCCGGCCGCTCTGCCTTTCTGCCAGCCACCCACCGGCAAGTCCGTGGTGGTCGTCGGCGCCGGGCCCGCCGGCCTTACGGCCGCCTATTCTCTCGCGCGTCAGGGACATCGTGTCACGGTGGTGGACCGCCAACCGCGCGCGGGCGGCAGCCTCCTCAGGTTGCCCGAGGCGGAGCTGCCCCCGGAGGTCCTGCAGGCGGAAACGGATTTGCTGCTTCGCATGGGCATCCAATTCCGGCTTGGGCTCGAACTCGGCGCCGCGGTGACTGTTGAGGCTCTCTTGCGCGAGTGCGACGCCCTCCTGCTCGCGGTCGGCGAGCTTAATGCCGACGATGCTCCCCGCCTCGGCCTGGCAGTGTCCGGCGCGCATTTGCATTGCGATCCGAACACGGCGCGAACCTCGCTGGCAAAAGTCTTTGCTGCGGGTGCGGCGGTCAAGTCGGTGCCCCAGTTGGTTCGTGCCATGGCGGACGGGCGGAGCGCAGCCGAGTGCATTCATCGTTTCCTCACAGGTCAGCGCGTGCGCCGCCCGGAAAAACCGTTCTCGAGCGTCATGGGACGGCTCAGCCCGGGGGAACTCAAACAATTCCTCGCCACTGCCAGCGCCGCGCGAGGCGTGAGCCCCTGCGACCGTTGCGCGGGTCTGAACCGGGTCGAGGCTGTCACTGAAGCCGCGCGCTGTCTCCATTGTGATTGCCGATCGTCAGGCAACTGCGTGCTCCAGCACTACGCCCAGGTTTACGGCGCCGATGCCAGCCGGTTCCGCTCCGAGCGGCGGCCCTTCGAACAGCAGGCGCAGCCTGGCGGCGTCATTTTCGAGCCCGGGAAGTGCATCCTCTGCGGCATTTGCGTTCGCCTGACCGAGCTGGCCCGCGAATCGCTCGGCCTCACTTTCATCGGCCGCGGTTTTGATGTCCGCGTCGCCGCTCCTTTCAATGCCGCCATCCAGGAGGGACTCCGGCGCACTGCCGAAGAGTGCGTCCGCCACTGTCCGACCGGCGCCCTTGCTTTCTCCGACAAACCCCAGAGCGCCACCCTTCAAAACGCCGAATCCGGCCGCGGCTGAGACGGCACCCGCACAGAGTCGGATTTTCCGTGGGAGGAATGCGAACTGCCCGAAGCCGATGAGGTCAGCGGCTCCTTCGGCAGCTGCCAAGTGCGCCAGCCTCCCGCGCAGGGGCTGTGCCGGTAAGCCGTAGTGTGGTGCCTGCCGGTGCTCCTCCTTAGCCGTTTGTCCCCGGCTCGCTCGGGAGTTTCTGAAAGCCAGAGTGCAACGGAGCGTTTGGCCTGGCCGCCCGCTTGGGGGATGCTGGCGCACTGCCACCAAGGGGCAAGCGGATCAGCGGGCAGGACAAAAAGCGCAGTCCCGATCAATCGGGATGCTTCGCGATTCGGCGGCGGCGCTAAGAAAGCTCATCGAGGGAGCCTCCCTCGGGCGAGCGGAGGCTGTGTGGGTCGAGGCGTAGCTCTTTCAAGGGCAATCGACCCGCTCAGTCTCCGCGAAGGGGGGGGAAGACTGCGTGAGTTTATTCGGGAGTTCCTTTAGGAAACTACAGGTGACCGTTTCTTGCGAGCGAGTCAATCTCGTGGGGGAACAGGCATGTCGAAGGCCGGATTTTCGGATGCGAACTTCTTTAGATTTTCTGCCCCTGCATCCCACTCCACCTTGCCGTTGATGGTGAGAACATTTACGCCACGGCCTTCGTGATTTGCAAGCGTACGGTCATACACGAGAGGATAGGATGAGGGAATCACATTTGTAGAAGAACGCTTCGGCCAATCTACAAGTACATAATCCGACCAAGTGGTTGCATTAGTGAAGCCCCCTGCAACATGGCGCGTACTTGGGCAGATTAAAAAGCGCGGACTTCCTAGGATCTCAGCCAAATCCTCCAGTTTTCTAGGTAGTCGTCCTTGGTTCTCCGCTTGGTAGAGAGTGACGGCATTACCGATCACCTTCAATGCGGCCACACATCTTCGATCCTGAGGGTGCCACCGCCACCAGAGCATTAGAATTACTGCTACGATGGCCACAACCAAGCCGAGGCCACCTGCGACTCGATGACGCATATTAAAAATATGTTGTCACGTAATCGCCGGGGTCGGGCTACCAAGCATCCCAAGGCCACTTTCGAAGATATCCAACTGAGGCCTTTGCTCCTCTGACTTTCCATTTCCCGTCCTCACAAGATAGCAGTCGAATATGCGCCCGGGTCCGGTACATAGTGCCGAAGGCGTTGAACCCGGCATATTCTTTATTAACGCTTCCCCATATTGCACCGGACGACTCTGCGCCTCCCGGAAAAGTATCATATCTCCAGCAAGTATCCCAAATCAGGAAAAGATCCTTGTAGCATCCGGTAATTCTGAGATCCACCTTCATCAGTATCGCCGAGGGGTATACTACATCGGTTCTGGTCACAGTAATCTTCGCAGGCGGCTTACAGCAGCAGGGCTTTCCTTCGTCGGCTGGATGGATAAACTAGTCGGGCTCGGGATTGTAAAAAGGCCCGTAAGCTCCAGGCTCAGGGGGGGGGTATCGGGCCGGGGATTCCCCAGTTAAAATCTAATCCAAGTCGGTCAAATCTATCGATAGGGGAATTTCCGCAGAATCCATAAAGGTTCGGACTGCTGGCGGTGCCAGATCTCCTATTTATAAACTCGATCTCATCGTCTGAGGGCATCAACCCAGGTTGTTCTCTCAAGGTCACGAATCTAAACCCAACCTCATCTATTGGATCTCTGCTCAGCCATCTCCCATTGCTCGGATTGTAGTAGCGATGAAGGAAGCAAACCAAATCGGTCTCGTCATCAGTGTACTGAGTCGAAAATCTAATCGGATTCGCTTTGGCCATTGGCCCGGTGGCGCGGAGGAGTTCGCCAAACGGGCCGTATTCGTATCGCGCGGCGACGGAGCCGTCGGCGGCGTTGACGAAAGCCGCAACGTTCCCGTTTCCATCGCAAGCGACGAAATATGTTCCAGCATCGGCACCGGAATGGACAGTCACTGCCACCAACACGCCAACGCCGCCCGCGCCTAGCGGGGAGCCGGAGAGATCGAGGCCCCAGGTGAACGAGGCCAGCGGACTGAGGTCAGAGGCCAGCGTCACCGCCAGATTCCAGCCGTCATAGACGAACC
>CAZVYG010000054.1:0-37104 GCA_964631605.1 uncultured Verrucomicrobiota bacterium
TTCATCAACGTGAAGAACCGGTCCAAGACCATCACTGCCGAAATCGAAGTGCCCGCAAAAGGCGCGCACGGCATCATCCTCGCCCAAGCCGGCCGGTTCGGCGGATGGGCGCTCTATGCCAAGGACGGCATCCCGGCCTACGACTACAACTTTCTCGGCATGACGCGCACCACGATTGCCGGCACGCAGCCGCTTAAGCCCGGCAAACACACCGTGGTCTTCGACTTTGCCTACGATGGCGGCGGCCCCGGCAAGGGCGGCAAAGGCACGTTGTCCGTGGACGGCCAGAAAGTGGCTGAAGGCCGCCTCGAGCAAACCCAAGGCGGCATCTTCTCCGCAGACGAAACCGCGGACGTGGGCATTGACCTCGGCACGCCCGTGGTCGAGTCCATCGGCGCCGAAGCCCAGTCGCGCTTCACCGGCCGCATCCCGAAAGTAACGGTCGAAGTAAAGTAACCCTGGACGCAAGCGTCAGCCATGAAGACCACGGAATCACATAGCCCGGTTTGGATGGCCCTGCTGGCCGCCTGCCTTGGGGTGACGACCCTCGCCGTTGGGAAACCACCCAACATTGTTCACATCGTCGCCGACGATCTCGGGTGGAAGGATGTCGGCTTCAACGGCTGCGCGGACATCAAAACACCAAACATTGACGCCCTGGCCGCGGGCGGTGCGAAGCTCACGCAGTTTTACGTGCAACCGATGTGCACGCCCACGCGCGCGGCACTCATGACCGGCCGGTATCCATTCCGCTACGGTCTCCAAACCATCGTCATTCCCGGCCCCGCCGGTTACGGTCTCGACACCAGCGAATGGCTCCTGCCGCAATGCCTGGCCGCCGCCGGCTACACCACGGCCATCATCGGCAAATGGCATCTCGGTCACGCCGACACGAAGTATTGGCCCCGGCAACGCGGCTTTGACTACCAATACGGCGCGATGATCGGCGAGTTGGATTACTACACGCACAGCGACGCCGGCGTGCTCGACTGGTTCCGCAATAACAAGCCCATCCGCGAAAAGGGTTACACGACCCAACTCATCGGCAGGGACGCGGTGAGATACATCAACGCGCGGGACCCGAACAAACCGTTCTATCTCTACCTCGCCTTCAACGCGCCGCACACGCCCTATCAGGCGCCAAAGGAGTACCTTGATCGCTACCCGAACATCGCCGATCCCACGCGCCGCACTTACGCCGGCATGATCACGTGCCTTGACGATGAAATCGGAAAAGTCGTCGCCGCGCTCGACCAGAAGGGTCTGCGCGACAACACGCTCCTCCTGTTCCACAGCGACAACGGCGGCACCAAAAACGCCATGTTCGCCGGCCAGATGGCCGATTTATCCAAAACCAGAATCCCTTGCGACAACGGCCCCTATCGCGACGGCAAAGGCTCGCTCTTCGAGGGCGGTTGCCGCGTCGCTGCCTGCGCCAACTGGCCCGGTAAAATCATGCCTCAGGTCGTGGACGGCATCATCCACGCCGTGGACCTTTATCCCACGCTCGCCGCGCTGGCGGGTGCGTCCACCGCCCAGTGCAAGCCGCTCGATGGCGTGAACGTCTGGGACACCATCGCGGCAGGCAAACCCTCGCCGCGGTCGGAAGTCATCTACAACGTCGAGCCGTTCCGCGGCGCAATACGGCAGGGGGATTGGAAGCTGATCTGGCGCACGCTGATTCCCACGAGCGTTGACCTCTACAACCTCGCTGCGGATCCCTACGAGAGGAACAACCTCGCGTGGGGGCATCCCGAGAAGGTCGCTGCGATGCAGGCCCGCATTGAAGCGCTGGGCAGGGAAGCCGTGAAGCCGTTCGCCCTGAGCTATATTGCCAGAGTCGGATTGGCCCACGGCAAGCCACTCATGGCTTCCGACGACGGCAAAGGCCCCGTTGTGGTTGATGAAAGCGGCCCCTCCATCACCGACGAGCATATCGGCGAGCGTGAGATTGGGCCCGCACCGCACTGAAGACCGGTGGCGGAGGTTGCGCGCCGCATTCAGGGTCGAGCCGAGAACCAGACAAAGAATTCCGAGCGGAGATTGAAAGCCGATGAAACTGAATCCAAAACTGAACCTTATCACCGGGGCCCCGCGCCGTCACCCGCGAGACAAGACTGAAACGGGAAAACAAATGATGACAACGAAAGGCCGGCAAAATCACCCCGCCACCAGGCGGGTTTATGCGCAGGAAGGAACCGGCGTATGAGTCCGACCGTGTTGGGTCTGCTCGCCATCTTCGGGATGGTGCTGGGAATGATCGTCGTGCTGGAAGCCGGACGCCAGTTGGGGGCGCGGCGGCTCGCCAAGGATCCGGAATCGGCCAAGGCTGGCACCGGGGCAATTGAAGGCGCGGTATTCGGCCTGATGGCTCTGCTCATCGCCTTCACTTTTTCCAGCGCGGCCTCGCGGTTCGAAACGCGGCGCGTCCAGGCCGTCGAGGAAGCCAACAACATCGGCACGGCCTGGTTGCGACTGGACCTGCTCCCGGCCGCGGCTCAACCGCCGCTGCGCGAACAATTCCGGCAATACGTGGATGCGCGCCTGGCGTTCTGCGCCAGGCTCCCGGATGTCGAAGCGGCCATGGTTGAACTCGCCCGGGCGAATGCCCTGCAAAATGAACTCTGGAAGGCTGCGGTCGCCGCCTGCCGCGATTCGAGCTCGTCAACGGCCTCCATGCTGTTGTTGCCGGCCTTGAACCAGATGATTGACATCACTACCTCGCGGACGATGGCGGCCAGGACGCACGCGCCCCTGACGGTTTACGCGATGCTGGGGCTGCTGCTGCTGGCCGGTTCGCTGCTGGCGGGTTTTAGCATGGCCTCGGGCAAGACCCATAATTGGTTTCACAGTGTCGCCTTTGCCGTCATCATGGCCCTCGCCATCTATGTCATCCTCGATTACGAATTCCCCCGCATGGGATTCATACGGCTCAATGTTTTCGATCAAGCGTTGGTGGACGTGCGCCAAAGCATGAACCCGTGAACCGGGGCGCAACCGCGAATCAATCCTTGAGGAAAACACCGCGCTCCATGATGAAAACCCTGCTCCAACCCCAACGGCTCGCCGCCGTGCTCATGGGCGCGCTGACGTTCACGACCTCCTTGGCCGCAGACATCACTCCGGCCGAAGCCCGCGCCATCGCCAGGGAGGCGTACATCTACGGCTACCCGATGGTGGACAGCTACCGCATCCAGCACGCCTATTTCGTGAATCGCGAGAGCCCCGAGTTCAAAGCGCCCTGGAACCAGCTCCGCAACATCCCGCGCGTCTTCACCCCGGAGGACAAGGCGGTGCCGGTGCCCAACTCCGACACGCCGTATTCCATGCTCGGCCTGGACCTGCGCGCTGAGCCCATCGTGATCACCGTGCCGCCGATCGCCAGGGAGCGCTACTTCAGTGTCCAGCTTATTGACGCTTATACGCACAACTTCGCTTACCTCGGCAGTCGCACCACCGGCAACGACGGCGGCAGCTACCTCATTGCCGGGCCGGGCTGGAAAGGCCGGCCGCCCAAGGGCGTGAAGCAGGTCATTCGCTCCGAGACCGAGTTGGGCCTCGCTGTGTTTCGCACACAACTTTTTGAGCCCGACGACCTTGACAATGTAAAACAGGTCCAGGCGCGTTACCGGGCGCAGCCACTCTCGACCTTTCTCGGCAAACCGGGGCCCAAGGCCGCGCCTACGATTGATTTCATCAAGCCACTGGCGCCGGCGGAAGCGAAAACGTCGCCTGAGTTTTTCAACGTCCTGAACTTCGTCCTTCAGTTCTGCCCCACCCACCCGTCTGAGAAGGCCCTGATGGCGCGCTTTGCCAAAATCGGTGTGGTTGCCGGCAGGAACTTCGACACCAGCCAGCTCTCGCCGGAAATGAAAACGGCCATCGAACAAGGCATGGCTGATGCCTGGGCCGCTTTCGCCGGCTTCCAGAAGCAATTCGAAGCGAAGGAAGTGAGTGCGGGCGACGTGTTCGGCACGCGGGAGGATCTGAAGAACAATTACCTCTACCGCATGGCCGCGGCCGTGCTCGGCATCTTTGGCAATTCCAAAGAGGAAGCCATGTATCCCATGTACTACGCCGACGCCGCCGGGAACAGGCTCGACGGCGCGAACCGTTACACCTTGCACTTTGCGCCGGGCCAACTGCCGCCCGTCCATGCGTTCTGGTCGCTGACGATGTATGAACTGCCCTCGCAGTTGCTCGTGGCCAATCCGCTCCATCGCTACCTGCTTAACTCGCCGATGCTGCCGCAGTTCAAGTTCGATACGGATGGCGGCCTGACGCTCTACATTCAAAACGAATCCCCCGGCCGGGACAAGGAAGGCAACTGGCTGCCCGCGCCGAAGGGCCCCTTCTTTATGGCTCTGCGCCTCTACTGGCCGAAAACCGAAGCCATTGAAGGCAGGTGGACCGCGCCCCCGGCGAAGCTCGAGCCGGCGACATAGCGAATCAACCTGGAGGACCACCAGTCACCAAACGCATCACTGAACAAGCAAAAGAACAAAGGAACAAACTATGAAAATCATGAACCTGAAACTCGGCCCCCGACTGTCGCTCGGCCTTTCCTGCCTGGCCCTCGGCGCGATCCTCGCCGGTTGCGAGAAACCGGCCAACGATGGCGCCAAACAACCCGAGACCGAAGCGAAACAGCCCCATGCCGGCATGAGCGTGCTCAACGACGGCGCCGGGGCCAAAATCGGTCGGGTTAACGGCATGCACAAGACCCGCTTTATCGAAATCTTCCTCGCCCACCGCGATGCGAAGACCGGAACAATGGTCGCCGAGTGCTACAACACGATGTTCACGTCCAAGGGCATCCCTGCGTCGAAGGACACCGCCCCGCAGGCGCTGGTCGAGGGCCTGGATTTCGCCAGGATGAAGACCGATTACGGCGTCCTGGGCGCGTCGTTGAACGGTCCGAAACTCTGGACGTCCGATTGGACCGAGATCGACATTGGCGTGGAGCGGGAATTCAACGGCATCAAGGCCGCCTGGGTGGCCCAACTGAGCATGGGCGACAACGCCGGCGGGGTCTCGGAAACCACGCCCTACCAGCCCACGCCAATCGCCCGCAAGAGCGCGTTGGGCTGGAACAGGGGCACCACGGTGATGCTCCTTGACGATGCAGAGGGCAACACCTGGATCTTGAAAGGGTTCCAAATGGGGCTCAAGCCGCAATACACCTACGAGCAATTCGTGGCCGCCGGCCAAAGCCAATTCAAAAAACTCCCGCCGGGCTGGAAGTTCCGGGTCAAGACGCTGGACAAGGATTTGAACGAGAAGCCGGAAGGCGGCATGGCCACGATCATGGCGGACGAGTTCTTCAATGTTTATGACAAGACCGGGCCGGGCATGAGCGACTACAAACCGTGATTGCATGATTCGTTCGTGAACCACGGGGGCTGGTCCGGCTGTTCCTCCGGTCCGGGCCGGCCCGCGAATTCACGCACGGGACGAAATAGGCGAAATCAAGAGTGCCTTAGCACATTAAAGTGGAGAAGAAATTAAAAATGTTCCGTCAAAGAGCGCGGGCTTTCAGAGTGCCCGTTGCCCGTGCTGCATGACTTCTACAGACGCCACACTAAGTTGCGTTGCCTTGGCCTTTCTTGGCCTCAGTCTGGTGTCCTGTTCCAGCACCGGCGGGCGTGTGGACGCTCCGACCACCGCGGGGGGCGTGGACATCAGCCGTTACACCGGCCGTTGGTATGAGATCGCGCGGCTGCCCATGCCTTTTCAAAAGGCCGACGAGGCGGCCATCGCGGAATACGGCAGCGACCCCGACGGCACGATCTCAGTGCATAACATCGCGATCCGTCCCAATGGTTCGCAGCGTGACATTCGTGGCTATGCGAAAGTGCTGAACCCTCCCCAGAACACGAAGCTCGCCGTGCGCTTCAAAACCTGGTTCGGACCGCTGATCCCTGTGCCGAAGGAAGGCAACTACTGGATTCTTCACGTGGATGAGCATTACCAGGAAGCGATCGTCGGCACCCCGAACCGGAAGTATTTGTGGCTGCTCGCCCGCACGCCCACGATTCCTGAGGCACGCCATGCGGCGCTGGTTGCCAAGGCCGACCAGCTCGGCTTTGACACCTCGCGCCTGCTGAAGGATCCACAACGATGAAGCATCCAACCTCAGCGAACACGCCCCTGATGACTGCCTCCCGCCAGCTCCGGCTTGCCGTCCTGCGCGTGAACCAACCGCTTTGCTGCCATTCCGACTACGGGAATACCGAAGTCGGCGGCAGTATTAACTAAGACAACAACATACTGAAACATCAACAAGCACAATATGAAAAAGAAGACCCTGATTATGATCGGCCTCGCGACCCTGCTGGCTTCCGGCACGCAGGCCAGCCAGGAACTGCTCGCTCGCAGCATCCAGGACGCTCGTCTCGAAACGACCCGGACTTCCGAGCAGCTCGCAGCCACCCTTGAGGCGCTCACCGCGCTCACGAAACAGAAGACGGGCGACCTCCGCCCGGCCTACAACACCTACTGTGCGGAAGTCGCCAAGACGCAGTCTGCCGCCGCTTGGACAAAAACGCGGGTGCAATGGATGGCCAGCGATGGCCGAAAGTACTTCCAGGACTGGCAGACCACGGTCAGTGGCATTGCCAACGAGTCGTTGCGAAAGAAATCGCAGAAGCGCCTCGACGCCGTCCAGAAGAGCTACGGCAAGGTGGAAACATCGCTCAAGCTGGCCGCTGAGAAATTCAATCCGTTTCTCTCCGACCTGGTGGACATCCAAAAGGCCCTGGCCTCGGATGTGACACCCGGCGGCGTGAAGGCGATCAAGAGCACGGTCGGCAGCGCCAACTGGAACCACAAGTATGTGGACCATGCCATCAAATCCGCGCTGAAGGAAATGGACAAGATGGCGAAGGCGCTGTCCTCGGAAGCCAAATAGTATCCCCAGTGCCTGATTCAAATCCATTATGAACGACGACAAACAACTCACCATTCACTTCAACAACGGCCAGAAACTGGAACTCAGTTTCCCCCCGCAAATCAAGAATTCACCGGGAGCGGTGCTGGAAGGCATGAAAAAGAACCTGGAAGCCGACAAGCTTGCCTTCGAGGCGGATGGCCGGCTCATCGTCATCCCCTGGGCCAGCGTCCAGCGGCTTGAACTCAGTCCGGTCCCGCCCTCCGCCTCACTGCCCTTCGGCGTGATCAAGAACGTCAGGGTGGTGACAGGACAGTAGCGACAAAGCCGGCTGAAATCAGGAAGCCGCCCCCGCCCCCTTTTTTTCAGCCATCCAGCGCGTCTCACCGACATGCAAACGATATCAACATTCGAGAAATCCGGCGGCCGGGGTTGCCGGTTTTGGGGCGCGTCGCGGGTCCGGCGCCTGGCCCTTGCAGCTCAAGCCCTGGGGGTGGTTGGCCTGCTGCTGGCCGGCTGCACCGCCCCCATCGGGGCGGACAAAGTCTCCACGCGGCAGGCCTACGCGCAGGTCGAGGATAACGTGCTGCGCAGCGGCAAGCCGGGAGCGGATACCGTGGCCCTGTTGCACCGCCTCGATCTGGACCGCCTGGCGGAGCGTGAGCCGGACGAGGCGGTGCGCCGGCTCCACCGCGTGGCGGTCAGCAGCGGGGAGCGCGATCTGCTGTTTGCGCTGGCGGAAATGAGCCACGCGGCCGCCGAGCGCATTCGCCGCAACGTCAAGCCTTGGGATGCGCGCGACCCGCGCGATTACTACCTCGGGGCGGCGGTCTATGCCTACCTCTTCCTCTTTGGGGAAGCAAAGGATGCGCCGCCTGGCGCTTTTGACCGCCGTTTCCGCCTGGCCTGCGATTTGTACAATTATGGCCTGGCCCTGGCGCTCGCCGAGCCCCGCGGCACCAACCCCGTGGTGCGTATTGAGGCCGGCCGGCGCCGCCTGCCGGTGGGAGAACTGGACCTGCGGCTGGGTCCTGGCGATCTGCCTGAGGGATCAGACTCGTTCGAGCGGTTTCTCATGGCTGACCAATTCCGCGTCCGGGGTCTGTCGGTGCGCAACCGGCAGTCAGGGTTGGGCGCTCCCCTCGTCGCGGTTCGCCCGTTCGAACCCGCGCTGGGGATTCGGCGCTGCTCGCCGGTCACCGTTCTGTTGCGATTGGAAGGCTCCCTGGCGGAGGTGGACGCCGGCACGAGCGGCGGTTCGCTGGAACTGTATTCGGCCTTGGGCGAGGCGGCCGTGGCTCTCGCCGACCGGCCGGCGCCCTTGGAAACCGACTTCACCACGCACGCTGCCTACGTGATGAATCAGTCGTTCGTGTGGGATGTGGGCATGATGCAGTTCCTCTCCCCGGGCCGCAAAGTCAGCAGCCGGTTGCTGGCCGCCGATTCGTTCCGCGCCGATCGCATTCCGGTGGTGTTTGTCCACGGAACCTTCTCCAGCCCGGTTGCGTGGGCCGAAATGAACAACACACTCGCCGCGGATCCCGTGTTGCGGCGGCAGTATCAAATGTGGAGTTTCATGTATGGCAGCGGCAATTCGCTGCCCATTTCGGCGGCGGAACTGCGCGACGCCCTCACCGCGGAGGTTCAGAAACTGGATCCCGAAGGCACAAACACACTGCTGCGCCAGATGGTGATCATCGGCCACAGCCAGGGCGGCCTGCTCACCAAACTCACCGCCACCGAAACGGGCGACCGCATCTGGCGCGCGCTCAACGACCGGCCCCTGGAGGAATTCCCGGTGGCGGAGGATCAGCGCGCCCTGCTGCGCCGCCTGCTGTTTGTGGAACCGCTGCCCTTCGTCCGCCGGGTGGTCTTCATCAGCACCCCGCACCGGGGCAGTTACCTGGCGAACAGCCTCGCGCGACGGCTCGCCAGCAGGCTGATGTCGCTGCCCAGCGCGACGATCAAGGCGACCCAGGCTGCCGCCTCGCTGGCCAAGGGCTCGAGCGCGGAGCGCCTGCTCCGGGGCCGGCTGCCCACCAGTCTGGACAGTATGTCGCCCCGGAATCCCGGGTTGCTGGCCCTGGCGGAGATTCCCGTGGCGCCGACCATCCACGCGCATTCCATTATTCCGGTCAAAGATGAAAGCAATCTGCCACACGGCCGCGATGGCGTGGTGGCCTATGCCAGCGCGCATGTGGATTACGTCGAGTCGGAGCTGGTTGTGCGCGGCGTTCATTCCTGCCAATCCACCCCGCCTGTCATCCAGGAGGTGCGGCGCATCCTCCATCAACATCTACGCGAACTCGCCCCGGAAGGTCTCCGGCCGCCCCCTGCCGGCCCGGCCGCGGCTGGCGGCTCACGCTCCGCGCTGCCGCCCCCAGCCGCGGAGCTGCTCGGAAGCGGAGTTGACACCGGGCGGTTGGCGGGTTGGAATACTGATCGCAATGCCGGAGACCAATCTTATGAGCGCTGAAATTGTTGACCTGTCGGATCAGATCCTCACCTTGCGAATCAGTGGACTCTTGAAGCACGCCGAGTTTGTGGCCGCTCAAAAGCGGGCGGCGGAGGTGATTCAGAAACTGGGCCGCGTCCGTCTGCTGGTCCTGCTGGATCACTTCGCCGGCACCGACAAGGCGGGCGACTGGGGCGATGTCTCCTTCCAGGCCCAGTTCGATCCCTTCATCGAAAAAATCGCCGTCGTCGGCGACAAACAATGGGAAGACCTGGTCCTGCTGTTTACAGGCAAGGGCCTGCGTCGCGTGCCAATCGAATACTTTCAGTCCGCCGATCTCCCGAAAGCCAGGACGTGGCTGACGACCTGAAACCCAGTTGCCGCAGAGCAAACCGGCGATCCTTCTCACCCCTAAACCAAAAAAAGACCAAAAACTTCCTCCATGAAAAAACCGTTCCTTTTTTCCCTCGCTCTCATCGGATGGCTGGCCGCCGGCTGCAGTTCCACCCCCACCCGAGTGGATGAGGGCCCCATCCGGGCCGCCACCTTCAGCTTCGTGGCCAAAACCCCGAGTCGGGCGCCGGACTACGCTGCGGCGCAGGAACAGATTGACGCGATGATTCAGGATGCCATCAGCCGCAACCTGGCGGCCCGCGGGCTGCGCCGCGTGGCGTCCGGCGGCGACGTCACCGTGGCGTATCTTCTGATCATCGGCAACAACGCAAGCACCGAGATGGTCAACACCTACTTTGGCTATGGCCGTGATGCCTCCGCCCTGCAGGACCAGGCCCACAAAGGTTACACTCGCAATAAGAACCCGAATTACTTCGAAGCCGGGACGCTGCTCGTGGACCTCATTGACACGCAGAGCTACAAACTGCTCAAACGGTCCTACGTGGTGCGGCCGTTGTTAAAGAACCCCACGGCGGAGGCCCGGGCGGAACACATTCAGGAGGCGGTGGACGCCGTACTGAGCGACCTGCGCCTGGCGCGTTAGCCCGGTCCTCCCATGTCGCGCCCAAGCCTCAGCCTCGAGGGGCCGCTCTGCCCAGCCGTCCAGAGCCTGCGGATGCTCGCCACCGCTGGGGCCTTGGTCTCCACGCTGATTGCCGTCGCAGGCACGGGGTGCAGCGGCATCAATGCAACCAAATCCGTTTCGCCCCTGGACTTCATCCTGCCCGGCCTTATGCTCAACCGGCCGCCGCCGTCGGATGTCCCGCCTCCGGCCGAAACGGCCACTCTGCTCGCCCAGGCCGGCCGCGTTCCGCTCCAGCAGCCATAATCCCCGAACCTCCCAAGAATGAAACGATTCTGCACCGCGACCCTCACGCTGGCCTTCGCCGCGACCGCACTGGCGTGGCCCTTCGGTCCCAAGGGCGACAGCAAGGCTGAGAAAAAGGCCGCCATCCGCCAACAGCGCGATGAAATGCTCGCCCAGCTCTACGCGGCCAACCCAGCGATGAAGAAAGTCATCAAGCAGGCCGCCGGCTACGCCACCTTCAAGCAGGTCAACGTCAACCTGCTCCTGCTCGCCACCGCCAACGGCTATGGCGTCGTGGTGGACAACCCGACGCGCAAGGAGACCTTCATGCGCATGGGCTCGCTGGGCGGCGGGGTCGGTGCGGGCGTCAAGGATGTGCGCGTGATCTTTGTCTTCCACGATCCGCAAGTGATGAAACAGTTTATCCAGGAGGGGTGGCAGTTTGGCGGCCAGGCCGACGCTGCGGCCAAATATCAGGACACCGGCGTTTCCGCCGAACAGAACGTGAAAGCCAACGTCAGTTTCCACGACGGCGCGGTGGCGGCCGGAAGCTCCACGGACTTGCGCGCGGGAACCGCCGAAAGCCAAACCACCACCGCGGCCCTGACTACGCGCCGCGGCATGGAAATCTACCAGTTCACCGAAAGTGGCATTGCGCTCCAGGCCACGATTGCGGGCACCAAGTACTGGCAGGATTCCAAGCTCAACCCATAACACCCCGAAAGAACGCTCACGACTATGAATCCCTCCATCCTGATGTCGGTTGGCAGAAAAACAGCGCTGTGCTTCTGCGCCGTCCTGGCGATGGCGCTCCTATTGCCGGGCTGCGCCTCCCCGGACCAGCGGGCCGCCCCGGCCACCGGCGACGAAGCCCGCGCTTACTTCGAGGTGCTCCGCTCCGACTTCAACACCGAAAAGATTCGCATCCTTAACCACGTCATGAAGCTCAGCGTGGCGGAGGCGGACAAGTTCTGGCCGATCTACCGCAACTACGAGCAGGAGCTGGCGGCAGTAGGCGACCGCAAACTGGCGTTGGTCCTCGAGTTCATGCGCCATCACAAAGCCGGCACCCTCAGCGACTCGAACGCGCAGGCGCTGGCCGTCCAGTGGCTGCAAAATGTGCAGGACCGGCTGGACCTCTGGAAAAAATATCAGCAACTGATTCGCGATGCTCTCTCCCCCGTTCGGGCCGCGCAATTTCTGCAGGTCGAGAACCAAATGGCGATCTTTGTGGACTTGAACATCGCCTCCGAGATGCCGCTGGTCGGCCCGGCGCCGGCGTCCAGACCCTGACCCTCCGGTGAGCAAGGAACCCTATCTCTGTCGGCTCGGGACCGTCGCCGGCCTCTGTCTGGGCGCGTTGGGCCTGTTGACCGGCTGCCGCTCCGTGGGTCCGCAGACCATCCCGCGGGACCGTTACGACTACAGCAGCTCCATCTCGGAGTCCTGGAAACGCCAGACGCTGCTGAATATTGTCAAACTGCGTTATCTTGATCCACCCATCTTTGTGGATGTGGGGCAGATTGTGGCCGGCTATTCGCTCGAGACCTCCGGCAGTCTCGGCGGTCAGGTCTCCTCCTCGGGAGCCATCCAGGGCAACAGCCTGACCCTTGGCGGCGCCGCCCGCTACACGGATCGCCCCACCGTCACCTACACCCCGCTCACGGGGGACCGGTTCGTCCGATCCCTGATGACGCCGCTGCCGCCGGAATCCATTTTCTTCATCATCGAGTCCGGCTGGCCGGCGGACGCCATCCTCTTCACCACGGTTGCCCGTCTCAACGGCCTGAAAAACCAGGAGGCCTCCCTTGCCGGCCTGGCGAATGCCGACCCACGGTTTCTGCGCGTGCTGGAGCTGCTGCGCGGCATTCAGGAGGCGGGGGTCCTTGGGATGCGCGTGGAGCAGGACGCCCAAAAACGACAAGCGACCCTCGTGACAATCGGCCCCCAGGATATCCCCGAGCCTAGCCTGGCCCAGCGCCGGGAACTGCGCCAGTTGCTGGGGCTTTCGCCGGACGCAACCGAGTTCAAGCTCGCCCGCGGCGCCGTCGCCGCCAGTGACCGCGAAGTCGCTGTCCAAACGCGCTCACTTTTGCACATCATGAGCATTATGGCGGCGCAGGTCCAAGTCCCGGCCGAGGATGTGGCTCGGGGCCGGGCGGCCCCTGGCTTGATTGAGGCGGACCCGCAAAGTGCCGCGCCGGTCCGTTTGGCCCGAATTCGGAGTTCCCGGAAGAAACCCGCCGATGCCTTCGTCGCTGTGGATTACGGCGGGCATTGGTTCTGGATCGAAAATGACGACCTCAAATCCAAGCGCGCCTTTGCGTTCATGATGATGCTCTTTACCTTGACCGACGCCGGCGACAAACAAGGACTGCCGGTGCTTACCATCCCGGCCCAATAACCTCCCCGTCAACCCCCATGAACACGACCTTCCCCTCCGCGTGCCTCGCCCTCGCGCTCTGGGTCGGATCCTTGCCGGGCCGCGCCGATGTGCTCGTCGGCGCCAATGGCGAACGGTTCACCGGCAGGGTCGTGGAAGAGACCGCGGATACCGTGGTATTCGATTCGGAACTCGGCGGGCGGCTCACGATCCCGCGCTCCCGCGTCCAGGAGATTCAACGGACCGTTGCTGCCGCCCCCTCGCCGCCGGCCGGCGTCACCAACCCAACCCCAAGTCTCACGGCGCCCGTTACCAACGCGGTCAGCTCAACCAACCTGCTTTGGCGCCCGCCCGAAGTGGGTCGCGGCCGCTCCGACTGGATTCAACTCAAATCGGGGGAGTGGTTGAAGGGGCGCCTGCGCTACATCCAGCAACGACAGGTCCAATTTGACAGCGACGAGCTTGATGACCTGTCTCTCGACCTCAAGGATGTCCGGCAAGTTTATCCCGCCAACCCCATGTTTATCAAGTTCGACCGTCACGATCAGCTTTACGGCGCCGTCATCATCAGCAACGACGTGGTTCAGGTCTCCGGTCCCGAGCAGGTCAGCCTGCCGCGTGAGCAACTCACGGGGATTACCCCGGGCGGCGAGCGGGAGTTGGATTTCTGGTCCGGCAACCTCAGTGTGGGGCTGAGCATGCAATCCGGCAACACCCGGCAGACAACCCTCAATACCACCGCTGAATTGGCGCGCCGCACCCCCTCCAGCACGGTTCAGCTCAACTACCTGGCCAACTACGGTCAGTCCGAGGGCGTCGAAAACGCCAACAATCAGCGGGTCAACGGTCTCTACGACATTCGACTCAGCCGCCATTGGTTCGTGCGCCCCGCTTTTCTGGAGTACTACCGCGACCAATTCGCCAATATCGCTCACCGGGGAACCGCCGCCGTGGGCGTCGGCTACTACATTTTCGACCGCCAGGGACTCGAATGGCGGGTGGCCGCCGGCCCGGGTTACCAGCGCACCTTTTATGAAACCGTTGAGGCAGGGCAGGACGACACCAGCTCCACCCTGGCGGCCGTCCTGCAAACCAGCTTCAAAGTGGACATCACCCGGCGCCTCAAATTCTCCCAAACCATTGGCGCCACCCTGATGAGCCAGGAGGCAGGCGAATACAGCCACCATGCCGAATCCACCCTGGACTTCGAGATCAAGCGGCATCTCGACTTGAACATTTCCTTCGTCTGGGATTACCTGCAAAATCCCCAGACGGACTTCACTGGTACTTCTCCCGAGCGCAGCGATTTGCGCCTCACCGCTGGCCTCGGCGTGAAGTTCTAAAAACAGCGGCGCCACGCTCAGCCCATTTCGGCGCGCGCACTTCAAGTCTTTTTCACTCGGCCGTCAACTGGATGCTGCCGACCTTGTAGCGCCTTTGGCCGTCGTGCTCCGGTAAGGGCAGGGCGAGGACCGGGGTGCCGTCGCGCCTGCCCACCGAAACAAACAGGTCATAAGTCCCCGGCAGCGTGGTCGGGGCGATCAAACCGGCCACGAACTCGCTGCGATGGGCCCGGACCGGCGCCTGGTCTTTCGCGCCGACGTCCAGTTCGCGCAGATTGAACGATTCATCGGCGAGCACGGCCACCAGGCCGCCCTTGCCGTCCTTCAAGGTCAGCGCGGGAAAGCCGCCCGGATAACACGGCGCCACGCCGGCATTGGCCCAGCGCCAGGCCACGCTGAACGGCTGACCAATCTTCGCGCTGGCTGGCCAGCTCAGCTCGCGAAGTTGCAGACGATAGCCCAGCCGCCGGTTGATCTGCTCGATCATCGCTCGGTTTTCTTCAAGCAAAATCCGCGGCCACCAGTGGATGGACATGTAACTGGCGTGATACTCCTCGACGCTCTTGAGCAGCAGCGAGCCGTCGCCCCAGGCGTTTCGCTGCTTGGACGCCCCGTAGTGCTCGTGTTCCAGGATCACCGGCAGTTTGGGCCAGAACTCCTGCGCCATCCCGGCATGATACCACGAATGAGGCAGCGGCTGCACGCAAATGCTGTCGTCGCGCATCGAAACGCCTTTGGACAGGGCGTAATCCATCAGCGGAAAATGCCGCCCGGGTTTCGAGTGGCCGACCACATCGTCACTGATGCAAAGCCGGGTCCGGGGAAAGAACCTCACATGCAGATCAATATGCTGCCGCACAATGCGCTCGGCGCGCTCTTCAGGCACGCGGCTGCTGCCCATCGTGTGGCCCTCCCCCCACATCCCGTAACTGCCGATGTCCAGAAACGCCACCGCGGGATTGCCATCGTACCGCGCGGCCATCGCTTTAAGGAAGTTTTCCAGCTTTTGCAGAAATACCGGATCGCCAAAATCCGGGTCCCACAGCGGGCCGTCCTCCTGCGGGCCTTTGCCGAATTGAAAAAACACGCCCTTGGCGCCCGCGTCTTTCACCCATTCCGGCGTGGCGAATTTGAGCCAGCTTTCGGAGCACGAAATGCGGAGGGAAATCTTTTTCCCCCGGGCAATCCAGCGCTGGGCCGGTGTGTCCAGCAGGGCCCAGTTGAACTTGCCTTCCCGCGGCTCGACGTAGGCCCAGGGTACGCGCAGATACACGGTGCTCAGGCCCGGGAAATCATCCAGGGTATCCGCCGGTTCGAGTTGCGAGCCGTAGTTCTTCGGGATGTTGGAATAGAAATGCATCGTCCAGCCCATGTCCGGGTTCACCAGCGCCTCGCCGGTGTCAGGGGGACGCACCGTGTTGAGAGTCGGTGATTCGGCGGCGGACAGGGCCGCGCCGGCCAGCAGCACGGCACACGCAAGAATGGGCAGTCGCATGGACTGGCAATAACCGCTGGCGTCCTCGGGCGCAATGGCAAAAACGCGCCGCGCAAATGCGCCATTCGGGGGCGCCGTGCCAACCGTCGAAAAAACCGGCGTGGGGCTCGCCCGCGCCCGCCCGCTCGCCCCTGCGGGCCTCGCCCACCGCAATGCGTTGGGCCGCTTCCCAAGCGGCTCGAGTCAGCGAACTTCAAATCCGCGCTGGCTGGCCGGGCCGGCTCCGCGAGCGCGCCGCGCTTCGTCGAGCTGCCGCAGAACCCGGCACAGGTTCTCCAGGCGGGGGACCGGCACACGGCCGGCTTGCGCGCGGCGCAGCGGTTCAAGAAAGAGGCTGTCCAGTTCCATGGGCTGGCCGCGCTCGAAGTCGAGCAATGTGGAGGCCTTGTAGGCTCCCATCGTGCGCGTCAGCTCCAGCAGCCGATCCGCCAGCGACGGCGAAACGTCAAATCCCAAACTCCGCGCCGCGGCAATAACCTCCAGCATCAGCTCTCGAACCAGGCCGGCCCACCCCGGATGGCCCAACAGCAGGTCCGTCGTCAGGCACCCCTCCAGCGGGCGCGAGGCATCCCAGTTCCCCCTCGTCACGGCCTCCAGACCCGCCGCCGCGGCCACTCCCAGTCCGTTGAACGGAATGTTCCAGACCAGCTTCTCCCAATGGGCCTTGGCCAAGTCAGGCGTCACTTCGCACGGGACGCGCGCTTCGCGGAAGAAGGTAGCCAGCTCAAGCGTGCGCGGCTGTGGGGGACGTTGGAACTCGCCCAGCACAATCTGGCCATGGTCGAGATGCAAAATACGGCCCGGGCCGATTCGGTTGAGACAGACGAAACAGAGCGCTCCCAGAACCTGCTCGGCGGCAAAAAGCTCGGCCAGCTGTTCCTCGTTCCCGAGCCCGTTCTGCAGGGTGAGGATTGCGGTATGGGGGCCAACCAGCGGCGGAAGCAAGACCTGGAACTGATCATTCGCCGTTGTTTTCAGACCGATCAGAACAAGGTCGCAGGCGCCAATTTCATCTGGCGCCATGGCGCACTGGGGGCGGAAATGGAAGCTGCCCTGGGGGCTTTGGACCGAGACCCCGTGTTGGCGGACGACCTCATAATCGCTGCGCAAAAGGAAATGAACGTCGTGACCCGCTTGCGCCAGTCTGCCTCCGTAATAACTCCCAACCGCACCGCACCCGACAACCGCGATTTTCATGCGGGCATTATTGGGACGGGGCAGGGAATGGCGCCAACAAAAAAGGCGCCCCGGATGGACCAGGGCGCCGGTCGAGAGGCAATGGGATTACTTGGCGCCCAGAATGGCGTCCTTGGCGGCCTTGGCAACGCGGAACTTGACGACGCGTTTGGCCGGGATGTTGATTTGCTCGCCGGTGGCGGGATTGCGGCCGACGCGGGCGGCCCGATTCACCAGGACCAGTTTGCCCAGGCCGGGGAGCGTGAAGGTGTTCTTGGCCTGCTTGTAGGCCAGTTGGGCGATGGTGTCGAGCACCTCGGCCGCCTGTTTCTTGGTCAGGCCGCATTTCTCGGCGATTGCCGCCGCAATTTGGGATTTGGACATTGCTTTAGCCATAAGAGTGAACTGTTTGTTTGTTGTTAATGTTCGGTCAACGGAAAGTCATTCGACTCGGCCCGATTAAACCCTGTGGGTGACGGGCCGCAAGCAGAAAATCGCATTCTTTTTTGCGCGCCCTCCGCATTTTGGTGTTGCCTGGCTGCCGGAGGCAAGAGAAGGTCCCGGCATGGCAGGAACCTCCGGGTCAAGCGTGAAGGTGGCAGCCGCGGCCACGGCTGCGGGGACCCCCTCGGCGGAGGCGGTGCGGCGGGCGGGCATTGCCTGCGTCAAACGCTTGCCGGCCTATCTCCAACTGCTGCGAGTCTTGCGGGCCGAAGGCCACGAGTATGTATCGGGTACCGTGCTGGCCGGCACTCACCGCCTCGAGCCGGTCATTGTGCGCAAAGACCTGGCCGTCACCGGCGTCGTGGGCATGCCCCGCCGCGGTTTCCCGGTGGGAGAGTTGATTCAGGCCATCGAGCGGTTCCTGGGCTGGCAGAATCAGACCAAGGCCGTGCTGGTGGGAGTGGGCCATCTCGGGACGGCGCTCCTGGGCTACCGCGGCTTTGAGAACTATGGATTGCGCATTACCGGGGCGTTCGACCGGGACCCGGCAAAGGTCGGCAAGTGGATTCAAGGCCGCAAAGTCCAGCCCCTGAGTCAGCTTCCCGCTTTTGTAAAGCGCGACGACATTCACCTCGGGGTGCTGACCGTAACGGCCGAAGCCGCGCAGGAGGTGGCGGAGTTCATGGTCCGGGCCGGTCTTCGCGGCATCTGGAATTTTACCCCGGTCAATCTCGAGTTGCCGCAAGGAGTGGTGAGCCAAAAAGAAGATTTGGCCGAGGGACTGGCGGTGCTTTCCAGGCGTTTGTTGCATCTGTCCGCTTCGCAGGAAAACACGCCGGCCGCTCACCTCGGAACTCCCCCCACTCACACCGCGCCGCGCCCACCCAAAAAACGCGCGCTCCACCCGAAAACCGACTGAGGATGGGTCACTTGGGCGTGCGCTGCGTGGCAACGTGGTAGTCGAAAAACAAGTAATTGCGGAGGGCGGGCCTGACGCTGCCGTGGACCGGTTGGGCCGGGATATAATCGTAGTAGGTGGCACCCGTGGGAACGTTCTGACGGTCGGCATCCGTCATTTCCGATTGACCTTCCGCAGCGTTCTTCGCATTCTGCCGGGGTGTGATCGCACTGGGTTTTAGGGCGAGTTTCGGCATTCCGGAAAAGAGTCCCCGCGAGGGAACCGTGCCACTGCCTCCCAGCGCGCGATGTGGAATCATGTCGGTGCTCAGGCCCAATATGCCCAACCGTATTTTGTTTGTGGATGATGAGGCGCCCATTCGGGAATTGCTGACGCTATTCTTCAGAAAAAAAGGCATCGAAGTGACCACCGCGGTTTCAGCCGGCGAAGCGCTCGAGTTAAGCCGTGGGGGGCGGCATGACTTGGCGATTGTGGATGTGAACCTGGCGGGAGAAAACGGTCTCGAGCTGATGGTCAATCTCAAGCGCGAAAACCCCGCCATGCCGGTGATTATTTTCACCGGCCTGACGGGGGATGAGACTCTGCTGCAGGAAGCCCTCGCGCGCGGAGCTGATGGATTCATGCGAAAGACGGAGCCGCTCAGCGGTCTCTATGACGAGGTTCGGCGGCGTTTGCCCCAGTAACCTGTCATCCCTCAATTCGCGTCAGAAGGTTCGAAGCGGCGGCCGCTTGAAAGCGGCGGCCGGGAGCGTCTCCGGCCGAAGCCGGACTTTCGTCTTTGAGCCGGTCGGCGGCGGTGGTTCACGGCTTCGCCTCGAGTTGGCTCAGATCAAAACGCTGGGCCAGTTCTTTGAGCAACCGGTCCTCGACCTTTCTCATGCGGCGACGGTCGCGGGTGTTGTGATCGTCGTATCCCAGCAAATGGAGGACCCCGTGAATGACGTAACGCGCCAGCTCGGCCGGCCAGGACGTGCGGAAGCGCCGCGCCTGGCGCACTGCCTCGGCGGCGCAAATCAGGATATCGCCGACCAACCCGGTCGCGGGGATGCCTGTCGAATAGTCGAAGGTAATGACGTCAGTCGCTCCCGGGTGGCCGAGGTAGGCTTCATTGAGGCGCGTGATTTCCGCGGCGGACACCAGGCGAAGGGACAACTCGTACTGGCGGCACTGCAACAGGTCGTGAAGCAGCGTTCCAACCAGCCGCCGCAGCAGGCGAGTGTTGAGGCGGACGTCCCGCTGGCGGTTCTGAATGCTCAGGCCGTGAATCACGCTTCCTCGCGGGCGCGGTCACTGCTGGCTTTGCCGCGGTACTCCTCGTAGGCCGCGATGATCCGCTGGACCAGGGCATGGCGGACGACGTCCCGCCGGGTGAGTTCGACGATGGCAATTCCGTCAATGCCGCGAAGCACGCGGTGAGCCTCCAGCAGGCCGGACCGTTTGTGGCCGGGCAGGTCAATTTGCGTTTCGTCGCCCGTCACCACCGCCTTGGAATTGATCCCCAGGCGGGTCAGAAACATGAACATTTGCTCCGTCGTCGAGTTCTGCGCTTCATCCAGGATAATAAAGGCGTGGTTCAACGTGCGGCCCCGCATATAGGCCAGCGGCGCAATTTCAATGATGCCGCGCTCGGTGTGTTTCTGAATCTCCTCGGCCGGCAGCATGTCGTGCAGCGCGTCGTGCAGCGGGCGCAGGTAGGGCATGATCTTCTCGTAAAGGTCCCCCGGCAGAAAACCAAGCGCCTCGCCCGCCTCCACGGCCGGCCGGGTGAGGATGATGCGGGAGACGCGTCCCTCCCGCAGGGCGGCCAGCGCCATTGCCACCGCCAAATAGGTCTTCCCCGTGCCGGCCGGGCCAATGCCGAACGTGACATCGTGCTGGCGAATGGCGTCGAGGTATTTCTTCTGGCCGACAGTCTTGGCGGTGACCGTGGGCTTCTTCTCGGAGGTCAGAATCCGGTCCGAGAGGATGTCCTTAAGGGCCGATACTCCTTCCTGCTTGACAATGCCCAGGGCATGCGCGAACTCCCGCTGGCGAATCGGCGAGCCCGCCTTCAGCGAGTCCTCGAGCATCAGGAACAGGTGTTTGGCCCGGTTGAGCGCCTCGGCCTCCCCCTCGAGTTTGATCCAGCCTTCGCGCGAGGTGGCCTTGACGCCGAGCTGGGTCTCGACCGCCTGGAGATTGCGCGGGTCGTTGTTGTAGAGTTGTTGCGCGACCCGGTCGTTTTCGAAGTGAAGGGTTTCGGTCGCCATAAAGGGGGCGGGGGGGATGAATCAGGCGGCGAGGGCTGCCCGCAGTTTGGCGGCGACCTCCCGGAGCGCTTCGGGCAGCACGCGCGTGTCGGCCAGCACCGGCATGAAATTAGTGTCCCCTTCCCAACGCGGCACGACGTGAATGTGCAAATGCCCGAGGATGCCCGCGCCCGCCACCCTGCCAAGGTTCATGCCGATGTTGAAGCCCTGCGGCTGCATGACCTGGGTCAGCGCCTGCTGACAGCGCCGCGTCAGGCGCATCAGGTCGGTCAACTCCTCGTCCGTCAGGTCGGTCAAGTCCTTGGCGGCCTTGTAAGGAACCACCATCAGGTGGCCGCCGGTGTAAGGGTAGGCGTTCAGCAAAGCATAGCAGGAGCGCTCCCGCGCGATCACGTAATGGGCTTCGTCATCGCTGGATTGGCCGATCCGGGTGAAAAGGCCTTCCTCGTTCGGCGGTTTGGGCGCCAAAATGTAGCTAATGCGCCAGGGAGCGTGCAGCAATTCCATGGCTTCAGAATACCGATGCCTGCGGCGAAAGTCAAAATCGTCCCACAGCCGAAAAGCCCGCGACTCAACGGTTTTCGGCGAATGCCGGACGCTTGGGAACAGACCTCCGGCTTGCCTGAAACCAGGCTTCACCCCCTGTGCAGGGTTGGCAAGCCCCCTGCGGGGCCTCCGCTTCGGGGGCAGCGGCCGGTTTGTGAAGGCCCTCAGCCGGCTGCGGCGGCCACGGTTGCGGAATGGGCCGGCGCGGGCTTGGGCGCCTTGCGGGAGTGCTGCAGCCTGCCGCGGAGCACATAGACCAGCGCGCGAACGGCGAGTTCTATGAACAGGAACGGCTTGGCGATAAAGTCGTTTCCCCCGCTCATGGTGGAATGGGTGCGGCTTTCGAAATCCGTAAGGCTGGTGACAAACACCACCGGCGTCTTCTTGTGGTTGGCCAGTTTTCGCAACTTGGCGCAAAGTTCGTAGCCGTTCATTCCCGGCATGTCCACATCCAGGAAAACCAGATCAAACGAGTTTTCCGTCAGGAGGGTGTAGGCCAGTTGCGGGTCTTCGACGCTGACACACTTGAGTTTGGCCTTCTCCAGGGCGTAGGTGATGGCGCGGCGGGAGATGGGCTCGTCATCCACCACCAGGATATTGGCCTGCGGCTGCTCGGCATGATCGGTCACGTGACCGCGATCGAACAGCAGACTCAGGAAATCAATCGCCAGCGCCACGGTGCGGAGGGTCGAGCGGTTGATGTTCCTGGGTTTTTCATACAGCTCTTTGAGCAGAGCCTCCAACGCGTCGGACATCTGTGCGATTTCGCACAAGCCGGTGAGACCGGCGTTGCCGGTCAAGGCATGGATGCGCCGGTACAGATCCTGGATCAGCTTGAGCCGGGTCATTTCGTTGTCGGTCTTGATCAGGGCTTGAAGCAGACCACGCAGGGTGGTCAGCGTCTCGGGAAGCCCCTCAATGAACGAGCTGCGCAGGTCGGCCTGAAACTCGGCATCGGCATCTTTACTTGCCAGGGTGGGTGCCGGCTGGGGCGAATTGACCGGCCCGGGATTCGCCGGCGCCGGGGCAGGAACGGACGGAACTGCCGGGGCATTGGTTTGTTCGGGCGCTGGCGCCGGAGCGTGGCCGTTGCCGAGCATGTTCTTCATCGCCTCGATGACCTGTTTGGGACTGCAACTGGCCTTGGAAAGGCACTTGGTGGCGCCAGCCTTCCACGCTTCCTGCACCATGTTGGCAAGGTAGGTGTTGGAAAACACCAGGACCGGCAGCCCTTGGAATTCGGGCTGGCTCCGCAACCGCTTCAGGACTTCCACCCCGCTAATCTTGGGCAGCATCAAATCCAGGATGATGCCGTCCGGTTGGAAGCTCCGCGACAGCTCAAGGCCCGTCTCGCCGTCCAGCGCGATTTCCACACTATAGCCCTCGAGCGAGAACTTGTTGCGATAAATGTTGGCGACGATCTGGTCGTCCTCGATGATCAGAATCTTTTTCATGTTGAGGTTGTGGCCGTCACCTCCGCCGCGCAGGCCAGGTGCGACTGCAAAAAGGATTGGACGCGTTGAAACTCCCGGTTCGCGCGCTGGAAAAGCTTGTCGGCGTCCCGGAGCACGCCTTCGGCCCCCTGGCGTTCAAGTTCGCGCAGCACGGGCACCAGGTCGCGCATGCCGCAGGTGGCACTAGCCCCCGCGCAACTGTGGGCCAGTCGCCTCACTTCGGCCGTCTGCCCGGCCTCCACCACGGCCCGCAGTTTATCAAGTTGTTCAGTGGTTTGCTCCAAATACAGTGTGACCAGCTCCCGCAGACTGTCGGGGTTGCCGTCCGTGAACTCCAGCAACCGATCCATGTCCACCGGAGCATTCCCGGCAGCCGCCCTTGGCGCGCTTTCCCTGCAGGGCTCGACAGAGCGGTTTTCGTTGAAATCCAATCCCGGCTCACGCCGGCTCGCGGCCACCTTCGGGCCCCACCGTTCGATCACATCCCGGATGTCCTCGAGTCGCACCGGCTTGGCAAGGTAATCGTCCATCCCCGCCCCGAGGCATTTCTCACGGTCGCCGTTCATCGCACTGGCGGTCATGGCCACCACAACCATCCAGGGCGGATAGTTGGGGCGGCCCTCGCGCTGCCGTTCGCGGATCCGACGCGTGGCCTCCAGGCCGCCCATCTCCGGCATCATGACATCCATAAAAACCAGGTCGTAAGCCTGGCGCTCCAGGGCGGCCAGGGCTTCAACCCCGTTGGCGGCAACGTCGGCGCGATAGCCCATCTGCTGGACCAGACGGGAGGCGACCTTTTGATTGATGATGTTGTCGTCGCACAGCAGAATCCGCAACGGAAGGCGGTCCGCGCAATGCGGGTCCAGGGTTTGGGAGGCCGGGCCGCGGGAACCATCGGATGGGAAGCCGCGAACCAGGCCCTGAATGGTTTCACAAAGTTGAGCCATGCGAATCGGTTTGTTGAGACAGGCGGCCAGTTGGAGACGGGAAGCCTCCGCCGCCTCGGGATGGACGCCCAGGGGTGTTAGCAGCGCCAAGGGGAGTGTCTTGCCGGCCGGGAGGCTCCGCATTTGGCTGGCCAAGGTCAAACCGCTCAGGTTGCCCAACCGAAGGTCCACCAGCGCCAGGTCGAAACCAGGGCCGGTGGAGAGCCACTCGAGAGCTTCGGCCGGCTGACAGGTGCAGCGGGGTGACAGACCCCACGAGGCTAGTTGAGTCGCCAGAAGGCGGCAGATGGTGGGGTTGTCATCCACCACCAGCACTCGTAGTGGAGGAGCGCCCTCGGGCAGTGGCCGGCCAGGCGCAGGTTCCATCCCCGGCGCGGCGCACAAGGGTAGAATGAAGTGAAAGGTCGAACCCCTTTGGCATACACTTTCAACCCAGATTTTGCCGCCCATCAGCTCAACCAGACGCTTGCTGATGGCCAGACCCAGACCGGTGCCGCCATATTGGCGGGTCGTGGAAGCGTCCGCCTGGCTGAAAGTCTTGAACAGGCGGGCCAGACGGTCCACCGGAATGCCGATCCCCGTGTCCCGCACGCTGAAGTGCAGATGCCACGGTGCCTCAGCTTTGGCACGAGGCGGCTGCGCCAGAACTTTAACCTGAAGGACCACTTCGCCCGCGTGAGTGAATTTCACGCCGTTGCTCAGCAAATTGACCAGCACCTGCCGTAACCGGGTGACATCCCCGACCAGGCGCGCCGGGATGCTGTCTTCAATTTCATATGCCAGGTCGAGTTTCTTTTCTGCCGCTCGGGCTCCCAGCAGATCGAGCGCCTCCTCCAGACAGCCGCGCAGCTCAAAGGGGGCCCGTTCCAGTTCGAGCCTCCCCGACTCGATGCGCGAGTAATCCAGGATGTCATTCACAATGGTCAGAAGCGACTCACTGCTGCAATAAATGGTCTCGACATACCCCTGCTGCTCATTGTTCAAGGGAGTCTCCCGTAGCAGGCCCGCCATGGCGATGATGCCGTTCATCGGGGTCCGGATTTCATGGCTCATGCTGGCCAGAAAATCGGACTTGGCGCGGGCGGCGGCTTCGGCGGCGACTCGGGCGGCCAGGAGCTCTCGATTGGCCTGGGTCAGATCGTCCTGCAGCCGTTTGGTTCTGAGCACAGCTCGGACCCGGGCGCGGAGTTCCGCCGCGTCGAAAGGCTTGGTCAGGTAATCCACTGCGCCCAATTCAAACCCTCTCAGTTTATCCGCCGTGCTGTTCCACGCGGTGAGGACGATCACGGGCAGATGCTGGCTTTCGGGCCGGTCCTTGAGGCGGTGCAGCACCTCAAAGCCGCTCATATCGGGCAGCCCCAAGTCCAGCAAGACCAGGTCGCGGGGCGTTTTGGACGCTTCCTCCAGGGCACTTGCTCCGTCTCGGGCGCTATGCAAGTGCACCCCATCCTCGCGAAGAATCTCGGCGAGAACTTCATGCATTTGCGGGTCGTCCTCGACCAGCAACACGTTGGATTCCGCGGAATTCATAGCGGTGCCCTTGAAGCGAATAACTTGCGCTGCATCATGGACTCGTCTTAAGACCAGAAGGTTGGGAAGCACTTTCGGCACCAATTTCGACTGAGAACGCGCCCGAACTGAAATTATGCGGGCTGGCAGCCCGAAGCATCGTGGATACACCAGTCGCCTACAGCGGTTTGGAAGCCGGATATGTCTTGATTTGAGACACCTCATCCACGGGCATGCTCCGATCCAAGCATCTCCAAAACCCTCATCCGACCGGCTGGATTGGAGACGGATCTGCAAAGAATCATTGCCGACCAAGCGGGTTGACGGATAAATTCTGCCCATGGCTCAGGCTCTGCTCAACCCGGAGACGGTTGACGAAGTTGCTGCAATTCAGGACCGGTACCTCAAGGCGTACCGGTATATGTTGCTTGCGAGGGTGCTGGACGACAAACTCGCCAGCTTGTATCGCATGGGCAAAATCCATGGGGGGGTGTTCCTGGGACGCGGACAGGAAGCGCTGAGCGCCGCGGTCGGATTGGCGCTGCGAAAAGGTGACGTTTTTGCGCCGTTGATTCGTGATGCGGCAGGCCGCCTGGCCTTCGGTGAGACTGTGCTGGATGCCGTGCGAACCTATCTGGGCTCCGCGCTGGGGCCCATGCGAGGCCGCGACGGAAACGTTCACCGGGGCCGCCCGCAGGCGGGTTTGCTACCCATGATCAGCCACTTGGGCGCGATGATTTCAGTCGTCAACGGCGTATTGCTGGCCCATCGCTTTAAGAAAATCGAGCAGACCGTCGGCGCGGCTTGCATTGGCGACGGCGCCACCTCGACGGGCGCCTTCCACGAGGCGCTGAATCAGGCTGCGGTGGAACGCTTGCCGCTGGTGCTGGTAATCGCCAATAACCAGTACGCCTACTCGACGCCAACCTCGCGCCAGTTCGCCTGCCGCTCGTTGGTCGAAAAGGCCCCCGGTTATGGCGTCGCAGGCCATGAAGTGGACGGAACCGATTTGGGAGCCTGCCTGTCGGTCGTCGGCCGGGCAGTTGAACAGGCCCGTTCCGGCGCCGGCCCCCAACTGGTCGTCGCCGAGCTCCTTCGACTTTGCGGTCATGGCGAGCACGACGACGCCGGCTATGTGGACACCCGCCTAAAGGCTTCGCCGTTGGGACAAGATTGCCTGAAAGTCGCCGAAACCGAGATGCTGCGAAGGGGGTGGGCGGAACCCGCGCGGCTGGCCTCCTGGCGCGCTGAAATGTCGCAAATAGTCGAGGCGGCGGTGGCGCAGGTGCAGCGGGAGCCGGCGCCGGATCCTTACCGGGAGAACTGGTGCGCCCTGGCTTCCAAACATTTGGCTGAGGGCCACACTTACTCTTAGGACACAGCGGTGAGCATCACTTACCTTGAGGCCATCCGTGAGGCGCAGGCGCGTGCCTTGGCGGAAGACCCTCGCGTTTTCATCTACGGCCAGGACGTCGGCGCATTCGGCGGGGCGTTCAAGGCCACCAAGAACCTGGCCCAGCAGTTTCCGGGGCGGGTGATTGACTCGCCGATCAGCGAGGACGCCATGCTCGGGTTGGCTGTTGGCGCCGCCATTTCGGGCATGCGCCCCATCATTGAACTGCAGTTTGCGGACTTTTCGACCGTGGCCTTTAACCAGATTGTAAACCAGGCGGCGACGCTGCACTGGCGCACGAATGTGCCGTGCCCGATCACCGTGCGCCTGCCCGGGGGCGGAACCTCGGGCAGCGGGCCCTTCCACAGCCAAAACCTCGAGGCGGTTTACGCGCATTATCCCGGCTTGGTGGTGCTCACGCCGGCAACGGTCGAGGACGCTTACAGCATGCTGCTGGAGGCGGTCGCCATTGATGACCCCGTCATATTCTGCGAACATAAATACCTTTACTACCACTTGAAAGCCGAGGCTTTGCCCACCGAGGCCATGCCCGTGGGCAAGGCCCGCATCGCGCGGGCAGGACGGGACCTCTCCGTCGTTACCTACAGCGCCATGGTTCATGAGGCCCTGGCGGTGGCCAGCGAGCTGGCACTGGAGGGATTCGAGTTGGAAGTGGTGGATTTGCGGTCGGTCAAGCCGCTGGACACCGATACCGTCATGGCGTCCGTGGCGCGCACCGGCCGCCTGCTGGCGGTGGGAGAAGCCTGGCCGTGGGGCGGCGTTACGGCTGAAGTAATCGCCCGTGTTGCCAGTGAAGGGTTTGGGTTGCTGGACGCCCCGCCGCAACGGCTCAATGCGAAGGACACCCCGGTTCCCTACCACCCCAATCTCTGGGCGGCTCATCGGCCGACCGCTCACAGTATCGCGGCTGCTGCCCGCAATTTGCTCCAACTTTGACCATGCCCTCCATTCCGATCATCATGCCCCAGTTGGGCGAGTCCATCGCCGAAGCCACCATCGTCAGTTTTCTCGTCCAGCCGGGCGAACAAGTCAAAACCGACCAGGACCTAATCGAAGTCGAGACCAACAAGGCCACCATGAATGTGGCGTCCCCCTGCCCGGGACGCGTCGAGAGGCTCCTGGCCCAGATCGGACAGAGTTATCCCGTGGGCGCCGTTTTGGGTTACCTTGCGACGAGCGCCGAGGACGCCGCGCGGCTCGGTTTGGACGTGCCGCAGACGCCGATTGAAGCGGCCGCCCTTTCACCCGACGGCTCCGCGCCCTCCGAACGGGATGCGGGCGTGCCACGCAAAGTGCAGCCCACCGTGCGGGGCCTGCCCGTGCCGGCCAACGCGGCGGGTGCCGGCTACATGTCCCCGCGGCTCAAGGCCCGCATGATCGAGTTGGGACTGCATGCGGCCGACCTGGCGGGCTTGCCCGGCAGCGGCGCGGCCGGCCGCGTCACCATCAAGGATTTCGAGAACTTCGTCGCCCATCTGGAGAAACACCGGCGAAGCCAGGCGTCGTCCATGCGGGTCGCCGTCGCGGACGCGATGCGAAGGAGCTGGACTCGCCCCCTGGCCACAGTGGCGCTCCCGGCTTGTTTTGACCCCCTTTTAGCTCACCGCAAACAATGCGACCCCAAACCCGGCCCGGCTTTGTACGCCCTCCGAGCCCTGGCGCTGGCGCTGGCCGAAAACAGCGCCCCTGCCGGCCGGTTGATCGGCAACCAAATCGTTCACCCTTCGGCGATTGACGTCGGGTTTGCCGTCGAGGCCGCCGAAGGGGTGCTGGTGCCCGTGATCCGCAATGCGGACCAGCGGCCGCTGCGCGAACTGGTGGAACGCTATAATCAATTGATTGAGCTGGCGCATCAGCGCAAGCTGCCTGCCGACGCCGTCGGGGGCTCCATCGCCACCGTGACCAACTTCGGCACTTTCGGGCTCACCTGGGCCACACCCATCCCGCTCCCCGAGCAAACCTTGGTGCTGGGCATGGGCGCCGCGCGGCGCGTGCCAAGCTGGGACGAAAAACAACAGCGGTTTGTGCCGGTGATGGAAGCAAACCTCACCCTGAGCTTTGATCACCGGGTGCTGGATGGGGGCGCGGCGGGCCGCCTCCTGGCTCGCGTCGCCGGCCTGTTGCTACAGCCTGAGAACCTTTAAGTGGAGTCAGTTTTTGACGGGCGCGGTAAGACGAATCAACTCCACTTCGTATTTGTCCGCCTCCTCTTTCTTCTCCAGCTTCTGCGCCAGGGGAATCAGCTTCCGGTAAATCGAGGCCTTGTCCGGATAGGCGGGTTCGCTTTCGAGAAACTCCTGGTAAACCTTATAGGCTTCGGCGGGCCGGTTAAGCGCCGTCAGACCTTCGCCCAACTTGAAGCGGAGGCGAATCGCCTGTTGGGGAGAGGGTTTGAGCTTGAGGGCTTGCGAGAGGGTGTGGACGGCGGACGAGGGCTTGCCCTGGATGTTGTAGAGGTCGGCCAGTTTCTCCGAGAGCACCGCGCTTTTCCGGGTCAGGTCCAGTTGTTCCAAGAGCGCGACGCAGTCCCCCACCGGCTTGCCATTCACCAGATTCAGATTCAGCAACCTCAGGAAGGACCATTCGAGCCACGGGCTGTTTTGAAGCTGCAGTTCGTCGTGAAGCTGCTCCGGGCTCTTCCCAAAGGGACGATAAAGCGGATCCCCCACCACTGTGGTTTGCCACGACACCACACTTTGGCAGGCGTAGGCGGCTTCGCCGAAGGAAAACCCGTTGAAAATGAGCCGCGCCACGAAAACCGCCAGGTCCGGTGTGCCGGCCAGGTAGGGCTCGGTGACCGAACCCATGGTGATTGTAACCCCTTTGTCCAGGAACGGTCCCACCCAATGGCGGTTTGGGGTGCGAAGGCTGGCGGCGCTGTAGGAGTGCAGGTGGTACGCAAAAGACCCCGGGTTGAACTCCACCACCGGCTGGGCCAGCGGGCCTGCCACGTTTTCGGTGTACCAACCGATGTAAAACGCAATTTGGCTCATGGGAAATCCAGGCTGAAACACGCTGGGACTCTCGTCCACCACCGTCTCGAAACCGAGACGGCGGCAAATCTCCGCCGCGTTGCTGATCCATTCCTCGCCGGCTTGCATGCCTTCTTCCGTCGGCTTGCGCAGATCGAAATAAGCCCGTCCCCACAGGCCAAAGGATTCCGCCTCCAGCGCCTTGTCCACCAGTCCTCGCGCGATTGCCTCCGAGGGACCATCGAGCCGGCTCACCAGCAGCACGCCGTTGGTGGGATGCAGAGCGGCGGCATTCGTCGCGGTATAGACCGGGTTTCGCAACGGCCCGGCCAGCGGGAGGTCTTGTTCAATCAGCGGCAGCAGGCACAACTCATTGTCCACACACGCCTCGTTGCGCCGCATCTCGGGCCGCAGGTTCTCCGTCCCCGCCTCCTTCAGGTTGGGATCGCTGTTGATGCGAAGCGGAACGCCGTAACACAAAACCGCGTAGCGAATCTTTGACTCAACCACCTTCCATTCCACCCGGCCGGGCTGGTTGTTGGTCGCCGGAATAATCTGCGACGCAATCCGCCACAGCTTGTTCGTGGACAAGGCCTTGGCCAGAGGCTTTTGCAGGTTCTCGCGAAACTCAACGCGGCTCATGTCCTCGCCGGTGGGCAGGTCAAAACCGAAAAGCTGATTGGTCGGCACCTGGCGCTTTTGGGCGTAATAAGCGGCCACCGCTTTGGATTCGGGCAGACGGCTGTTATAAACAACCACCACCTCCGCCCCCGAGTCCGCCGCCAGCAGGGGACCAGCAGAATCGAAGCAACACAGGGTGAGGATCAACCGAAGCGTCTTGATGAAATAGCGTTTCATAAGGCTTTATGCCGGACGAAATAAGGTTTCAAGGTTTGCCGTTGAGGGGGACGTGCAATCCATCGAAGGCCAGCTCGACGCCCGGCGGCAGTTCGGCTTGAGCAAGGTCGTGGTCGTAGTCATGGGTCAGATGCGTGAACACCGTGCGCCGGGCCTGGATGCGCCGCGCCGCCGCCAGCGCTTCGTCCAAACACATGTGGGTGGGGTGGGGGTCCCGCCGGAGTGCATCCAGCACCGCAAGCTCAACGCCCTGAATTTGCGCGGTCACCTGAGCGGGAACTTCTTTGCAGTCGCTCAGATAGGCGAGGCGCTTTTGCTGGTTCTGCTTGAACAGGTATCCGTTGGTGAGCGTTCGCCCGTGCGGCAGCGGCAACGGTTCAATCTCCAGGTCCCCAATGCTGAAAGGCCCCTCAACAATGCGCGGTTCGGGGATGAAATACCCCTTGGGCCACGGGCCCTCGTGGAAGGCATAAGCAAACACGCGCCGGAGGTCTTTCATCGTCTCGGCGCTGGCGTAGATGGGCAGTGCGCCCCCGCGCAAATCACAGAACCGCCGGCAATCGTCCAGCCCCATGATATGGTCGGCGTGCGAATGGGTGAACAACACCGCATCCAACCAGCGAATCCCCTCCCGCAGCACCTGCAACCGAAATTCCGGGGTCGTGTCCACCACCAACTTCACCGCGTCCGTCGCCACGTAAATCGAAGGCCGCGTCCGATGGTTCTTCGGATTGGCCAGAAACGTCGCCGGGTATTCCTTCCCAATAATTGGCACGCCTTGGGAAGTTCCCGAGCCCAGAAAAATGACAGAAAACGCCATTACCCTCCCACTTTACCAGTCCGGCGCCGACCGGGCAAGACGACGAACGGGACGACAAAACGGGCTCGGGCGCTGCCATTTTCATCCTGACAGTGCCCCGGGCATCCTGCCCGTGTTTGAAAATGGTCTGGTAGTGATGACTCTTACCCTGGCCCCCTCGTGCCCCTCTCACCTCGCCGACGCCCGAACCAAAGAAAAGGCTTTTAGGCACAAACGCGCTCCCTACAATCTCGCGCCGTCCGCATTCAAGTGAACAACATCGAAGTCATCATTGTCTTGTTGCTGCTGTTTATGGCGGTGCCGGACTTTTGCCGGAAAGTCCGACGGCCTGCGCTGACGTATTCCATTTTTGTTCTCTTTGGGATTCTTCTGGGCGTATGGGTCAACGACCAGGTGGCCACCATGCTGCAACAGGCGGGTTACGTCGGGTTTCTGTTGCTGCTCTTTGAGGTTGGTTTGGAAATTGATCTGCCCCCCTTGCGCGAGTTTCTCCCGCCATTGCGTTACGCGATGATCTGGGCCGCGGCCCAGTTTCCCGTCGCCATCCTGCTGGGCCTCCAGGCGGGGCTGGAGCCGGTGCAGGCTGGGCTGGGCGCTGCGGCCTTGCTCGGATGCTCGGTGGGCATCGCGCACTCGGCCTGGAAGGCCTCCCCCTTGCAGCCGCCGAGCGTCCGCGACTTTGTTTTGCACGTCATGGTGGCGCTGGAAATGCTCTCCATCGTGACCCTGGCCATCGGCAGCGCGGTGATTCGCCAGGGGCCCAGCGCCTGGATTCTGGCGCGGTTGCTGGGGATTATTCTGGTCATTTATTTGATCACCCGTTTTGCCGCGCACCTGGCCCAGGGCTTTCAGCGCGTTCTCACGATGGCCACTCACTGGCGGTTGCATTGGCTGGCGCTCCTGATTCTGGCCGTTTGCGCCGTGGGAAACCGCCTGGGGTTGGACTCGCCCAAGACCGCCTTCGTGCTGGGACTGGCCCTCAGCCGCACCCGCCATCACGGCATGAATCTGGAAAGCATTCTGGCGCCCATCAGCCAACGTTTTCTCATCCCGCTGTTTTTCGTCTCTCTTGGCCTGCAACTCAAATGGGACATGCTTTGGGGCTTGCCGGCCCTGCTCGCCTTGGGGACGGCGGGCTTGCTGCTCGGACTTCGGGAAATCCTGCATCGCCGCTGGCTGCCCACCGGCGGCGCCGGGCCGGTCTATCTGCTGCTTTCCCCGAACCTGACGCTCGTTGCCCTGGCCGCGACCGTCTTGCTGGAATACGGCAACGCGCCCAACGCCGCCGCGTGGTTGTTGGTGACCGGCCTGCTCATGACCGTCCCCTCCGTTCTGCTCCTGCCTCCCGGCGAAGATAGCCGGGAGGCTGAGAAGTGAACGTAGCCGCCTTGATGCGGAACGAAGGCCCACCAAACACATGAAGCTGTTTTGGGACGCGACTTAAAGGAAAAACAAGCTACTGGGGCGCCAAACGGACCACCCGGTAGAGGCGCATGGGATCGGCGGCCACAGTATTGGTCCAGAAGCTCGTCGCCCCGGTCGCAGTGATGGGATCACTCGCGGGCTCCCAGCCCAGGGACTGATCGTTCGTTGAACGCTCCACTTGATACCTCTCCCCACGGGTGGATTTCCAGCGCACGATCGCCTGCCCATTTTGCAGAACCAGATTGCAGAGCCGGAGAGGTTCCGGTTCGCCCTTGATGAGAGTGAAACTGTCTCCGATGGCTCCCGTATCGCGAAGGAATGCGACGTCCAGCCGGTTCTGGTCAATATCAATGACCAACGAGCCCCGGTGCAACTCCTCAAAGGCAATGGCGGGATGTCGGCCCGTGGGAGTGTCAATTGAGCCCGAACAGCCAACTTCCACATAGACAGTGCCTTGGTTGGCCAAAGGACCGGAGGTCGGCTTGATGTAGGGACCGGTATCGTTCATTCGGCCGCTGCCACGATCCAGAATCATGTCAGCACGCAGGGTCTTGGAATCCCCATAATGCCCGCGCAGCAGGAACGACCGCTCGTACTTGTGACAATGTCCATTGAGTACCAGATCAACGCCATATTCCTCGATCACGGGCACAATGTTCTGCCGCATCTCGATCATCTCGACTTCGTAAGGATCATCAGAATCGTGCGAGCCCTTGGAGTAGGGGGCGTGATGCCAAAAGGCAATTACCCACGGCAGCGTATTAGCGGCCAGGTCGGAGCGCAGCCAGGTCGCCATCGGCCCGTTGGTGGCGCGACTTGAGGTCATTGAGTCCAGGCAGACAAAATGGATATTGGCGTAGTCGAATGAATAATACTCTTCCGCCCCGGAAGGAATCCCGCCCGCTTCGCCATTGGTGGGAAACGAGAAAATGTCGAGATACGGGATGCGGTTTCCGGCCGCGACCGACCAGGTCTCGTGATTGCCAATCGCTGACCAGATTGCCGTCTGCCGGAACAACGCGGGATAAACCGCGAAGAAATTAGTCTGGTACTCATAGTCGTTGCCGTAAAAGTAGCCGTTGTCGCCCAACGCGATCCAAACATCGGTGTGGCGCTGTTGCGCGAAGTGGTAATAAGCGTTACGCACTCGGATTTGTCCATCATCGGGCGATTGCCCGGGGTCGCCGATCACCCAGATGCGCGTGGGTTTGGGCTGCCCGGTGGGGGGGGGAGTAATAAAGTTGAAATCCGGGCCCTCTGCCAGGGTCTCAGTCAGAGAATGTACCGAATAGAAATACTGAGTGTTTGGTGTGAGATTGCCCAACGTTATCTCATGCTCAGTCGTGCGGTTCATGTCCTTGACAACGCCATCCAGCGCGGTCGCCGTCAGGCCATACCTCACGAACCCCTCACAAGCGACATCTGTCCGCCACCGAATGGTAATACTCTCTGGGCTGGCCAGTTGGAGGAAGGGGCCTCGTCGCAAGCTCGCTGCCTGTAGTTCAGGCAAAACGACCATCACCCCACCCGCGAGCAGGCTCATCAAATGACACAGCAAGTGACGGTTCAAGGCTTTGATGTTTTGTGCGCCTATTCTTACCATCAATATAATCCGCTTGTCAAAGGAATTACACCTGAAACACCAAAAACAGGCGAGAACGCGTTGGCCATTCCAAACCGTTTAAAATTAAAATCTTACGTCCGGAAGGTTCGGCGGATCTTGGCTCGACGAAGGCCTGACCACTCAGGGCCAGGCTATGCGGTAGAAACGAACGGAATGGTTCGTGGCGGTGATATCTAGGAAGCTGTAGGTGCCGTCCGCAAACGGTACTATGCTGGCCAATGGCAACCACCCCCCGGGTTCGCCTTCCGAAGGCAACGGGGGGGACGGCCGCAGGCTGCTGCATGCTTGAAGCGTGTAGCGGATGCCGGGGAACGCAACCAGATCAAGCTTAACCGCGCCGTCGTCACGGTAGGTTATGGCGGTTATCCGAAGATCAACCTGCTCGCGAAGAGGGTAAGCGGCGGCCGTCAGAGCGCTCCAAGTGTTGGTCGCGAAGGCTCGGGCCAGCAGGTGGGTGGTCGTTGTGAGGATTAGGGTGAGTGGCGAACTGCCTTCGTAGGCCTGCGCATCCGGTGACACGGTGCCGTCGGGCAGGCGCGGGTCGCTGCCATTGGTTGTGTAATAGAGCAGCGAACCAGCCGGCGTTTGAATCTGGACGCTGAGGGGTTCGGAAATGATGCCGCCATGCGGTGTGAACTGCGGGGCATCCAGTCGTGGCAGCAGGTCCGCTTCTCGCAATTGGGCGACCAGAACGTCCGTGCGGTAGGGAAACCAGTTCATCAACAGGTAACTCTGTTCCGCCAGCCAATCGTCGCGTGTGAAGAAACCGCCCCAATTGATGTCTCCCCAGCGCGCCGCCTCGGCAACGATGGCATCCTCAATTTCGTGGGCACGGCGCATCCAGCGGGCTACGCAAACGTCGGGGGTGAGGGCGCCGTTGTTATAGAGCATTTTCTGGGCATGATCCCCAAATTCCCGGCGGAACCCGGAAAACTCACGAAGGGCGGAATAAAGCAAGCCGGGCGCGCCATCCTCGGGTCCAAGGTCCGTCACGTTATTGGTCACATATATCCGAGAGGCCAAACCCCGCCCCAGAGTCAGCTCGGCGTCCCAAGAGAAAAAATGCCACGGCACGCCGTTGGAAACGCTGCCGGCCGCCCGGTAATTGTTGTTGGGCCAGTCCTGATTGGCGGCATAAAAATTGATCAACATGTAGTCAATAAAGTGCGGGATGTTCAGATAATGGCCCAGAAGCTGGTAGGCCGAATCGTTGGTGATTCCCGCGCGGGCGATGGCGAGCATTTCATTCCACGTCCCCCAATCGCCGTCGGTTAATTCACCCGCATTGACGGCATCATAGTCTGATTTTTCACCTCCCAGGTAGTGGGCCGCATACGAATCATCGGGCCGCTCGCCCAGGTTGTACATCCCCCAGTACAGGCCGTTCACGAACAATTGCACAAACTGGCCATGCGTGCCGTGGCCCCCGGTTTCGGCCTGCGTATCGGCGCACCACTGGTCCCGGTGAAACTGCGCCTGGTTGCCCAGGGGCCAGACCCAGTGGTCGTTGAACGACGCATGCAACACCAAGGTGTCAAACTCGTGCACCGCGGACTCCGGATAAAGTTCATGGGTCAGCCGCCCCGAGCCATACATCTGCTTGAACAGCAGGCGAAAGTTGTGTTTGGGCGTGAAATCCGGCTCAGTGCTCAGGGAGCCCTGCATTCGGATCCCGCAATTGATCTGGAATTGCGGCCGGCCGTCCGGACTGAAATACTCCACTGAACAAGGTCGTTCCCATGCCTCCCCCTCTTGCATCGGGTTGGAATAGATTCCCCGGGTGAAACCAAACAGGTCGTCCAGATTCATCCCCACGCTCACCGTGGGCACGCTCAGCAAAGCCTCATGGATCAGGTTGCTCCACCGCGGGTCATTCACCATGTTCGAGCTCATGGCGTAGTACGCGGGCACCGTCGTGTAGTTGGAGAGGGTGTATCCCTTCCAACTTGTCGGAAAGCCTGCACCCGTCTGGTAAAGCACCCGGTCGGGGAAAATGTAAGTGTGAGTCTGAATTGCTGGCACGAAGCCCGGGCGATAAGCCGCCGCGCGCAACACCGTGGTGTTGGTGAACCCCAGTCTCTGGGTGTACACGAAACCGTTCGTTGGACTTGGCGCCGAGCCATCCGTGGTGTAGTAAATGGTGACTCCAGGCGTCGGGGTCCTGATCGAGACGGAAACAAAATTCGTGAACCACCCGCGCGGCGGGTTAAACCGCAGACTTGCCACGATGAAGTTCGTTCCGGGACTGTTCGGCAGTCCGGGAGTTGGCCACGCCAGGTAGTTGTTCGTCGGGCTATCCGAAGGAAGCCCATACGACACATCCGGTTGTTGGGGCGGAAACTTGGGGGAGAATTGCGACGCAATCGTCACCCCATCAGGGCGAACCAGTCCCAGGTATTCCCCCTCATCGGACAACTTGAAGTTGGCATGCAGCGGCGCCCCTGGGATCCGCCGGTTCTTATCGGAAAGCCAGACAACCAGGTATTGCCCGGGTGCAATGTTGGTGGCTGGAAAGCGCCATTTGGTTAGCTGCAGCGCATTGTCGGTTATCGCCCAGCCATTGAGATTGACCGGGCAGGGGCCCGCGTTGCGGATTTCGAGCCAATCGGAATGATCACCGTCCTCATCAGTGATGCCGATGATGTTCTTGGCCAGAAACTCTGAAATGCTCAGATTGGTGTTGGCGCTTTCCGGCCAAACCACCGTGATTAGCTGAGTGCACGTGACGCTGTTTCCGCAATTATCATTGATGGTGTACGTTCGAACAATCGTGCCGCCTGGACCTGAAGCATCGGCGCAAACAACCGTTCCCGGACTGCACGAGGCCACGCCACCCACGGCAAAGAACTGTGCCAAATCGGCCGCTCCTGCCGGCACATCGGTCACACATTGCACCGTTACCGGCGCCGGGCAGGCCACCA
>CAZVYG010000055.1:0-35357 GCA_964631605.1 uncultured Verrucomicrobiota bacterium
CTACAAACATTTCGCCCCGCTGGGGCTTCCCAAAGCACAAACCTGACCCGGAGGGCAGCGACGAAATCTCCGTCAGCCGGTTGAGGGAATCGTAGGCCTTGGTCGTCGTCATGCGCCACGCACCGTTGTTGGTGAACCCAATCTGGCCCACCAACGGGCTGTTGGCAAGGTAGGAATAAGCTGCAGGTAGGAATAAGCTGCCGTGGCCTCCCCCGTTCCCCTTTCACCAGCCCGATAGTCCCGTCGTCCCGTCGTCCCGTCGTCCCGTCGTCCCGTCGTCCCGTCGTCCCGTTGTCCTGGACGTCCCGACCGCTCAACACCTTCTCGACCCGGCGATGAAGTGCTTGATCAGCTTCCACAATTTAATAAGCACCACGACTTTAAATTTGTCGCGGACCTCCATCGCCTTAATGGTTACGGCCTCACGCGGACCGCTCACCATGGATTACGCGTAGTCTTGGGGCGGGCCGGCGGGAGGGCGGGCAGTGGCGGCTCGGGCCTCAGGGTGCTGGGGGTGTGACGACGCGGAAGAATCGCGGGAGGGAGAGGGGGGTGTTGGTGAGGTTGACCAGGCGGTTGGTGGGGGCGGCTGGGACTTGCTGCAAGGGTTGCCAAGTGGGGGAGGTCAGGGTCGGGGTGTATTGCAGGGTGTAGGCCAGATCGGCCTGGGCCTCAAAACTCAGCCAAAGACCATTTGCCACCAGCGCCGCCGTCAGGCGCAACGCGCTGGCGCCATCCGAGGGATTTGTGCGGGCCAGGTATTCCTGGCCGTTGGTCATGCCGTCGCCATCCGGGTCCAGCGCGGCGTCGTTGACGCCCACGACCAGGCCGTTGAGGATTTCCCACCAATCGGCCATGCCATCGGCGTCGGTGTCGGGCGCGGTGGTGCCCGGCGGGGGGGCCGCCTGCCAATTGACGGGGTCGTTGGCGAAAGCGGCCAGGTTCCGGCGTTGGAGCGACAGGCCCAGGCCGTCGGCGGCGACCGGCCACGGCAGGGTGTCGTGATAGGTGACCTTGTCCACGAGCACGTAAGGGATAAAGACGTTGGTGGGGGTCACGTCCGGCACGTCGGGGTACTTCAATTCGAGGGTGTCTTCTGAATTGTCGAGCTTGCCCGACCAGGGCCCATGGATTGGGACCTCGGAAGGGATGGCATAGGCCAGGCGGAAGGCGGCGAGTTGGGCGGCGTTGGTGGCGGGGTCGAAGCCGACGACCAGGAGCTGGCCGCCCGCGGGCAGGGAGTGGTTGGTGGGAAAATCAAAATCCACGGCGTTGCGCAGGCGCCAGGTGTTGGTCCGGGCGGCCTGGCCGTAGCCGGGCTGGCTGGTGAAAACGCACCACAAGGGAACGTTGGTGGCCGAAATGTTGGTGAGTCGAATGAACTCGTTCAGGTCGTCATCCACACCCCCCGGCAGGTCGGGCGGACGGTACATAATCTCGGTGATGACCAGCGGCCCGACGCGCGGGAGGCCGTTGTTGGCGCCGAGCGTGTTGGCGGCCTGAAGGACATAGTGGTCGTTACCCTGGCTGTCCACATAGCGGCCGAAGCTGACCCCGTTGGGCGCTTCGCCGAAATCGAATCCGTGGTAATAGCCGGTGAGGTTGGTCTGGGCGTCGGCGCTGAAGAGGTACACGCTCTCGCCGTATTCGCTGAGCGCGAAGCCGGTGTCGCCGACACTGAACTGGTCGGAGTTGATGACCACGAAGCCGCCGGGCGGGATGATGGTCGGGCTCGGCAGGCGGTATTTTTTGGGCGCGAAGAAATCATCGGTAAGGAACCAGCCGCCAATGTTCACGTTGGTCGGGGTCGGGTTGTGCAGTTCGATGGCGTCGAGTTGCGGCAGGTCGGTGTGGGTGAGCACTTCGGTCACAAGGATGGGTGGCTGCGCGATGGGAGCGGCGTCCCCGGCGCCGGGGGAGCCATTGACGCTGCTGCCGGCGCGCCAACTGGCCTTGTCGCCCCAGGTGCGCCAATCCGCCAGGTCATTGATGATCTCGAGCGAGAACCCCAGGCCATCGGTGGTGGGATACCATTTATTATCGTATGCGAACTCGAGCACCTTTTCCCCCACGGCATCCTCGAGCCGCAGGGTCTCGCCCGCGTTGTCGAGCGCGCCGAAAAACTCGCCGGCAATCAGCGGCCCGGCGCCGTATCGGGCCGTGAAGGCAGCCTGGTTGCGCACCAGCAGGACGCGCTGGCCTGGAGCGAGGGAGGCGACAGCGCTGCCGGTGAAGTTGAACTGGATGCCGTTGGTAAAGCGGACGCCCGTGAGGTTCAGAGTCACGGTGGTCGAAATATTCCGCAGTTCGAGGTATTCGAATTGCTGGGCGTCGTTGGTGATGGCCGGCGCGGGCGACGGGTTATACATGATTTCGGTAACGCGGAGGTAGCGCTGGACGTCCGACGGGTTGCCGGGATAGGTCAGGGCGGACCGTTCCCAGGCGGCGCTGTCCAGCAGCCGGACCGTCTCGCCGTGGGCCGATAATTGGCCGGAATAGGGACCGGTGACAAAGAGGTTCATGCCGCCGCGGGGCGGGGTGGCGCGGTTGCGGAAGGCTTTCTGGTTCGGCGAGACGTAGAGCTGCCCATAGGGAGGAACAACCGTGCCGCCCTTGAAGGTGAATCGCACGGCGCCCTCGAGTTTCCAGCCGGAGACATCGAGCCACAAGGCGGTGGGATTGGTCAGGCAGACATACTCCTCCGCCTGGTTTCCCGACACGGGGTTGGCGTCCACGGAAACAATCTGGAGAGTGGCGTTGGTGGGCTGGGTTGGGGGGATGGGGGTCCCGTTCAACAAGGCGTTGCCGCTGTTAAGCCACTGTCTGCGGCCGGGCAGGTGGGTGGTGATAATGCGTTGGGCTTCCGGGCGCATCTGGTAGCCGTTGCCCCAGCTTCCCCACTTCGAGTAATCCAGGTCGGCATCCGAAGTGCCGACGGTCGGCGGGTCCATCAAGTCCATCATTTGATTAATCCGGGCCTCAATGATCAGGTTGGTGGCGGGCGTGCCGTGCGGCTGCAGGAGGGTGTCCATCACGGTGCGCAAGCGGCGCAGGTACATGCCGCGGAACTCGGGCGCCGCGAACATCAGATTGTAAAGGCGATTGGCGGTTTTGCTCTGCTGGGCCGGGTTGTAGAAATTGAGAACGTTGTCCACGTAAAGCGTGTCGGTAAAGTAGCCGGCGCTATCCAGCCAGTTCCGGCCCCAGGTGAGGTCGGTGTCCCAGGGGAAAATGGCCCATTCGCCGGTGAGGTTGGAATCGCGATAGACATAATAATTTTTGTGGCCGTGGTCCTGGCTGCTGGCCAGGGCCATGCCGACGAAGTAGCTGGTGACCTGGGGCAGATCGAGGTTGTCGTAGGCGTAGGTGGTGCGGGTGGCGAGGGGGAGTGACTCGTTCAGGTTGTTGATGAGCGCGTTCAGGTCGCTCTTGTCCTCGTAGAGCCGCGTCTTCTTCTCCGCGCTGCCCGTGCTGGTCAGAGCGTCGTAAATTTTATACAGGGCGCCGTCGGGGTCGCGGCCGACGCGCTCCATCCAGAGGTCATCGGCGTCCTCCATGAGATCGGCAATGCTCCAGAAGGCGCCGTTGCGCTGGACGCGGACCTGGAAGCACCAATGGCTGACGCCGCCGGCGCGGGCGACAAACTCGTGGGTCAGGGCGTTGTGCACGCGCGATTTGTCGCCCCAGTTCGACAGCAACTTGGCGTCCTTTTGCCGTGCCATGCCGGGCTGGTACTTGAACCGGTGCTCCTGGGTAAAATCCAGGTTGTAGGATTTCTTGGCCCAGCCGGCCGAGCTCTGGCCGTGCAAACTCAGCAAAACGTTATCGTAGAACTCGCCGTTATAGAAGATTGAGCCGCGCGTGCCGGTTCGGGTATCGGCGGCGGACTGGTTTTGAATGAAGGTGTGCAGCACCGGCAGCGCGGTTTGCATGGATGGATCGGCGACGACGGTTCCCAGGTATTCCTCGGAATCGGTGGCCGAGTTGAACACGGGCCAACGCGAGGTGTGATCGCTGGCATCCGAGGCCGTGATATACCAGCGGATCATCTGGTTGGCCGCGGCCACGCCCGCGGGAATGACGGCGCCATAGGTCCCGTCTGCGGCCGCGCCGTCGCCATGCAGGCCGTCATCGAGCATGGGGGTTTGGGTGATGGCGTTGAACATCACCCGCCAGTTCAGAGTGACGGAAGCGACGGCGGCGAAGGCCGGCTGCACGCGGGCGGTGACAGTGATGGAATTGGTCGAGTAAGGCTGGGCTGGCAGGGCGGGAACGCTGGCGACGTAACTGAGGATGGGGCCGAGGTCCGCCGCGCCCGAGCCGTTGGCGCTGCCGGGAGTTGGCGTCGAGAAGTAGCGTGGCGCCGAAAAGGCGGTTCCGGCCGTGCCCGTCTCCAGCTCGCATTGGAAGAGGAAGTCGGAGTTGGTGGGCGAGAGATTCAAGGCGTGGATGGCGAGCCAGTTGGTTCCGGGAACCAGCCAGCCGCGCTGGGCGGTGAGATCCAACTCGTGCCATTGCACCGCCTGAAAGCTGGTCCGCTCGGACAAGGCGGAAGAATTCCAGCTCGGGGTGGGGGGCGAATTAGCCGCCGCCACCTCGGCGCCGTTCAGATAGGCGATGAAGCCGTCGTCGTAGCGCGCGCGCAGACGCAGCGAGGCGATATCCGCCGGATTCAGGATGCCAAAAGGCACCCGCCAGTAGAGGGTGCTGTTAATGCCAAACAGGGCGGATTGAACGTTGGTGCGGATGAAGGCGGTATAATAGAAATTGGTTGCGGCAGCGGAGGCGGTGCCTGTGACGGAGCAGGTGTAAAGGTTGGTGACTTCGGCCCCCGTCAGCGCGCGCTTGAAATAAGCCACTTCATCCACTTCGCCCGGGAAGAAGCCGGCGGAGCTGGTGTAGCTTCCGTAACCGATGCGGAACTTGTTGGCGACGTTGGGCTGGAATTGGCCGAGGTTGGTGGAGGCGGAGAGGGCGCCGTTGACATAGAAACGCGCGGTGGCGCCATCGAAAGTCCCGAGCAGATGCACCCAGGTGTTGGAAGTCAGCAGCGGGCCTTCCAGGGCGCGGAAACCGTTGGTGTCCGCGATATAATAGCGCCAGCGCGAGGTGGAGGCGGCGAGGATGTAGCCGCGCGGCGTTCCGTAGTCGCGGGAACTGACCACGACGCGCTCGCCGCTGCCGCCGGTGAGCCTGGCCCAGGCGCTGATCGAAAAAACGGGCGTGCTGAGGTCGGGCTGGAAGGTGCTGGACTCGACCCGTTGGTTGGAGCCGTTGAGGCGGACAGCGTAGTTGTTGGTTTCGAAACCGCCCTGCTGGGGCGGGCGAATCCCGGCGACCCCCAGCACGGGGCTGTTCACATAGGGAAAATCCAGCGCCGAGCCCAGGTTTCCGGAGTTGTAGGCGATGGTTCCCGTGGTTTCGTTGAGCCGCCACCAGCCCTCGGGGTTCAGGTAGGTGAGGTAATCGAGCCCCGCCAGACCGCCCGCCGCGGACCGGAACTCGAGCAGCACTTCATCGGCGCTGAGCGCCCGGTCATACACCGCCACCTCATCAATCAAGCCGTTGAACTGGTTGCCGCTGGCATCCCAGATGCCCCCGCCGCCAATATTGAAGGGGTAGTCCGAGCTGCCGTAGTCGAGCGTGTTGGCGCTGCTGGTCCCGAGCAATTGGCCATCGAGATAGATTTTCAACGTGCTCCCATCGCCGACGGCAGCCACGTGGTGCCAGGTGTTGAGAGTGACGTTCACCGGGACGTCGAGGCTGCCGCCCGCCGCCGTCCAGAGCGACAAGGTGGTCGGGTTAATGAACCCGAACTCGATGGCGTCGTTTTGTCCCCATAGTCCGATGCGGGAGTCGGCGAGGGACTGGGCGTTGAACCAGCCCGAAAGGGTGAAGGCGAACCGGCCGCTGAGCAGCGGTTGTGCGGTGGTCACATAACCCGTGGCGGGTCCGAACCGGGCTGCGAGATTGTTGGACTCATAGCCGCCGTAGGTGGGCGGGCGCAGACCGGGCTGGCCCAACAGCGGCGAGCCCGCGTAGGCGCCATTGGCCTGGTAGCCCAGCGTTCCCTGGTTCGCGGCCGCGCCGGCGGTTTCGTTCAGACGCCAGTATCCAATCGCTCCGGCGTTAAGCACGCGAATGGCCGCGGGCGGCAACTCGCTGGTGCCCAGTTCGTACCCCAGGCCGTTGGTGGCGCGGGCCCAGGCCGAGTCATCGAAGCCGGGCTGCGTCCAAGTTAACCCGAGCGAAGCGTCATTGGGAACCCGCATCCGGCCGACCGCATTGGTGGTAATGGCGAGACTTTGGGACTGCTGCATCCCCAGCCCGTAGGAAACGTTAACCATTTGGACGGGGAATTGCGGGGAATACTCGGAAACCAGGGTCTGACCGTCAGGCTGGACCAACGCCAGGTATTCGCCGTCTTTATCCAGCTTGAAATTCGTGTGGAGGGGACGACCCGGCACGCGGCGGTTCTTCTCCGAGGCGAAGACCACCAGGAACTGCCCTGGGGGAAGGTTTGTCGCGGGGAACCGCCATTTGTTGAGGTCGGTTGCCGAGTCGGTGAGGGACCAGTTCAACAGGTTGACGGTGTTGCTGCCGGAGTTGTGGAGCTCGATCCAGTCGGAGGAATCCCCGTCTTCATCCAGGAGGAAGCCGGAGTTTGCGGCCATGAACTCGGTGATCCGGACCTGGGCCGGAGAGGAGAATGTTGTAAAGAAGATTATCAACAGCCCGGCGAGGAGAGCGGGAGCCGTTCTGCAATTCAAGCACGTCATGTCTTCGAGTTTAAAGTAACAAAATGGCAGTAAGGAGTCACGCTCAAACTAAGAACTGGCGGACGGATGCGAGGGGGGACAGGGTGCGAAATTCTGTTTACCGGCAGGGGGTTGCGCCGATACGCTGAGGGTATTAACAAGCAATGCCCATGACGAGTTTCTCCAGCTTAAGGGCCCGACTGGTGGGAACCGTGTTTCTGGCGATTCTGCCGGCGTGGGTGCTCATGTACTATACGGAGCTGCCGTGGACGGGCTTCGTGGTGGGACTGTTGGCCCTGGCCGCGGCCTGGTTTGGCGGCGAAAGGTTCATTTTGCGCCAAGTGCGCGTCCTGTGCCATGCGGCGGGGCAACTGGCGGCGGGGAACCTGAGTGTGCGGACGGGGCTGTCGCGCGAGAAGGGCGAGCTGGGCGAGCTGGCGCGAACCCTGGACTCGATGGCCGAAGCGCTCGAGCAAAGGGTCAAGGAACGGGAGCAGACGGCGCGGATTCTGCTGGCCCGGTCCTTCCAGCAGACGGTCGTGGGCGCGCTGGGCCAGTTTGCGCTGGTGAGCAAGGATCTGCAGGCGCTGCTGAATCAGGCGACGATGCTGGTGGCGCAAACGCTCGAGGTGGAATACTGCCACGTGCTGGAGCTGCAGCCGGATGGGGAGGGCCTTTTGCTGCGTTCGGGCGTGGGGTGGAAATCGGGCGTTGCGGGCACGGTGTGCGCCCACGCGAGCCAGGAGGGCGAATTTGGGTTCAGCCTGCTGGCGGGTGAACCGGTGGTCGTGGAGGACCTCAAGGCGGACACGCGGTTCGATCACTCGGAACTGTTGTCGGAACACGGGGTGGTCAGTGGCATCATGGTGGCGATTTCCGGGCACGGGAAAGCATTTGGGGTGCTGGGGGCGCACACGACCCGCCGCCGCCAGTTCGACGAGGACGAGGTGCATTTCATGCTGGCGGTGGCGACGGTGCTGGCGATGGGGGTGGCCCGGTCCCGAGCCGAGGCGGAGATGGAGAAGCTGGCGGCGTTTGCGCAGTTGAATCCGAACCCGGCGATGGAGATCGGGCGGGATGGCACGATCACGTATTTTAACGATGCGGCGCTGCGGCTGGCGCGGTCGGTGGGGCACGAGGCGGTGCGGGGCCTGCTGCCGCCGCAGGTTCTGGAGATTGTGCGGGAGTGTTTGGAAACCGGGAAGCCGGTGATGCCCATGGAAACCCAGTTTGCGGGGCGCACCCTGTCGTGGTCGTTCCACCCGGTGCGAACGAGCCAGGTGGTGCATGCGTATGTGGAGGACATCACGGAGCGTTTGAACCTGGCGGCACAATTGCGCCAATCACAAAAGATGGAATCCGTCGGGCAACTGGCGGCGGGGGTGGCTCACGATTTCAACAACATGCTGACGATCATCCAGGGCCATGCGGGCATGTTGCTGGCCAAGGCCGCCCTGCCCGCAGAACTGGCTGACTCGACCCAGGCGATCTATTTCGCGGCCGAGCGGGCGGCGGGCCTGACGCGGCAGCTATTGATGTTCAGCCGCAAGAACGTGATGCAGCCGAAGCTGCTGGATTTGCGGGAGGTGGTCGCCAACATGAACAAGATGCTCGACCGGTTGCTGGGCGAGACCATCGCGCTTCGGTTTTCGCCTCCGGCCACGCTGCCGCTGGTTTACGCGGATGCCGGCATGATCGAGCAGGTGATCATGAATCTTTCGGTCAACGCCCGCGACGCCATGCCGCGGGGCGGGCGGCTGACGATCACGACCGAGGCGGTCAAAATCACCGACGCCCGCGCGGCGGTCCATCCGGAATCGCGGCCGGGGGATTTCGTGTGTCTGAGCGTGGCGGATGACGGCTGCGGAATGGACCAGGCGACCATGGACCGGATTTTCGAGCCGTTCTTTACCACCAAGGAGGTGGGCAAGGGCACGGGCCTGGGCCTGGCGACGGTGTATGGCATCGTCAAGCAGCACGAGGGGTGGATCGAAGTGGCCAGCGAGGTGGGGCGCGGCACGACTTTCAGTCTTTATTTCCCCGCCAGCGAGGCTGTGGCGACCGCCGAGGTCCAGCAGCCCGCGCCGACCGCCGAGGTGCGCGGCGGCAAGGAAACCATCCTCGTGGTCGAAGACGAAGCGGTTTTGCGGGAGATGGCCAAGACGATTCTCGAGGACTGCGGCTACCGGGTTGTGGAGGCGGCCTCGGGGATCGAAGCGTTGAAAGTGTGGGAGCGGCACCGGGAGGCCATTGACCTGGTATTGACCGACATGGTGATGCCGGAGGGGATGTCGGGGATGGACCTGGCGCACCGGCTGCACGCCAGCAAGCCGCAGGTGCGGATCGTCTTTGCCAGCGGCTACAGCATGGATGAGATTGATTCCTCGGCCCTGCGCAAGGCGCACGCGGTGTTTCTTCAAAAACCCTACACCCACGTTACCCTGGCCCGGGCGGTGCGGGAATGCCTCGACCGGCAGTCTTTGCCTGAGGGCCGAGGGGAGGGGGATGGCCCGAATGGCTCCAGTGGGCAAGGGCGGGGTTAGTCCAGCAGGCGGTACCAGTTGTCGCGCTGGCGCGGCTCGTAGCCGAGGTCCGATATCAGCCGCCGCATGTCCTTGACCGTCATTCGGAAGGTGGTGCCTGCCTGCGAGACAACATTTTCCTCGATCATGATGCTGCCCAGGTCGTTGGCGCCGAATTTCAAGGCAACCTGGCCAATTTCCTGTCCCTGTGTGACCCAGGAACTTTGGACGCTGGGGAAATTATCAAGGTAAATTCGGGCCAGCGCCTGGGTGCTCAGGTATTCGTGAGCGCCGACGGTGGGGGCGCGGAGCTTCGTGTGCTCGGCCTGGAAGGTCCAGCAGATGAACGCGGTAAAGCCGCGGGTGCGGTCCTGCTGAACGCGCAGGCGCTCCAGATGCTCGATGCGGTCCTCGAGCGTTTCCACATGGCCGAACATCATCGTGGCGGAGGAGTTCAGGCCGAGGCGGTGGGCGACCTCCATCACCTCGAGCCAATCGTCGCTCATCGCCTTCAGGGGCGAGACGCGCTTTCGGACCCGGTCCACCAGAATCTCCCCTCCCCCGCCCGGGATGGAGCCCAGGCCGGCGGACTTGAAATCCGCAATAATCCGGTCCAGCGGCTCGTTAAAGACCTGGCGGAAGTGGATGAATTCGCTGGGGCTGAACCCGTGGATATTGACCTGGGGGAATTTGTGGTGAATGTGAGCGAGCAGGTCGAGGTACCACTGTTTCGTGAGGCTGGGGTGATGACCGCCCTGCAGAAGAATCTGGGTGCCGCCCAGGGCAAGGGTTTCTTCGATCTTCTGATCCAACTCGGCCAGGGAAATGACGTAGGCGTCGGCATCCTTTTCGGTCCGGTAAAAGGCGCAGAACTTGCAATAGACGTTGCAGATGTTGGTGTAATTGATGTTGCGATCCACGATGTAGGTGACGATCTGGTTTCCGCGCCCCTCGTAGGCGGACTCCCGGGCCAATTGCCGCCGGCGGTCAGCCAGCGCGCCCAGTTCTTCCAACGGCAGGGCATACAGCCGGAGGGCCTCCGCCGGGTTAATCCGGCCTCCCGCCCACACCTTTTCGAGCAGATCGTCCAATAACTTGTCGTAGATCACGGGCACAAGGTAGCCCGCCGGGATGCTCCCGACAAATGCCTTTGCAAGGTTGAGAAGGGGCAGAGCCACCGTGCCCGCCGGCGGCTGGGTTGGGTTCACTTGATCGAGCCCGGCCACGGATCAGCCCATGGGCCCATGGGCTCGAGCGTTTAAAAACCCTTGAACGCAGCACGCGGGCGTGGTCTGCTGAGCGCCCAGTGCAACTACCAAACCGAGTTAAAATGCATACAAAACCATCCGCTCCTACCGTTTTTTCCCGCCGCCAATTTCTGCGCCGCACTGCCGCGGCCGGCACATTCCTCATCGTCCCCGCGCAGGTGATCGGCTTGCGGGCCGGGACTTCCCCAAATGAGAAGCTGAACCTGGCGGGGATCGGCATTGGGGGACAGGGCGCCAGCGATCTGCGGGAGCTGGAGAGCGAGAACATCGTGGCGCTGTGCGACGTGGATTCGAACCATGCCGCGCGCACCTTCAAGAAATACCCCTCGGCCAAGCGGTTCACCGACTACCGGAAGATGCTGGACGAGATGAAGGAGATTGACGGCGTGGTGGTCGCCACTCCCGACCATCACCACGCGTTCGCTTCGATGGCGGCGATCCAGCGGGGCAAGCACGTGTATTGCGAAAAACCGCTGACCCATTCCGTTTGGGAAGCCCGGCGGCTGGCGGAAGCGGCCCGGGCCGCCAAAGTCGCCACGCAAATGGGCAACCAAGGCCAGGCGTCGGACCAAACCCGGCAGCTCTGCGAGTGCGTCTGGGCCGGCGTCATCGGCCCGGTGCGCGAAGTGCACATCTGGACAGACCGCCCCTCGCGCGGACTCTTCGAGGAATACTGGCCCCAGGGCATCTCGCGGCCCGGGGACAAACCGCCCATCCCCGGCGGCCTCGATTGGGACCTGTGGCTCGGCCCCGCGCCGGAACGCCCCTATCACTCGATTTATCATCCCTTCCGGTGGCGGGGTTGGTGGGATTTCGGCACCGGCGCCCTCGGCGACATCGGGTGCCACGCCATGGACCCGGTGTTCCGGGCGCTGAAGCTGGGCGCGCCGGTCAGCGTCGAAGCCAGTTCCACCCGCGTCAACACCGAAACGTTCCCGCTGGGCTCGATGGTGACCTACCATTTCCCCGCCCGGGAAGCCGCGGTGCAGCCAATCAACCCGCACGTCCAGGGCCTGACCGGCACGGCAGCCGGGGCGATTGCAATGCCGCCCTGCAAGCTCGTTTGGTACGATGGCGGCCTTCGCCCGCCGCGTCCGACCGCCCTGCCGCAGGGCCAGGTGATGGGCGACAACGGCCGGTTGCTCATCGGGGACGACGGTTTCATCCTCGGCAACCAGATTTATCCCGAGCGCAGCGCCGCCGCCGCCAAAGCCATTCAGAACCATCTGCCGCCTTCCCCAGGGCACTACCGGGAATGGGTCCAAGCCTGCAAAGGGGGCAAACCGGCCGGCTCAAACTTCGATTGGGCCGGTCCCCTGACGGAAGCGGTCCTTTTGGGAAATGTGGCCCTGCGGGTGCAGTTGCGGGAGGACCTAACCCTGGGTCGGCTGCTCTGGGATGCCGAGCACCTCAAATGCCCGAACCTCGAGGAAGCGAACCAGTTTATCCGACGCGCCTATCGGCCGGGCTGGAGCCTGTAAACTCGCGTGGGTGTTGACCGCCGTGGTCAGTTGAGGGAGACATGGCGGCGAATATAGGTGGGGATGTCGAGGTCTTCGCCCTGGTGGATCGTCGGCTCGCTCTTTTCGAACCGGCCTTTGGAAATGATTTCGAGGGGGAGCTGGCCCTGGCGGAGCCGCGTCACGGGCTTCCGCTGCCGCCGCAGGTGGTCCAGTGTCTGCGCTGTGGCGGCCGGCGGAGGCGGGACGAAACGTGAAGCGGGCCGGGCGGTCGAGCCAGGCGAAAGGAGGGACAAGGGGTTGTTGGTTTCGAGAGGTCGTGACGCCCCGCAACCCGCCGGCTGCTCCGCGGTGGAGGCCTGCTCATTCCCAAGCAACTCCGGCGACGCAACCATGAACGAGATGCGCAAGCGGTCGGCCAGTTCCGGCCGCAAAGCCGCCCCCATCACGATGGGCACCCCCGGCAGCTCGCTGTGAATGCGGTCCATCAGCCGGCTGACCTCGGCCATGGTGAGGGAAGCGTCCGCCGCCAGCGACACCGCAACCAGTGGAGCCGTTTTCAGCAGCGCGCCGCCTTCAAACACAGGGTGAACCAGCAACCGATCAGCCGCTTCGGCTCCGCGGTTGGGTCCGCGAGCCTCGCCCGCCACCCAGGCGCATTCGTTGGAGTGCTGGCGAACCAGCTCGCAGAGGTCCGCCAGGGGAAGCCCGATAACGGTTTCGGAGGCGAACCCCTGACACGCCGCGGTAATGGCCGCAGCAAACAGAGAGTTGGTGGTGTTGAAGGTATCCACCAGGCTTGTGTTCTCTCCCATCAGCGGAATGAGCCTCTGGTTGGGCTGGCAGACCACCAGGTCGGCGCTCTCTTTGAGCCGCAGCAGGCCCGCCTCCGCCGTCCGCATGCGCAAGCTGCCCTCGCACTCGAAGGGCATCGCCGCGAACGCCAGCACAAAGGCGCCGGTTTCCCGGGCCAGGGCGGCGAGGGCGGGAGCGGCAAGGGTGCCGAGGTGACCGCCCAAGCCGGTGACCACGCCCACCACCTTTGCGCCGGCGCACAGCGCCTTGATGCGCGGCGCCTGCTCGACAACGGCGGCGCGAATCCGGTCCGCGCTGGTGGCAACCAGGCCGCTGGAGGGAAGGTTGTGCAACGCCAAAGTCTCCGCCACCGGCGGCGCGACGCGGGAGCCGCCCTCGGCATGAACCGCGACGGCGCAGGCGGCCAGCGCGGGGTCGGAGGCCAGGCGCTTGAGCACGTTGAGGCCGGCGCCACCCACCGCAAAAAGTCGTACCGGCGGCGCGGCGGACGCGGCGGATGTCGCGGCCGGGGCGGGAACTGGGGCGGCGCCGGGACTGGCATCCAGTTGGGTGAAGGAGGGTTGGTCGGGAGAAGCATTCATGGGTGAAACAGGGGTTAGCGGGAGGCGTCTCCTTTGGGGCCGCGCAGAAATTGGCCGAGGGACTTGAGGCTTTCGGGCAGCCAGGGTTTGGAGGTCTTTTTGCGCTGTTGAAACGAGCCGAATTTCACCAGGCCGATGGCCGTGGCGAACTCGGGCTGATCCAGGGCGGATCTGAGCCCGCTGATCGAGTTGGTTTTGCCGACCGACACGGGCATTTGCAGCACCTGCTCGGCAAGTTTGGCAATCTGCGGAATGCGCGAGCCGCCGCCGCACAGGAAGACCCCGGCCCGGAGATACTCCAGGACGCCGGCCTGTTCGAGGTCCTGGGCGATCAATTGGAAAATCTCCTCCAGACGCACGGACATGATGCGGCGGAGGTGCTCGAGGTTGATGACTTTCATGGGCAATCCCAACTCGCTGGCGAGGGTGATCATCCGGCCCTTGTCCTCGTCCTGGAGGAGCGCGGTGCCGTGTTCAATCTTGAGTTTCTCGGCCCGGCCCAGCGGGACTTTCAAACCGTAGGCGAGGTCGTTGGAGACGTGGTCACCGCCCACCGCCAGGACGCCGGTGTGTTTGATGATGCCATTGGCATACACCACGTAGTCGGTGGTGCCGCCGCCGATGTCAATCACCAGCGAGCCCAGTTCCTTTTGCTCGTTGGTGAGCAGCGCCAGCGAGGACGCCAGCCCGTTGAAAACAATGTCGTCCACTTCCAACTGCAACCCCTTGACCACCCGGATGGGGTTTTGGAGGCGGTTCGAGCGCCCATGCACCACGTGAACATCCACCTCGACCCGCGAGCCGAGCATGCCCACGGGATTGACGATGCCGTCCTGGCCGTCCACGAGAAAATGCTGTCGGATGGCATGAATCACGTGGTTTTCGATGGGGATATTGATGGCCTTGGCGTTTTTGATGACGTCCTGGACATCCTCCTCGGTGATCTCGCGATCGGCCGACACGACCGGGTGCACCCCCCGATTGTTGAAGCCGCGCAGGTGCCCGCCGGTCACCCCGAGAAAAACGCTGCGAATTTCGACATCGGCCATCTGCTCGGCCTCGACAATCGCCTGGCGGATGTCGTCCTCCGCCGCCTGGGGGTCGGTGATTTCGCCTTTGCGGACGCCGCGGGAGCGGGCCTGGCCGAGGCCGATGATGTTCAGCGCGCCGTCGGGGTTGAACTCGCCAACCACGGCACAGACCTTCGAAGTGCCAATCTCCAGGCCGACGATAATGGAAGCAGGGTCAAACATTCTTTTTCCTGTTGCGGGTGGGTTTGGACAACTTGGGAGCGGAGGGAGGGAGGGTGCTGGCTTCCAGCCAGCGCACCGGGATATTGTTGCTAATCGCCAGGTCCATCGAGGCAATCGCCTTGCCAAAGCGCTGTCCCCGCTCGGCGATATCGCGCCACCGGCGCAGTTGCTGCTCGAAGTTGACCAGGCCAAAAGTGATCTCGCTGCCCTGATCGGTGGTGACGACGACGACATCGGAGGCCGAGACATCAATTCGTTTGAGCTCGGACCAGCCGGCCATGGGCGAAGCCTCAAAGGCCGTGATCAGCCGCAGTGCCGCCTGCAGGGGTGGCGACTCGATGCGGCGCCCCGGCTGCACCTCGTTCAAATTGAGGCCGAAGATGACCGGCAGGCGCAGGTCGCGGTCGTCCGAGGGGGTGGCGCGCTGGCTCGGGTCCAGCGGGAGGATGACGAAGCCCTCTTCATCCAGGAAGCAGGTTGCGAATTGCAAAGGGGCGTCCGGCCGCGGCCGGGGCAGATTGAGTTGAGCGATGGGCTCGCGTTCGGCCACCACCAGGCGCAGCGTGTGAGGCAGAATCCGCTCGATGGACACCGTGCGCACGAGGGAAACCAGCTCGAGATCACGTTTGACGCGGGCCAGATCCAGCGCCAGCAGGTTGTCGCCCGGCTTCACCCGCGCCCAGCGCCGGATTTGGTCGGGAGCAATGATGCCGTCGGTTTGAACGTCAATGGTTTGGATGGCGAAGGCGCGGTTGTTGTAAAGGAGCCGGTTGAGGGCAAGCTGGCCGGCGCGCCAAAACAGGTAAATGGAGAAGACCGCGGCAAAAACCACGCCGAGGGCGAGGGCCGCCATTCGCAGGCGGGCGGCGCGAACCTGGCTCGAGCGCAGTTTGACATCCAGCAGATATTCCCGCCGGAGTCGCCGGTTTTTGGGTTTGCGCTGGAACCAACTCATGACCTTGCTAAGAGCCGTGGTTGCAACATTTCACTCTACTTGTTTCGGGGAGACCGCCGCCATGCGAGTTGAACCATTCGATCGCACAAGTTCGCGTAAGTGATTCCGGCGGCCGCCGCGGCCTTGGGCAACAAACTGGTCTCGGTCATGCCGGGGAGCGTGTTGACCTCCAGCACATAGACCGCGCCAGACGCATGCACCATCACGTCCACCCGCGCATAATCCCGCCCGCCGATGGCCCGGAATGCGCCCAGGCCCGCCTGCTGAATGCGCGCGGTGGTTTCGGGGTCGAAGGGAGCCGGACACAAATAGTCGGTGGTGCCGCTGGTGTACTTGGTTTGATAATCATAAACGCCGGTCTTGGGCCGAACCTCGACCACGGGGAGCGGTTGGCCGTCAAGGATACCCACCGTCGTTTCCCGGCCGCTGATGCGCTCCTCCAGCAATACCCGCGTGTCGTGGCGGAGCGCTTCGGCCAGCGCCCGGCTCCAATCCGCCACCCGTTCCACGAACTGCAGTCCGACGCTGGACCCCTGGCAAACGGGCTTGAGCACCACGGGCGGCTGCCATCCCAGCGGCCAACTGGCGCGAACCGAATCGAACCACGCGAAGCGCGGCGTCGGAATGCCCGCCGCCACCAGGCGCTGTTTGGTCAGCAGTTTATCAAACCCAATTCGGCTGGCTTCCGCATCACAGCCCGTGTACGCGACCCCCAACTGGTCCAACTCCCGCTGAAGGGTCCCATCCTCGCCGTAGGTCCCGTGCAGCGCCAGAAAGACCACGTCGGTTTCGGCCGGAAGCCGCCACCGCCCCGGTTGGGGGTCCACCTCGCTGACCTTGTAACCGCATTCCCGCAAGGCCTGCGCCACCGCCGCTCCCGAGCGGAGCGACACCTCCCGTTCGGCGCTCGGACCGCCACACATGACCGTCACCTGCAATGGCCTACTCATCGCTACCCACCATTTCCACTTCCGTCTCCAATTCAACGCCCCGCTCCGAACGCGCCCGCTCGCGGATCAATTCGATGAGGCGACAGACATCCCGCGCGGTGGCGTTGCCGTCATTGACAATGAAATTTCCGTGCTCGAGGGAAATGCGGGCTCCGCCGACCCGCGTGCCTTTGAGTCCCAGTTCGTCAATCAAGCGCCCGGCCGGAATGCCGGCAGGGTTTTTGAACATGCACCCGGCGCTGGGCGCCGCCGGTTGGGTGCTCCACCGTTTCCGACTGTACTGGCTCATCCGCTGTTCGATCTCCTCCCGCCGGGCCGGCACGCCCTGAAAAACGGCCCCCAGCACGATCCGCTCCCGCAAGCCGGCGCAGTGGCGGTAACCAACCCCCAAGTGGGCGGGCCCGGATTCGCCCACCGCTCCGGCAGCGTCCATGAATCGAACCGAAAGCACCCGGTCGAAAATGCTGGAGCCCATCGCGCCGGCATTCATTCGCAGAGCGCCGCCGACACTTCCGGGTATCCCCTCGAGAAATTCCAGCCCCCCCAAACCGTGGTTCTTCGCGGAATTCGCCACGGCCTTGAGCCGCGCGCCCGCGCCGCACTTCAAGGTCGCCTCCTTCGCGGCCACCTCGATCGTGCCGAAAGAAGGATGCCCGAGGCATACCACCAGGCCGCGCCAACCCCCATCCCGCACCAGCAGGTTCGAGCCCCTTCCCAGCACGAGCAGCGGCAGGCGCCGCTCGGCGGCAAAACGCACAACCACGCTCAAATCGCTTTCGCAGCCCGGCTCGGCGTAAACGTCCGCAGGGCCGCCCACCCGCAAGGTCGTCCGCCTGGCCAGCGGCTCGTGCGCTCGAATGACGGTCGCCGGCGACACCAACCGCGCCAATTCGCCGGCCAGCGCGTCCGCGGCGGCTGGCTCGAGTTGTGAGGGACGATCGGCCGGCGTCATGCGGCACCCCCGACTTGCATTTCAGGCTTCGGATTGGCCCCGGGCCGGCGGTCGGCCGGGGGGGCTGAAACCGCCGGGGCCTGCCCCGGCGCCAACTCAGACGCCGCTCCCCCTGTCAGCCGCGCCAGCATTTGCGCGGCGATTTGGTCGGCGGCATGCGGACAATGCCGGCGGGCCAGGGCCTGCTGCATCTGCTCGCGCACGGAGGTCTGCTCGACCAGTTCCTCGAGGGCGCGCAGCAGGATCTCCGGAGTAAGGGTGGCCTGGGGCAACAGCCGCGCGGCACCGCCCGCGGCAAAGGCGCGGGCATTGTGGAACTGATGGTCATCGGCCGCCGCCGGGTAGGGAATCAACAGGGCGGGCACGCGCATTGCCGCCAGCTCGGCGAGGGAAGAGCCGCCCGCGCGAGAAACCGCGGCCGTTGCCGCCCCGAGGGCCTGGTCCATGCGTTCGAGAAACGGAACCACCACCGCCGCAAGACCCGCCTCGGCGTAGGCGCGTTTGACCAACGGGAAATCGGCGGCGCCGGTGAGGTGGAGCCATTGCCATTGGCGCGCCGGCCCGGCGAGCAACGGCAGAAATTTGGTCACCAGATGATTGATGGCCGAGGCTCCCTGGCTACCCCCCATGATGAGCAGCGTTGGCCGCGCCGGATTCAGCCCGAGGGCCGCCCGGCACGCCGCAGCCGATTGGGCCTGAAATTCCGCCCGCACCGGCGTCCCGGTCACCGTCACCCGCCGACACCGCAAGCGTTCCGCCGTTTCGGGGAACCCGGCAAAGGCTTCGTCCACCCACCGCGCCAGCCACCGGTTGGCCCGTCCCGGAATGGTGTTGGACTCGTGGAGAAAAGTGCGCGCCCCCTGCCGCCGGGCCGCCAACAGGGGCGGTGCGCTGGTAAAGCCCCCCATTGCCAGCGCGGCGGCGGGGGGCGCCGCGCGGTAAAGCGATTGCGCGGCCAGATAGGACTTGATGAAGCCGCGCAGAAACGCCCATCGTCGCCCACGCTCGAGCCCAACCGCCGGCAGCACACTGACCGGAATCGGGCCGGCGGTTTTTGCCGCTTCGCGGTCCACTTCCTTTGGCGAGACCAGCAACCGAACCTCGCAGCCGCGCGCGACAAGCTCGCGCGCCACAGCCAAGCCGGGAAAAAGGTGTCCGCCCGTTCCCCCACAGGCGATCACGAAGCGAAAACTGCCAGGGCGGGTGGCACTCATGAGACAGCCTTGTCCGGTTGAGGCACCTCGCGGGGAGCGCGGAAGGGATTGTCATCCCGGCCTTCGGTCAGCCTCGTCCGAATGCGCGTGATTTCCTCGGGGGCGCGCGCGCGGCGCGCAATGCTCAGCAGCAGGCCAACGCCAAGGAGCATGATGACGAGATTGGAGCCGCCGTAGCTGATGAAAGGCAGAGGCAAACCTTTGTTGGGCAGCGCACTGGTCACCACTCCGATGTTGATGAAAGCCTGCAGGCCGACCAGGAAGGAAATTCCCGAACCGAGCAACAAACCAAAGGTATCGGACGAACTCCAGGCGATGTAAACGCCGCAAATGACGATTGCAATAAATGCCGCCACCACCAGCAACGTCGCAACCAACCCCAACTCCTCGCCGATAATCGAAAAGATAAAGTCCGTATGGTGCTCCGGCACAAAGCCCAGCTTCTGGCGGCCATTGCCCAGCCCCAAACCGGTCCATCCGCCCGCCCCCAGCGCGATCATGGCCTGATAGGCCTGATAACCGGCGCCGGTCTTGTTGTCTTCCAGGTAAATCCAGCTCAGGATGCGTTTCAGTCGCATTGGGTCATGGAGGATGGACACCGCCAGCCCCGCCACCCCCACGACGGCGGGCGGCACAAAATGATGCCAGCGGGCGCCGGCGATCAACAACATCAATCCGCTCAACGCGGCCAGCAGGATGGTCGTGCCCCGGTCCGGCTCGACAAAAATCAGCCCCAGCACCACAGCAACCACCGCCCCCGGAATGACCACGCCCCGTTTCCAGTCCGACATCTGTCGTTGAAAGCGCTCGCCATACCACGCGAGGGCAATCACCATGGCCAGTTTGGCGAATTCCGAAGGCTGAAAACGAATGCCGCTGAAACTGAACCACCGCCGGGCGCCGTTGATTTTGGTGCCGATCCCCGGCGCCAGCACCAGGCCCAGGAGCAGAATCGCAACCATCAAGAGCGGCAGCGCCAGCTTTTTCAGCAACCGGTAGTCCATCGAGGCGGCGGCCACACAGCACGCGAGGCCCAGAGCGCCCCAAACCAGTTGCATCAGCAGGTAGCGCGCCCCCACCTGCACCATGCTCGAACTGTAGAGCATCACCCACCCCAGCGCCAACAGGGCGGCAACGCAAAACACCAGCATGGTGACAGCCAGTTTCACCGCTGCAGCAGTGCTTTGGGGTGTGCCTGGCTAAGGATTCGGAAGCGGGGCGCCGCCCCCAGAAGCCGGCTCGGCCGCGGCCTACACCCGTAACTAAACCTTTTGCCCCACCACAAAGCCGTCCGGCGAGAGGTTGTTGGCCGAGCGAATCGCGCGCACCGTGGTGCCGAATCGGCTCGCAATGCTTGAAAGGGTATCGCCCGATTTCACCGTATAGACCTGCGAGCCGTTGGCAGCGGTCGCCGTGGCCCCGCCTTTCGGCTCGGCTGCAGGCGCGGCGCTGGGAGGCGGCACCTGGATTTTCTGGCCAATCTGGAGCCGGGTCGGCTCGATCCCCGGGTTGGCCTCCTGCAGGGCCCTGACGGTCACCCCGAACTTGGAGGCAATGCTACTCAGCGTATCCCCCTTGAGCACGCTGTATTCCGTCACCTGCGGCAACGGCTGCACCGGCGTAACGGTGGGCTCGGGCAGCACCGGCGCCACAGGCACAGCGCTGGTGGCTGAAGACATCGTGTCGGGCACCACGTTGGTCGGTTCCGAAAAGGTCGGCATGACCGGCGCATTGGTGCGATCCGCATCGCTGATGAGCGGCTCGGGTGGGGGTTCTTCACGGCGGCACCCTTGCATCAACAGGGCCATCAAGCCGATGCCGTGAATTGCGAGCACGAAAAACACGGCGATTTTGACGCGCGCGCGGGATGAGTTCTTTTGCTCCAGAAGGGAGCCTTGGGGAATCAGTGGATTTTGCGGATTGTTCATTTTGGCGCTGTGGTTTTAAACGTTCACTTTTTCGATTTCGTCACATTCTATTGATCCCTGGGTGACGACCTGATCGCATCCAGGAATCTGGCAAACCTGTCATTCATATAGGGGTGAGCCGGTGGCACACCCCAACTAATTGATTCTGCTGCGGGACAAAGTCTTTTGCTGCGTTTGTGGTGGGTTCGATACTGGTTTCGACTCGAATGAGCTAGGAACCGCCGGACACCATCGCCGCAGGTCGCCTTTTGGGCCGCATCAAGGACTCCTTCTAACAGCGAACGGAAGCGGCTGCAAGGAGTAAAACGACGGTGCGATTTTGCGTTGGGTGGCAACATGGGGTCAGCGAATTTTCAACGTACTCAAAGCCATGACTGCAAAGAGAACACAGAGGATGTAGAAGCGCATCACCACCTGCGATTCGTACCAGCCTTTCTTCTCAAAATGATGGTGGATCGGCGCCATCAAGAAAACGCGCCGGCCGGTCCCGTACCGCCAGCGCGTGAAGCGAAACCAGCCGGTCTGAATCATCACCGACAAGGCTTCGATGACAAATATGCCGCCGGCAATGACCAAAACCACCGGTTGATGAATCGCCACCGCGACAATGCCCAGCGCGCCGCCAATCGGCAGCGAACCGGTGTCGCCCATGAAAACCTGCGCCGGGTGGCAATTGAACCAAAGAAAGCCCAAGCCCGCCCCAATCAGCGCCGCGCAAAAGACGGTCAACTCGCCCGCGCCGGGGACGTAGTCAATCTGAAGATAGGCGGCGGTTTTGACGTTGCCGGCCAGGTAGGTCAGCACCACAAACACAAACGAGACAATCACGGTGCAGCCGATGGCCAGCCCGTCCAATCCATCGGTCAAGTTCACGGCGTTGGAACTGCCGACAATGGTCAGCAGCGTTAAAATCAAGCCCGCCACTGCCGCGTCCTGGAGAATGGGGTACTTGTAAAAGGGCACCATGACCTGGGTGATGAGCTTGCTGGTCGAGGGCACATACCAGAGGTACAGACCGATAAACAGCGCCAGCAGGCTCTGCACCCAGAGCTTGATTGAGGACCGCGCGCCCCCGCCGCTCTGCTGTATGATCTTGGCGTAGTCATCATAGAAGCCCAGTGCCGTCAGCACCACCACCGACAGCAGGGTAAGCTGCACCAGGGTGTTCCATTGCGCCCAAAGCAAGGTGCTGAAATTCAGGGTGAGGATAATCAAAATGCCGCCCATGGTCGGGGTGCCCTTTTTGCTCAGAAGGCGGGCGGTCAAACCTCCGCCCTCCTCGGCCTTGTCCCGGTATTCCTGGCCAAACTTAACCTCCTTAAGCCAGATAATGACGCGGGGTCCCAGCCACCAGCTCAGGCCGAGGGCGGTCATGGCCGCGCCGGCGCTGCGGAAGGTGATGTAGCGGAACAACCGTAGCGCCGACACCTCGTCGGCCCAGGGCTTGTCCGCCGACCACTCCAGGAAATACTGGGTGAGGTAGTACAACATTCAGTTCTTTCGCGCCGCGTCCGGACCGCGGAACAACTGGGTGATTCTCTCCAGCCGGGTCGCCCGTGATGCTTTGATGAGCAACAGGTCCCCCGGCCGGACGAAGCTCTTGACCGCCGCCCCCGCCGCCTCAACTTCGGCAAATTCGAAAACGCGGTTCAGCCCGGCGCCCCGAGCGCCTCGGGCCAGGGCCGCCGCCATCCGCCCCACCGCAAAAAGCTGCCCCACTCCCGCCTCTGCAGCGTAGCGCCCGACCTCCTCATGCGCCGCTTCGCTGTGAGCCCCCAGTTCACCCATGTCCCCCAGGACCGCCACCCGCCGGCCCCGACACGGAAACTCGCGCAGGGTGCGCAGCGCGGCCAGCATCGAGTCCGCGTTGGCGTTGTAGGCGTCGTCCAGCACTCGAATGCCGTTTTGCTCCCAAAATTCCAGCCGCATGCGGGCCGGTCTGCACTCCGCCAGCCCGCGCTCGATCTCCGCGCGGCTTAATCCCAACTCCGCTCCCAGCGCAATCGCGAAAAGCGCGTTTGCGGCCTGATGCCGTCCGAGCAGACCGATGCGATACTCGCCGGCGAAGACCGGATCGGGCGCTTCCACTCGAAAGGTGATGCCCTGGCGGTCAAGCCGCGAGGCGCGCACCCGCCACTCATTTCCCGGAGCGAACCCGGTCCGAACCACGCGCGCGCGTGTGCGCCCGATGACCGCAGGCGCCCATTCACTGTCTCCGTTGATAAACAGTTTGCCGGTCTCGGGGAGTAATTCCGCCAGCATGCCCTCTTCCTGCACGACGCCGGCAAGGTCCCCGAAGAACTCCAAATGCTCCCGCCCCAGTGACGTGATGACGCCCAGCGTGGGCCGGATCATTTGCACCAACGGGGCCAGCTCGCCGGGATGATTGGTCCCCGCCTCGAGAACCGCCGCCTCGTGGGTGGACTCCAGCCGGAGGAGCGTCAGCGGCACGCCAATATCGTTGTTAAAGCTGGCTTCGCTGCTCACCACCCGCAGGCGCTGCCTCAAGACCGCCGCGATCAAATCCTTCGTGCTGGTCTTGCCGTTGGAACCGCCGACTGCAACGGTGGGGATTTTGAAACTTTCCCGATATCGGGCGGCCAGTTGGCCCAGCGCCCGCCGCGTATCTTCGACTGCCACCACGGCACAGCCGGCCGGCGCCAGCGACACCCGGCTTCGGTTGACCACCACCGCCACCGCCCCCCGCGCGACGGCCTCGGCCACAAACTCGTGCCCGTCAAACCGTTCGCCCGCGAGGGCAAAAAAAGCATCGCCCGGACCCACCTGCCGCGAGTCCGTACAGACCCGCTTCACCTCGCCATCCGGCGAGCCGCCCGCCAGCTCGCCGCCGCAGGCCGAGACAAGAAAAGTTATGGGTCGAACATCCATGACCACGCCCTTGCCCCCAGCGCGGGGGCTGATGCAATGTACCTTACGCCCTGCCGCCGCAGGATGCCACTCGCGCGGGCCGGACACCCTCGAGCGCCAGCGCCGCCTGCGGGGCGAGGACTTCCAGGGTTGCGGTCATGACCGCGGCGGTGGCCGGCCGCGCCAACTTGCCGGGGCGCGCTTTGGGGCGGGCCACCGGCGGCTGATGGCCAGCGGCGGCCACAAAGAGGTGATGGGAAATAAGGGGGGTTGGACTCATATATGGGTTTAAGGTTTGGTTTGCAGAGATCGTGCGGCGGCGGTTCCCACCGGGCGGTTGTCCAGCGACACCGGCTCGGCCGGAACGGAAAGTTCGTCACCGCGGTCGGGGCGGATATTCAGGTAGTTGGCCGCCCGTTCGGCGATTTGGCGGAACACTGGCGCGGGCACCACGCCACCGTAATAGCCGTGGCGGGAAGGCTCATCGAGGCTGACGGAAATGCAAAGCTCGGGATTGTCGGCGGGAAAGAAGCCAATGAACGAGGAATAGTGCTTGTCCCGGACGTACACGCCGTTGACCACCTTCTGGGCGGTGCCGGTCTTGCCGGCGACGGTGTAGTGCTCGAGCGCGGCCTTCGGCGCCGTGCCGTTGGTCGAGGCCACCAGCTTGAGCGCCTCAATCATGGTCCGGGCGGCCTCTTCGCTGATCACCTGGCGCACGCGCTGGGGCGAATAACGCGCCACCACGTGGTGGTCCGCGTCCTCGAGCCGGTCCACCAACATCGGCCGCATGAGCCAGCCCCCATTGGCAATCGCGGCAATCGCCATGGTCATTTGCAGTTGGGTCACCGCCAGCCCGTGGCCCATTGGAAGCTGCGCAATCGTCACCTTGCTCCACTGGTTCACCGGGTGAACAATGCCTCCCACCTCGCCCGGGAGCGGGATGCCGCTGCGAACGCCGAAGCCAAAGCCGAGGATGTAATCATAAACCCGCTGTTCGCCCATCCGAATCCCGATTTTGGCGGCGCCGATGTTTGATGACTTTGCGATGATGTTGGCCACCGACAACAAACCGTAGGAGTCGTGATCATGCAGCGCCCGGCCGCCGTAATAGAACCGCCCGTGCTCGCAGTCAAAAACATCGGTCAGGCGCACCACGCCGTCATTCAGCGCGCCGGAGACAACCACCGCCTTGAAGGTGGAGCCGGGCTCGGCGATATCCGTGATCACGCGGTTGCGCCGCGCGTCGGCGGGAGCGTTGCCCGGTTGGTTGGGGTCGAAGGTCGGCAGCGTGGCCATTGCCAGAATCTCACCGGTGCGGGGACGAATCACGAGGCTGGAAACGCTCACCGGCGCATGCTTTTCCATCGCCTCCGCCAGCGCCGATTCCACGATATGCTGAATGACCGAATCCAAGGTGAGCACCACGTTCAGCCCGTCGCGCGGCTCGACATCCTGGTCGCGGAACGACACGATCTCGCGCCGCTGGCGGTCGGCTTCGGTCAAGCGCCACCCGCGCACCCCGCTCAGCTTGCTGTTCATGGTCAACTCGAGGCCGTCCTTGCCCGAGGTCTCGAGGATGCGCGAGCCGTTCAATTCCCGCTCACTCATCCCCACGTACCCCAGCACATGCGCCGCCAGCGACTGGCCCGGATAGATGCGCATCTGGTCATCCAGTGGGTCCGTGAAAATGGCTTTTTCGCGCAGGTTCCGGTAGAACTGGCGCTGCGCCCGGGTTAAACCGCTCTCGTTCACGCTGAGCGACAAGGATTTCATCGCCGCCTGGACCTTCTCCCAAGTCTCCGCGGACACCTTGCGCTTGAGGACGACGTATCGGTTGGTCACCAGCGCCCCCTTTTCATTTTGACGCGCCTGCGGCATAAGCCGTTGGGCCACCTCGGCCTCGTTGAGGCCGAGCACGGGCGCCACCGCCCGGGCGACTTCGGGCTGATGCGAACCGATCAGCAGCGGGTCGGCGCAGACCGTCTTGACAAAAACGCTGGTGGCCAGAAGGTTGCCTTTGCGATCGAGAATATCGCCCCGGCGGGGCTCCATCAGCACGCGGATCTGCGTGTTCTCCAGCGCTTTGGTCTTGAGTTCCTCATGGCGGAAGACCTGCAAGTCCACCAGTCGGAATCCCAGCCCGGCAAACGCCAGGACGATCGCAACCAGCGCCAGAAGCAGCCTTCGAAATTGCAGTTGCTTTGCCATAGGCCCCAATCCCAAAAATTCACCGGCCGCCCGCAGCGCCCGGTTCCTCATCCGACGACGTCGCGGGCGGCGGCAAAATCTGTGTTAAAGTTTTTCTTTCATTCACTTCGTCTTTGCCGTCCGCTCGCGAGCGACCGGTTCCTCACCCGACCGCATCGCGAGCGGCGGCAAAATCATTTTCAAGGCGCCGACCGCGGCCCGTTGCCGGTGGCGGCCAGCTCATTGCCCGGCCGCGCCGCCGGCCATTCCGCCGGCGGTTCGGGAAGGCGCCAGACCTGCTGGAGGTTCGGCGGCGCCAAGTCCAGTTTCAGTTCCCGAATGCGCATCTCCAGCACCTGGGGCGAGCGCAAGGTCGCCAGGTGGCGGCGTTGCTTTTCATTCAACTCCACCAACGCCTCCAGTTGCTGTTCCTTTTGCTTGATCTGCCGCCCCAGGCGGCTGATCTGCTCCTTCTGCCACACATAACCCACCCCCGCTCCCCCAATGAGCAGGCAGAGCAAAAAGGCCTTCAGCGCCGGTCCAAACCGGATCGCCGCGGACCTGTATTTTCGGTTTCGCGCCATCTGAACTCTAAAGTTTCTCCATCACCCGCAGTTGAGCGCTGCGGCTCCGCGGATTGTCCGCCAATTCGGCCGCCCCGGGCGTGATCGCCTTTCGGCTGACCCACCGCAGTTCGGGCGCCCGTGGCTCGCGCAACTCGGGCACGTCCACCCCGCCCGGGCAGGTGTAATCGCGGGCCCGCGCGCGGCCGAACTCTTTGACCAGGCGGTCCTCCAACGAATGAAACGTGATCACGGCCAGACGGCCGCCCGGCTTCAAAATCTTCATCGCTGCCCGCAGCCCTTTTTCCAAAGAACCCAGCTCGTCGTTGACGACGATCCGTAACGCCTGAAAGATCCGCGTGGCCGGGTGCGACTTCCGGCCCCGCCGCGGCGACACCCGTTCGATCAATTCCGCCAACTGCCGGGTCGTCGTAATCGGGCCGGTTTCCCGGGCCTGGACCACCGCCCGGGCCAGGCGCCGCGACTCGGCCTCGCCGCCGAGCTCCCAAAACCACCGGGCCAGCTCTTCGGCGTCGGCCGTGTTCACCAGCTCGGCAGCGGTGAGCGCCTGCGCCGGGTCCATCCGCATATCCAGCGGCCCATCGGCCAGGAAACTGAAACCGCGCTCCGGCGTGTCCAGTTGCGGCGAACTCACGCCCAAATCCAGCAGCACCCCGTCGCAACTGTTCGGCGCCAGCCACCCGGCCAAATCGGCATAATTGCCCTGCCGCACCTCGAACCGCCCCGCGTAAGGCGCCAGTTGCTGCTTTGCGGCTGCTACCGCCGCCCCGTCCCGATCACACCCGTATAACCGCCCGGTCGGTGAACTCGCTTCCAGAACCGCGGCGGCATGCCCGCCTCCACCCAGGGTCCCATCCACGTAAACCCCGCCGGGGGTGGGTTGCAGCGCGGTCACCACCTCCGCGACCATCACCGGTTTGTGAAAGAACTTCGGCACCCCGAATCCGCCCCTCGCGACTCAGGGCCTGCCCGCGCCGAACAGACGCAAGCCCAGGCGCCCCAGCCGCCCCCCAACGCTGCGCGTTGGGGTCTGCGTCGTGGGCGCTTGAGCCGGCACCTGCGCGGCAGGCCGGGCGACGACCACTTCCAGATCGCTGTCGCTCAAATCATTTCGCACCACCGTCACTCGTTCCAACGACAGCTCTCCCTGCACCATCGGCTTGCCTGTGTCGCGCCGCGGGTGCGCAGCCGCCGGGGACCGTTTGGGAAAAAGCCCTCCCAGAAAGCCCGCGCTCCGCGCCACCAAACCGTGGGCACTGCCGGCCACGGGCGCGCCAGCAACTGCCGGCCGGGAAGGCGGCACGGCTGAGGCCGACTGGCTCGAAGCGAGAGTGGCCGGTCCCGCCGGGGCCGGACCAGGACTGATCGCCTTTTCCGGCGAAGGAGTGATCCGGCTTCGGAAAGGATTCTGCTTGGAAGCAAATTTCGGCAACAGACTCCGCCGGGCGAGCTGGTAACGGTGCGGCGTGTCGGCCAGACCCATCAGGCTCTTTCCGGTACTTAGCAATCGCAGCAAGCTCATAGCGCTACCCCATCAGTTTGAAAGCTTCCTGCGCCATCACCGCATCGGAGGCTTTCACTTTTTCATGTCGTGCGGGACTCCAAATCTCGAATTGGTCCATTAAGCCCACGAGCACCGCTTCATTGGTGATTGCGGCGGCCGTTGCCATTTCCTCGGGCAGACAGATTCTGCCGCTCTTATCCACAGCCACCTGCACCGATTCGCTGCCGATGAACCGCTTGAGTGGCACTTTGCGCGGATCGTCGTTGGGCATGGCGTCAATGGTGCGCATCAGCTTGGCCATTTGGGCCGGAGTAAGAACTCGCAGACACGGACCTTCCTTGGCTTGGGGCCAGACAATGACCGTAAACTCCACGCCGGCTTTGGCGGGCCGCCACCGGGCCGGGATCTGAACCCGACGCTTTTCGTCCACTCCGTGGCGGTAAAGCCCGTTGTAGTAGGTCGGTTGACTTGTTTCGGTCTGGTCCATTCTGCGTTTTTCACAGCGGAGCACTCACTCGAGTTTTGCCCCACAACGACCCACTTTTATCCACTTTACCCCACTCTGTGTCAACACCTTTCCACTTGAGTTATTAAAAAGTTATTCACAACCCCAGCACAAGCTGAAATTTGCCCTGATTAAATGGGCATAATCCGTCAAAATAACGTTAAAGAATCCAAAACCTCAATCGAATCCCTTCGCAAGGCATGACCTCTGCCTCCAAGAAATCGGATTGGTTGGTTCAGAATCACCGGGCCTTGTGTTGGCCAAGTTCTTGATTTCAAAAGGCGCTGCTGACGCTTAATGGTATGGGGCGCATGCGCACCGCTGATTTTGATTATGATTTGCCGCCGGAGCTGATCGCCCAAGTGCCGGCACCGTGTCGCGAGCAGTCGCGGCTGCTGGTGCTGCGGCGGAGCACGGGCGAACTCGAGCACCGGGTGTTTAGCGACCTTCCGCACTACCTGCGTGCTGGCGATGTGCTGGTGCTGAACGATTCACGGGTCATCGCGGCGCGTCTGCGCGGGATGAATCGTCGCACCGGCGGGCAGTTCGAGCTTCTGCTGTTGGAGGAGGTTGCGCGGAACGAGTGGTGGGCCATGCTGCGTCCCGGCAAGCGCGCGCGGGTCGGGACGGAAATCGCCCTTCACGATCATCATGGAGCGCCCACCCCGGTGGTGGCCCGGGTGTTGGACACCAACGCGGAAGGTCATCGTCGCCTAACATTCGAGGGCACAGCGAATGTGCTGCAGGAACTTGAAACGCTGGGCGAAATCCCGCTGCCGCCTTACATCAGCCGGACGGACAACTCCCGCTGGGAATTGGACCGGGAGCGTTATCAAACCGTGTTCGCTTCCGCCGCGGGCTCCGTCGCGGCGCCGACGGCCGGGTTGCATTTTTCCGAGGCGCTGCTGCGGCGCATTCGGGAGCAGGGGGTGGAGGTTTGTTTTGTGACCCTGCACGTGGGCCTGGCGACCTTTGCGCCCGTCAAAGCCGAGACCCTCGAGGGGCACACGCTGCACGAGGAGCGTTACAGTCTGGGTCGCGAAGCGGTGGAATTGATTGACAAGACAAAACAGGCGGGCGGCCGCGTGGTGGCCGTCGGCACCACCACCGTCCGCGTGCTCGAGAGCGTCGCCGCCGCCCGTGCAGGCAGGCTTGAACCGGCATGCGGCAAGACCCGCCTGTTCATTCACCCGCCGTTTGCGTTCCAGGTGGTGGACGCGCTCGTCACCAATTTTCATCTGCCCCGCTCGACGCTGCTGATGCTGGTGAGCGCGTTTGCGGCGCCCGGTGAGAATCGCGGCCGGGAACTGGTCCTGGCCGCCTACGCCGAGGCCGTGCGTCGGCGGTATCGTTTTTACAGTTACGGGGACGCCATGTTGGTGCTATGAAACGCCGCCCTGCCCCCCGCCCCAATCGCGCGTCCAAGCGCGGCGCCCTGCCCTTTGTCTTTATCAACATGGCCATGAGCGCGGATGGGAAGATCGCCACCGCAAACCGCGCCGTTTCCTCCTTCGGCAGCGCGCGGGACCGGCGCCACCTGCTGGCCTTGCGCGCCCGGGCGGACGCGGTGATGGCCGGCGCCCGCACGGTGGACTCCAACCCGGTGAATCTGGGTCCCGGCCCGGCGCGCTACCGCCGGCTGCGCCTGCGCCGGGGCCTGAGCGAGTACAACCTGCGGATCATTGTGTCGCGCACGGCGTCCATCAACCCCGAGGCGCGGATTTTCAAGCATCGCTTCTCCCCCATCATCATCCTGACCACCCGCCAGGCGCCGGCGGGCAGAATCGCCCGACTGCGCCGGCTGGCCCACTTGAAAGTTTGTGGCGATAGGGAGATTGACTTTGCTCGCGCGCTGCGCTGGTTGCGCCGCCGCTGGAAGGTCCGAAGGCTCCTCTGCGAGGGGGGCGGGGAGCTCAATGACGCCCTGTTCCGCGCCGGCCTGGTTGACGAGGTCCATCTGACCGTTTGCCCCTTGATCTTGGGTGGACGCACGGCACCCACCATCGCCGACGGCGCCGGCGCCAGCCATCTCTCGGAGGCGAGCCGGTGGACGACCCAAGCCTCCCGCGGATACGACGGCGAGCGATTCTTCCGCTTTGCGGCGGTCCGTGACCCCCGGCGATGAATCCTGGGATGAATTCAGTTGTTCAAGAGCGCGATTTAGCGTACTTCTCGTTTTGTCCGTGAGCTCTGTGCCAATCAATCATTACCCGCCTATGAACCGACGCACCTTCTTCACCGCCACCGCCTCCCTCGGCGCCACCGTGGCGCTGGGCGCGCCCGCGCCCGATAAACGCCCCGGTCTCAGCTCGAGCAACGGCATTCGCTTTGGCGTGGCCACCTATTCCTACTGGCATTTTCGGACCGAAAAAGTCCCGATCGAAACCGTTATTGACAAGGCCGCGCAGGTTGGGGCCGACGCGGTGGACCTGCTCCACCGCCAGATGGACCTGCCGGAAAAGGAACCGTTGACCCCCGACCATCGCCGCTACCTGCAGCGGCTCAAGCGGCATGCGTTCCGGCGCGGGATTGACCTGGCGTGCCTGTCCATCCACCAGAACTTTGTGCAGCAGGACCCGGCCGAACGCCGGAGGCAGGTCGAGCATACCGAGAAATGCATCGAGATCGCCTACGAGCTGGGCGTGCCGTGCATCCGGCTCAATTCCGGCCGCTGGAACACCATCAAGGATTTCGACGAGCTGATGAAAGCGCGCGGCATCGAACCCGTGCTGCCGGGAGTCAAGGAGAGCGAGGGCTTTGACTGGTGCATCGAGAGCATACAACGCTGCCTTCCCAAAGCGGAGCAGTGCGGCGTCATGCTGGCGCTGGAGAATCACTGGGGTCTGAGCCGCACGCCCGAGGGCCTCCTGCGCATTCTCAACGCCATCGAGTCGCCCTGGCTCGGCGCGCTCATGGACACCGGCAATTTCCTCGAGGACCCCTACGACAAACTGGCCCTGATCGCCCCGCGAACGGTTTATGTTCAGGCCAAGACCTATTATGGCGGCGGCGAATGGTACACCCTCGACCTGGACTACAAGCGCATCGCCAGAATCCTCCGCCAGGCCGGTTACACCGGCTATGTCACGCTCGAGTTCGAAGGCAAGGAAGAGCCGGATACCGCGGTGCCCAAAAGCCTGGCCATGCTCCGGGAAGCCTTTCAGACCTGAACTGCTGGAGCCGCGGGGGCCGTTATCCGGGTCGGTTTACCAGCGCCCGGACCCGGCTCGTCATCTCGTGAGCGACCCGCCGCGAGGCGGGAAGGACCAGGGAGGACCGTTCGCCAAACTGCACGTGGCGCCACTCGTGCCCGTCCGAAAAGGTCACATGCACTCTGGGGCCATACAGAAACAAACCGCGCCACCCGATGTTTTGACAATGCACCTCGCGGATGTGGGCGGCGGGTATGTTCAAACACACCGCATCCCCCGCAAACACCAGCTCCCCCTCGTTCACGGTCAGGCAACCCACATCATCCGCATCTTCCAACAGCGCCCTCCATCCATGGCGCAGGCGCGGATCGAAAGCCAACTGAGCAATGAAACTGTTGGCCGTCCGGCCGGCCTGGGGCTGCAGCCGCCGCACCAACCGCGTGACGACCGAGTTGCCAAAGCCGAAGGGAAGAAAATACAGGCTGGCGGCCATGACCAGCGCCGGCACCAGAAAGGTGACCTTGCCGAAGGGCAGGACACTGACCACCAGAAAAGTAATGAGGACAGGCGTCAGCAGCAGAAAACCATAGGCGTTGATCCTCAACAGCGTTCCAGACCGGAAGAGGGAGGGAGGGTGAATCACCATCACGGGAGGAGGATGCGGAGTCGCATTCACGCCGCAAACCGTCGGGTCCAGCCGATTCTCCCGCCCCGGGAGATTGCCATTGTCCTGAGAATTCGTCATGGGGAATCAGTCGCTGAGGGAAACACCATGTGTTCGACGTAGGTTTCCTGGAAACGCGGGTTTTCGTGCAAGGAAACATGCTCAATCTTGGCCACTATCCCGCCCTCCCCGTCAGCCGCCAGGCGATCGTCAAACAAGGCCAGCTTTGCTCCGAGCAGGGCGGTGTTGCCCACCGGCTTGATTTTCTCCGCGGGGAAATTCAGCAGGCCGATCCGGCGCGCGCTGGCTCGATGGATGTAGTTGCCAAAGGCGCCGGCCAGGAGCACCTGGTCCACGTCATCGGGCGCTGCTCCCCACTCCCGCAAGAGCAGGTCCAATCCGGCGGCAATCGCCCCCTTGGCCAACTGCAGCTCCCGAATATCCCACTGGCTGAGCGACACGGGCTCGGTGAGCACCCAGGCATCCCCGTTGGCCAGCCGCCCATTTGGACGGATCAGGTCCAGGTCCAAACCAACCGCCACCGCGTCCACCAGGCCGCTGCCGCAGAGGCCGCGCGGCGGCCCGCCGCCCAGAACGTGGCACCGCAGCCGGCCCTCCTCGAGGCGCACCTCCGAGACTGCTCCGGTGGCGGCCCGCATCCCCATTGAAATTCGGGCGCCCTCGAACGCCGGGCCCGCCGCCGTCGAAGCGCAAAGCAGTCGCTTTCGGTTGCCCACCACAATCTCCCCGTTGGTCCCCAGATCCAGCAGCACCGTCAACGCCTCCCGCTCAGGCAGCCGGGTGGCGGCCACCCCGGCCAGAATATCGCTGCCCACAAAACCTCCCAGACAAGGCAGAAAACAGATTTCCGGATCGTCCGGCAGGTCCCAGCCCAAATCCCGGGTCCGAAATCGCAAGAGGCCGGCATGCCGCGGCTCGAAGGGCACATGCGACAACGGCTCGACACTGATGCCGCCAAAGAGGTGATGCATGACGGTGTTGCCGACCAGGATCACCCGCCGCAGGGCACTCGCGCCGGGAGCCGCCGCGAGCAATTCCTCACACATCCGCCCCACCTGCCGCCGAATCAGCTCCTCCAAGACCCGCTGCCCCTCCCCGGCCATCGCAAATTCAATCCGGCTCATGATGTCGGCCCCGTGCCTGGCCTGGGCGTTCAGCCCGGTCCGCACGGCCAAAACCCGGGCGCTTTGCAAATCAATCAATTGGCCAACCAGCGTGGTGGTGCCAATGTCAATCGCTATTCCCGCGCCCGGCCGCGGCGTGAAGGAAAACACCGACTCGTCGCTCAGGATCGCGGTCTCCCACTGCGCAATTTCGATCCGCAGGTCGCCCTCCGCCCGGGCCCGGCAGCTCAAACGCCACCCCGCCGCCAGCTCGTCCCCGGACAGTTTTTGCCGGTCCTCGGCCGTAATGGGCAGGTCGCCGCTGATCACGCGCACGCGGCAGCCTTTGCATCGCCCCCGGCCCCCGCACGGAAATTCGACCCCGTGCGCAAAGAGCGCGTCCTGCAGCGCCGCACCTCGCGGCAGTTGCACCCGCTCTCCCAGCGGGAGCAACTCCAGCGTAACGACGTCCTTCATGCGGCAGGCGGGCGGGCTTAAAGCCGACTGGCCACGCGGCGGAAGTGGTATCCCATGATCGCCAGTTCAATCGCGTAGCGAAACTGGCGGGGGCGCCGCAACAAGACGCTCCAGAAGAACCGCCAGTAATAATGGCGTCCCCGTTCGCGAATTCCCAGAAGCCAGAAGGACTTTAGAAAAGCGCGCAGATCGGAGGCGGCGAGCCGCAGCCGCGGGCCCTGAGGACGATGGTTTTCCAGAAAGGTGCGAATGCGCTGATAATAAACGTTGGGCTCGTAGAGTTTGCGCATCAGCTCCCGATAGCCGTTTTGGAGAAACTCGCGGCTGAGGCGGGTCTTGAAATTCAGAACCGCCTCGGTGTTGTTGCCCGTGGCGGAAGACTCCAGGCGCCCTTCCCGCATGAGTCGCTGGTAGAGGCGGGTCTGGGGCAGGGCCTGCAACAAACCCACCATGGCCGTGACGACGCCCGACCGCTGAATAAACTCGAACTGCTGCTTGAAAACGTCCAGGCGGTCGTGATCAAACCCCACGATGAATCCGCCCATCACCTCGAGGCCGCACTGCTGGAGCTTCCGGACGGATTCAGCCAGGTCGCGCCCCCGGTTCTGCAGTTTGTGGCATTCCTGGAGACTTTCCGGCGAGGGAGTCTCGATGCCGACAAACACCTTCTTGAAACCGGCGTCCACCATGAGGCGGCACAACTCGAAGTCGTCGGCCAGGTTCACGGACGCTTCGGTGAAGAAACCGATGCCCGGCCGCGTGCGTTGCCGCCAGCGGATCATCTCGCGCAGCAGAACCTTCGTCCGCCGCCGGTCCCCGATGAAATTGTCATCCACCACGAACACCATGTCCTTCCAACCGGCTTGACGCAGAGCCTCGAGTTCGGCAATGAGCTGAGCAGGAGTCTTGGTCCGTGGCACCCGCCCGTTCATGACGATGATGTCGCAAAACTCGCAGTCAAAAGGGCAGCCGCGCGAAAACTGGACCGGCATCGTCACGTAATGCCGCAGTTGGATCAGGTCCCAGCGGGGGATCGGCACGCAGCTCATGTCCGGGCGCTGGTCGCTGCGGTAATAGCGGCCCACCGTGCCGGCCCGCATGTCGGCGACGAGTTGGGGTATCAGCGGCTCCGCCTCACCGAGCACAAAGTGTTCGATGTCGGGGAACTGTTCGTGGCCGGTGGTAAACAAGGGGCCACCGGCAATAATCGGTTTTTGAAGAGCCCGACACCGGGCGATGATCTGCTGCACCGCCTGCTGATGAACGATCATGCCGCTCAGAAACACATAGTCCGCCCATCTCAGATCGGAGTCTTTCAGGGTTCGCACATTGCAGTCCACCAGACGCAGCTCCCACTCCGGCGGCAGCATGGCGGCCACGGTTAGCAAGCCCAGCGGCGGAAACGTGGCCCGCTTTGAAACCACCCTCAACACGTGCTTGAAACTCCAGAACGTGTCCGGGTCCGGAGGATAGACCAGAAGCACCCGCATATTTCGTCCCTCGTCAGTTATAGTCTTTGGCAAATTAATACCAAAGGCTACCACTTCTTCCCGCGGGATGCCAATCCGTTGTTTTGACCGGCCGCGTTCAATGCGGCTGGGGCTTCAAGGCGCCATCAGCACGCGATAAAAC
>CAZVYG010000056.1:0-35052 GCA_964631605.1 uncultured Verrucomicrobiota bacterium
GTATCGGCTGCGCGATTTTACCGAGCGTGGCGATGACGATGACCTGGGGATGCCCACGGATGACGGCCAGGCAGCACCGCTGGTGGACGCCCTGCATCGCACGCTCTGGCTGTTGGAGAAGCGACCGGCCCAGATGGCCGAGTTTTTACGCGAGTCGCAGGTCAACCGCGAGCAGCTCCGGCTCGTGGCCCAGGCCCTGGCCGGGCCAGCCCTCAAGGGCGGCGAGCTGGGCGACGTGTCCCCCACCGCCGAGCTGGCGGCGTTGGGCAAGCTGTTGGCGAACTGGCAGAACGTGGTCGAGGGGGCGCTCATTTCAGACGTTGAACAGGCCGACCGGCGCAAGGGCCAGGAAAGACTTCTCTAACCGCGAATGAACGCCAATGAACGCGAATGATTTCCCAGATGAGTTTATGGACGAACAGGCGCCTCCCCGGAATCTTGCACCCAAGCCCAGGGATTCGCGCTCATTCGCGTCCATTGGCGGTTAGATCAATCCCATGATTCCCTCAGAAAGCCAGACCGTAGAGCACAAAGCATCGCTCGGCGAACGCCGGGAGATTGTAGAGACGTGCGCGGCGTTCGCCACCGCACAGGGCGGGCGCGTTTACATCGGTGTCCGGGATCCTGGCACGGTCGTCGGGGTGCAAATCGGCAGAGGCACGCTGGAGGGTCTGGCGAACGACATCGCGCAGAACACCGTTCCGAAGCTGGTGCCGGTCATTACCACCGTTGAAGAGGCTGGCCAGACCGTCATTGTCGTCGAAGTCGCGGAGAATCCCACCAAACCCGTCAGCGCCTATGGCCGGGCCTATCGTCGGTCGGGCTGCACCAACCAGGTGTTGTCGGCGAGCGAGATCGCGGAGTTGTATTTGACTTCGCGCGGGGTGACCTGGGACGAGACGGTGCGGTCGGAGGCGACGCTCGGCGATATTGATCCCGGCAAAGTGCGGCAGTTTCTGAACCGGGCGAGGGTGGAACGACAGTGGGACATTGACTCCAAAACTTCTGTTCCGCAGGCGTTGCGTCAGTTGAGACTCATGCGGAACCAGCAATTGACCATCGCGGCGCTGTTGTTGTTTGCGAAGGAACCCCAGCGATTTCTGGCCCAGGCGAAACTCCGGTGCGCCCGGTTCAAGGGCGACGACGAGGTGGAGTTTTTGGACTTGAAAGTCATTGAAGGCGACCTCATCCAACAGGTCGAGGAGGCGATGGCCTTTGTGCGGCGCAACACCAGAATGGCGGTGAAGATTGAAGGAAAACTGGAACGTAGCGAGAAGTGGGAGTACCCCCTGGAGGCCGTTCGCGAGGCCGTGACCAATGCTGTCTGCCATCGCGATTACGCCGAAAGCGGCAACGTGGTGCTGAAGATTTTCGATGATCGGCTGGAGGTGTCGAATCCGGGCGGCTTGCCTGCCGGGATGACGGTGGAGGACTTGAAGCAACCGCACGAGTCGAAACCCCGTAACAAACTGGTGGCCGACGCGTTCTTCCTGATCAAGTACATTGAGCAGTTCGGCACCGGGATACGGCGGATCCTCAATGATTGCCGCAGGGCCGGGGTGCCGGAGCCGGAATTCGAGTCGCGGGCTGGCGCTTTCCGCATGGTCTTTCCCCGGATCGTATCCATGAGGCAGCAGTGGGCAGGTGTGGCGCTCAACGAGCGGCAGGTCAAGGCTCTTGAGCACCTGGCGGCGCATGGGCGAATCACACGGTCAGACTATCAAACAGTGGCCGCCACAACAGAACGCACCGCCAAGCGCGACTTGAACGAGTTGGTGAAGAAGCAGGTTTTAATGAAGCGAGGAGCTGGGAACAACTTCTGGTACGAGTTGGTCGGCTCCCAGCCTCAGCAACGAAGTCTGGCAGGAGAGGCGCAAAATGAATGAAGTGGCCCGCAAATGGCCCGCGTGGCCCGCAAATGGCCCGCGTGGCCCGCAAATGGCACGCATGGCGCAATGCGGCCCTTCTCATCCACTGAGCCGAAACATCAGCCGAAAGAACCCCTCAAAATCAAACTAATTCGCCACCATGAGCCGAAATGTGAGCCGCAAATGAGCCAAATTTTATGAGCAACAGCGTCATTAAACCCTGGGTCGAATCCGTCGAGCTTCACCCGGATGTTGTATCCCCGAACTTCTCGGAGGACATCTTCGCGCTCGACCTTGGTCCGCTGGCCGACGGCAACAAGAATGTGCCCGCTGTCTATCGGGACCCGGAGCAGTTCTTTCGCGCGTCCTACCTCACCAACGGCCTGCAATCCCTGTTGCAGGACGTGCTCTCCCGGCTCTCGGGCGGCGCGGGCAATCGCGTGCTGAAACTCATCACTCCCTTTGGCGGCGGCAAGTCCCACACGCTTGCCTCCCTCTACCACGCTGCCAGCAACCGCAAGACCCTGGACGTCATCCCCGAAGGCAAGCCGCTGCCCAGGCCCGGCAAGGTGAACACTGCCGTTTTCGACGGGCAGTTCTTCAGCCCGGCCAACGGGAAGGACCTGCCGGGTGGCAAGGGCAAGGTCAACACCCTCTGGGGCTGGGTCGCCTGGTCGCTCGGCGGCCAGGCCGGCTACGACATCATTCGCAAGGACGACTCCACCCCTGCCGCGACTGCCTACCAGGAAGTGGTCACGGCCATGCGCCGGGCCATCGGTCTTCTCGGAGATACCCGCGCCCGCAGGCGCCACTGCCGGGCAGAAAGTGGTTGATCTGAAATTCACGGCCGATCTCACATGACGAAACCACTTTCAGCCGATGTTGCGCGTTATTGCGACCGTATCCTCCGTGTTGCGGAAATCCACGACTACGACCGGGCGTCCAACGGACTGCAGGTCGAGAACCGCGGCCTGATCTCACGCATTGCGGCGGCGGTGGACGCCAGCCTGGCCACCGTGCGGCTGGCGATCGAGGCGCGGGCCAACCTCTTGCTGGTGCATCACGGCTTATTCTGGGGGCCAAGCCATCCTTGGACGGGCAAACGGTATGAATTGCTGCGGCTGCTCCTGGACCACAACCTGGCTGTTTACAGCTCGCACCTGCCGTTGGATCTGCATCCCAGGCTCGGCAATAATGCGCGGCTGTGCGAATTGCTGGGACTTAAGCGTCGGAAGCCGTTTTTTGTCAGCTACGGTCAGCCCATTGGCTACCAGGCCCGAACGACGGTTTCACGGAATGAACTGACCGCGCGGCTGGAGTGCGCGCTGGGGAACAAGCCGTTGGTCATCCCAGCCGGTCCCGCCGCCTGCCGCCGGATCGGCGTGGTTACGGGCGGCGCGGGCGCCGACTTGAAGCAGGCGGCAGCCGAAGGCGTGGACACATTTGTTACGGGCGAAGGCCCCCACTGGACCTACGCGCTGGCGGAGGAACTCGGGGTGAATGTGTTCTACGGGGGCCACTACGCCACTGAAACCTTTGGGGTCAAGGCCCTCGCGCAGCACCTGTCGCGCCGTTACCGGATTCCGTGGGTCTTCCTCGACCACCCTACGGGGCTGTAGCAGTTGGACGGGCTCCTCCGCCCTGATCTGATCCGGCTCGTTGAACACCAACAGCGTTCTTCCGGCCCGAATGCAGTCGCTGTGACGCAGCGCCGTTGCGCGCACGGCTTGCCCATCCACGAAGGTTCGATTGTCTGCGCCATGCCAAAAAAAGCTCAACAACCGGCGCCGCAATCCGTAAGCTCTGCTTCCTTGCCCCGGTTGGGGCGGAAACTGCACATGAACAAGTTTGCGACGATTACAGTGATCGGCCGGGACAAAACCGGCGTGGTGGCCCGAGTCACCAGCTTTCTCTTCGAGCAAAAAGCGAATATCGAGGCGCTGGAAGAGCAGGTGACGCGCGGCCAATTCAGCATGACCATCCAGGTTTCGTGGCGCGACGCCCAATTGGACCGTCCCCGCGTCGAGGCGGGCTTGGAGGATTTGGCGCGGAGCCTGGACATGGAGATCAAGGTTCGGTTTACCGAACCGCGGAAACGCCAGCGGATGGCGGTGATGGTGACGAAGGAATCGCATTGTCTGCAGAAGATTGTGGAGGCGGTAAAAGCCCGCACCCTGGCCAAGGCGGACGCGGCCCTGGTGATTTCGAACCGTCGTGACCTTGAGCCCCTGGTCAAGCGGGCGGGCATCTCGTTCAGCTTTGTTCCGTGGGATGACCGCGCGCGGGCGGAGGAAAACGCGCTGCGGCTGCTGGAGGAGTACGAGATAGATTTCGTGGTGCTGGCCCGGTTCATGAAGATTTTGTCGCCCAACTTCGTCTGGCGCTACAAAAACAAGATCATCAACATCCATCCCTCCCTGCTGCCCAGTTTTCCCGGGCCGCAAGCCTACCGGCAGGCCTACGAGCGCGGGGTGAAGATCATCGGCGTCTCCGCCCATTTCGTCACCATGCACCTGGATGAGGGACCCATCATCGCCCAGGATTGCTTCCGCGTCCGTCCCGAGATGACGCTCAAGGAGATTGTCGCGGCCGGCCAAAAACTGGAGGCGGCAACGCTGCTGCGGGCCATCAAGCTGTACCTCGAGAAACGGCTGGACGTCTATTGGGGCATCGTCAAGGAAGTCTAGGCCATGGGAGGTCAGTGGGATGCGGCAACGGTCCTGATGGCCGCCAGCGGCGTGTTGTTCATCGGGCTGGCGAAAGCGGGATTTGGCGGCGCGTTGGGCATGTTGACCACGCCGCTGTGCGTGGTGGCTTTCGGCGCGCAGGGCAGGGCACCCTCCTTTGCCCTGGGGGTGCTGCTGCCGCTGCTGTGCGCCGGGGACCTCTTCTCGCTGTATCATTACTGGGGAAAGTGGGATAAACGGAACCTGGGTTGGTTGCTGCCGGGTGTGGTGGTGGGAGTGTGCGTCGGCGTCCTGCTGATCGGACGATTCACCCCACGGCAGCTTAATTTCTGCATTGGCCTGATCGCCGTCCTGTTCGTCGCCTTTCAGTTTCTCCGGGACCGCATTTTTGCGTGGGAGGGCCGCTTTCAACCCACAAAGGCGATCGGGGTGCCGTTTGGCATCGCGGCAGGGGTGACCTCCACCTTTGCCCATGGCGCCGGGCCGGTGGTGGCGATGTTCCTGGTGGCGCAGCGCCTGCCCAAAGAGATTTTTGTGGGCACCAACGTCCTGCTTTTCACCTGGATCAACTGGATCAAACTGCCGTTCTTTGTCGGCAATGGCATCATCACTTGGGAGACGGTGCGGACGGGGTTGCTGTTTCTGCCGCTGATCCCCGTGGGGGTGTGGCTGGGGGTGTGGTTGAACCGGCGGATGTCGGAGGCGTTTTTCCTGAAAGTCGCTTACGCCCTGATTTTGGTTGCGGGCTTCTCCCTCCTGTTCGACATCCATGCCGGGAGCTGGCTCAAGCGGTAAGCGGCTCGGGCATCGCCCAAACCAGGCCTGATCGTTGCCCAGGGATCCCCGCGTTCGCCCGGCGGCGCCGGTCCCATTCGTCGGGTCGGCAGCCATGCAACAAGAAACAGCGCCGCGGCCGTTCTTAAGCGGCAGGCTCGCGGGCGCCAGTCCCGCCGCCGTTCGGTTTGGTATTTGTTTTTAAGCCCGGCTTTGCTTTACTGGATCGAAACCGATGAAACGGCAGGCCAAAATAACGCGGGTCACGAAGGAAACCAGGATCAGGCTTTTCCTGGACCTCGACGGTTCGGGCAGGGCGTCGGTTCACACCGGCATCCCTTTTTTCGACCACATGCTGACGCTGGTGGCGAAGCATGGGGTTCTGGACCTGAGATTACGGTGCGAGGGAGATCTCGAGGTGGACGCTCACCATACGGTCGAGGACTGCGGCATTGCGCTGGGCCAGGCCTTCCTGGCCGCCCTGGGCGACAAGCGGGGAATCCGCCGCTACGGGACAGGCTTCGACCCGCGCAACCCTCTCTTCGGCGAGTCGTATGTTCCTATGGATGAATGCCTGGCGCGATGTGTGGTGGATTTCAGCGGCCGCCCATACCTCGTTTGGCGCGGGCTGAACAACCTGGCCTATAAACGCCTCACCCGGCCCGAAAAGCAGCAGGACATGTCCAGCGCCTTCCGGTTCGGCCTGGCCCGCGAATTCTTCCAGGGATTCGCCAATGAAGCCCGCTGCAACCTTCACCTCGAGCTGCTTTACGGGGAGGAACCGCACCACATTGTCGAAGCCCTCTTCAAGGCGTTTGCCAAGGCAGTGGATTTCGCCTGCCAGCGGGACCCGCGCATTCCGGGAAGGCTCCCCACCACGAAGGGCAAACTCTAGCGGCGGGTTGAATAGGCCCCCTGGCGGACGCGTCCAACCGATGACTGAAAAGAATCATTCCTCAGCCGATGACGCCGCGCTGGTGCGAGCGGCCCAGCGGGGTGACATGGCGGCCTTTGAGGAACTGGTGGCCAGGCATCGGGACAAAATTTACGCCCGCGCCTACACCATGATGAGGAATGAGGAAGACGCGATTGATCTTTCTCAGGAAGCCTGGGTGAAAGGCTGGCAGCGGCTCAAGCAGTTCCAGGGCGAGTCCAGCTTTGGCACGTGGATGACCCGCATCGTCATCAACCTGTGCCTCGACGCCCTGCGCAAGCAAAAGCGGCAACGGACCGACTCCCTCGAGGAAATCAACGAGGAATCCGGCGGGGTCGAACGCCAGATGCCCATTGTCACCGTCAACCCCACCGCCGGGTTGGAACGAAGCGAACTCCGGCAGCGGATTGACCGCGCCCTGGGCCAACTGTCGCACGAGCACCGAACAGTGTTGGTGCTTCATGAATTTGAAGAGATGGAATACAAGCAGATTGCCAAGACAATGAACTGCTCGATCGGGACGGTGATGTCCCGGCTCTTTTATGCGCGCCGCAAACTGGCGGCGTTGCTCGCGGATTTGAAAAAACCAGACAGGCAATGATCGAATACAATCAACAACTCAAGCTGCAGGCCTACCTCGACGGGGAATTGCCCGAGGCCGAGGCGCGCGAAGTGGCCAACTGGCTGGCGCGCGACCGGGAGGCGGTGGCGCTGTTGACCGAGTTGCGCAACACCCGCCAGGCTCTGGCTGGGTTTGAAGCCGGCTTGCGGGTCCCCGAATCCGAGGACTTTTACTGGTCCAGGATCCGTCGGGAGATCGAACGGCTCGAACCCCTCGAAGCCCCTGCCTCCCCATCGGTCCCCTGGTTCCGGCGTCTGCGCGCCTTGCTCATTCCCACTGCGGCGGCCGCGGTGCTGGCCATCGCCGGCCTGGTGGTGATGCAGGAAACCGGCCTGCGCCAACGCGGCACGGCCGGCGAAGCCGAAACCGCCGTGGCCGACGCCGGCACCTTCACTTACCGCGATTTTGCCGCCCGGGCGACCCTCGTTTGGCTGACCTACCCGGCGGAGAACGAAGTTGCGGGTGACGACCCGATCGGTACAATGGACTAGTCCATGAGACGACACCTGCTTTCGGCAACCTGTCTGGCGTGGCTGGCCATGCTGGCTCTTGTGTCTTGGCCGGCCAAAAGCCTCGCGCAGGCCGCCGGTTCCAAATTCGAGGCCCAACTCATCTGGGGAACCAACGACAGCAAGTCTCCCGATCCCCGCCACAAACCCGCCACCCCGGAAACCCTGGAGCGGCTCAAGGAACTGCCCTTGAAGTGGTCTCATTACTTCGAGGTCAACCGCAGACAATTCTCGCTCGCCGTCAACGAAGGCAAACGCATCGGGATGAGCGAAAAGTGCGATATCGAGGTGAGAAACCTCGGTAACTCCAATGTCGAGGTCGCCCTCTTCGGCAAAGGCGAGAAAGTGGTCAAACGCACCCAGCCGCTCCCCGCCGGTGAAATCCTCGTTCTGGGCGGTAATGCCCCCAACGCCACGGCGTGGTTGGTAATCCTCAAACGGATCAAATAAGCGCCTTCCTGTCGCTTGTCATCGAGCTCGCAGTCTGAGCCTCGCGTCGGAAGCCTGCACCTTTCTGAACCGGCTTTCCAGGAATCCTTGCTGTGCCCGAACTCCCCGAGGTAGAGGTTCTTGCCCGGCATTTGCGACCCCGACTCCGCAATCAAGTCATCCGGACCGTCGTGGTCCGCCGGAGCAAGGTATTGGCGGGCACCTCGGGTAACACTTTCAGGCGCTGGCTGGTTGGCAGCCGCTTTGTCGGACTGACCCGCCGGGGCAAGTATCTCCTGTTCAGTCTGCGCCGGCCGCGGAAGGCACAGCCCTTTCAGCTGGTGGGGCACCTCGGCATGACCGGCCGCATCTACCTGGCGGATTCCAACCAGCCACCGCCGCGGCACACTGCGGTCCTGCTGGGGTTGGGACGTCAGAACTTCGTCTTTGAGGATACACGGTATTTCGGCAGGCTCACCCTGAACACCGCGCCGCTGAAATCTCTTGGACCCGAGCCGCTCACCGATGACTTTTGTCCGCGCCGGTTTCGGGCCGCGCTGGGCCGGTCCAGCCAGCCTGTTAAAGTCAAAATCATGGACCAGCACCTGGTTGCCGGCGTGGGTAACATTTACGCCAGCGAGGCCCTCTTCCGCGCCCGCATCAACCCTTGCAAGCCCGCCCGACGCCTGACTGAATTCGAGACCCGGCGCCTGTGGAAAGCCATCCGCCAGGTCCTCGCCGACGCAACGGAACGTGGAAGCACCATCCCCTTGGATTTCGCCGGCAAGCGTGACGCCGACCGACTGTTCTATTTTGGCAGTTCCGGAGCCGGAACCGGCCCGTACACCGAGCGCCTGCGGGTGTATGACCGTGCCGGGCAGCCTTGCACCCGCTGCCGTTCGCCCATCCGGCGCGTGGTTCAGGCCCTGCGCAGCACTTATTACTGTCCCAACTGTCAGCGGTGAGGCTGCCCCCGCCTCACGCCCTCGGAGGACCACCATTTCGGCGGTTTCCAACGTCCGCCAATTCCATTCAGAATCGGTTTGACGACCGGGCTGCGCCTCTGTAAATTGCCGTCCGAGTTTGGAAACTCAGTTTGGGTTCCAGAGTAGCTCAATGGTAGAGCAGCCGGCTGTTAACCGGCGGGTTACAGGTTCGAGCCCTGTCTCTGGAGCCATTCTCCACCACCAATGGCCCCATGTCGCCCTGCTCAATGGTAGAGTCCCGACGCTCGGGATTAACCGGCGGGTTACAGGTTCGAGCCCTGTCTCTGGAGCCATTCTCGATCAGGAAGCTCCGATGTTCTTCGTGTACATTCTTCAGAATCCCGCCGGCAAGTTTTACATCGGGCACTCGGAAAACCTGCCGCACCGCCTTCAATCCCACAACGACACCGGACCCGCCCACGGTAAATTCACGCGCAAAAACGGCCCCTGGCATTTGGTCTGGAGCGAGGAACAGCCGACCCGCGCTGCCGCCGTCGCTCGGGAACGCCAAATCAAGGCCATGAAATCCGCCCGGTGGATTCGCGACACCCTGCTCCATGGTCGCGTCCCTTCGGCTTGCGTGCCGAGTACGAGCGCCTGGTTCGCGACGGGCTGGCGCAGGCGGCGAACAGCAGACGCCCCCATAACATCACCGAGGCCGACCTCGCTCTACTGCCGCCCCCCGCCGCCTTCACCTGGACTACTCGACTGGCCGGAGCGGCGTGCTTGGTTGATGATGTCAACAATGGTGGCGAGTTTGGACGCCGGTTCTTTTGGCTCGGCAAGCAGGGCCAGTTGCGTCTCGGAGTAGAGAGTCCGAAGGTGGTCGCGAATCGGCAGGCACCGTTCCCAACACCGAAACACCTGCTGGCACGGAAGATCCACACTCTCCCGGAGGCAATACGCAAGCGTGACCACGTGCCCCAGTTTGCGGCAGTAGATTTCCGGGTCCTCTACCATTTGCCGGAGCGGACCACCTTCGGCTTGGGCAAACCGCCCAGTTCCTTGATGGCGCTGCCCATTTCACTTTCGGGCAGCGGGTAGTTGGTAAGCTTGCCTTGGAAGAAATGGTCGTAGCCGGAGAGGTCCATGAGGCCGTGCCCGGACAAGCCGAACAGGATGACTTTTTCCCTGCCTTGCTCTTTCGCCTTTTTGGCTTCCTGGATCGTGGCGGCGATGGCGTGGCTGGTCTCAGGCGCGGGAATGATTCCCTCGGTTCGGGCGAAGAGCACCGCAGCTTCGTAGCATTCGATCTGGTCAATGGCGCGCGGGGTGAGCAGACCCTCAACGATGGCCTGGCTCACCAGCGGCGCCATGCCGTGATACCGCAAGCCGCCTGCGTGAATCGGCGGGGGAATGAAGTCATGGCCGAGCGAATGCATGGGCAGCAGCGGCGTCATTTTCGCCGTGTCCCCGTGATCATAAACGAATGGCCCCCGCGTCATCGTGGGGCAGGAGGTCGGTTCCACGGGAATGACGGCGATGTCGGCGCCGTGAATCTTGTCATTGACGAACGGGAAGGCGAGCCCGGCGAAGTTCGATCCGCCCCCCGCGCAGCCGATCACCACATCAACCTTTTTCTCGCCCAGCTTTTCCAACTGCTTTTTTGTCTCCAGTCCGATGATGGTCTGGTGCAGGAGCACGTGGTTCAACACGCTGCCAAGCGAGTAACGGGTCGAACCTGTCGGGTCGGTGACCGCCGCCTCGATGGCCTCGCTGATGGCGATGCCCAACGAGCCGGGGGTGTTCGGATGTTTCGCCAGAATCTGGCGGCCCGCGTTGGTCTCCGTGGACGGACTGGCAACGCACGTTGCTCCCCAGGTCTGCATCATCAGTTTCCGGAACGGTTTTTGATCGAAGCTGATGCGCACCATGAAAACCTTGCACTCCAGCCCCAGCAGGGAACAGGCAAACGCCAAGGCGCTTCCCCACTGGCCCGCCCCGGTCTCGGTGGTGATTCGCTTGATGCCGAACTGCTTGTTATACCACGCTTGCGCAACCGCCGTGTTCGGCTTGTGGCTGCCAGGGGGCGAGACACTCTCGTTCTTGTAGTAAATTTTGGCCGGTGTCCCCAGCGCCTTTTCCAGCGCGTAGGCCCGATGCAGCGGCGTGGGGCGCCATTTGCTGAGAATGGCCAGCACCTCCTGGGGAATATCAATCCACCGCTGGGCGCTGACCTCCTGCTCGATGATGTTCATGGGAAACACCGGCGCGAGCATGTCGGGCGTGATGGGTTTTCCATCCGGTCCCAAGGGCGGCTGCAAGGGAGACGGGAGATCGGCGGCCAGGTTATACCACTGCCGGGGCATCTCATCCTCGGTCAGATATACTTTCGTATGCATGTGCTTTTCCTTTGGTTGCTGGTTGAGCTGAAGGGGCGGATTGCGAGTCAAAGACCTTTCTCAGCAGAGACCCCCTTTTCTTCAGTTCCCGCGCTCCGCGCGTGATCTTGCACAGGCTGACGCCCAGCCGCCGCGCGATGGCCCGCTGACTCCGGCCCTCGGCCAGGAGGCGAACGATATCCCAGCGAAGCGACAACTTTTTTATTTCGCTCGGGGTCAACAACTCCCTGAGCAGACGCTCCACGGCCTTTGGGTCGGTCAATTTCGCCAGGACACGGGCGATGTCGGCGAGACGGTCCATGCTGTTTCTACCTATAGAAACAATTTCCGGCGGCCGAGTCAAGAGCAAAAAGCAGCTCAAAAAGCAGCTCAAAACGGCCGGTTCCGTTGCCTGCCCACGCAGCGGCCTCCCGTCAAAGGGGGAGCCGCAGAAGGGATTGATCTTATGCTGGTGCGCGGCGGCCCAAGGATGCCGGCGATTTCAATAGCCGAGATCCTTGAGGGCTTGGGGCCCGAGGCGCTCGGCCAACTGCGCCAGATAAAGGCTGGTGGGAGCCACGGGAGTTCCGTGGGAGTCCACGATGCCCTCCGGCAGGAGAGGGGCGGATCCGAAGGGCCGAGCCTGGGTCTGCCTTTTTCCAACGCAGCCAATCATCCAATTCGCCACCCCCGGCGGGTTCTGGATGCAGAAATCCTTCGCGACGCAGTTCCATGCCACTCCCCAGCCCATCGTCCAACCATGCCCGGAGCCCATCGAGCCGCGATTCCGGAAGTCCATCCCGCCCTCCGGCGCCCGGCAATTGTCGTAAAGCATGGCTGTGGACCAGCGCTGGTGAGCTTCGGCGCGGCCGTTGCCCCGGAAGACGCAGTTAAGCAGGACGATGGGGCCGGACTGGCTGCTGCCGGTTCCGACGAACCAGACGTTGTCGGCATTGACCGCGCATCGGTCCAGCAGCACCTGGCTGGCATTGGGGGCAAATTCCGCCGGCCGGGACGATCCCTGATGGAGCGCCTTGCGGTTCAAAGTCACCCTTTGCAGCGTGATCCGCCGCCCGTTCACGGCCACGCTGTTCATGGTCTCGTCAATCACCAGGTCCCGCGCCCAACAATCTTCCCCGTTGATGCGCAGGGCGGTGAAATGGGGCTGGCTGTGGCTGATCGGCTGGGGCGGCGACTGGATGTGCAGGTTCTCGATCCCGGCCTGCGCGAGCCGCCTCGGGGAGCGGGTTTTCACGACCTGGCTTCCTGGCGGCTCGAGGTATTTGGCATCAAACGAATCCGGGACTGCGATGTCGAGCGTGATGGTATTGCCGGAAATCCCTGTGATCCGGCGCTCGCAGGTGGTCGAGCTGCCAACGCGAAGCCAGGTCTGCGGCCGTCCGTCGCGCACCAGATCATCCATCCCCATGAACTTGACCCACGCTGCGGTGACCGGGCGCCGAATCTCGATCGTGTCGCCCACGGCAAAGCCGGACGCATCGTGCACCCTGAAGGAGCTCGCCCCCGAGGGCACGTAGGCGTCGGCAATGGCTGTTGTCCAGGGCTTCAACGACGCGCCTGCGCTCGCGCCCTCGTTCGCCCGCGGTGCGTTGCCGCTCTGACGCCCGCTTCTGCCCTCCTCTGGGCCGCGCAGGACGATGGCGGGGTGCGGTTTTCCCACCATCTTGATGGTGCTTCTGGTCTCGGGGTCCGATGCTGTACCGCTGCCGCGCAAGACAATGCCGCTCGCCGCGATCGAAAGAGTCCCCGCGCATGTGAACGTTCCTGGAGCCAGCAACACCGCCCCGCGAAAGCCGCCTTCGAACGGCAGGGCGGCCAGTTCATCAAGGGCCCCCTGAATTGCCGCCGTGTCATCCCCCGTGCCCGAGGGACGAACCGTGCGCCGGACCGGAACGTTTGGCAGGGCCACCCCGCCGCCCATGTAACCGGCGTGGGAAAAATCCATGATTCGATCCCCCCTCGGCGTGGTTTTATAGTGGAGTTTGCCGTCCGGGCCCGCATAAACCCACTGGCTGGCGGGGGGAACGCCTGCTTCAGCCGCAGTGAGTGCCCCACCCAGAGCGGCCAGGGCGAGGCACCCGACCAGAGCACACCGGGCCGGGCTTTTCCGCGGCACAATTGGCTTTTCCATACCTGAATGTTCAGCGCGTTTCTTCGGGAACAAAGCGGGCGATGAATCCTCCGCCCGCGGACAGCTTGACCGGTAATCTATCGCCTCGTTTGGCCGTGGTCTTCTCAACCTGCATCGAGGCGGGGTCCTCCGGCCGGTCCCGAATCAGCAGCACTCGGCAAGGCGTCTCGCCAAGGAACGAAAGAGGGACTTCAAGGGCGCGCGCCTCCGGGCCGTTCAGAATCGCCAGAAACCACTCCGCACCCCGCCGGCGCGCGAACACCGCAATTTCACCAAGGTCGGAAGGCTCCAGCACCCGCGTCTCGTCCCACGTGGCCGGGATGCTCTTGATCATCTCGACACCGGCGTTCGTGAGCAGGGTGGCCGGATGGGCGGCATACGTGAGCAACGGCGCGGTAAAGACCGCGGCGCTGGCAATTTGATGCGTCCAGGTTGTGTCGCCCCGGCGCGAGCCAAAGTGCACGGGCGTATAATCCGCCGGGCCGGCCAGGAAACGGGTGAACGGCAGGGTCACATCGTGCTGCGCCCGTTCTTTCAGCCGGCTGGATTCCATTCCGCGCACGCCTTCGCGCACCAGTTCATTCGGCCAGGTGCGCGCCTCGCCCGTCGGCTTGTTCGCCCCGTGGAAGTTGACCATGATGCCGTGCCGCGCCGCTTCTTCCAGCAGGGCGTGGTAAAGGTTAATGACCTCCCGGTGCTCGTGGTCGAAGAAGTCAATTTTGGCGCCCACCACCCCCCATTCACGCAATTTCCGGAAGAATTCCGCGCGCGCTTCGGCCGTGCGAAGCTCTCGCGAGTGTTTCCAGAACCAGAGGCCCACACCCCGCTGGCGCGAATAGTCCACCAGTTCCCTGATCTGTCCCTCGCTCCAGCGGGACCAAAAACCCTCAATCACATGGTATTCGAACCCCAATTCCCCCGCCAACCGGCTGAACGTTTTCATTTCCTCGAACGTGTTCTGGCCTCCATCCAGATACTTCCATACGGCGCGGCCGGGCTTGATCCAGGGCGACTGAATCCCTTCAGGAAAAAGCCTCGGGTCCGGGGGAGGACAGAGGCTGGGGACAATGTCGCAGTTGACCAGCGCGTTGAGATCGCGTCCCACCATCACCACCCGCCACGGCGTGAGAATCTCTCCGGAAATTGCGGCGGGCTGGGAAACCCGCTCCACGTCGTTGCTGTAACGCAGCCGGAACGGATACGAAATGGGATGCTGATGGCCCAGCATCAGCTTGAAACCGCCCTGGCCATCGGCCTGCAATGCCATGCCGCTGTAATTCACCAGCGCCGCTTCTGTGATGCACCCGTAACCAGTGCCGCCGGCCAGCCGGAACGTGAGGGGCGGAGCCGCCCAGTCGCCCGCCGGGATTTCAGCCGCCATCCGCCGCCGATGCACATCCTCGTAGTGCCCGCCCAGGCCGTGATACCAAACCGTGCTGCCGGCGGGGACGACAAAGGAGGTTGCTTCATCCGGCACCCGCGGCCGGCTGCTGCCCGGAATGCGACAACGCCACGCGGCGCCGTCGTTAAATGCGCGGACTTCAAGGGTGTAGCGCGCGTTGCTGCGAGCATGGCGCACCGGGATGGTGGCCGTTTCATAGTGATTGGTAGCCCACGCGTGCACTCCACGCCAGGGGAAGCTCTCCTGCACGCTCTGGCGCCGCACCTCCTCCAGTTCGATGCCTTCGCCCAGGTTTACGCCATCCACCACCATGGCCAGCGGCGAGGGCTCGATGACGCGCTGCTCTCCAAAAGCAAGCGTGTACATCAAACGGCCCCGCTCCGAAAAGGCCCGAAACTGGACCGCCCGGTCCGGGCTGACGACACCGACCTCGATCGCGGCCGGAAGAGAAATCGGAAGAAGCAGGCTGCCGGCGAGGCCGACGACCCAAAAGGCAGCGCACTGCAAAGGTGACATTTTCATCGGTCCCACTTCACCGTACCGCGCTCCCGGTTTTCCATAGGAATTGCACGACGCCGACCTCCCATCGGCCGAACGAACAGGCCGGGGCCTACGCGCGAACCGCCGCCATGCGCTTGAGGGTATCGTCCACTTCGCCGGTGTTAAGCATGCCGACGGTGATGGCATCCACCAGCCCGTTGGTGAACACATAATGCAGCGATGCGTCCTTCTCCTCGGGCTTGACCAACTTTCCCGCCCCGAAAATCTTCATCCCCACCACCGCTTTGCCATTCTTCCGTGCCGTCTTCAATACCGCCGCGACCTCCTCGACCGAGGCGTCGCACGAGTACTCCTTGCCGCCCTTGTGGTTGATCCGGGCGAAAATCACATCCACCCACGGATGCTCGGACGCCACCTTCAACGCTCCAAAATCGTGACACGACACGCCCACGGCGCGCACCGCGCCTTTCTGTTTCATTTCCGACAGTCCATCGCGGATGCCGGCATATTGCTCGGGCCATTTCGCGTCCGTCATGCAATGGATCAGCACCACATCAATCTGTTCCACGTCCAATTCCTTGCGAAAGCGGTCAATCTCCTCGCGCGCTCCGCCCGACGGCGTGACCCAGCTTTCCTTGCGCGGCCAAATCTTGCTCAGCAGCACCAGCTTCTCCCGCGGCAGGCCCTTGATGACCTCCTTCACGAAGGGGTGCGAGCCATAGAGATCGGCCATGTCCAGGAAGTTAATACCCTCGTCCAAACTGTGACGGACCAGCCGGTCAAATGCCTCCTTGCCGGCACGGGTGTGAGCCGACGACCGGTTGTAGCCGTTATACCCCGTGCCTTGAGCCAGCCGCGAGGCTTTGATCCCGCATTTGCCCAGCGTCACAATGTCATTGCCCCGGAACCCCGTGGCCGGCTCAGCGGCCGCCCACGTTGCCGGCCCCGCGGTCAAAATGGCCGCTCCGGCAAGACTGCTCTTGATGAAATCACGGCGGGAAAAAGGTCGCATCCTGTAACTCATAAGTTCTTGGCTTTCTTTGGTTGCATTAGGTACTGAATTTGGTCAGGAAGTTAGCCTCATCCCTCGCCCCGCGCAACTTGGATTGTGGGGGCTTGGATTGTCGGGCCCAAATCCGCACGTAAGCACAGCATCGGAATAAGCGGGGCGAAGCGCGGAGGGAAGCGTTCTGGAGGCCACTGGAACCCGGGGGAAGCCCGCCAAAAGGCGGACGGGATGCCTGAGCCAGGCCGACTGTGCCTTGGTCAGCAGAGGGATTTTTTTCACAGATGCAGCTTCAAAGTTTGGTTCGGCTTCAATTCGCAGCGAATCAGGTGGCCCTCCCGCCTGACCTCGTGATCAGCGTGAAATGGGATGTCGCCGAACGGATTCACGAGTTGCAAACTTTGATCCACAGTGGCCGTGATGGTGACGTTCGCGGTCTTGCCCGCCACGCGGCGGGCTGAGACGATGAAACCACCCTCGGCCCGCAAATGTTCAAAGGCCGCATCAGGCCATTGCGCGGGAACCGCCGGAAAAATCCGCAGCTTGCCGCCCCAGCTTTGCAGGAGCATTTCATGCACGGCTTGGCCGGCGGCGAAATTGCCTTCCAGCGTGATGACCGGATTGCTGAGGTAGTTGCAGTGAAAACCATTCCGCCGCGTGATGGGCATATACTTGCGCAGCGACTCCAGCGCCGACTCCGGACGGCCCGCCCGTGCCATCAGGCAGGAGCGCCACGCGTGCGAGTAACCGCAGTAATCACCGAACCCCAAACCCTCCAGTTGCGCGAGCGAGGCGTTGATGATCGCGCGGTCACGGTCAGTGCCATCGAGATTCAAAGTGCCCAGCGGATGAATCGCCATGAGATGCGCGAAATGCCGATGCGCCTTGGTCAGCGATTCGTCCGGCGACAGGCGCAACGCCCCGGCGTCGCCTTCGACGGCCAGCTCGTCGAGGTTCAGCAGCGCGGTTCTCCACTTCGTCGCCTCGTCGTGGCGCCCGAGGGCGTTGGCCATTTCTTCATTGGCGGCAAACAGCCAACGGAGGAGGGCGAGATCGTGGTTGCTGTTCGGCGTCAACCAGGCGGCCTGCGTGTTGTGGTGGATTTCCGGCGACGATGACAACGGGAGTTTGAGCTTGCCCGTTTTCGCCTCCGGCTTCAGCAGTGCCAGCAACGCCTCGCCGATGCCGACGCCATACGGATACGCCCGCTCCGCCAGATAACTCTGGTCTGCCGTGTAGCGCCAGTGCTGGTGAAAACTCTGCGCCACCCACGCGCCCATCGTGGGGGAGAGGGTGTATTGCAGCCAGCTCCCCATCGGCTTGCCGTCCAGCGCCATCACTCCCGGCACGATGTGGCCCGCGGGGACGCCGAAAAACTTGCGGGCGAATTCCTCATGGGACGGTTTGAGCGACCACATAAACTCCGTAAAGCTCAGCCCCTGATCAAAGCGCCCGGAGGTCAGATAAGCCCAGTAGGTCAACTGGGTGTTCAGGTCGTTGTGATAATCACCGCGCCACTCCGGCAGTTTGCCATTGTCGGTGGTCCAGACGCCTTGCAACGGGATCGGCGGGGCACCGGCGCGGCTCCCCGCCCCGTAGTAGTATTGCACCAGATTGTAGTGCAACTGGATCGCTGGGTCGGGAATCTGCACGGAGGATTTCGCCCAGAACCCGGCCCACCACGCCCCGTGCTTCTGGCGCAGCGGTTCGTAGCCCTCGGCGAGCGCGGCCGTCGTCCGTTTACGAGCCAGCGCCAGGGGATCCTTGTCGTCGCGGCTGGTGACGATGCTGATGGCCAGAACCGTTACGTGCTCCCCCCGCTGCGCCTGCACATGAATCGCAAAACGAAAATCGCCTCCGACCTCCTGCAACAGCGAGGAACTGTCCGCCGTGGTTTTTACCTCGGCGTCCGCGCCCCCCAATTCCTTCTTGAAGCACGGATTGCCGACCAGCTTGAAGCCCGGATGCGCACCGGAGATTTTGAGCATCGCGACCGGGGTGGTGGCACTGAAGAAGCCTTCGATCGCCGAGGCGCCGTTCAGTTCGGCCCTGCCCAGCGCACCGCGCAAATCAAGCGAAAACCCATCAACGGTGACCCCGGCGGGCAATTCGACAACGAGTCGCGCCCCGGGAACTTTCGTCGGGAAGGGGCTGACTTTCGCAAATTGCCGGTTCAACTCGGCGGTGCGTCCGGCTTGCGCCATTTCCACCACGGTCTGGTAGGTGAAGCCGGCGTTGGTGTAACCCGGATGCGGCCGCAAGTCCCACAAGTCGCCGCGATCCAGTGAAAGATAAACATGGGTGCCCTGGCCCCAAAGCAAGCCGCCACACAACCCGTTCCCCAGCGGGATCGCATCCAGACTGCTCTCGATGGGCCCCGCTAAGTGGAGCCGCATTGCGGACGGTGGATTCAGTCGCGGTTCGGCGGCGTGAAGGGTGTCCGGCTGCGTCAGCAAAAGGGTGGCGAGGAGTGTGATTGGATGTTTTATTCGAGGGAGCATGGCATTACTTCTCGGCGGAATTCCCCAGGCTGCTTGAGTGGCTGCTGCATCACGGCCCGACCTTTGCCGGCGCAGGTTGGGCGCGTGGCGCCTGCTGACTCCGGTGGTCATTTGGCGTTGTCGGTATCCTGGATGCCCAAGGCCGCCAAGATCACCGGCGTGACCATCTTCGAGCATCCTTCGGCCGTTGGGTGAATCGTATCGGGCACATATTTCTGGAACAGCGCCCTGTCTCTGCTCTCCAGCGCCTTCCAATTCGCATAGTGATCAATGAGCAGGAGCTTCCTCGCCCTGGCCACGGAGCGATACATTTCGTAATAACCTTCGATCCCCTTTCGGTGGGAACGGTGCCCTTCGGGGAAGCCGTTCCCCGGCGTCATGGTCATCAGGATGATTTCGCACTGGGGATTCGTCTTTCGGATGGAATCAATCATGGTTTCCAGATGGGTCCGGGCGAGTTCGACGGTACCCTTGAAATGCTCGGCGCAGTCGTTGATTGCAAACTCGATGAAGACGGTGTCCGGGTGCTTGCGGAGGACTTGTTCCTCCAGATTAGTCACACCCCATCCTGACCCCCGGCCGGATCCGCCGCTGTTGATGACGGTTACCAATCCCGGAAACCTTTGGTTGAGGACTCCGGTCATCTGCGCAACCCACGCGCCATCGGAGGTCAGGCTGGTGCCATAGGCAACGACCACCTGTTTCTGGCCCGCTTCGAGCTGGGTGATAAGTCTGCTCTTTTCGGCACCGTTGCACGGGAGCGCGCCAGCGCACAGGAACAGCAGGAGGGCTTTGATGGGCACGGTATTCACAGGAAGGTGTTTCTTGACTCAATGGCCACAGCCACGCGGGAGGTGTTCCAACGTGGATTGCTTCGGCCCGCCGTTGGCGCGTTTTCAATCACACCATGATTCATGAGCCCGTGTCAAACACCGCCAGCCGGCGGATGACAGGCGGAGCGATGGACTTGGTGAACCGGAGCCGCACGGCGGCGAGTTCCTGACGCGCGAAACTTTGGATGCGCTTGTGGCCGATGCTCTGACCCGTGCCCAGTTGCGTCCACACACCGCCGGGGGCGCGTCCTTCGATGAGGTATTCCCGGACGCGTTCGCCCTGCGCGATGTCTTCCATGATGACCACTGCATCGAGCGGCGCCGGTGTGGGCAACTGAAGTTCCAGCGCCCTGCCCTCGCCCTTGGTTTCGGCCACGGGCTGGCCGTAGCGGCGCTGGATTGCCGTCCCGAATTCCGTGAGCCGTTTGGCGTCTGCTTCCGGCAGGGAGCCGTCGGGCTGGATGACCGCACCGATCACGAAATTGCAATTGCGGCCCACCGACTGGTCATACATGCGCACGAGGACTTCCGTCGGCTGGACGGCGTGCTCTTGATGGGGTGCCCAGAACCAGTTGTGGATCTTGTTCGCGCCGCGCAGTGGCACATCCACCATGCCCGGGGACCAGGCGGTGCCGTCGGGGTCGCCAACGGCAAGAAGTTTTTGTCCTGCGGCGCTGCCGCTATGCAGAAGCGTTTGCCCCTGGTCCGGCATCGTCGCCCAGCACGGAACGCCCGCATAGCCCTCTTCATTGCCGATCCAGCGATGTTCGCCACATTCCGAGCTGTGATAGAACACCGACTGCGGCTGACACCGGCGAAAGATGGGCAGCAGGTCCGGTCCGCCCTCGGCGGGCGTTTTGGTGCCGGCGTCGAGCCAGATCTGGATCAGCGGGCCGTAGCGCGAGCAAAGCTCCTCCATTTGTTTTTCGGCAATGCGATTGAACTTTTCCTGCGCCGGGGTGCCCCGCCCTTTGCCCCAGTCCACATAATGCCCCCAGACTTGCTGGTAAACGTTGCGATGAACGCTGTAGAAGATTCCCGGCTTGATGCCCACCCGGCGGCACGAGGCCACGAAATCCCCCACCACATCGCCCTGGCCACCGCGCCAGGTGGTTTGCTTCAAACCGTAGGGGTAAAGATCGCTCTGCCATTGCATGAAGCCGTTGAAATGCGTGGCAGTGAAGATGGCGTAGCCCGCGCCGGCGGCCTTGGCGGCGGCCAGCCACTGGTCGGTGTCGAGTTTATTCGGTTGATAGAGATTCGGATCCCAGGTCTTGCGTGCCGCATTGTTGGGCGTGGGGTCGCCGACGGCGGTGGCGAGATCGAAACTGTAGATGATGCCGACCTCGGCATCCTGCCAGGCGACCTGGGCCGGCGTGGGCAAGATGAGCTGCGGTTGGGCGCCCGCGAAGGCAAATGGAGGGCGCATGGCAGACCCGGTCAGCAGCGTGCCCCCGATTATGAGGAAATGACGGCGATTGATCATATTTGTTGGATTTATGGTCTTGGGGTCAGCGTTGACTGCACTTGGTCGCACCGGCATTGGCGTGCCAGCTTCCTTAAGGATAAGCCAGCCTCTAGAAGTGATTCGCGTTGGTCCTCACAATCGGGAGGGACAGTTGATTGGTTGCGGATGAGCCGGGCACGGCTATCCCATCTTTGCTGTTCGGGCTGAGGCCAGCCCCGCCCTGATTGGTGTGTGTCAGGCTGACCCCCAGGTCCGCTTCCTGAATACCCTGGGCGAAGGCGGCTCCCAGCATGAGCTGGCCAGCGGTGGTGTAATGGACCTGATCGGAGGAATAAACCGGAAAACCATCGGTGGATACCATACGGCAGTGGGGAATGGCCTCGGGCAGGCGCGAAAACATATCGGCGGCGGCCTGCTGAGCGCGAATCAGATCGCGGCAGACGAAGCGCGGGGCGGGCGGAGTGTACGGCAGCACCTGGCCGAAGGTGACTGGTAGATGGGTGAGGCCGAGATCGCTGGCCAGGCGGTCGCGCAAGCGCTGGAGGTTGGCCGCGTAGCGCCCGGCGGAGATGTTGGTCTTGCTGTCTTGTTCGCCTTGCATCCAGATCAGGCCGCGAACAACCGGTGTGCCGCCCTGGGCGATAATGGATTGAATTCCGGCCTGATACTTGGGGAGCAGCAGGTTTTTGTACAGCGTTCCCTGATTCGGATCCGCGGCGTTGGTCCCGGGGAAGAAGTTCACCCGGTTGGGCGCGGGTGGATCGCCCACCCAAGTCTGGTCATTCCACCCGGAATCCAGCGCCTTGCCGCTGGAATATACTTTGATGAGATAGACCTGGCGCCCGAGTTGGCAAATCCCGGCGGCAAAGCCGATTTCCGGCCCGAAATGTCCGGGGGTGGCAGTCACCGTCGTGCCCGGAATGAATGGAACGAAGCTCGAGTCGTTCCAGTAATAGACATTCGTCGGCGGCATCAATTGCGCCGGCGTCAACTCGGAGACTTTGCCCAACCCCTGCATATTGGACTGGCCGCCGAGCAGATACACATCCACCGGCGCCGTGGCGGCGTGGGCGATCGACGCGAGGACGGCGGTCCCAAGGGCTAACAGGCAGGATTTGCCTTTTGCCTTCATTTTGACCAGGTTCATCTTATTTCATTTCGTGTAGCTCGCAAAGCGTGCCCCCGTGTTGTCACGCGGCTATAATTTGAGGGGCATTATCCAAGTGCGCCTTCTCACGCCGGAGATTTCGGCTAGTTGGGCCTTTTGGCGGGTGCCACGTAGCCCTGGTGCCAGGTAAAGCTCCAGAGCTTCTCCAGCCGGACGGGTTCAACATGGCCATCCGTAAAACTCATGTTGATTGCGCCCGGCAGCGGGCTGCCGGGCGGGTGGTTGCGGGGGGCGCTTTTGGGATTGAACTGGTGACGTGGAATCGTGAGGCGGGCCATGGTGGGAATGTTTTCCCCCAAAAACAGGTCGCGCGCCGGCGTGTCGGTCGGTCTTGGGTTCGCGCCGGTCACGATGTCGTCCATGAAGTTGGGCGTGGTCGAGGGTGAAGTGATTGTCGCATCGCGGACAAAGAACTTCTGTGGCTCGCCGGAATTATCCCAGCCCAGCGTGACCGCCACACTCACGTCGTAAAGCCAGTTGTTGATCCCGTAACTGCCCACAAAGACCGTTCCCAGGCGATTGGCCAGCCAGGCGCTGGCGGCGGTGCCCCAGACGTCACCGTTGGCCAAGGGCGGACGCGCGATGGTGTCGGGTTGCGACGCACCCGGACACGCCAGCACCTTGGGGTTGACATAGCTGGGCGCAAGCGAGCCAATCCAGATGCTGTTGTTTGCACCAAACCCCACCCGCCCGTGGTCCGCGACATACGAACTGGACGCGATCGTGAGCTGTTTGAGGTTGCTGATGCAGTTGATCTCCTTCGCCTTCTGCTTGGCTCTGGACAGTGCGGGCAGGAGCATCGCCGCCAGGATGGCGATGATGGCAATGACCACCAGCAGTTCAATGAGCGTGAAACCCCGGCTGAGACCTGATTTCTGTTTCATTTGTAAGTATATAAACTCGTTTTTTGTTTTAAACCGACCGGCGCGAGCGGCCACCCCTGACCGCACCGCGCCGATGGAAACCCAACCACCTAACCCAACCCAAGCGACTCCTCCCTTACGGATAGGCCAGGCGGTAGAACACCGTCGGATTCGCCGGGTCAATCGGCACGGAAACCGCGTTGGTCGCGGCGGACCCCGGCCAGGTGGACCAGTTGGTGGCAATACCGACTCCCAGGCTGTTGGTCTGCACTTCCAGGCGCCAGCCGGTGTAGTCTGCGGGCCAGGACAAGTCGAGATTTGAACCGTTCACGACCGCTGTCAGGTTCGTCGGATTCGTGGCGATGCTTTGGATGACCGACAGGGTGCCATTGCCCGGAGTCCAGTTCCACGTCAGGCCGGGTCCGAGCGCCGGCAGGCTGATGGCGTCGAAGTTGCCCACATAGTTTGTGGCGCTGAAGAGCTGGTAGCTCTGGCCACCGACCGGCGTTCCCTGGATGACGTTCACCGTCAGCGTGCCGCCGTAGTTCAGGGTGCCGATGCCCGTCACGCTGTCGCTGGTGGCGCTGGTGGCGTTGATTTCGATAATGGTGCCGCTGCCCGCAGCCAGGGTGAGGGTATTGCTCACGGTCAGCGTGCCGGGGGACGCGCCGGGCGAGAGGATGGCCCCGCTGGCGATGGTGACGGGCGCAGTGATGGCCCCCGTTCCCATCAGGGTCGTCCCCGCTGCGGCGACCAGACTGCTGCCGGTCCAGATCGGGCTGTCCACCCGGAGCGTGCCGTTGCTGATCGAGGTCTGGCCCGTGAGACTGCCGGCTCCCGTGAGCCGCAGTGTGCCGGAACCGAGTTTGCGCAATGAGCCGGCGCCCACCACCGGGCCCGCGATGGTGCCCGTGAAACCCTGCACGTTGATGAATTCCGCGGTGTTCACCAACTCAATCTGCCGATTTTGATTGAGCGTGATGTTGTCGGCGTCGAACCGCAGCCCCTGGATGGTGATGTCGCCAGCTCCCGTAATCCCGATCTCGCAGTTGCTGCGGATGCCGTTGGTCGCATTGCCGAGCGCGCCATCGCTGGTGAAGGCGAGGGTGCCCCGGCGAATTTCCGGGATCATCGTGAAGGTGTTGCTGGGATTATCGAGCAGGATGACCGGACGGTTGTTGTTGAGCTGCGGGTTCATCACGATGCGGGTGATCTGCCCCGCCGCGCCGCCGGAGATGCGGCCCGTAAAGCGGATCGTGGTCTGAAATTGCGGTTGACTGTCCATCGAGAACTGGGTGGTCGTGGCGTTGGGGAGAACAATGTCGTTGGCCAGCACGTTGCTGGTGCCTGGGGCGGGGTAGAAGTTGAGCGCGCCGCCGCCGAAGTCGTCAATGATCACCGGTCCGGCACCCAGACCTTGGAAGTCATGCACCTGGACGATGCCCTGCTTGATGAAGGTGCCTCCGGAGTAGGAATTACTCGCGGTGACCAGCAGCGCGCCGATGGTGTCATTCGTCAGTGCTCCCGGACCGGAAATGGCCCCAGCCAGGCTCACGGGACCCGTGCCGATGTTGACGATGCCACCCTGGTTGTGAACGGCGCTGCTGAGGGTGGCTGCGCCGGTCCGGTTGATGACCAGCGTGGTGTTGTTGGTCACGATGCCCGTGCCCAGGGAACCGCCCGGAGCGATGCCGTCACCCAGGGAAAGCACGCCCGCGCTGATCACGGTGGGGCCGGTGATGGCGTTATCGGAGGTCACATACAGGGTGCCGGTGGATTGCTTGGTCACCGAGCCGGGGCCGCTGATGAAATTGGTCAGGGTTTGGTCCTGTCCGTTGGCGATGATCAGGGCGGCGTTGTTTGTGATCTCGGCGCTGAGCGCACCGTTGGTGACGCCGTCACCCAGCCGCAATATTCCGCCATTCAAGAAAACCTTTCCAGTGAAGGTGTTCGTGTTCAGCACGGTGAGCGTGCCGCTGCCACTCTTGAGGAGGGCCGTGCCGCCGGTGATGTCGCCGGCGCCGGTAAAGGTGTAGTTTGAGGAACCGGTGACGGTGACCGCCGCCGGGGCCACCAGGGCCGCAATGTTCACCACCGGATTGGTCGCCCCGATCGTGTCGAACGTCACGGTATTGCCGTCGGCAAAGGTCGAAGGCACCGCTCCGTTAAGCCAGGTGGTCGAGGTGCCGATGTCCCAGAGGTTGCCGACGCCGTCGCCCGTCCAAGTCAGATTGGGAACGGCGCTGACAACCAGTTCAAGTTGGTTGCCGTTGAACTGGAGCCTATCGAGCGGATTGGCACCGGTGAGGTTAAGGTTGCCCGCGCTGCCGAGGAGGGAGCCGGTGCATTTCGCGAGCACATACGTGCCGCTGCCGAGTGTGCCGGCGATTTTGTTCACGCTGACGGTGACTCCGGGGGAACTGAAGTCCAGGTCGCCGTTGACGACGAGCTGGTCGTTGCCGCTGCCCGGCGTGTTGGAGAGATCAAAGGCCAGCGTGCCCCCATAGACCATCAGGTTGCCGTTGGTAATCGTCAGGGTGCCCGCGGCGCCAATCGCGCCAGGGTTCACGGTGCTACTGGTCATCGTGACTGCGCCCGTGACGACGCCGGAACCGGTCAGGGAAGCGCTGTTAAGGTTGAAGAAGCCGCCCGCCGCGGTGACATCCGCCACGCCGTCCACGGTGACGAGCCCGGTACCCCAGGAAGCGCTGGCGCCACTGACCAGCCGCCCCCCGGATTGCACGGTGCAGTTGCCAGAGCCCAGGAATCCGTTTAGTTCAAACAAGCCGCCATTCTGCACCGTGACGGTGTTGGTTCCCGTCTGGCCGTTGAGGATGAACTTGGCGCCGCTTTGCACAGTCACCGGCGAACCACCCGGGGTGCCATCCACCCGGAGACCGCCCATGTTGCCATCAATCTGCAAGACGCCGGACGCCACCGTGGTCGGCCCGGAGAACGCGTGGGTGGCGCCGCTCAGGGTGAGGTGGCCGCCGCCCACCTTGCGCAAGCCCGTGAAGCTCGGATACGGTGTGCCCAGTCCGGAGTCGTTGTTCCAGTCGTTGATCGTGCCGGCGAAGGTGGACGACGTGTTGAGCGCGCCCACTTCGAGAATGACGAGACCGGAGCGGCGGTATTTGGTCCAGAGGGTGCCGCCCGCCCCGCGCAATTCACCCATGTAGCAGGTGCCGTTGTTGAGATTGTTCATCAAGAAATGGCGGGTGCCCCCGTTGAATTCAAACACCGCGTTGGAACTGCCGGTGACGATCGTCGTCTCATCGTTCTGCCCCATGAAAAAGGCGCCGTTCCCCACCCCGTTGATGATGAGCGTGCCGTTGAAACCGGTCATGTCGCCACGTTGGGTGAAACCGTAGGTGTTGGGAACAGAGAGCGCCACGGTGTTGCCGCCCGTGATCGCGCCCACCCACGTCACGGTCGTGTTCGCCGCCCCGCCGACGACAAGGTTGTTGCTCGTGCCGACGAAGGTCAGGTTGTTCGTGTAAGGAGTGGCCGTGGCGAAAGAAAGCGTGGCGTTGCTCATCGTGACCGGATTAACCGTCGAAACCACGGTGCCGCCCAATGGCCCGGCACCATTGAGGGTCAAGGTGCCGCCGTTGACCCGGACGCCATTGGTCAGCCGGTTGGCCCCGCTCAACGTGAGTGTGCCCGCGCCCAGCTTGGTGAAGCCCTGCGTGCCCTGAAGCGAGGCGCTGATCGTGGTGTTCTGCCCGCTGCCGACAATAATGCTCGGGGAACCGCTGCTGACGGCGAGAATATTGGTCCCGGTGGCGAGCGTCCAGTTGTTGTCTTGCGACAAGTCGCCGAAGATCATGTGACCGATGGTCAGGTTGGGGCTGTTGACGGTCACGGTCCGCGCTGCCGTGATGTCCAGCGTGCTGAAGTCCGCAATGTTGTCCACGTTTGTCGCGATCACCCCGCCCAGCCAATTGGCTGAATTGGTCCAACTGCCGCCGAGCAGGTTGGTCCAGGTCGCCACCGTGCCGAACAGCGGGCTGCCAGTCACGGTCAGGGTCACGTTGCTGGTCGTGGTGTTCAAGGTGATTCCCGGATAGGCCGTGTTCAGTGAGAAATTCCCCGCGCCAGCCTTGGAGGCGAACGTGAACAGCGTGTAGGTGCCATTGACAAGCAGCGGTCCGGTCTGGTTGAGGGTGATGACCGAGTTCGCGTTCAGCGTCAGGCTGCCGCCCACGTTGATTCGGTCGTTGGCACCGGGGACAACCCCAAGGTCCAGGGTAAAGGCCTGGCCGTTGAGGGTGAGATTGTTATTGAACGCCAGCGTGCCGACGGTGCCGGCGCCGCCGGGGACGATGCTCGCGCCCGAGGGGACCGATAGGTTGCCCTTGACGGTGCCGTTGCCGGTAAGCGTGGCACTGGGATTGACCGTCAGCCCGGCCGCGGTGGCGTCCAGCGTGGAGCCTGCGCCCAGGGAAATCAGCGTGCTCCCGGCAATGGAACCCGAACCGCCCAAAATCAACCGCGCCCCCGCTCCCAACACGGTGCTGCCCGTATAGGTGTGCGCGCCGGTGAAGGTCACGGTGTTGGTCCCCGAAAGCGTGACCGACTGCGCCCCGGTGATGCCGTTGGCGTCGGCGCAACTGACCGTGTAAGTGAGCGCGTTGTTCTGAAAAGTGACGTTCACGCCGGAGACCCCACCCGCGCCGATCGCGACCGAGGTGGTCGCCGGTGCGCTGGTGCCGGTGCCGTCCGTGTCCGCGAAATACACCTCGGTCTGGCCGAGGCCTTTGAGGCCCTGAAAACTCAGGCCCGTAAAGTTGGCGGAACTGTTGTCACTGTCCGCCCAGTTGCCGCTGGTGGTGCCGCTCCAGACGGCCGTCACATCACGCACGGAGATGGCGTTCATCTGCACCAGCCCAACGTTGGTGGCCGGCAGCGAGAAACTGTCGAGGATGAAACTCTGCGAGGAACTGTCAGCCGTGAACTTGCCGAGGATGTATTGACCCAGCCCGCCGTTGACGCGCGTGGTGTTGAACACCAGCAGATTGGTGGCCCCACCGAAGCCGTCGTAGATCCACTCCGCCCGGTTCGTGGTGACGCCCGAACGCGGATCGCCCACCCAAACCTGCACGGCATATTTCCCGCCGGGTAGCAGGTTGTTAAGCGTCACGGTGGCCAGACCGGAGTTGGCGACGTTGTAAAAGACCGCCCCGACGAGCACGCCCCGATAAGCCGGCGAAAGGCTTGCGAACGGTGCTGCGGTGGTGGTGAAGGCGCTGGCGTTGACGACGTTGAACCCGCTCAGGGCAAGGTTGCCACCGCCGAGGGTGCCGGTGAGTGGGGTGAACGCCACGCCGTTGACCGTCTGCGCGGTGGACCAGCTATAGGCGTAGCCGCCGCCCAGGTTGAAGACATCCGTGTCGCCCGCGCAAGTGGCGGGCAGGCTGAAGGTGATGCCGGCTGCCCGGCTGTTCGACGGGCAAAACAGTACCGCCAGGCCCAGGAAGACGGCAAGGAGGGCGAGCGGATTGTCGGAGGGAAGCCGGCTTCTGAGGTTGATCTGGTTTTTCATACGTTTTTGTTTCGGGTGGACGTTGATGTTTATCGGTCGTACGAACTACCATTTTCTAATCCTTTCTCCCCGCGGCCGCTATCCTCCAAATGGGCGAACTTGGGGCGAAGGGCACAAAAGTCCCCGGACCCGGCCAGCGTGGAAACGGAACCGGTCAACGTCCAGTCGAGGGGGGGGCAGGCACTGGATTGCCCAGGTAGTGGGCAACCGCTCCGGCCCGCGAACGGACGTGCAGCTTGTCGTAGATGTGTCCCAGATGCGTGTGAATGGTCGTCGCACCAAGATTCAGGCGCGCGGCGATCTCCTTGTTGGTGTAGCCCGCCGCGAGCAGTTCCAACACCTCGCGCTCCCGGCGGCTCAAGCTGGCGTCAACACCCGACAGGGGAGCCGGTTTCTGGAACGATTCGACGACCATGCGGGCAATCTCGCCGGTCATCGGAGCGCCGCCCTGGAGCACGTCCTTGATGGCTTCCAGCAACTTGGCGGGCGGGGTGCGCTTGAGCAGGTAGCCGCGCGCGCCCGCCTGCAGCGCCTTGAACACCCTTTCGGTGTCGCTATAAACCGTGAGCATGATGACCGGCACGCCTGGCAGCCGCTCCTTGAACCACGCCGTGCATTCGACGCCCGAGTGGTTGGGCAGGTGAATGTCCATCAGAATGACATCCGGCTCGGCGGCGGGGAATTCCTTCAAGGCGTCCTCGGCGCAATTGCACGCGCAGACACAACGAAATCCCGGGGACGTGTCAATCACCTGCTGGAGCAGCCGGCGCACTTCGGCGTCATCTTCTACAATGGCAACTTTCGTAATCATGGTGTTAATGCCTGCAAATGAGTTCCCGTCCCTCACTGCCGCCGGGCGGGCGTCCCTCGTTCGGGAAAACCCGCACCGGCCATTGTCAACCCGCCGCGAAATGGTCGCCATCCACCAATCGGGTGATTCTGGCAGTCAGAACGGCAGGGCGAAACGCACCCGGCAACCTTTTCCCGGCTGGCTTTCAATGGCACATTCGCCGCCGACTTCCTTCAAGCGTTCCTGCATATTGGCCAGTCCATTCCGTCGGCCGCTGGACTGCGTCAGGTCAAAGCCGCGTCCGTCATCCTCCACCGTAACGATGAGGGTGCGCTGGCTGCAACGGAGCGTCAGCCAAATCTCGGCTGCGCCCGAGTGTTTTGCCACGTTATTGCAAGCCTCTTTGATCGCCAGCAACAAGTTGTGACGGGCCTGCGCGCCCAAGGTTGCTTCCGGCAGACCGGTTTGCACGTCCGCCCGGCAGCGGGTGTCTGAAGTCTCGAAGAACTCACTGGCAAAATGCTGGAGATAACTGGCCAGGCTCGCCACCGAATCGTGGCGCGGGTTGATGGTCCAGACGATTTCATCCATCGCCCGGATGAGTTGATTGACCTTACGGTTCATGCCCGCCAGGTGGCTGCGTAAATCGCAGGTGGGAACCGTTTCCCGCCCGGCCAGTTCGCAATCCAGGTTGAGCCGGGTGAGGTGGGCGCCAATGTCATCGTGCAGGTCCTGGGCGATGCGCCGGCGTTCCTTTTCGAGCGCCCGTTGCGCTTCCAGTTCCTGCAGCCGCCGCCGGAGTTTGTTACGTTCCATTTGCCGCACGGTCAGGGCCAGGGCGACCAGGACCAGCAGCCCCGCCGAGACCTTCGCCCAGCCGCGTTCCCAGACGCGCGGGACCACCTGCAAGGTCAGCGGCTGCGCGATTTCATGCCACACGCCATCCGTTCCGCCTGCCATCACCCGAAAGGCATAGTTGCCCGGCGGCAAATGATTGTAATACGCCGCCCTTTGACCGCCCGCATCCACCCAAGCCGAATCCAGCCCGTCGAGGCGGTATCGGAATCGCAACCGCCCCGGATTCAGCAGGCTGGGGGTGGTGTAATGAAACTCAAACCGTGCGGCCCCCGATTTCACGCGCAAGCCGTCCGCCGTTCCCCCGTCCCAACGCCGGCCATCCACTTGCACTTCCTCCATGATCACCGGTCGAATCGGTTGCACCATCGCCAATGCCGCCGGATCAAATACCGCCAGCGCATATTGATTCGGAAACCACAAACGCCCGTCCGGCGACCGGGCGACCGTGGGCTGACCGACCCCCGAACCCATCTTGGAATCCAGCCCATCGTCGGTGGACAGGCGCCAGAATAGCAACGGCGGACTGCTCCCTGGAGTGAAGGTGTCAAAATTCTTCTTCGGACAGCCGAAGAAACCGTTGTCGGAACTGAACCACAAGTTGCCGGCAGAATCTTCGATGATGGCATGGATCATCCCGCTAGGCAGCCCTTCGGCGGTGGACCAGTGCTCAAACTTGCCGTCCTTGAGACGGAACAAACCATCGCCCCAGGTGGCAATCCAGAGCGGGCCATCGGCATCGGCAAGCAATGCCCGGATGTTTTTTTCGCCCGCCCACTGCCCCGCGCCATGGCGCTCAAACCGGCCCCCGACCCGGCGCAACAACCCATGCCCGGCGCTGGCCAGCCACAAGTCCCCATTTGGGTCTTCCACAATCGCCTTGAGATAGCTTCCCACCACCCCCCGGTCTGGTCCGAAGACCTGGCAGCCTTCCGCCTCCAGACACGCCAAGCCTTCCCGGGTGCCCACCCACAGACGACCTGCGCGGTCTTCGGTGAGGGAATCCACACAGGAACTCAAGGCGCGCGGTCCGTTAACGCGCTCGAACTTCCCCCCCTTGAACTGAAACAAACCGCTCCAGGTGCCGACCCAGAGGTTGGTGTGGCGGTCTTCGAAGATCACGCCGATGCGTTCGTCCGTCAGACCCTCCCCTGCGCCGAAGTGTTCTAATTCACCCGCCCGCCAGCGATAGACCCCGGTGTCACTGGTGCCGATCCAGACATTCTGATCCGACGCGACGCAGACCGTGAAGACGCGGCTCTGTTCCGGCGCGGGGTGCGGCGAGATGATTTTTACCGGACGCCGCCTGATCTGCTGCAACTGATCGCTTCGAAAGAAGCTGACCCACACCGAGCCGTCCATGTCTTCAGCGAGGGCTTCCACGGCGATTTGCTTGGCGACTCCCCAGGCGGACAGGGGTTGCCAGGGCTGACCGGGTTCGCGGTAAAACAAACCCGCGTTGAGGGTTCCCAACCAGACTACTCCGGCCCTGTCCTCCAAAAGCGTGCGCACGTTGGGGCTCATGGTCAGATGGGGCCACGGATAGTTCGGCAGTTCCGTCCATTGTCCGTTCTTGAGCAGCAGCACCTGCCCGCCGCGGCCTTGCGACGGCGCTCGATACGTGGTGGCCACCCACAAGCCACCGGCCATGCTTTTGGCCAGCACCCTGATGGCTGAACCCGGCGCCACCGGCACAACTTGCGTCTTCCACCGGCTGCCATCGAAGCTGGCCAGTCTCCCGTCGGCCAGGGCAAAAACCTGCCCACTGTCCGTGGCCACCACCTGCGAAACTGCGCTGGCCGGCAGGCCATTGCTGATGCCGAAAAGGTCGCAAACACCTTCTCGCAAACGCCCCACTCCGGCTCCCTGCGTCGCCAACCAGATGGCCCCGCTCGCGTCCGCCACCATCGCGTTCAGCGGTTTGCCCCGGATTTCCGGACTGAGTTCCACCGGCAAGAACCTTCCGCCTCGAAGTCGCGCCATCGTGCCAGCCGCCGTCCCCACCCACAGGTCGCCGCTCGCATCCACCGTCAGGCAGGTGGCCTGGTTGTCGCCGAGCGCGGGCGTGTTGTTTGTGGTGAAAACGACAAACCGCACGCCGTCAAAACGCGCCAGTCCGGCGCTGGTGGCAATCCATAGATAACCTTCCGGGGTGCGCGTGAGATCCCTGAGTGATGCCGCCGGCATTCCATCATCGCTATCCCAGGTTCGGAGCAGAAACTCAGGCAGGACTACGTCTTTGGCGGCCCAGCAGGAGAGTGCCAGGCCCAGCCACGGCACGGCAGCCAGGAGGACAACGGCGCGGTGCGCCCGTCTCGTATGACGCGAAACCGTGCGAGGCATCTTCGACAGCGAGTGTATTTCCCCCCGCGGGGTGGCACAAGCGCAAACCAGCAACTTGGATGGTCGGCGACCGAAAGGCAACGTGCCCCGTTTGTCTTCTTAAGACCAGTCCTGGGTCATGGCAGGGCAGGGGACTTGCCCGCCCGTCGGCCCTCACTGTCGCTCGTACTCGCCCTTCCCAATCTTTTTGAACACCGAAAAGCCCGCCTTCTTGGCATCGGTAAAGGACACCCGTCTCGGCGAGTTAAAGGTCGAAAGCACTTTCCGAACCGGCTTCTTGCAGGCCGGGCAATGGGTCAAAGGGGGCGCCGACAGCGGGCGGACGAGCGTGAAGCGCCCGCCGCACACCGCGCAGTCACCTTCACACAGTTCGTATTCGTAAATCGGCATAGGCCAATGCACTGCCAACCATTCGTCTCTGATAAAACATTGTAAGATCGAACCGCGAAGTCAAGAATCCCGCGGGGTCCCAAAACCGTCCGTCTCCCGCTGCCGCGCGTTCACCGCAGTTGGGTCGTGCTTCGCGATCCGGCTTGACGGCCGGCGACGCTGGTGCGGTAATGGGGATGCAGCCTGGCTGGCGGTGGCAAACAGTTTGTCCGGCAGAAACCGGGTGCGTTGAAGTGTTATGGCCGAAATCAAGTTTCTTTGTCCCTCGTGCAACCAGTCCATCACCTGTGATGACGCCTGGTCCGGCCACGAGATTCAATGTCCCATTTGCCAGGGCGCGCTGACGGTTCCCGCGCGCGCGGCGGCGCCCGCCGCCTCGGGCGGCGGTCCGCAGGCGCCCAAACCTCCGCCCGGCGCCCAGACGCGACTCAGCACGGCGGTCCCGGCGCAGAAACCCGCCACCCAAGGACGGGCGATTCCGATTCGGAACCTGGCGCCTCCGCCTCCCAAGAAAGGCAACTTGGTCCTGAAAATACTGCAAGGGGTGGTGATTGTGGCTGCGCTTGGAGTGGGCGCTTATTTTGGGTACGGCTTCATCGTGAAGATGCAGGATAAAGCCAACGCTGAATCGGAGAAGATGGCCAAAGAGTCCGATGGGGGGCAGGTGGGCCACATTGCGGAGTTGCACAGCGTGTTGGATGCGACCGAGCCTGGTGGCAGTGGCCTGCCCCGCGGACCCGTGGGCAGCGGCCCACGCAGTCGGCCTACCGGGGTCGGCGCGGAAATCCCCATGGGCGACGCTCCACCCGCCGACGGCACGGCCGGGACGCCCAAGCCCGCCCAACCCGCATTGCCGGTGGTTCCTCCCCAGTATGACCTGAACGTGGCCACCGCCAAAATCCCCGAGGGCCGCGTCAACGGCACCGTTTCGGGCGCCGAGTTTGTGGCCGAGCAGGTCCGACTGGACCGCGTTGGCACCTCGACGGTGCTGCGCTTTATTCAAGGGGCGATCGCCTCGCCCGACCGCGAAGTGATGGTTTACCTGCGGTTGAAGCCCGGCGAGAAGGTGGGCGGACAGAAGTTGACCATCTCGGCGGACATGCGGGGCGCCACCGTGCCGCAGGTCGTCAAGCGCTGGAAGACCAACCCGCGCTATGCTCCCCAGATGAAAACCTATGGCACCGGTTACGCGATGAAACTGGAGTTGGGCGAGACCGCCGAGGGAGCGAGCACCCTTCCGGGCCGCGTGATCATTTGCCTCCCGGACAATGAAAAGACCGTGGTGGCCGGTGTCTTCCAGGCGGAGCTGGGGCCGGGACTGGGCAGCGAGGCCATGCCGGGCGTGGTGGCTCCCACCCCCACGGGTGCGGAAGCCATGCCCTCAGCCGAGCGCGAGATGTTCCAACGCCGCTACGGCACCCCGGCGCGGTAGTGGGTCCGCCGCGCAACATCGCGCTGAAACACGCTTGCCTTGTAGGCCCGCCGCCCTAAGCTGGAACAGGGTCCAGGCGCAGCGCCGGGCCGGTGCATGATCCGATCGCTCGTATTTACAACCCAGGGCCGTCTGCACAGCAAGAACATCGAAATGTTCCTGATGCCGACGCTGCTCACGGACACCAACCTCTTCCTGTGGGTGGACCTCGAGAGCCCAACGCCCGAGGAAACAAAGTACGTCCTCGAGGACGTCTTCCATTTCCATCCGCTTTCCATCGAGGATTGCGTGATGGTCAGCCCTTCGCCCAAGGTGGAAGAGTACACCCCCAAGGAGGAAGACCGGTTCACCCCCTATCTCTTCATGGTCATTCACGGGGTGGACTACAGTCGCAAGGACGGCGTTTTTGCCACCAGCGAGCTCAACTTCTTTCTCGGCAAGAATTTCCTGGTCACCTATCACGAGGGGCCCAGCCGCAGCGTCAGCCTCACCGAGGAACGCGCCGTCAAGAGCACGGTGCACATCGCCCGCGCGCCGGACCGCGTGGCCTACAACCTCCTGGATTCCATCGTCGAGAATTACAAGCCCGCCCTGGATGAACTCTCGCTGGAAATCGCCGAACTCGAGGAGCAGGCCCTCCAGACGCACACCAAGCAAACCCTGAACCGCATCC
>CAZVYG010000057.1:0-34578 GCA_964631605.1 uncultured Verrucomicrobiota bacterium
CGCACCAAACACACCGGCCCAGCCATCGTTCGCAATGTCAGGGCTGCGAAGCTCAACAGCGAACGAGACCACGCAGATTTATGGGGCCCGCCAGTAACGCACGACAACTCCTCCGGAATGCCGCCTGCGATCACATGTGGGAGAAGAGTTGGCATGCGGTCACCGTGGACGAGGGGTGCGCGCGCGCCGGCGTCCGGAAGGGAAGTCTGCATTACTTTTGTGAGTCCAAGAGCGCGGTTGCGGTTGCCGCGTTGGGACACTTCTGGCCAACGGTTGCGCAGCCAGCCTGCCAAGAATATGTTTCCTAATCACGAGATGCCGCAAACAGTGAGGTGTGTTATGAACCAGACCAACGTATTCGCGAAAGAAAAAGACCAGAACACCGCCAAGCATGTCAGACCATGTCGTTTGATTACCACGGGGAGACTTCCGGGCACGTGGACTCGGGTTTGCGGGATTACGTGGATCACTGTGTTGACGGCACACGCCCAGATAGATCCGGAGCCGCGGCAACTCCTGCAGTTGGGCGTTAACCAATCCCTGCACAACGATGGTCCCACAGCCGCCTATGCCTTCTACTATTGGAACCAGCCGGAGGTGCCTGGAACCAACATGACGTTGCGCCTGGCCATCGCGCCGGTGTACCTGGACGGCGAACTGGGTTTCAAGGGGCTGCTGGGGGAGAACACAGACGTGGGCGTGGCGGTCTTTGGCGGCGGCTTCTACAATAGTTACTATGACATCCGGCAAGGCAACTACTACCGCGACGAATCCTTCGACGGCCACGGTGGGGGTGCCGCTCTCAGCCTCTACCACAATTTCAACCCCGGCGCGACAGTGCCATTGAACGGAATCGTTCGTGCCGGCATGAACTACCACGTTTTCAGCGACGCCTCTGATACTGCCGATAATTTCACGCTCCCAAGCAATCAGCCGTTCTACACCCTGCGCACAGGCCTGCGCTGGGGGGGTAAGGAGCCGCTGCTCACCCCACGGTTGGCAGCCGAACTTTCCGCCTGGTACGACCTGGAGTACCGGCCGGACTCCGGAAAATACGGGTTCGGAGGCGACCGGGAAATCAACTCGGTTTCGCATCGGTTCCTGGGCAGTGCCCGGCTCATCTACACGATGCCGCGCTCGGAACATTATCTCGCTCTCGGTTTGACGGGAGGCGCCGTGCTCAATGCTGACCGTCTTAGCGCCTACCGCCTGGGAGGCGCGCTCCCGTTCACTGCCGAGTACCCGCTCATGATTCCCGGTTACTTCAACGAAGAACTCTCGGCCCAGGACTTCGGCCTGCTCTATGGCATGTACGCCGTCCCGCTTGGCGGAACCAAGTCCTGGAGCATCTTCGCCGGCGGCGCAACCGCAGTGGTTGATTACCTGGACGGGTTCGAGCAGTCCGGTAACTGGAACTCGGGCCTCACGGGCGGCCTCAGCTTTAAGTCGAAGAATCGCCGGCTACAGGCGGTGACGGCTTTCGGCTATGGGATAGATGCCATCCGCAGCGACGGGCGAGGGGGCTTTAGTGCAGCCTTCCTGCTGCAGTACAACTTCGGCAAGCTCGCTTCGGCCTCGGATCGTGCTTTTGAGAATCTGCAGAACGCCCCCCGTCTTCCTTTCCGGTTTACACAGTAGCGCCCGGTGAAGCGCCAGGAACATATTCCGCCAGGACTGGCTGTTCGGCGCGCCGACCCGGATAGAGACCCAAATCTCCTGGTCGTCGAACTGGCCGGCGACTGGCTGGATCGGGCTCACCTGCCTGACATGTCGGCCGTGACGAAGGAACTGGCTGGCGGCGCCGCGACGGCACTGGAATTTGAGGCGAAGGAATTAGGCCGCTGGGGCAGCACCTTGATGGTTCGCATCCTGGCGGTCCACGACGAGTGTGCCAAGGTTGGGATTGAGTTCCGCGCCCAGACTCTGCCCGCGGGCCTCGCCAAATTGATTGCCCTGGCACAAGTGGTGCCGGAGAAGACCGACGCGGTGCGCAGGGAGGGGACGTCCACCTTCCTGGCGCAGGTCGGCGAATCGGGTCTTGCCGCGTGGACCAGCGGCCGCGCCATGCTCAGCTTTCTGGGTGAGACCCTCGTGTCGCTGCTGAAGCTGGTTCGTGGGCGGGCACAGTTTCGAGGCCGCGATCTGGTCGAGGTCGTCGGGGCCTGCGGGCCCCGGGCCCTGGGCATCGTGGCCCTGATCAACTTCCTGGTCGGACTGATTCTTGCCTTTGTTGGCTCTGGCCAGTTGGCTCGCTTCGGAGCGTCCATCTACACGGCGGACCTGGTGGCGGTGGCCACGGTGCGGGAAATGGCCTGCATCATGACGGGCATCATTCTGTGCGGCCGCACGGGGGCGGCATTCGCCGCCCAATTGGGCACGATGAAAGTCAATCAGGAGATCGAGGCCTTTCAGACCTTCGGGATCTCGCCGCTCGAGTTCCTGGTTCTGCCCCGCATGCTGGCGCTCATCCTTATGATGCCGCTGTTGGTGCTCTTCGCCGACCTCATCTCGATTGGTGGCGGTTTCCTCGTGTCCACCTTGAGTTTGGGCTTGTCACCACAGGTGTATTGGGAGCGAACGGTCGCTTCGATCCAACTGTCGGGATTCCTGCTGGGCGTGTTCAAGGGCTCGTTTTTCGGGGTGATCATCGCGCTCACGGGATGTCTGCGCGGGATGCAATGCGGCTCCAATGCCGCCGCGGTCGGCCGGGCGACAACCTCGGCTGTGGTGACTGGCATCACCTGGATCATCGCGTCGGATGGCTTGTTCGCCGTCATCTGCAGCGCCCTGCAAATCTGAGCCGTGAGCGCCAGCGCTGGCAGCAAGATTGAGATTCGCGACCTGACGATGGCGTACGGCACGTTCGTGGTCATGCGCGACGTCAACGTGCAGGTCAAACGCGGCGAGATCTTTGTGATCATGGGCGGCAGCGGCTGCGGCAAAAGCACCTTGCTACGCCACATGATCGGACTCAAGGAACCGGCCAAAGGGGAGATCTACTACGACGGCACGCCCTTCTGGGCGTCAGACGAGGAAGCGAGGATCCGGACCCTCCGCAGTTTCGGGGTGCTGTACCAGAGTGGCGCCTTGTGGAGTTCCATGACGCTGGCGGAGAACATCGGTGTGGTGCTCGGCGAATATACCGACTTCTCCCCGGCTGAAATCCGGGACATCGCCCGGCTCAAGCTGGCGCTCGTGGGCCTCAAGGGCTTCGAGGACTATTACCCCGCGGAGATTTCCGGCGGCATGTCCAAGCGGGCCGGCCTGGCCCGTGCCTTGGCGCTGGATCCTGAGGTGCTGTTCCTCGATGAGCCCTCCGCCGGTCTTGACCCAATCAGCTCGCACCATCTCGACGAGTTGATCCTGCAACTGCGCGACAGCCTGGGCGCAACGTTCGTGGTGGTCACGCACGAGCTGGCCAGCATCTTCACCATCGCAGACAACTCGGCCTTCCTCGACCCCACCACCCGCGCCGTGCGCGCCTGCGGCAACCCGCGGGAACTGTTGCGGCACTCGACTGATCCCGTGGTGCAACAATTCCTTGCCCGAGGGGGGGTGCGCGAGCGAACCGCGCCTCTTGATTATCTCCAGACGCTATGAGCCAGAAAGTCAACACCACCTCCATCGGTCTTTTCATCGTCGCGGGCCTGGCATTGGGCGTCGCCGGGCTGCTGCTGTTCAGTTCGGCGAAAATATTCAGCAAGACCGTGGACGTCATTGTTTATTTCAACGACTCGCTGAACGGCTTGAATGAAGGCGCTCCCGTTAAGTTCCGTGGCGTAACGATTGGCTCGGTCAAGCGCGTGATGGTCCGGTTCAATCAGGCGGACAATGACTTCGCCATGCCGGTGATTTGCGAAATCGAGGAAAAGCTGGTGCGTCAGCGGTTGGGCGAGGGTTCTCACGAGTTCGTCGCCCGCCGCACAACGGAGGAGCAAATCAAGGCCGGCTTGCGCGCATCACTTCAGGCCGAGAGCCTCGTGACAGGCGTGCTGTACATTGACACCCGGATGAATCCCAACGCACCGCCGCCCGTGTTCCACCAACTGGAAAGGGTCTATCCCGAAATCCCCACCGAGCCAACCCAGATTCAACAACTGTTCGAGAACCTGGCCAGTCTGGACGTCAAGCGCCTGGAGACGAACCTCAATGGGCTGATTACGCGACTCGATCACACTGTCGCCGAGTTGAAGATGGCGGAGATCACTTGGGGAGTCACAAATCTGCTGAACTCTGTGAACGGACTCGTCACGAACCCTGACATTACCAACGCGCTGGCGGCCCTCCGGCCAACCCTCGACCAATACCGCGAGCTGGGGGCCAAAGTCACGACCAAGGTGGACCCGCTCGCCGACAGCGTCACCAACACGCTCGCCCAAGCCAACCAAACGCTGGTCCAGCTTCGTGGCGCCGGCGAAAACCTCCGCATGATGCTTGCGCCCGAAGCGCCGCTTCAAAACGACCTCGATCTGGCCCTCGAACATCTCGCCGCGGCTGCGCAGTCCGTCTCGTCGCTCGCTGACTTTCTCAAGGAGAACCCGAACGCACTCATCGCCGGACGTCGGCTCCCCAACCGAAAACCGTGAAAAGCCCCTTTCAAACGGGGATCAAGAGCGCCGCGCTGCTCGCGGTGGTGGCCATCCTGTATGCCGGAGTCAGCGGCTGCAGCGTCCTCAAGCCAGCGAAATCGTCCGCCCGTCATTTTGTTCTGACGCCAGTGTCCCCCGTCGGTTCGGCGACCGTGACGCCTGGCTGCATCGCCGTGGGCTTGGGGAAGGTAAGAATCCCGCCGCATCTCTTTAACACCTCGCTGGCGGTCCGTAAGGGCACCAACGAAATCGAATATCTTCCCTCGGCCTTTTGGGCCGAGCGCCTGGACTCCGGCTTCCAGCGTGTGCTGGCGGCGAACCTGGCGATCCTCTTGCCCACCGATCGCGTCCTGCTCTCCGGCTGGCAGCGAAATGAAGTCATGGCAGAGGTCTATGTCACCCTCGAACAGTTCGATGTGGACGCGTCTGGCAGGGGCGTCCTGGTTGCGCGATGGCGTATCCTCTCGCCGGGTGGGGAGAAGGTCCTCAAGGCTGCCAGCAGCCGTCTTTCGCGCCAGGGACCGCCACCGGACCGCGGCGTGTCTGGGGCCATTGGTACGCTGAGCGCGCTCGTTGCCGATTTCGCCGGCCAATTGGCCTCGGCGCTCAAGGAGACAACATCGCGCCCCTAGGCAGCGCCTCTTTCCAGGCGACCGGAACTTGGTGGCGGTCCTGTCTTGGCTGCCTACCTGCGCGCGACCTTGAACGCATGATTCCTCCTCAAACCAACCGCTCCCGCGTCCGATAACTCTCCGCGAAACGGTTTGGTTCAACTGCGTCCGGACTGTGCCCAAAACTGTGCCTAAAAGTGTAATGGCAGATAGTGGACGAGTAGGCGCAACTTGTTGTTGCTTAGCTTTCAGAAAGTGCTATCTAAACCCCGGAAAAGAGCGCAAAAACGACCGATTCCGACCCTCGCCTCCATTCCTGATTCCCTCGGAAATCAGCGCTGTTCTGGGTTTTAGAGGTCGAACCTTCAATGGTTTCTTCAACGGAAAGGGCTGTCCGCCCAGATTCCGGTCAACGTCCGCCCACAGTCCTGATGCGGACGCGGTTCAACCGGTTCATCGTCGTAAATGTGGAAAATGTGATGAAGAACCGTTGGCGAAAGTTCAGGCGAGGCTGGGACACCTTTTACGCCTACGACAACCAGACTGGCAACAGCCGGTCCCCCAAGACCCGCGCTCAGCAGCACGCCCACGCCTCGTGGGTGCCATGAACGAGGCCGAACGGGAAGTCGGTATTCGGAAGCAGGGGGGCCTGATCCACCTGAAAGCCGCCGACCCTCTGGCGGCCAAGCGCACATGGCAGATGGTCATGGACACCGCTGTTGAATTAGCCCCGCCGAAGTCCAAGGATCGCTGGGCAGGCAAGTGCGATCACGGACAAGGCTTTCAACGAGCTTCGTAAACGCCTCCTGATTGAAACCACCAGCGACCATTTTCTGTCGGTCCTGAAGCACGGGACCGTCAGCACCAAAGGCCGCTGATGGTGAGTGTGGCCAACACCAAGGAGATGCTGTATCGGGTCAACCGCCCGCGCAACGCCGCCAGCCACAGCGGCAGCGTGGCGAAGAATCCACGATGTATGCCCGTCCAACCGCTATACCCGCCGGAGAGAGGGTGTGCCAACAGGCGCGATCCGGGAGGTCTTGTAGTTTTTGTCCAACTTTTAGATGGGTTTTTCCTATCTCAGGTGTGGCGGGGGGCGCTACGCTGCCCGCCAGAGCCAGTTCGGACAGGATGAGTGTCCTCTCCAACGGCAAGCCGGACCCACGTGTAGCTGGAACGCCGGCACGCCGACTGGCGTCAGTGCCGGGGCGGCGGGATGGGTCGCGCGCGGTGGATTGGCTCAATAGCCATGATGTCGGCCGAAGACAAAGCTTTATGAAGACACAATGCCTAATTGCTCTGGCGGGGAGTCTCGCTTTCTGTTGCCTCACAGCCGTCCCCGCGCGACTGGCAGCGGAGAGCTCGAAGCAGAAGGAATTCATCGTCACCTTTTGGTGTCCGCCGCCGGCGACGGATGAGCAACTGGCTCGGGGGGCCGCGGAGGGCTTCAACCTGACCTGGACTCCGGAGAAGGGGCCGGAGGTCGCCGCCAAGGGGCCTTGCCTGGCCTCACCGAAGGACACCGAGGACTGAGCGTGCGAAACTCGACACCACAACCCGGCCAGGCAGTAATGATTTTTTTTAACTAATCTTGATATGAATCCAAACATGAACCAGAACATGAGCACCAGCAACACTCGGCTCTCCACCGGCAAGGACGCACCCCTGAGGATACCAGGCCCCCGTCATACAACCGCTTCTGGCCGTGGCCTTGCGCCACGCCTGGCGGCTATCACAGTGTGGATCGCGTGGCTTGCGGCCGGCCTGCCGTGGAGCAACGCGATCGCAGGCGAACCGGCAACCACACGGCTGAAAGTGAGTGCGAACCAGCGGTATCTGGTGCGCGCCGATGGCCAGCCCTTCTTCTACCTGGGAGATACCGCGTGGGAGCTCTTTCACCGCTTGAACCGGGAGGAAGCGGACCGCTATCTGCAAAACCGCGCGGCGAAGGGCTTCACGGTCATCCAGGCAGTCGTGCTGGCCGAGCTGGACGGACTCAAGACGCCAAACGCCTACGGCGAGGTACCGTTTGTGGACCTGGATGTGACCCGGCCGAACGAGGCGTATTTCAAGCATGTGGATTACATTGTGGACAAGGCCGCTTCCCTAGGCCTTTACATTGGGATGCTGCCGAGTTGGGGCGACAAGGTCGGCGCGTACGGCAACTACTTCCTCAATGAGGATAACGCGCGGGGCTATGGCCGGTTTCTGGGACGCCGCTACAAGGACAAGCCCATCATCTGGATCCTGGGCGGCGACCGCCCGCCGGACGTAACCGCCGAAATCTGGACGCTGTTGGCCGCCGGCCTCAAGGAGGGCGACGGAGGCCGGCACTTGATGACGTTCCATCCCTTTGGCGGTGGGCATTCCTCCGTCGCGTTTCACTACTCGGACTGGCTGGATTTCAACATGATTCAATCCGGCCACAATCCCAACAGCGCCAACTACTTCCGCATTCAGATGGATTACAGTCTGCGCCCGCCCAAACCTTGCATGGATGGCGAACCGGCTTACGAATACCCGCCGGATGCGATGCCTTCCAACCGCCCGGTGGGGGCGCTCGAGGTGCGGCGGCGCGCCTACTGGGCCTTGTTCAGCGGCGCACACGGTCACACCTACGGCACGCACCCCATCTGGCAGATGTATGCGCCGCCCAGAAAGCCCTTGTGGGACGTGAAAACCCCCTGGTATGACGCGATGGACTTGCCCGGGTGCAAGCAACTGGCGCATGTCAAGGCCCTCCTGTTCAGCCGCCCCTTTCTGGCGCGCATCCCGGACCAGTTGGCCATTTACTCCGGCCTGCATGGCGGGCTGGAGTATGTCTCCGTAACCCGGGACGGAAACGCGGGCCGCAATGATGCGACCTACCTCATGGCCTACTTCCCACAACACGCCTCGATCACCTTCAAGACCGACCGTCTGGCTGGCAATAGGATCCGCGGCTGGTGGTTCAATCCGCGCGACGGTACGGCACAACCGCTGGGTGAATTCAAGAAGGAGAAACGGATGGAGTTCTCGCCGCCCACCAAGTCCACCACCGAGGACTGGGTGCTGGTGCTGGATGACGCCGCCCGTAATTACCCGCCACCGGGCGTTGCGATTCGGCAGCCGGGTGACCGCCGGTAGGCGGCGCCTGAAGGAGGAACAGGAGATGAAAACGAGGAACGCTTCGGCTTGGTCCAGGGACGCCTGCCTGACGCTGCTGGTTGTGGCCGCGTGGGCGGCAACCGGTTGTTCGACCTCGCCCACTGCCGCGGGAGCGGCTGCTCCCGTTCCGGTGATTCTGGATACGGACATTGGGGATGACATTGACGACACGTGGGCGCTGGGCTTTCTGCTGCGTTGCCCGGAACTGGACCTGAAGCTTGCCGTGGGCGACAACGGGAAGCCCGAGTACCGCGCGAAGCTGCTGGCCAGGTTCCTCGAAGCCGCGGGGCGCGCCGATGTGCCGGTTGGAATCGGGCTGGATGTCAACCCCAAGAAGAGCGCCCGCCAGGCGGAATGGATCAAAGGCTACGATTTGAAAGCCTATCCCGGCAAGGTTCACAGCGACGGTGTGCAAGCCATGATAGACATCATTATGAAGTCCCCGCGGCCAGTGACGGTCATTGCCATCGGCCCGGTGCAAAACCTTGCCGAGGCACTGAAACGCGAGCCGAAAATCGCCTCCCGCGCGCGGTTTGTCGGGATGCACGGCAGCGTGCGGGTGGGCTACGGGGGCGCGGCCCAACCTGCCGCCGAGTACAATGTCCGGGTGGACGCCCGAGCGTGTCAGCAGGTGTTCGCAGCGCCTTGGGAAAAGATCATCACGCCTCTCGACACCTGCGACCAGGTGGCGTTGGCGGCGGACCAGTATCAGAAAGTATATTGTTCGCCGGATCCGATTGCTGCCGCCGTCATCACGAATTATCGCCTGTGGGCCGCCGCCCGCGGCATGGGTTCGCCAGAGGCGGTCCCGACCCGCAGCACGACGCTGTTCGACACGGTCGCCGTTTACCTGGCATTCAGCCAAGCCTGGTGCCACATGGAGCAGCTTGGCTTGCGGATTACGGATGACGGTTTCACCGTCGAAGACCCCAAGGCAAGCCCGGTCAAGGTGGCGCTGGCCTGGAAGGACCGCAGCGCCTTTGAAGAGTTGCTTGTCCGCCGCCTGACCAGCGGACGTTGAGGTAGGCGCTGGCGGCCCGCGAACCTCGATTTCGACGCGTCGGCCAGGTTGACGAGCGTTGGCCGCCTCGAACCTGGAGGGTGCGTGGCCGACCGGTTTGCCGGTGCTATTCAGCGGTGAATCTGTCGCTCTGCTGGCGGTCGTGGAGTACCGGCCGAGTCCAGCCAACGCAGCACCGCTCGTTGGCAGGAGGAATCCTCTCCGGTTGGTTTCCATGATCTTCTCGTTCAGGCACAGCTTCACACCGATGGGCACCCCGCAATGCCAGCGGTTCGCGAACGCAGGGCAGGGTTTAATTGATTGCCTCCCCGATCTTCGCAAGGAAATCGCTCCAGACACGGTCTCCGGCGGAACCATCAAGCCCCAGGCGGACGATCACCATGTTCCACTCCGGTATGACGAAGCAGTAGTTGTTGTTGTGCCCCGCGCCGCAGAAGGTGCCCGGCGGGGCGCCGGGGAACTTGCGCCGCCCATCCGGCTTGAGGCCGTTCACCCACCAGTTGAAACCGTACTCGCCCGGTCCGCTCTCCGCCCGTTCGGCAAAGCCATGAGGCACGGTCGCCGGGACCTGCACCCGGGTGGCCTCCTCAACCCAACGAGCGCTGAGAAGCTGCCGGCCATTCCAATTTCCACGGTTAAGAAACAGCAGCCCGAACCGCGCCGCCTCGCGAGCGGAGATCTTCATCGCCCCGCTCTTGTTTCCAGCACCCCCGTTCACCACAATCCCATCCACTTTACCCCAGTCGCCCCAGTCCCATTTCTCACGATTCATGCCAATCGGGTCGGCGATGCGCCGCCGTAAGAGATCCTCCAGCGGTTCGGCGGCAATGCGTGTCAGCACGTTGGCAAACTGGTTCATGGCCGAGTCCCAGTAAGCGAACTTCGATCCAGGCGGCAGGAAGAGAGGATCGGGGTTGGGGACGAACGGAGTCGCGCTGGGCCCGTGCTTGTAGCTGCCCTGCGGCTCGTCGCCAACCGCGCGGTAGCCGGAGGTCATCGTCGTGAAATGTCGCAGGGTGACTTCCGGATACGCCGAGGCCATCGCGGGCAGAAAATCCCGGGCCCGGCTATCCAGCGTGCACTTCCCGTCGTCTATCAGCAGGCCCAGCGCCGTGCTCGTGAAGACCTTGGTGAATGACCATACGCCATGCATCTTGTCAATATCGTCCCCGTGCCAGATCACCCGCCCATTCCGGACGATCACAAGTTCACGGGTGCCGTCAGCCCCCACGGTCCGTCCGAGCAACGACACGGCCTCCTGCAATTTCGCCGGGTCCACGCCTTGCGACTCGGGCGAGGCCATCTCCCACTCCTTGCCGGGGAAGACAATGTCATTCTCCCCCGCCGCCTGCCGAGTCAGAAGGAGCAGAGTCAGCAATACCAGCACGGCGCCTTGGGCTCGGCCCCCTGGTTGGAAACCGCGTTGTTTGAGCTTCTTGCTCATAAATAAATCCCTGCAGCACTCAATCATAGGATGATTCTATCGGAGATTGGGACGTTTTTCATCAGCGTGATCCATTAACCTGGCCGGTTTCTGTCCGCAGGCTCGGTGGCGGAAATTGGACAAGCAGTATCCAGCCAGCAAGAGCCACGGGAAAGCCGAGCAGGACCAGGGCATACATGGTGGTGGCAAAGTAGGCCATCCAGGACTTGTGCCCGTTCGATTTTCGAACCCAAACGAACACGCAGCAGGCCGCGACGAGCAGGCTGCCAGCAAGGCCAGAACTATCCCCGTCCACCGTGGGACTGTGGCCCATGAATTCCTGGTCTTCATGCCTCAGGCCAACCGGTATCCAATCGAAGTGTCCCAGGCCAGGTCTTGAAATAAATGAGCGTCCAGTTCGACGGTGCCCGGATCGCGCCCTATTCCGATCCGTCCGAGGGGATGGCGTCCGCCGTCGAAATAATTCTCGATGGCGAACCGGCAGGCGGGTGTCATCCCCGCCGGATCGAGGATTGCCAACGCGAGAATGTACCGCCCACGCCGCAACGCACGCGGCAGAGAGAAGCGACCCCAAACGGGGTATGAGGCGGCGGGGACCTGGTATCGCGCCGGCCGATCATCAAGAGTGTAGCGTCCGAGCGCCGTGTTCCAGTCGGCGAATTGGCTCCACCGGTCGCCGGGCAACCATTGGCGAACATCCACACTGGCGAAGGTCTCCCGCCAGACGGGCTGGCGAGTGCTTTCGTCCAGCAAGCTCAGCTCCACCGGCCAGTCGTAATAGAACGGCGATGAGCCGGTGTTGCGCACGGTGAAGCTGATTTCCACGGCAGCACCCGGCTCGACCCTGGCTGGATAGCTCACCGCTTCGATCACGAAGCGATGGCCGAACGCCTTTTGGAGTCGCTGGCCGTGGGCAACCGCAACGGGCCTCCTCCAATCGTAATCGGAAACCCAGCCAAGATGATTCCAGTGGCCGCGCCGGATCAGGCACTCGATCCAGTCAACGTGATGCGACTTTGCCATCGTGTCGTTCGGATTGTCGCCCGGCGGTTCGCCGAAGCCGTAGGCAATCTCGCCGCCGCGCACGCGTGTTTTCCAGGAGTCAGCCAGCGCCGGGGACTCCAGAACTTCGAGCATCCGCGAGGTGTCCTTGTGCGTGCCCCAGGAATCCCAGTACACGCCGAACGGGTAGTCCAGCCATTGCCACGGATACCGGACCAGGCAGAGCTTGTCGGGAAACGAGGCGCGGTAGGCATCGCCCAGAACCCTTCGGAGTTCGAAGTGCGGTGTCGGCCCCCATTGTTCGCCGCACGGCCCGACAATACCGGTTTCCACATAGGCGACCCGTGGATCGCCATTCCACGCCTGTCCCAGTTTGGCGATGAACCTGTCGAGCCGATGAAGAAACTTTCGGCTGCCGTATTCGCCCGGATTCATGTCCGCCGGCCAATACATCTTCTCCGGCCAGTAAAGGTAAACGCGCGGGATGATCTTCCGGTTTTGCCGCTCGGCACCGGCCCACTTCGCGTTGCAGAACTCCCGTATCTTCTCCACGCCATCGGCAGCCGAATTCTCGATCTGGTTCCAACGAATGTAATGCCGCACCAACGTGACGAGCGGATTGTCGAGGCCCTCGCCCGAGCCGCCGTCGCTCGGCAGGTCGGGGCGAAATCCCTTGAGCGGGTTGGCAAAAGCGCCGGTGTACTCGCGCGGGCGAATGTGGACCAGACCATTCCCGTTGCCGGCCGCCGGCACGATGCTGGCCGGCACGCCGGCGAGGGTGAAGGCGCTTGCCGCGCCGACGCGCTGGAAGAACTTGCGGCGGGAGAGTTTCATTTCATGACGGCGGTTTCAGGGGTACAGTTCATGAACAGGAGTAAATGGGCAAAGGCGGCTCGCCTTCAACACCATTCATCGGAATCGCAGGCAGAAAAGCTGAAATTAACCGTTTCGTCCAAATCCTGAATACTATTGTCCTAGTCTGAGCGGCTTGAATCGAGCAATCTTCTGCACACTCTTGTTATGTTGAAACGCCGCGCCGCTCAAAGCTTCCGGGCAGTCTCTGTGCTCAGGCCAGCCGGACTCACCCTGGGCTGTTGGTTGATGGCCGAAGCTTCCATGTTAGCGACTGCCGCGGAGGGAAAGCCTGTCTTTCCCGGTGCTTCCTGGGAACACCGCGAACCCGCCGCGGCAGGCCTGAATGCAGCGCTTCTGGACGACCTGGCCAGCCGACTGGGCGGGCGCGGGTGCGTGATCAAGGACGGCTACGTGGTCAAGTCCTGGGGTGACCAGGCACAGGTGGCGGATGTGCTGTCAGCCGCCAAGCCGGTTTTAAGCACCTTGCTGTTCTTTGCGATTGAGGAAGGTTTGGTGAAAGGCGTGGATCAGCCGATCGTGGATTTCGGCTGGGAATTGAAGGAGAAAGACCGCGGCATAACCTTCCGCCACCTGGGGGCGATGACCAGCGGTTACGCGCGCCCCGAGGCGCCAGGCGAAGCGTGGGCTTACAACGACTACGCCATCCAACTCTATCAGAGAACGCTTTTCGACAAGGTTTTCCAACAGGAGGCCAAGGCCGCCGCGGAGCATCCGAGACGGCTCGGCGCGCTGCAGTTCGAAGACGGCCTCAGGTTCTCCGAGAGGCGGCGCATTTCGGCATCAGTCCGCGACTTCGCGCGGATCGCGTGGTTTTGGGCAAACGATGGCAATTGGGGCGGCCAGCAGGTGTTGCCGAGGCATTATTTTGAGGCATATCGCAAGCCGCAGGCGCCGCGAAATCTTCCGGTCAGTCGCGAGGCCAAGACCGATGATTACCTGAAGCTCAAGACCTACGGCGGCGGCTCGGAACACTTCACACGCTTTGGCCCGGGGATTTACGGTTTCAACTGGTGGTTGAACGGGACGGGGGACCGGCATCGTGAGAATCTGACCTGGCCCGATGCGCCGTTGGACACCTTCATGGCGATCGGCGCCGGCGGTAACAACGCCGCGGTGATTCCGAGTCTTGGGCTGGTTCTAGTGTGCGCCGGCGGTGATTGGGCCGACTTGCGCGCCGGCGATCCCGCCTCGAAGATCAACCAAGCCCTCAGACTGGCAGCAGCCGCAGCGGGCTACCAGCCGGAGGCACACGCGATGGTGACCGGCAGCATGAAAAAGTGGCAACCTGTTACCCTCTCGTTCCTGGGGCCGGAATTGTCGGAGACGGGAACGCCGAATCCATTCACCGATTTTCGGCTGGAGGTCACTTTTCAGCAGGGCGACCGGAAGTTCGTTGTGCCCGGCTTTTTCGCTGCGGATGGCAATGCCGCTGAGACGAGTGCCACCGCTGGCCGCTGCTGGCGGGCGCGCTTCATGCCCGACGAGGCGGGCCAATGGACTTTCCGCGCCCGCTTCCGTCAGGGCGAGGGCATCGCGGTTTCTCAGGATCCCACGGCGGGCGAGCCGGTGGCATTCGATGGGTTGAGTGGCTCATTCACCGTGGCGCCCGTCGAGAAAGCCGCTGCCGGGTTTTACGCGAAAGGCCAGCTTGAATACGTGGGCGACCGCTACCTGCGGTTCGCCGAGACGGGCGAGCCGTGGCTCAAGGGGGGCGCCGACAGCCCGGAGAATTTCCTGGCCTACGCCGACTTCGACGACACCACCCCCACCCATCAGTATGCGCCGCACGCCGCGGACTGGCATTTCGGCGATCCGACCTGGAAGGATGGCCGGGGCAAGAACATCATCGGCGCGCTGAATTACCTCGCGTCCAAGAGAATGAACTCGGTCTATTTCCTGACGATGAATGTGAAGGGCGATGGCAAGGATGTCTGGCCTTGGATTTCGGAAACGAACACGACCCGGTTCGATGGCAGCAAGCTCGACCAGTGGAACCTGGTCTTCGATCACATGGACCGGCTGGGCTTGATGCTGCATGTGGTTCACCAGGAGCAGGAGAACGACCAGTTGCTCGACAAGGGCGAGCTGGGCCCCACCCGCAAGCTGTATTATCGCGAACTCATCGCGCGCTTCGCGCATCATCCGGTGATTGTCTGGAATCTCGGCGAGGAGAACACCAACACGGACGAGCAACGCAAAGCGTTCGCGAAATATGTCCGTGAAACGGACCCCTACGACCATCCAATCGTCATTCACACTTTTCCCAACCAGGTGGACCAGGTCTATACGAATCTGCTCGGCTACCCTTGCCTGGAAGGCCCGTCCTTCCAATTTGGCAATGCCTCGCGCACGCACAAGGAAACCGTGAAGTTCCTCCGGCTTGCCCGGCAGGCCGGTCGCCAGTGGTATGCCTGCCAGGATGAGATCGGCCCGGCCAGCGACTGTGTGCCGCCGGATGTCCAGGATCCGGAACGCACGGAAATCATCCGGCACGCCTTGTGGGGCAATCTGATGGCGGGCGGCTCGGGGGTGGAATGGATTTTTGCCTACGACACCTGGCCGCGCGTGCCGGGGAAACATCTCGACATCGCGTGCGAGAATTGGCGTCCGTGGGAGAAGCTCTGGGATCACACCGCCGTGGCGCTGGACTTTTTCCACCGTCACCTGCCCTTCACGCAGATGGATACGGCCGACAAACTCGTCAATACCACCAATGCCTGGTGTTTTGCCAAACCGAACGAGGTCTATGCCGTCTATGTGTTTGGCGGCGCGGACGTGACGCTGCAGTTGCCCGCAGGCAAGTTCACACGAGACTGGTTTGACATTCGCACCGGAGGCGGGTTGATTCCGGCGGAACCGGTTTCCGGCCCGGGGGCAATCGCGCTGGGAAAACCACCGCGGGATGCCGGGAAGGATTGGGTCGTGCTCGTGCGACGGGAACGGGGAACTGGCCGCGAACCCAACGTTCCGGCGGCAGGCCAGCCGGGCGGGAATTAAGATGCCGCCCGAGTCAAACTGAAGTTCAAGAACCATGAGAAGAATCTTGCTTTGCTCCTTCGTCGTCGCGCTGGGTGTTGCGACCGTCCACCCTGCAGACTCGCCGGTCGTTTTGTTCGAGGATGGCTTTGGGCAGATGCGCAGCGGGGCGATTGGCAGCGTGGTGGGCGCTCACCTCGAGTACCACTATCTGCCGAAACTCAACACCGAAGGCCCATGGGCGATCTCCACGTTTTCCTCCAGCGCGGCCTCACAACAGGCTTGGCGAGTGGCGCGGCATAACGGCCAGCCCGTGCTGCTGCAAACGCACACGAACCCGCTGACGCATACCCGCCCGACCATCGTGGCCGGCGACGAGCTGTGGGCGGATTACACGCTCACCGCGCGGTTCACGCCGGAAACCAGCCAGGGGCGCAGCGGGGTGAGCTTCCGCCATCACAACGATCGCTGTTACTACTTTCTGGGCGTGCAGGACGGGAAAGCCGTCCTGAAGCTCGTGAACCACGAAAAGGATTTCCACGTGCCCGATGAAAAGACCCTGGCCAGTCAGGAATTGGCCTGGAAACCTGGCGACGAAGTGAGCGTCGAAGTGTCGCTCTCGGGCAAACGCATCGAGGCGAAAGTCAATGGCAAGGTCACGCTTTCCGCCGAGGACGACACGTTTCCGAACGGACGCATTGCGCTTACGTCGGACGGGCCGACGCGTTTTTCGCAGGTGCGCGTCACCGCCAGCGCAGCCGAACGAAATCGGGTGGCGGCGGCGCGCGCAAAGGTCCAGGAAGCATGCCGCAAGCTGCAGGCCGCGAACCCACAGGCAAAGCTCTGGAAGCGATTCCGGACGGACGGCTTTGGTGTCGGACGGAATTTGCGCTTTGGCGATCTTGATGGCGACGGTCAGATGGACATCCTCATTGGCCAGATGCGACACCATGGGCCCAAAGACGCGGCGAGCGAGGTTAGCTGTCTGACCGCGGTGAACCTCGACGGCGTAAAACTTTGGCAGGTGGGCGACCCGGACCCGTGGAAGGATAATCTCAGCAACGACGTCGCGTTTCAGATTCACGATCTCGACGGCGACGGGAAGAACGAAGTGATTTATTGCAAGGACATGGAACTGATCGTGGCGGATGGCAAAACCGGAGCAACGAAATTCAAGGTTGCCACCCCCAGGACACCCGCAAATACCCCGGCGCCGCGGAATCGGTTTCCGCGCATTCTGGGTGACTCGCTGTTTTTTTGCGATTTGCGCGGACAGGGCCGGGCTGGCGACCTCGTCCTCAAGGATCGCTACAACAGCTTCTGGGTGTACAACGACAAACTGGAACTGCTGTGGCAGGCGCAATGCACCACGGGTCATTATCCGTACGCCTTTGATGTGGACGGGGATGGCAAAGAGGAGCTGTGCATGGGCTACTCCATGTTCGATCACCAGGGCAAACGGCTGTGGACGCTCGACGACACACTTAAAGACCATGCCGACGGTGTGGCGATGGTGAAGTTTGGCCCGGATCCCAAGACAGAACCCAGGCTGATGATTGCAGCGAGTGACGAGGGGATGCTCTTCCTCGACCCGCGCGGCAAGATTCTGAAACACCATCGCCTCGGCCACGTTCAAAACCCGGTGGTGGCGGAGTTTCGTCCCGACCTGCCCGGACTGGAAACCATCTCCATTAATTTCTGGGGCAACCAAGGCATCGTGCATTGCTTTGATGCCAACGGTGATCTCTACCACGACTTTGAACCCTGCCAGCACGGCAGCATGATGCTGCCGATCAACTGGACCGGCCAACCGCCGGAATACTGGATTCTCTCGCCTAACGTAGAGGACGGCGGCATGTTTGATGGCTGGGGGCGCAAGGTGTTCGCGTTTCCCGCCGACGGCCATCCCGACATGTGCGTAGCCGTCGTGGATCTCACCGGCGACTGCCGGGACGAAATCGTGGTTTGGGACCCGTTCGAGTTGTGGATCTACACGCAGAGCGACAATCCCAAGTCCGGCAGGCTCTACAAACCCAGGCGGAACGGCCTGTTCAACTACTCGAATTACCAGGCCACTGTCTCGCTGCCGGGCTGGTCGGATGGGAAACCGTAGGGACCGCAGAAGAGGCGCCGCAGTTCGTGCTTGTGCGACTCCTCCTGGCGATCTTCCGCCTCTTCATTCCAATGGCAATTACCGCAGCGGCACCGGCTTCCCTTGCTGTTCCGCAGGAATGGCATTTCCCCAGCCTTTGGGGGACGTGAGCGCATAGTACCTGGCGCAGGGCAAACCGCCGGAGCCGCGCAACACCATCGTGCCCTGGTCGGCAGCGATGGCAGTGAATCGCGGAGGCGCGGCCACCGGCGTAACCAGGGTCTGGACCGTATTGGTCATTCCGCCCCCGGCCAGGGTGTCCAACGAGGTGAATTGGAAACTCCCCCGGCCGAAGAAGCCGCCAGCGGGCGTGAAACGCGCGGTGCGTCCGTCGCCAAGCAGGGACACGATACCGTTGGTTGGATTGGACACTGTGTAGGTTGCGTTGCTGGCCATGCCCGCCGTGAAGTTCCTTAAGTTGACGTCCACGAAACCGTCTTGTGCACAGCCGGCGTGCAGGCCGACGAGCCAGGTGAGATAATGCTCCAAGTCGGTGTAACCGTCGGGGTTGGTGTGATTATGGTTGACGACATAGGGGTTCATGCCGAGGGAGGTTTCCCAGCAGTCCGGCATGCCGTCGCGGTCGGTGTCCGTCGGAATGTTGTAAGTGTTGAGGGTCGGCCAGCCCCCGAGTTCGTCCTGGGAATGCGGGTAAGTGGTGTTGCCCGAGACATGCACCTTGATGGTGTTGGTCACCCCGTAGTTCCTGTCGGCTTCAATATCACGGGCACTGGTCCGGGACGAGTTGCGGATGTCGAGGTTCTTGAGGAAGTGGAACCGGAACGGGAGGTTTCCGGCCCCCTCCTCGACGCCGGTCCGGTAGTGCGAGCCGGCGTTCCAGTCATCGAACAGCACATTGTTCACCGCCTCTTTCCAAACCTCATAGCCCTGGCCGCTGGCGGCGTCATTGGCCTCGAACTGCGGGCTTTGCGCTCGACACGAGGCCCCCCGGATCACGCGCTCACGGCGCCGTTACGGTTACAGTTCCCAACCGGTAGCGGCGATGTCCATCGCTTCCTGTTAGCGGGAGCGCGAGTTTCGGAGTGCCGTCGCGCGCGCCAACCGAAACGAAAACCTGGTAGGCGGCCGGTTTGATCATCTCATTGAGCGCAAACGCACTGCAAAGCAGCTTTTCCGGCGCGGAGCCTGGAACCGGCAACGCGAGCGATTGGACCGAGTTGGTGGTGTTATCCCGCGAAATGCCGTTGTTGAACTGCACGATCTTTGACTGCGGCCCCGGCATGTCCACGCCCAGGTTGCGGAAATCCCACGATTCATCCACAAAAACCGCCACAATGCCCCCCTGCTCGGCTTTGAAAGTAAGGGCAACGAAACCGCCTGGATAGCAAGGCGCGACCCCGACATTCTTCCATCGGGAAACGAAGTCGAACTGGGCTTTTCGCGGTATGCGGGCGGGCCAGGAGGCCTCCAGCAGGTTCAGGCGATAGCCCATCCGCAGATTCATGCGCCGGATGAAGTCCTGGTTCTCAATCAGGAATTCACGCGGGTGCCAGTGAATGGAAATATAGCTCCCACGATAGGCCTCCATGGATTCGGCATAAAGCCGGCCGTCTTCCCAGAACTTGCCGGCACGCGGACCGCCGTAATGCGCGCTCTCAAGAATGACGGGGTTGCGCGGCCAGAACTGCTCCGCGAGAAAAGCGCTGCGATAGGCGCGCAGCCCCGGGTTCACGAGTATGGAATCATCGCGCAAAGTGACGTTGGGCTCATTGCCGACGAGGTCATCCAGCCGACAGGGTTTGCCGCGATCTTTGCCGAGGTCATCGTTCACCGCCACGAGTGTTTTCCTAAAATACTTCGTGTGCAGGGCCACATGCTGGCGCCGTGTCGCTCGGGAATATTCCATTTGGGTGTGGCCTTCACCCCAAACGCCGAACGAGCCGACATCAATCCAGGCCACGTTTGGGTTGCCATCGTAGCGAGCGGCCGCCGCCGCCAGAAAGGCTTCAACGTGCCGCAGGAATACCGGGTCATCGTAGCGCGGTTGCCAGTATTCCTGGCCGTCCTCCTCTTTGACGAAATCCCCTCTGGCGCCGGCCTTCCGCACCCAGGAGGGAGTGGCTTCATGCTGCTGGGAGTGCCCTTCGTAACAGGAAAATCGGAAAGCCACCTGCACGCCTCGCCCCGCGAACCGTTGCGCCGGGCCATCCACAATGGACCAGTTGAATTTCCCTTGCTCCGGCTCGAGGTATCCCCAGGCCAGGCGGAAGTAGGCCACGCTTAGACCCGGAAAGTACTCATGGGTATCGAGCGGATCATCGTAGCTGCCGAAGCCGGTCAGTAAATTGTCATAGTAATGAGCAACCCAGCCCATGCACGGGTTGATCAACGCCTCACCGCTATCGCCGGGATGCACGGTAACACGCTGAGTCTCGGCCTTGACCGCCAAGACCATGCCCAGGGTGAGTTGCGGCGCCAACAGAAGCCCTAACGAGCCGAAAGAAGCGTTTTTCATCACTTGCCTATTCTGTAGAGAAACATTTGCCTTGTGCCGTCATTCGCCAACCCCGTGACGAGAATGGCATCTCCGGTCCGGTTCCAGCACGGAGCGGGATCCAGCCGGACCTCCTTGCTCCGCCAGGTCCCGACGGGGGTGTCGTCGAATCTATATTCCCGCACGCGCTTCCTTTGAGTTGCATCATGCAGAACCGCAAAGACTTTCCCGCTCTTTTGATCCCGATCGTTGAAGAGAAATTCAGAGGTCTTCCCCGGCCTCCAATAAAACATTGTCCCCTGCTGCGGGTTCCAGGCCCGCGAGCTGTCCACGCGGATAATCTTGTTCCCCTCCTGAGTGTCGATGAGAACGATGCCCGCCGCATCCTCCGGTTCTGGCATGCGGTCAATAAAGCCGGTTTCCAGTCCCAGGATATACCGGCCATCGCCGCTCCACGGAATGGTTCGGCACTGGCCGATGTAGCCGAAGAAATGATGCTTGGGACCGAACGTAATCTGCTCGAAAGAATCCGAAGACGCCGCGCCCGCCATCCCGCCGCAACAGAGGATGACCGCGCATCGCCAGATGGCTCGGGGGAAGGTCACGGGCGCAAATCCCGGGCCGGTGGCAGGCCCAGTAACACCAGCCCGATCCAGGCAAGCGCCAAACCCGGGCGGTGCAAGCGAGGATGGCGGAGGGGGAACAAGGCTCGCAGGATTCGTGTCATAACATTCTGGTCTAAGGGTCCGAGCTGGGCGCGAAGGATAAGCACGTTCCCTTGGTACGAATAGAAAGAAACCATCAATAACTTGGATAAAATCATCCGGCGGCGGGTTGGTGCTTTTTCGGCAATGCCCGCCAGGCACAGCGGCCATCCGAAAGCCTGGTGCCGTCGTGCAGGCCGGCTCGCCGATTTTCTCATCGCCCTGAAAACCTGAAGAACTGGAAAACGACGCGGCCCTCGAGATTCGTCCGCGAGTCAACCACCAGCCGGGGATCCGCTTGCCGCGCCGCCTGCAGATAGCTCTGGCCGTAATCGAAGAGGCTGAACTCCGGCGGGTGGATCAGATAGAGGAAGTGTGGATCCGGCAGTAGAGAAACCGACTTGCCTTCCTGAATGTTCCAGGTCAGTTCGTAGAGCTTCGGACCGTCGGTGAGAAAACTCAATTGCTCGTGAAATCCCCAATCCAGGCTCGCGACCCCAATTTCGTCCTGAGCGCGAATTTCATGAGCAAACCGCTCGAGGGCCTTCGACCAGGTGCCGCGACCCCCCGTAGTGGATACGAAGTGCTGGGTCATCCGAAGCGCACGCACGTTTCCTCCCAGCAGCCCAACCACTGCAGCCACGCCGGCGAGCCGCACCGCCTGTAATTCAAGCGCACGCGGCGATTGGAAGCGCCAGGCCTTCGCGACGACCGCCGCAATAATGAGCTGGGGAAAAGGATAGGTGAGCAACAAGTGGTGAATGCGAACCGCCTCCGGCAAAACAAAAAAGCCCAGCGTTGAGATGACCAATGCAGCCAGCAGGAACAGTGGCCAGCCGGTCGTCTTGCCTCGGGCATCCTTGACCGCCTGAACCACCAGGATCAGAATCGCCACTGCCAGCACCCACCCGAATGGAGTCCACACCCCCGACGGAGCGTCGAACATCTTATGGAACAGGCCTCCCACTTCCATGAGTCGCTGAAAGTAGCTGCCGTCCAGCACGGAGCGAACAATGCAAAGTTTGGTGTCAAGTTCACCGGCGCGCGCGCCGAGTTGGACCGCCAGGATGGAGCGGAACCAGCGCGCGCAATTGACCCACATCAACGCACCCGCAATCAGGAAACAAACCAGGCCCGCCAGCCAATGGCCCCGGTTCACGCGCAAGCTCTGCGCGACCTCGCGGGTTCGGGTTAAGAGAACCGCAATCCCCAACGCGCCCATGAAAACGACAAAATCAATCTTGTTAAGGAAGGCGAGGCCGAAAGCGCCTCCCGTCAGGGCCAGCCAGCAGGGACGCCGCTTCTGCCACCATAAACCGGCGCAGAACATCCCCGCACACCGGAAAAAGAAGCTCGGCACGAATGCGCCCCAATCGCAAACCGTGGGAAAGAAAAATGCCGGATCCACTACGAGCAACGACCCGGCCAGCAGCGCCTCGGTTCGGCCCCGAAACCGGTGAACGAACAGCATCAGGAGAAGAACGCCCCCCAAACCCAACGCCACCATGGTGAACCGCATCACAGGAATGGAAGCGCCAAACACGGAAAAGGCGGGCAGCAGCAGCCAGCACTTCACCGCGCCAAGATAACCCTGCACGAAAACCGGAAAGGGTTTGCCCCACAGTTCAATGCTTTGGCTGCCCGGCATGTGCTGAGGACAATGCCGGCCTTCGAGAAAGTCCCGGGTCAGGTGGCCGTAGAGCGCCTCATCATAATCCAGACCCGTATCCCGCACGGTCGGCGTGGCCAGAAAAAGGGCGCCCGCCGCCAGAACCAACCAGGCCAGCGGAACAAACCCGCGCCCCCGAAAACAAGAATCTCCGACCCGAGTTGACATGCCGCGTGACAAGCTAGTGTTCGGTCGCCTCGTTCCACCTGCTTCCAGAATCCGCTTCCAGCCGACGAACCAGCTCCGGATTCGGGGTCAGGCCGAGTTGACGGCACGTCCGGAGGTCGGACCAGGCTCGCTCATAATCTTTCAGATGGTAAAAGATCACCGCGCGATCATGGTAGGCCAAGGCAAAATCAGGCCGGGTGGCAATGGCTCTCGAATAATCCTCCGCCGCCTCGGAATACTTCCCGACCTCCTGGCGGGCGCGGCCGCGGTTGGCCAGAGCCTCCGTATAGTCCGGGCGCAAGGCGATCGCTTGAGTGAAGTCACGAATCGCCGCCTCGAACTCGCCGCGGGCAGCGTGAAGATTCCCACGATTGTTATGGGCTTCAGCATACGCGGGCCGCAATTCAATGGCCTGGGAATAATCGGCCAAAGCGCGTTCGGCATCTCCGCGTGCCTGGAAAGCCAACCCGCGGTTGTAGCAGGCCTCGGCCGCGCGCGGCTCGAGTTCCAAAGCGCGGGTGTAATGGGCAATCGCATTTTCATAATCGCCCCGTTCCGCGAGCGCGATGCCGAGATTCTGATACGCGCCAGGATGCGCCCCTTTGCTGATGGAATCCGAGAACAGGGTGGAGGAATCTTTCCAGCGCGGAATGTTCTTCAGCGTAACCCAGCCACACCCCGCGACAATCAAAGCCGCTCCAACGGCTGCGGACACTCTCCCTTGAAGGGTTAAGGGCAGTAGTGCGTTGGCGCCCCATGCCACCAGCAGACCAATCCCTATGGAGGGGAGATACGTATAGCGATCCGCCACCCACGTCGAGCCAATCGGCACCACGCCGATGACCGGCAATAAACTGACCGCAAACCAGAACCATCCGACCGTGAACCAGGGGCGAAGCCGTGACCACCGCAGCGAAACCAAACTGATTGCAACCAGGGCGGCCAGCGCCGCAATGGCCCGGAATGGAACCACCGGGGTGATCGGGTAAAGGACGTTCAGATCGGCGGGCCAGAAAATCTTTCCCAGGTAGAACAGATAGTTCTCCGCGACCCGCAAGATTTGTCCGTGTCCCAATTCCGATTCGGCGACGGCGCCGGTCCAAGACTGGGTGCCGAGGGCGAGAATTGAGAATGCCGCGGAAAGCACCCAGAGCGGGGTTTTCTCCACCAGGAGCGCGGGGAGGCGGACCTTCAACTCCGGCCAGTGATTGCCAGCTCGCCGGAGCGGCCAGCCATCGAGCAACAACAAAAGGGCGGGCACGGTGACGAGCATCGGTTTGGCCATCAGTCCCAGGAGCAGGCAAACCAGCGTGCCCGCCATCCGCAGCTTGCCGGGCTTGGCCGCATATTGCGCGTACGCGATCAAGGTGAGCATGAAGAAGACGCCGCTGAGCACGTCTTTGCGTTCTGCAATCCAGACAACGGACTCGACCCTGAGCGGATGCACGGCAAAGAGCGCGGCGGCAAAGGCGCAGGGCCAGAACACACCCGTCATCCTCCGTAACGCCAGAAAGAGGAGACTCGCCGACAGCGCGTGGAGGATGACGTTGGTGGCGTGATAACCAGCCGGCCCGGTGCCCCAAAGCTGCGCATCCAACATGTAGGAGACCCACGTCAAGGGCATCCAACTGCCGCCCTCCACGCTTTTCACGGCATACGCCACGCCCCTCAGGGTCAGCCCTTCGCGCACGAAGGGGTTGTCGTACACATACAGGTCGTCGTCCAGATTCACAAAGGCGCAGGCAATCGCGCCCCAGAAAACGGCCAGTGTCGCCCCACCGATGAGGACCGCCGCCAAAACCGCCTGCGTGCGAGCGGCAGACGCCCCGGCAGCCATCCTGGGCTTACGCGCTGGCGTGACCATGGGTGCTGAGGGTTTCGAGTTCACCGGCAGTGAGGCACGCCAGCAGGGGATTCAAGCCAGTCATTCATCAGGTTGCCGCCATCCCCTGGCGACATAGAGGGGGACCGCTTCGATGACCACGACCGGCCTGCCGGAAGCCACCGGCACCGACTCGACCTGCCTGGCACGGTGGTTCAAGAAATAAGCTGCCTGACAGCCCCAAAGATGAGTGTGATACGCGTTCCACCGTTGCCATTGAAACCGAAGCGGCGGACGGATTCAAGCCGGTCATATGGACCTGCTTGAAGACCACCGCCGTTCCCCCAAGTCCGGCCCGGAAGCATGCCGGGGAATAGGTCGCCCAAGGCTCCCACCCCTGGTGTCTATTCTCTTAGACGGAAGAACTTGCTGTCTCCGGATAATGGCAAACCGAGGCTGCGGATCGTTCCGGAGACGTTCGTCGGGGTGGTGTTATCGGCCCATGATCCCGTATCCAGACTCGCACGGTCTTGAAGCTGGAACGGACCCTCCCAGGAGAGCACCAGGTTGTTGGTTTCGGTTGCATACTTCAAATACGGCGGAAGTGAAGGCGCGTATTGCTCCGCCCGGATTTCCTCCAAGGTCAGGACTTTGCTGAAGATCTTGATCTCATCCATCAAGCCGCGCCACATCGCGCCGTTATTGCCGCTGACATTGCGACCGGTCGGGTTGCCGGGCATGGCGGTGTTCGGGTCGCCAGGCGTGCAGTTGTGATTGCCCATGGCCAGCGGTCCGGTCTTGGCGATCACACCCTTGTTGTAGGTCGAGGTCACATCGTTCGTGGCCTCCTGGTCCTTGTTGCCAAAGTAGAAACTCAGATTGTTCGCCGAGCTCGTCCCGTCATAGGTGACGGCGAAGAAGACCCAGTTCTCGGGCGGCAGATTCGTGTCTAGAGGAATTGTGCCTTGCGAACTGAGGTTGGCGGTGGTGCCGTCGGTATTCCATTCGTTCACATGAAACTGCAACCGCCCATTTTGGCCATAGGGCAAGCCCAGGTTATCGGACCGGTATCCTAGGACGAAGCCACCGTTTGCCCCGCCCAAACTGGCGTTTACGATCCCACAGCCGCGACCGGTACTGGTGGTTCGGAAGGTATCGTTGCCCGAGTTGAGCCAGCCGCAGATGGTCAAGGCGCTCATGTTGCCCAGGTTGCCCACGGGACTGACGATGTTGTTGGTCATATCAACGGCGCGATGCGCGGCGGTGGGCCCCATGTGGAGCGAGTCGATATTGTACGCAGCGTTGGGCGTCTTTGAACCCGACGGCACATTCGTGTTGATGATGGTCGGGAAGCCGCTGACGACTTTCCGTCTTCCGGTGCCTCCAAAAGCGCCACTATTCGCGGTCAAAATGCCGTTGTTGGCTGAAAAGGACATTGAAACGATCTTGGGCTCAGCCGGAAGCACCGTCAGCGTGACATTGCTGCTGGCAATCCCCGGATCCACCGTAACGTCGTTATCAATTAGAACGCTTACCGTGGTGCCATTGTCGGCCTGTTGCACATTGCTCCAGGTCCACGTGCTTTTCGTGGCGCCGGGCACCGCCACCCCGTTGGTCCGCCACTGGTAGGTAACCAGGCCTGAGCCGCTGGCTTCACAACCGAAGGTAGCGTTCGCACCTGCTACGCTGGTGACATCAACGGGCTGCTTGATGAAGGAGGCGGCTGTTGGCGGGACGGGGGCATTGAGCTGCGCCTGCTGGATTTCGTCCAGTGTTAACGCGTTGGTGTAAACTCTCAGCTCATCAATCAGCCCCCTGAACAGGCGGCTGCAACCGCCCGTCTGATCGCGGTCTATGGTGTTTATCGTTGAGTAATTGCCAACGGTGAGCGGCCCCGAGTAGTCCATGTTGGTGGATGCATAGGTATGGGCAGAATCCAGATACGCCAGTTGATCCGCTCGGCCGAAATAGTACTTCACTTGGTCGGCGGACAGGGTGGGGTCGTACGTAACCGCGAAGAAGACCCAGTTATTGGCCGCAAGACTCGAGCTGGCAAGAACCTTGGCAGACGAACGCGTTCCCACGCTGCCCCCGTTATTGATGCCGAGACCCAACTCGCCTTGCTGACCATGCACTAGTTCGAAGCCCTGGTAACCTGGGCCCACTCCCTCCATGGCATAGGCAATGCGATTGCCGTCCTGGTAAGCTGAGTACGCTCGGGCGTTCAACCAACCGCACACTGTCAACTTGGGCAGACTGCCCAGGCTCCCTGGATTATACCCGGGGGGATCCTCAAACCCGGGGAAGTCCGTCGTCAAGTCAACCCCTCGACCTCCATTGCCGCTGGCACAAGCGCCTGACACGACGCCCATGTCCACGGAATACTCGTTAGCCGCCGGCACGTAAGTGCCAACCGGCACGTTGGTCGTGAAGATTGGGGCCAGGTTGGTTTCCCAGGGATTAACTTCAACCGGTGGCTGGTAAAACGTGGCAAAGCCGCCAAGCGTGCCGGTGTTGGTGGTGATCACGCCGTTGCCACCCCAGCCGTTGGTCCCTTCCGGGAAGCGCATTTCCACCGCGGGGTCGGGCGGTGTGGCAGCTTGCAGAGCCACGGCGGTCAGTAACAAACCTGCCGCGGAGGACAGGCCGGCGAATGGGAGCGCCTTCGCGCCCCTGAACATCCTTTGTGCTGGGAGTGGGGTTGTCATGTTGTGGACTTGGATTTGTGGTTGCGCTTGTGTTAATCAGGCTGAACGAACAATTGTCAAAACTGTTTTATTGCAAGGAGGCAATGTGATTGGTGAACCATATGAAGTCACGCGGCCCAGGGGGCCCGACAATTTTCGGGATGTACTCCGGCGGCACGCTCACTTTCTCGTTCTGAACATTGCTGTCCACCCACTTGTGAATCTCCGCATGCCCGTCGGCAAAAGAAAACCCGGTGGCATTGCCATGCCGGCCCGAAATCGTATCCAGCCATTGCCCCTCAAAAACCTTCAGACTCCTGTAGGGTAGGAAATGGGAGTCGTTGATGGTGTTCATGTGTTCGTCCACAAACACGTACACGTCGGATGGCCCGGGCCGGGTGAGATCGGTCATCTTGATGGCGGACTTGTACGGGGGGCTGTTCGGAATGACATAATTGCCGGGATAGCCCATGAAGCCATTCTGGCTGTAGCTGCGGATCCGCCGCTTGGTCTCGCCCTTCCTGAAATCCCCGAACGGGAAGATGGACTTGTCGCTCGGGCAGCGGAACACGTCCACGGAGGGCAGATAAGTAAACGTGGGGCTGTTGCGCGTGATCGTCTCGTCGGTTGCGTCCGGATTATCGCGAATCCAGCCGTTGCACCAGGCGGGCACACCATTGGGATCGGTGCCCGGCCAACTGTAAAGGCAGCGATCATTGTTATCCAACGCCCACATGATGTACCCGAGGACAAGCTGCTTGTTGTTGCTCATGCACGAAATGCCTTGCGCCTTGTATTTGGCCCGACTCAGCGCTGGCAACAGCATCGCCGCCAGGATGGCGATGATGGCGATGACGACCAGCAGCTCAATCAGCGTGAAGGCGCATTTTCTCGCAATGCGGGTGTCAGCAATGGGATTCATAATGGGATTCCTGACAGTGGTGGAGGCTGGGGCGAAGCAGACACGCTGCCTGCAGGTTAAAACACCGGCACGAGTGTTCCGATTCATGCCCATAATCTGTCACAGAGGACCCCGCGGAACTAGAACGATACTATCAAAGTTTTGCACAGAATCCGCACGGCGCCGGCAGGCCTGCGTCCGCGCCGCGCTCTCCTTGCCGGGACCCAGTTGGACCCGTGGTCCGCTTCGCATTCGCGGCGGCACCGGCCCTGGAGTTCGGACATTTTCACTCGCATGTCGAGCCTCCAATCAAGACCTGTGTCGAAACCGTTGTCGGTTCCATTTCCGGGTCTTGTTGCGGCGGGGGTCTTGCTCAACCTTCGGCGAATTTCGTCCAAGTTAAAGATAGATTCCTGCTATGCCGCCCGGTTGCCTCGGGCATAGATTATTGGCAATGAAGGCTGAATTGATCGTCGCCCTGGCCCCGGTGCCGGGCGAGAAGCAGGAGGAGAAATATCCCGGGCGGCTGGATGTCGCGGCCGAAGCGATCCGGTGCGAGGCCGCCGGGGCGGCGATCGTGCATTTGCACGCGCGCGATGAGAACCATTTGCAGAGCGCGGACCCGGCGCTCTTCGCCCGGCAAGTGAAGCAGATTCGCGCGGCCTGCCCCATGATCATCGAAGGCTCGACCGGCGGCGCACCGGAACACACGCCGGAACAGCGTTGCGCCACCCTCACGGTGCCGGAAGTCGAGTTGGGCACGCTCAACCTCGGCTCGATCAACATGTTCGACGGCGTTTACCAGAACCGCTACGAAGACATCCGCTTTTACGCCCGCAAACTCCGGGAACACCGCATCACCCCGATCATGCCAGTCTTCGACCTCTCCCACCTGGCTAATTTCCAACGGCTGCTCGAAGACGGTGAAATCTCGCGGCCGTACGTGTTCGAGTTTGTATTCGATGTCCCCAACGCGTTGCCCTACACGGACCGTTATCTCCAGCTGTTTGTCGGTCATCTGCCGCCGGAGGCGATTTGGTTCTGCGTGCGCCACCATCAGAAAGGCGCGGCGGATTTGCGGAGAGTGATGGACCTGGGAGGCCACCTGCGAGTCGGGTATGAGGACAGCCCATTCCTGAGTGACGGCCGGCGTGCCCGGACGAATGTGGAATTGGTTGAGGACGCCGTCCGGCAGGCGGAAAAGGCCGGGTTCCGGGTCGTACCCGCGGAACGGGCCCGGGAAATCATTGGCCTGAAGCCGCTGGGCAAGAGTTCACACGGCCCCCGGGAGCTTCTGGTGCGGAAGTAGCTGGATATTATGAAAACCAAGACTCTGGCCCTGATTCATACCGTTAGCTGGTACGACAAAGCGGTCATCGAGCCGTTTGTCACTCCCTGGCTCAGGCGCAACCCGGACGTGCGCGTGTTTAACATCATGGACGATTCGCTGCTGGCGGAGTCGCTCGTCAACGGCGGCGCGACTCCGGCGGTGCTCAAACGCATACAGTTTTACGTGCTGGCCGCCGAGGCCATGGGTGCGGATGTGGCCATGTGTTCCTGCACTACCGTCGGCGAAGCCATCCGCGCGGCGCGCTATTACGCGTCCATACCGGTCTTCAACATTGACGAGCCGATGGCCCGCGAAGCGGTCAAGCTTGGCCGCCGGATAGGCATCGTGGCCACGGTGCCGACCAGCCCCGCGGCGACGGTGCGTCAGTTGAAGCGCGCCGCGGAAGAAGCGGGGAAGTCCATTGAGATCAAGATTGCCCTGAACGAAAGGGCCTTCGAGCATCTTCAGAAAGGCGAACTCGACCGGCACGATGAGCTTGTCCGCGAAGAGATGGACCGCCTGGCGCGCTCGGTGGATGTGCTCGCTTTGGGCCAGGTCAGCCTCGCCCAAATCAAACACCAGACGCGGGTGCCCGTCTTGCAGGTCGGCCACACCGGGTTGGCCGAAGCCCGGCGCTTGCTCGACAACGGCGCGGGGAATGGCAAGTGCAAGGCCGTTGCAAGGGCGGCTGGCAGAACGGTTGTCTCGTGCGGGTGAGCGGCGGAGCTGGCCCCTGAGCCTTCTCGGTTCAGCGCGGGCACAGCGTGCCCGTTACCGCTCAAGGACATGGCGACGAGGCGCCCATTTCTTCTGCCAGGCCGGGTATTTGTCCTTCAATAGTTCCGCAGGCCAATAGCCATACCAGTCATAGCCGTCCCGCCGCTCCTGCACGATTTGGTCGAACCGCTCCAGAATCTCGCCGGTGCGTTGCACGAACAGCGGCCTCATCTGCTCCAGATCATAGAAACGCGCCCAGATCGGCGGGGCTGCCGAGTCCTTGACCTCCACGACATCCGCCGTGACAATGCGCCGGTTAACGCGATAGGGCTTCTCCAGCGGCCGGCGCTCGATCCGAATCCCCTTGAGCTTGACGTCGTCGAACCACTTGACGGCACTCTGGATCGCCTCCTGGAGCCGGGGCTCCGGATTCTCATAGCCCATCAGGTATTCCACCACGCCAACACTCTCCCCGGCGCAGAGCGACGCCAGCTCCCATTTGCGCGCGCCCACGGGCTGCAGCGTCTTGTGATCATGCTGCTGGCCCCAGACGGTCAGCCTCCCGTTATACTTGAATTGCGTTTTCAGGATGCACTCCAGCCCCTTCCTCTCCGCTGCGGCAGCCTGCTTCCGCAGGTCGGACGCCACCAACATTGGGTGGCATCCCCCCCTGGCGATAGTAAAATCCCATCATAAACTGGGACGAAACCCTCGCGCCCTCGCCCTCCGATCTGCCTCTGGTTCGCGGAACCAGAGATGCGAGGGAGTCTTGTCTTGATACGGGGCGAACAGACCGCCCGGCCCCAATCGAAGCTCCGAAACTGTGTCGTAACCCGGGCTCCAGGGCCTCACTCCGGGCTGGACGCTGGAGCCTCGGGGTGGTTTAATGATGAAAACGCAGACCAGTGAAAACACAACTGATTCAGCACAGTCTGAAAACCCAGCTTGATTTCTGTGTTTTCCTCTCCAACGGCGGCGGTTCATTTCTCCCCCCCGAATAACCAGCAGGCCCGGCACGGCATCCACCGCCATGGAAAGGAAGCGAAGAAAAGCAGATGCCTCAACGGCGGCGGGCGGGAAAACCAACACGCCCGCTTCAAAAGCGGGGCCCCAGCCTTATGAAACGTTGCTCCGAGCCTGCCGCGGGCTGCGATTTACTCCGCACAGTGAGATTGCGCGGCAGTTGGATGACCGACAGCGCTATAGGCCTCAACTCGACCCCGAGTTTCCCTTCCGCATCAATCTTTTTCAGGTGTCCTCCCGTCAGTACAACCCGATTTCCAATTGGCATGAGGCGCTCGAACTGGTGATGCCCCTGGACGGCCCTGTGCGCATGCGAATGGGCGAGCAATCCGTCGAACTCCAGCCGGGTGACCTTCTGGTTGTGGACAATCTCAAGCTCCATAATCTGGAGGACTTCCCCGGCTTCAAGGCTCGCCTGATCTCCATTCGTTTCATGCCTGAGTTCGTTTACGGGTCAGGCTCGCCCTCCTGCGACTATGCGTTCCTGATTCCCTTCTACGCTAAGCGTGAAGGCCATCCCCATGTGCTGCACGCCACCGACCCCCTCGCTGGCCCCGTTTACCTCGCCTTGGCCGACTTGATCGCCCGTTATTTCCGCTCCAGTGTCTCACCCTGCACTCAGGCCGGATGCAAGGTCAGCTTTCTGCAGATTCTTTATCAGCTCACGCGCCGGTTTCAGGCCTCGGAAGTGCTGCGTTCGGAGTATTTGCGGCATCGGCAGCAGGCGGAGCGGCTGGCGCGACTCTTCGAGTATGTGCGGGAGCACTTTGCGGAGCGCATCAGCGTGAGCCGGGCGGCGCAGTTGGCGTTCATGAGCCAGGCGCAGTTCATGAAGGTCTTCAAGAAGGTTTCGGGGATGACCTTCATTGGACACGTGACGCGGGTGCGGATCATGAATGCCTTGCGGCAACTGCGGGAGACGGACCTGACCATCGCGGAGATAGCGGCCAAATGCGGCTTTTCGGACCAGAGCTATTTCGACCGCCGTTTCCGCCAGGCCTTCGGCAAGTCTCCCAGGGAATGGCGTCAGAAGCATGCTGAAGCGGCCAGCGCTGCTGCCCACGCCGTCGGCATGGGCCGACGCCAACCCCGTTAATTTCGCTGCCCGCTTCATTTGGACTTCGAGTTCGTTTGCGCCGGGTTTGAGCGCGTCAGTCACCTCGAGGCGGAACGGCGGTTTCCAAAGGATGCCGAGGTCGCGGCCATTGAGGCGGACGTGGGCGATCACCTGCACGTCGCCGAGATTCAGAAAGGTCTGGGATTGGACTGCGGCCACCGTAAAAGTGCAGGCATACGTCGCCGTGCCGGAGAAGAAGCGGATGCCGGGCTCGCTGTGTTCCGCAAGCGAATGCAGTTTTTCCAGCCTGACTGCCGCGGGCGCGCCAAGGTTCGGCGGGAAGCTCACCTGCCACGGGCCGGCAATTGCCTGCGTCTCCCTGAACTCCGGCCAGTTCCGGCTGCGGGCGGCAGCGCGCTGGCCGCGGAATACGACGAACCCCGAACCGCAGGGGTCCAGCCGCAAGGGCACGGTGATCCGGCCTGCGTGCTCATGATACTCCGGCAGCGCGCGACAAGCGCCGGTTGCCGGGTCCCACCATTCCGGGGTCTTGCCGGCCACGCGGAAGGTTGCCGCGACCTCCTCGGTGCGGTCGCGTTGATTCGAAACGAAATAAACCTCCGCCTCACCCACGCGCCGATGAACCCAGAGCAGCTCCGCACGCGGCGTGGACGCGCGCCACTCGACGTCCGGCGGAAGGTTGATGCGCCGGAACAGTTCCGTAAAGGGCACCCCGCTGTGAACGCGGCCGTTCCACAACTCCGCCGCCAGCGCCCGCACCCTCGCGTCGCCCGCCCCGAGGTCCTGCAGGCTCGGTGACTGCTGCGGACGCGGACCGAGCACCGTCGCGCCGCCGTGCTGCATGTCCCAGTTGGCCGTGAACGTGCTGACGCGCCGGAAGCTCTGGCCGTTGGCCGAAACTTCCATCGTAATCGGAAAATCCTCCTCCCACTTGTGCCGCGCGGCGTTGCGGCAGACGACCGAACGCACCGTGCGCGGCTCAGTGAAAACGAACTCGACGCGGTTGTCGCCGGCGGGAAACTCCGCCTTCGTTTGCGGCCTGCTATCGGCAAGCTTCGCCAGTTCCACCGGCGGGAGCGTGCCGCGCAGCGTCGTGCCGGTCAGCGGCCCGCCCTGCGGCAGGGGAAACGCGATGAGAGCGATGTCGCGGTAGAAGTCCTCCTTGGTCTGCGGCTTCCCCACCACCGCGTCAAACACCGCCGGCCCCTGCGCGTCCGTCGCCGCCCAGGCCCGCGCGCTGGATGGCCTCCAGGTCGGCGGTGATCCCCTCGCGGGTGACGCTGCCGTCCAGCCAGTGCCACCACGTCAACGGCCGGGCGGGCTCATCGGCCGCGGGTTAAAACTGGAGACCCTAGCGCGCATGGCTGATCCGAGATTCATCCACGACGGGCGGGGCCTTCTGCCACGCCGTCGCGCCGCCGCGCTGGATATGGCGGCGCAACGCGGCGACGAGGTCGTTGACCATTTCCTTGTTGCCGGCCGCGAGGTTGGTTTTTTCCTGCGGATCGGTCTTGAGATGATAAAGCTCGAGCGGGCGAAACGGATCGTTCTGCATCAGCTTCCAGTCGCCGCAAATGATCGCCTCGTAGCTCTTGCCGGCGTAGGTCGCGCCGCCTTCGCGCCGGACAAAATAGAGTGCGCGCGGGGTTTCGTCACGGCCGCCCTTCAGCACGGGAACGAGACTGACGGCGTCCAGATCGGCGGGTGGCTTGACCCCGGCCAGTTCCAGGAAGGTGGGGAACAGGTCGAAGTTCAGTCCGGCGTAATCGCTGCGCGCACCGGCTTTGATCGCCGCCGGCCAGCGCACCATGAAGGGCACGCGCAACCCGCCGTCGTAGTGGTCCTGCTTGCCGCCCCGCCACGGCTGGTTGCTTTGGGCGTGCGGAAGCGAGCCCCCGTTGTCCGAGGCAAAGACGACCACAGTATTCTTCTTCAGCCCCGTCTCCTCTAATACCGCCAGCACGCGCCCGATGCCGTCATCGAGGTGCTCGACGAAGGCCACGTTCTTCGCGCGCTTCTCCTCCAACTCCGGCGCGCGGGCCTTCACTTTGGCCAGCCAATCCGCGGGTGGTTCGATGGGGAAATGCGGCGCGTTGTAGGCCAAGCAGAGGAAGAAGGGCTGGTCCTTCGCCCGCGCCCGCTGCCGCAGATACCTGTTACGTCCCGCAGTGCCGTCGTAGGGAGTGCCGTCTTTGTTCCGAATTGG
>CAZVYG010000058.1:0-34480 GCA_964631605.1 uncultured Verrucomicrobiota bacterium
CACCGGTCGGCGATGGCGAGAACGCCGACTTTGGCGATTTTATCGAGGACAAAAACTCGGAAAATCCGGTCGAGGTCACCAGCTTCAGCCTCCTCAAAGACAAGCTCTCCGGCGTTTTGTCCAGCCTCAGCGAACGCGAGCGGCAGGTGTTGGAATTGCGCTTCGGCTTCGGCGATGGCCAGGCACGCACCCTCGAGGAAGTCGGACGCCAGTTTCGCGTCACCCGGGAGCGCATTCGCCAGATCGAAGCCAAGGCCCTCCGCAAAATGCGCCACCCCACGCGGCTCCGCCACCTCAATGGCTTCCTCGAAGCCGACCAGCCCGAGGAGTAACCGCAAGCCGATGCACCGGGTGACCCAGCCCTGTCACGCCCGGCCTGCCAGCTTGAATTCCAGGAACGGCAGCAGGTGCCCCCTCGGCTAAAGCATGCTTAAATCCAAAGTACAGGTTTGAAAAAACCCCCAGCCACGACTACGTTGCATCAGAGAGTCTTGTATGCTCGAGGACCGCTACTATATGCGACAATCGCCCTTTGATGGCCGCCGTTCGGCGACCGTCACCCTGCTGATTGTCAATGTGGTCTGTTTTTTACTTCAGTGGGTGCTCTATCGTTTCACCGCCCACGATCTCGATCGTTATCTGGCCTTGAGCTTGTGGGGGATGCAACATGGCTACCTTTGGCAGTTGCTGACCTACCAGTTCATGCACGCCGGGGTCCTCCATCTTCTTTTCAATTGCTGGGCCATTTACGTCTTTGGTCGCGACGTCGAGGATGCCCTCGGCCTCAAACGCTTTCTCGTGCTCTACCTCGCCAGCGGGATTCTTGGCGGAATGTTCCAAATCCTCATGGGGGTGCTTATTGGCGGCGGGTTTGGTGGGGCCGTTGTCGGAGCCTCGGCGGCTGCGTTCGGCCTGGCGGCCGCGTTTGCGGTTCTCTTTCCCGACCGTCTGCTGTTGTTGTTCTTCATTATCCCCATGCGGGCCAAGTACTTGCTGCTCATTTGCGGTGTTCTGGCGCTGCTTGGCATTCTGTCTCCCGGCGACAACATTGCTCATGCCGCGCACTTGGGCGGCATGGTCTTTGGAGTGTTCTTTATCCGCTACGCAATGCACTGGGATTGGACCTGGTCCAGGACCGCCCGGACACGCCCGGCCAAACCGATGGTGAGGGTTATCCCGGGCAGAGGGTCAACTTGGAACCGCGCCAAGCCGGTCATCACCGATGACCTGCCCCCAGAGGAATTCCTCAGCAAGGAAGTGGACCCTATTCTCGACAAGATCTCCGCACACGGGATTCAGAGCCTGACAGAGCGCGAACGCCGCATTCTCGAGGCCGCCCGCGAGCGCATGGCGAGACGCTAACCGGGACATGAGGCTTTGGCTGACCGCAGGGATATTGACAATCGGCGTTCTGGCTTCCGCGCAGGACCTCGCGGAATCCCTCGCCCGGGCCGGGGTGACGGAGTTCAACGCGGCCTACCGCGCGTGGGATGGCGACCGCTTCAAGTCTGCGGCTGACCAATTCCGCCAGGCGACCAGCAACGACCCCACCCGCAGCCTTTATTTTTACTGGCTGGGGACGGCGCACTTTCATCAGATGCTTCAACTGCGGTCGCAGGGGGCCACGCGCGCCAACCAGGCCGCCGCAGAGGCGGCCATGGACGCGGCCTTGGCGGCTCTCAACACCGCGGTAAAGCTCGACGACCGCCACGCTGAAAGCCACGCTCTACTTGGCACGCTCTACGGCATGCGAATTGGCGGCAACCTGATGCGAGCGGTCCGTTTTGGACCCCGCGTCCAGAAGCATCGCGACAGGGCGCTGGCTTGCGGCCCTGAAAACCCTCGCGTGCTTTACCTAATGGGAACGTGCCAGTTCAGCACCGCCAAAAAACCGCCGGCGCTGCGCGAGGCGCTTGCCACGTTGCAGGCTGCGGAAAAGTGGTTTGCAGCCGAGGCCCGGCAGCCGGCCGGACCGCTGGACCCGAGATGGGGTTACAGTTCCGATCTCACCTTTATCGGCCGCGTGTACGAAGGGCTCGGCCAGCAAACCGAGGCGGAACAATACTTCCGCAAAGCGTTGCTGCTCCATCCCGCCGACCACGAGGCGCAGGCGGGACTGGCCCGCGTAACCGGCCAGAGGGGTCCCCAAACCGGAACAGGGCCATGGGACCGGCGTTGATTCTGTTGCTCGTGACCCTGGGGCTGTGGGCGGCTGGGTTTGCCTTGGCCGCCCGCCTCCGACCCCGGCCTTCAAAAGCCGCCTCACCCTCCAATTTCAGCGTAAGTGTGATCATTCCCGCCCGCAACGAGGAACATAATCTCCCGCGTCTCCTGCGCTCCCTGACCAGCCAATCCCTTGCTCCGCGCGAAATCATCGTGGTGGACGACGGCTCGACGGATCGGACGGCGCACGTCGCCCGGGAACTGGGAGCAAAGGTTTTGGCTTCAGCCCCCTTGCCGCCGGGCTGGCGTGGAAAAACCTGGGCCTGCCATCAGGGCGCAAAGGCCGCCGCTGGCGAGTGGCTGCTTTTCGTGGATGCAGATACCTGGTTCGAACCCTCGGGACTGGAAAAGGCCCTGTCTGCATATGTCGGCGGCGCCTTCTCCGCCGGGCCTTACCATGCCGTCGAGCGTTTGTACGAGCATTTGTCCCTCTTTTTCAATCTCAACATGGTTGCAGGCACCGTTCCGGATGGATTGTTCGGGCAGATGTTGCTGGTGGACCGGCAGAGTTATTGGCGCGTTGGCGGACACGACGCGGTTCGAGGGCGAATCCTCGAGAACTTCAGCCTCGCGGCTCAGTTCCGAGCGGCCGGTATCTGCGTGCGAAGTGCGGCCGGTCGCGGCATACTGTCCTTTCGCATGTATCCCAACGGGATGAGAGAGCTGATACAAGGCTGGACCAAGGGATTCGCCTCCGGTGCGGGCAAGACCCCGCGTGGAACTTTGCTTCTGCTTGTGGGATGGATGATCGGCCTGATGCTGGCGCCCTTGGGCGGGGTGATTTCCGGGGATTGGCCGGCCTGGGCGGCGGTCTATCTCCTGTGTGCGGGCCAGGTTGGCTGGTTTGGCCGGCAGATCGGGTCCTTCCGCTGGTACACCGCGGCGCTGTATCCGGTTGCCTTGATGTTTTTCTTCATCCTCTTCGCGTGGTCGGTCCTGCGCTCCGGCAAAAAGGTGCGATGGAAAGGGAGGGAAATCGTTGCGGATTGATTTGCCAATCGAATGGATCATCGTCCTGAACCTTGGTGGTTGGCCGGTGATTCAATTAGGGCTGGCCTGGCTGTTCACGCGAATGCCGGCGGCCTGGTTCAGCAACCCGCCCGCCGCTTGTGCCTGGGAGCAAAACGGACGCTTTTACGAGCGTGTGGTTGGAATCAAGCGGTGGAAGAACCGTTTGCCAGACGGGGCGCGCTGGTTTGCCGGCGGTTTTCCCAAAGGGCACCTGGGGGGACGGGACCCGGCTTACGTTCAATTGTTCGTGCGCGAAACCTGGCGCGGCGAACTTTGCCACTGGGCGGCCATGGGCTTTGCGCCGCTGTTCTTTCTCTGGAACCCGTGGTGGGCCGATCTGGTTATGGTGGCTTACGCCGTTAGCTCAAATCTGCCGTGCATCCTCGCCCAGCGCTATAACCGGGCCCGGTTTCAGAAGCTCCTCCACCGGGTTGCCTGATCCCCGTAGTGCGGCGCGCTTTTGCTCGACAAATGTCACCTTTTCTGCAGAATGATTAAGGTCGCTGAAAAGCGAGTGTGTATGAGTAAGAATCAGCTTCTTTTTCCGGGTGACGCGTCATGACAGCGTCGTGCCTTTCTTGCGGGCGTCTGATGAGGTGGGGGAGCATGATCCTTGCCCTGGCCGGCGCAGTTTGCCGAACCAGTCTGTCGCAGGGCTTCCCAAATACAGAAATCATCAATCCCGATGGCCCCATCACCCGCATCACCGTTGGCGTGGACGGCTCGCTGCAACTCGAGCACCAAAGCTTTGGGCTAACCGGCCACTTTTTTCCCAACATGGTGGCCCCCGCGGATAGTGGGTTTTTCATAAGAAACAACGGCATCGTGGTCGGCATGGATTACATGCGCCACACTCAGTCGGCGGCCACTTCCTTGAGGGCCTTTCCGTTTCATCCCATCTCCCAGCAGTCCAGCCCGGACGGCCTGGTCGTGACGACCGTGATGGATAACCGCGAGGACCTCAGTGGCGTTTCCCTCACCGTCACCCAGGTCGTCGCCTACGTTCCCGGCGACTCCTGGATCCTGGTCCGCAACACCGTCGTCAACCAAAACTCCACCAACCTCGCCGTGGACCTCTTTGCCGCGGCGGATATCTACCTCGCGGGTGATGACAAAAGCCTCAGCCACCTGAACACCGACTGCGAGCGCGTGGCGGTGGGCGGCACCACCACGGACCGCAGTTTCTTTTTGTTTCTGCAGGCGGCTCCCGACAGTCCCCTGCCAACCTCTTACCAAGAGGACCTCTACGGCCTCATTTGGATCACAATCGGAGACGGGCTGCACTTTGCCAACACGACCAACGCGGAATATATTGACAATGGAGCCGGCTTGGAATGGCAAGCGGTGGATATCCCCGCCAGCGGCAGCTATACCGTTTGCTACTATTGGGGCCTGGGCACCCTGCCCTGCGTTCCGCCGGGTGTCGGAAGCCGCCAATGCCTGCGTCCGCCCATCGTTGAGGGAACCAATGTGCTGCTCCGTTGGGACTACCCCGGCTGGCTTCTGCTCAGCGCGACCAATCCGTTCGGGGGGCCCTGGAATCCTCTGCCCATTCCGCTCAACACCAATGCGGCGGTCGTCCCGCTAGCTTCCGCCTCGAGCCTGTATTTCCGCCTCCAGCGGCCGTGAGCCGTTTGACTGATGCATGACTTGTCGAGTCTCCTCCGGAGCCGCCCGTCAACCGGGCTGCGCGAGCTGGCGCGAACCGCATGGCTGGTCGCAGCCGCTGTCTTCCTTCTGATCCACCCTCCGCAGCTTTCGGCGGCGGACCACTCGGTTCGGGTTTACCACGGCCTCTGCGACGCGTCTGCCGCGGAAACCCTGGACGCCGGTTTTTTCGTCGTGGGTGACGACGAAGACAATGTTCTGCGTGTTTATCACCGCGAGGGTGGTTCCTTGCCGGTAGCCTCGCTGAATCTGTCACCTTTTCTTCAGAGCGACCCCCAGCACCCTGAGGCCGATCTCGAAGCCGCCGCGCGAATTGGCAACCTGGTGTATTGGATCACCTCGCACGGCCAAAATGCCGACGGCAAGCGGAGACCCAGCCGCCGTCGTTTTTTTGCCACCCAGACCAGCGTGAGCAACGGCGTGCCGCGCCTGGCTCCCGTAGGCCGGCCGTACACCCAACTGGTTCAGGATCTGACTGCCGATCCGCGGTTCACCCGTTTCAACTTCGCCGCAGCCGCCCAACTCCCCCCCAAAAACGCCGGCGCGCTCAATATCGAAGGCCTGGCGCCAAGTCCAGACGGCCATCTTTGGATTGGCTTTCGCAACCCCATTCGCAAGGAGGGCGCCTTGTTAATCCCGCTGCTGAATCCTGCCGCAGTCATCCACGGCGCGCGCGCCAAACTGGGCGACCCTGTCCTACTGCCTTTGGGCGGCCGGGGCATTCGCAGCATCACCGACTGGGGCTCACAGTACGTGCTCGTCGCCGGCTCTTACGACGGCAAAGGCCGCTCCGAACTCTTTTTGTGGAACGGATCGGAAATCGCGCCACGTTTGCTGAACTGTCCGCCGCTCAAAGGATTCAATCCCGAAGCCCTGGCCCGTTTCCCCGGCGCCACCCCCGAACAGGATGAACTCCTGATTGTCAGCGACGATGGCAATGTTCCCATCGGCGGCAAGCCGTGCAAACAACTCAAAGACCCCAGCCAAAAACAGTTCCGAGCCCAGATTCTATCCGCCAACGATCTTCGCGAACCCTGAGTCGGAGCGTCATGGGTGACGCCCGCGACGGGTTCTCTGATAACTCGTTCGGGGAGGGGGCTTGCCGGCGGATTGGCTTGAGCGCCAGCGCCAAACCGCGGAACATGAGCGGCAATGATAAAACGGCTTGGGCTGGCGCTGGAGCGTTGCCTTCTCTACAATCTGATTCGGTTGTTGCGCATTCGCGGTCAGAGCGAACGGGTGGCGCGGGGTTTTGCTCTCGGGCTGGTGATCAATTTCTTTCCAACCTTCGGTTTTGGAGTGCTCGTGTCGGGATTTGTGGCCAAGCTGCTGGGAGGCAACGGCGTTGCCGGCCTCGTCGGGGGCGCAACGCTTTCATTCTTCTGGCCGGCGCTCTTTTACCTGAACCTGCGCACCGGCAGCCTTTTTGCACGGCCCCCCGTCGTGATCGAGGGCTTGGAGGATGTAACCGAGAAGACCATCAAGGCGCTGGTTTGGGGGCAAACCTTTACCTTGGGCGCGGTCGTCAACAGTCTGATCGCCGGCCTGACGGTGTACCTCCTCTTGCGCGGGGTTTACCGACAAATCCGCCCGAGGGCACTGGAATACTTCCGCCACCACGCGCGGGACCACCAGCGCCGTTTCCAACGACCCCGGCGGCGTCCGGCGTGATTCACTCCGGTTTCTTCAAGCGGTGATCATCCATGGGGCGGTGCCGCCATCGCGGAATGTCCCTGCGGAAGGCCAGCAAGGCGACCAGATGGCTGCCCACGGGGATGGTCACCACCTGAAAGAAAACCGCCAGCAGAATCTTCAGCGTGGTCTGTTTCTCGCCCTGCGCCACCCACAAGCCGAGAAGCATTAGAAAAATGCCCAGCGTCAGCGCCTTGGCGACCGCGTGCGAACGGCACAGCACATCGGGCAGGCGCAGCACGCCAATGGCGGAGGCAAGAATGAGCAAGGCCCCGCTCAGAACCAGAATGGCAGTCAGAAGCTCAGTCATCTTCGAAAGGGGTCTCGGATTCGGGTTTGGCCAAAGTGGGCGGCCGGGTGCCGCTTTCCAAATCCTGCGTGCGGCTCAGGTAATACACGAACGCCACCGTGCCGAAAAAGCCCAGCAAGGAAAAAATGAGAATCAATTCCACATACAGCGCCGTCCGCCACTGGATCGAAAGCAGCACAATCATTCCCACCGCAGAGGTGGTGATCAGGTCAAAGGCCATGATCCGGTCAATCACTGTCGGCCCGCGCGCCAGCCGAACCAGCCCCAACAAAATGGCCAGCGTCAGTATCGAAAAGGCGATGGACAGCACGGTGCTCATTATCGGGTAAAGCTGAGAAGCCCCCGCTTCAGCACGCGGTCGAGCCGGGCTCGAACCGCCTCGGCGTCGCGCACGTCCAGCGTATGGAGCACCAGGGTTTTGAAATCGTCGCTCACCTCCACCGTCGTCGAGCCCGGAGTGAGCGAGATGCAGTAGGACAGCAACAGAATCTCGAAAGGCTTCAGGCCCGTCACGTCGTAGGTCATAAAGTTCGGATCAAGCGATTCTTTGGCCCGAAACAGGACAATCCAGACCATGTTGAGGTTGGCTGCCAGAAACTCCGAGGCAAAAACCAGCAGAAAACGGCCCAGGGCATAAATCCGGCGAATGTAATCGCCGCTGCCCAAAACCCCGCGAAACAGGGCCAGCAGCACGAATCCGAGCAGAAAGCCCAGGACAAAAACGCCCACGGAGGGCTCCGCGTTCAGCAGCAGCCAAATGACGGCGATGAGCAGGTTGAGCGCGAACGACTTCATGGCGCCGCCCCTCCCCCGGCCTTGCCCAGGTACCCCAGCACCACCTGCGCATAACCCGCCTGATCCCGCAATTGTTCAGCCGCCTGGATCGCGATTTGCACGAAGGCTTCCGCGCCCAAACCAACTGCCAGCGAAACGGCGGCAAGCCCTGCCACCACGGCCGTCATGCCCCGCCACCGCCGATCCTCCGTGCGGACCGGAACCGCGGCCGATTCCGCCCAAAAACTCGCGTTCCAGATCTTCAGCATGCTGAACAACGTTAAAATGCTGGCGACAATCGAAGCGACCACCAGCCAGTATTGCCCTTGCTGCAGCCCCACAACCACAATGAGATACTTGCCCCAAAACCCGCTCAACGGAGGAATGCCCGCCAGCGACAAGGCCTGGAACAGGAACAGGACCCCCAGCCACGGGGTCCGTCTCCACAAATTACCCATCCGCTCGAGATCATCCGTGCCGTTCAGTAAAAAGGCAACGCCACCGATGAGAAACAGGGACGACTTCACCACGATGTGGTGAATAACGTATAAAATGCAGGCCGCCAGGGACAGCGGCGTGAAAAACCCGATGGCCAGAACCATAAACCCAATCTGGCTTAGAATGTGGAACGAGAGGATGCCGCGAATAAAGTTCCGCGAAATCGCTCCCAGCACGGCTAGGACCATGGTGGCACCCGCTAGCCATGCCAGCAGGCTGTGAGCTAACGTCAAGTCATGCGGCAGAACCGTTCCGAAGACGCGCAACAGAACGTAAACCCCAACCTTGGTCAACATGCCCGCGAACAACGCCGCCGTGGGCGAAGGGAGGGTGGGATAGCTGTTGGGAAGCCAGTAATACAGCGGAAACAGGCCCGCCTTGATTCCAAAAACAACGATGAACACCAAGGCCAGAATCCGCAGCCGCCCGTCGGCCGCCAAGGGCGCCGCCCGCACCGAGATTTCCGCAAAGTTCAGCGTGCCGAACAGCATGTATGCCAGACCGCAGGCGCTGATGAAGAGCGCGCTGCCAAACAGATTGATTGCCACATACGGAAACGCATGCTTCACATCCCAATCGTCCGCCTCGAGCGTCAACAAGGCGTAGGAGGCAATCAGCATGATTTCGAACGCCACAAACAGATTGAACAAATCCCCCGTGCAAAAACTCAAGTTGATCCCCATCACCAGGAACTGCGTGAGGGTGGCTCGCAGCGGATGCTCCCGCCGGATCGGCCCCTCGGCAAATCCGTACAACACCGTCGCCAGCGTCACCAGGGAGGAGAGGGTCACCATCAGGGCGGAAAGCAGATCCACAACCAGCACAATCCCGAACTTTGCCGGCCAGGCGCCCAAACCCAGCACCAAAGTCCGCCCCAATAGCGTCTCCTTTACCAGGAAGAGCGCCACCCCCAACTGCCCCGCCGCCGAGAGCCCCACAAACCAGCGCCGCCCGACCCCCGGCCTTCCCCAAAACAGGAGGGCCAGCGCCGTCAACAGCGGCGGCAGGATTGGGGCGATGGGCCAATTCATGCTCATCCCCGCAGGCTATGCCCGGTCGTTCTCCTCATATAGTTCTGCCGCGTTGGTCGTTCGATGATCCAAGAACAAACGGTAGAGCAGAAACACCAGGTACGCAGCCACACCAAAGCCAATGACGATTGCCGTGAGAATCAACGCTTGCGGCAGCGGATCCACCATCGCCGTCCCTCCCTCCAGCACCACCGGCGGGCTCTTTCCGTCCGGCCGGCCGGACATCGCCAATACGACCAGGTTGGCCGCGTTGGTTAAAATCAGAAACCCGAACAGAATCTTTACGAAGCTCCGTTGCAGCACCAGGTAGGTGGCCACGGTGAACATCACGCCGACCAGCAAGGCAGTCTCAAGTTGCATGGGGTCTCCCAGGTTCGGGGCGGTTGCCGGACACGGAAGCGGGGTCGTCCTCAATCGGCTGTTCCACCGGCGAGCTGTACCGCGCTTCATCCTCGGCAACCAACGCGCGCAGGCGCTGCGTGGATTTGCCCAACACAAATAAAATCTTGGAGCTGACGCCCACCACGACCAGGTAAACGCCAGCATCAAACAGCAGCGGAGTCCCCGCATGCACCTCGCCCACCAGCAGCACGTTCTGGAAGTGCGCATCAAAGTGTTCCAGGAAAGGATGCCCCGCCACCGCCGCCGCGGTTCCCGTTAATGCCGCCAGCAGCAACCCCCACCCCGCCAACCGCACGGGGTCGAATCGCAATACGCCGTGCAACTCCTCCAAGCCCACAGCCAGACTGAGCAGGATGAGTGAGATGGCCGTCGCCAGCCCCGCAATGAAGCCCCCGCCCGGCAGGTTGTGGCCGCGCAAGAGCAAGTAGAGCGCAAACACGTTAATCAGGAAAAATAAAAATCGAACGACCGCCTTGAAAATGTACGATTGCGGGCCTGTCATCTCATTCCTTTCGCCTTGCCTCGACCCCAAAGCCGGGCGGACCATGCGGTCCCTGCCGGTACTCCTCCGGCGTGCGCTTGTAGCGCATGAGCAGCCCGAGGCAGCCCAGCGCCGCGATCACCAGCACGGTGATTTCGCCCAGGGTGTCAAACCCCCGGAAGTCCACCAGTATCGTGTTGACCGCGTTGCTGCCTTTGGCGAGGTGAATGGTATTTTCCAGAAAACCCGGGCCGATGGGTGACGGATGCGGGCGGGCAGTGACCACCAGCACCAAAGCCGTCGCGAGCGCCCCCGTGCTCAACGCCAGCAGAATATGAAACACGCGCCGGAACCGCACCGCTTTGCGCCGCTCCTCGCCCGCCTGCGCCGAACGGGGAAACCGCGCCAGCAGCAGCAGCACCAGGATCAGGGTCACCGTTTCAACCAAAATCTGCGTCAAGGCCAAATCAGGCGCCCGGTAGAGCACGAAATAAAAACAGGTCAGAAATCCCGCCACCGACAGCGAAATCAGTTGCGCCGTCCACCGTCGCAACCCCACCACCCCCACCACCGCCAGCGCAATCAGCCCGCACGTCAGTCCCCGCAAGGGGTCCACCGGCCGCCAGTCCAGTTCCAGGCCGCTCCACACCCCGCCCTCCCACCAGAGCCCCCCGCCGACCGTCACCACAAAAAAAGTCACAATCACCGCCAGATGGTCCGCCGGCTTGTCCGACCGCAACCACCCCGTCAGCCCCTTGGCCAGTTTCGTTAAACCTTCAACCCCCGCCTCGAAGGCCAGGTCAAATCGGAGCCAGCGTGGGATGTGATGCCAGCGCCAGTCGGTCCTTTTTCCAAACCAGTACAAACCGAAACCCAGGGCGACGACCACCGTGCTGGCCAGCAGTTCCCGCGTAAAACCATGCCACAAGGCCAGGGGCCGGGGCCGGTTCAGCCCCTCGACCGCCAGCGCCCCGAAGACCCCGTCCAACAGCGACGGAAAAAGACCCAAAACCAGCGCCCCGCCCGCGAGCAGCGCCGGCGGCAGTTGCATCCATACTCCCGGCGCGTGAAAATTCCGCTCGATCGGCTCGGGTGTGCGGCCCAGGAAAATGTTGGCAAACAAACGGACCGAAAAGGCCACTTTGACGACCGAGGTCAGCGCCACGCAGGCGACCGCATAGAGCCCGAGAAGGTCGTGGGTCTGCATCGCTTCAAAAATTTCCTTCAGCATCATCTCCTTGCTGAGAAAGCCCGTCGTTCCCGGAATGCCCGCCATGGTGGCCGCCGCAACCAGCGTAGTGGCGCCCAGCAGCGGCAGACGTCGGAACAAACCTCCGAGCTGCCGAATATCCCGGATGCCCGCCGCGTGCGCCACAATGCCCACCACCATGAACAAACACCCCTTGTAAAACACGTGATTCAGGATGTGGAGAAAGTCATATTCGACCCCGTTGGCCGGCCCCAGACCGTAGTAGCCGATCAAATACCCCAACTGGCTCACCGTCGAAAAGGCGAGAATCGCTTTCAAATCGTGCGACAGCAGCGCCAGCACCGCCCCGAGGGCCATGGTCGAGAAAGCAATCAGCCCCAGCAACGGCGCCCACCATTCATGCCCCACGAATACCGGGTAGAATCGCGCCACCAAGAACACCCCCAGTTTGACCATCGTCGCCGAGTGCAGATACGCGCTTACGGGCGTCGGCGCCGCCATCGCGTTGGGCAGCCAGAAATGAAACGGGAACTGGGCTGACTTGCCCAGCGCCCCCACCAGCACCAGAACCATTGCGGCAGTCACCACCGTGTGATCCGCCTCCCGGGACAGGCCCGAGGAGAGCAGCTCGGCGATATTGCCGCTCCCGCATAACTGTTGCAGCAAAACCATTCCCGCAAACATCGCGAGCCCTGTCGAGGCGGTTACCAGCAACGCCTGCCTCGCCCCCACCCGCGAGTCCGATTCCCCATGCCAATAACCGATCAGCAAGAAGGATGCGATGCCGGTCAGCTCCCAGAAAATGAACAGCAGGATCAGGTGATTGGCAAAGACCGTGCCCAGCATCGCCCCCATGAACAACATCAGGTAAGAATAGAAGCGGCCGGCATGTTCCTCCTCCCGCCCCAGGTAGAATATCGCGTGAAAAATGATGAGACAGCCCATGCCGCTCACCACCAATCCAAAGAACAGGGACAGCCCATCCACGACGAACGAAAAATTCAGGCCGAGCGACGGCACCCAATTCCACTCGACGACCGCCCTGGCCGGCCACTCCAAAGCGGCCGCCAGCGCCAGCAATGCGCCCGTGCTGAACATGGCGAAGGCCAGCGCCAGCCACCCCGTCCATGACTTCAGCCGCTGACCCGCCAAGCCGAGAATGGGACTGCCCACGAACGGCAGCCCCAGCGCCAGCAATAAATAGGCTTCTCGCAGTTCCATTGCCCGCTGGTTCCGCCACTGCCCTGCGGGAGGGCGGAATGAGCGTGGCTACCCAATACTGCCAGAAGGGCTGGCTCGCAAGCCGCAAGATGCTTTTTAGGCCACCGGCGGGCCGGCGGCGGGCGGCTGCCCAAAGAATGGCGGATTCCAGTGCCGCCGCGACACGGCGATTACTCGTTTAATCCGCCGTGATGAAACCCTTGCCAACGGTTCTCGTCCGGCAACGGCCGCGTGTGCCGCGTCAGCGTGCGCTGAACCGCAATCCGCGCTTCGCGCCCCGAGCCGGATTCCCCCAATACCTGCTGAATGCAGGACAGTAAGATGGGCACGTCTATCGGTTTTTCGATCAGCACCCCGGGTCCGGTTGCGTGGCCCCACCGGGCCGGCTCGGCCTTGCCGGTTATAATGATGACGGCCTGGTCCGGCTTGGCGGCCATCAGTTTCTCGAAGGCCTCCCAGCCATTGGTCACCGGCATGTCCAGATCCAGCAGCACCAGGTCCGTCCGGCCCGGTTGGTACTTCTGCAAGGCCTCCCTTCCATCGGCTGCCACTTCAACCTCATACCCCTCCATGCGCAGCACCTTGGCCAGCGACTCCCGCACCCCGACCGTGTCATCTACGATCAAAACTCGCGCGCCTTTCAGGCGCCCCTTGGGTCCTTTCGCCGCCTCCGCATGGCCCGGGTCCGTCTCGCCCGCCTCAACCTGTTCGCTCCTCGAGGCCTGAGCAACGGCTCGGGCATGGGCGTCGCCACCGTGTTGTGGCAGGACACGGACCGCCGAGTGACCCGCCTGGACAGGGTTTTCCTGAACCATCACGTCGAAGGAAAGCGCGCTGAAATCCTTCATCGTAATCCGGTATTTGCCTCGCGCTGACCGGTTCAACTTGGAGTATGGGGCTTGCATTTTCATATTCGTACCCATCTCTTAGCCATCCCCGTGCCAAACAAGACAGAAGCTGCCCGACATTGATTCCCAATGGATTGCCGTTTTCACACCCAGGCCGCTCCTTCCGGACCTGATCAGTTGGAAGCCACCCGCGGCCGCTGGTTGCCCTTGCTTGATCCCATTCCGATGCGGTGAAATCCGTCCCGAGCCGGAAGGAAAAACCTCGAAGGCAGGCGACTGTTGTGCCAAGATACAAACTCAATGAACATCCTCGGACAAACAAGGGCGATTCAGGACGGGCTGGCGATCCTGGCGTTCGCGGCGGCGTTGGTCGGGCCGGGTGTGGCGCAAGCCGATCGAATCGAAATTGGTCTGGGTGGCACTTGGGAGTATCAGAAGGTAGCCGCGCTCAACTATCCCCCTTCGAATAACAGGCAGACCATCACCGTGCCGGGCTTTTTGTCAGGCTGGAACTATGAACGCGCCTGGTTCCGCCGCCGGTTTACGCTGCCGTCGAATGTGGCCGGCACGCAGCTCAGACTGGAATGCGGCGGAGTGAAGTATGGGGCGCAAGTCTGGCTTAACGGGTCGTATGTCGGCGGTTATCTTAATGGTTATGAGCCGTTTAACCTCGAAATCACGCCGGTGGCGCTGCCGGGGCAGACCAACGAACTGATCGTAGGGGTGAGCGACTGGACCGCGACCTTTTCGGCGCCGGTGGATTTCAACTTAAAACCGGCGGACCAGAACGCGCGCGACTTCGTGCGTACGAATATTTTGGCGCCCATCGGCGGGCGCTACGAGCAATACGGCATTTGGCAGCCGGTCAAGGTTCTCAGCACGCCGGCCGTGTCCCTCTCGGATGTGTTCGTGATGCCGTCGGTGCGCACGCAGCAATTGACGGTGCGTCTGACCCTGCGGAACGACAGCGGCTCGCTGCAAGCCGTCACCCTCACCAACCGGGTGCTGGAGGGAACCACCCCGGCCCTGACCCTGCCCTTGGCCCAGTTGAACGTGCCGCCAAACACCAATGTGACGGTGGACCTGAGCGCGGCCTGGTCCACCGCCCGGCTGTGGAGTCACCTGGACCCGCATTTGTACACTCTGGAAACCACCCTGGTTGGAGCAACTGGTTCGGACGTGCGCCAGACACGATTTGGCTTCCGAGAGTTCTGGACCGAAGGCGGGCGGTTTTTCTTGAACGGGACGCCCATCAATCTGCTGGCGTCGGCGACGTGGCCGCCGAGCACGTTGCAAGCCACCAGCCAAATCGCCCAGGTCTTGCTGGATGTCAAAGCCGGCAACAACGTGGCCCTGCGTTTGCACACCCAGCCGTGGGACGCGCCGTGGTATGATCTGGCGGACCAGATTGGGCTGCTGATCGTCGAGGAGTTCGCCGTGTGGTGCGATCCGTCCGCCTACAAGTTGAGCGATACCAACTTCTGGAACAACTACGCCCAGCATCTGGCGGCCGCCGTCCGGCGGGACCGCAATCATCCCTCGATTGTGCTGTGGAGCCTCGAGAACGAGATTCTGCACTGCGGCGGGCAACGGCTGTATTCGGCGACGGAGGCGCAACTGGCGGCCATGGGCCGGCTGGTCAAGGCGCTGGACCCGACCCGGCCGATTACCTACGAAGCCGACCTGGACCCCGGCGGCGAGGCGCACGTGGTCGGACTCCATTATCCGCACGAGTTTCCCGATCACCACGTCTGGCCCAATGCGGCGTGGTGGATGGACCAGCCGATCACCCGCGACTGGGTCCCGGGCGGCCAGTGGACTTGGGACCGGCTCAAGCCCCTTTACATTGGCGAGTTTCTGTGGGTGCCCTCGACCTCCGCGGCCGATTTCACCATTTTGTTCGGCGACGCGGCTTACACCGACCCCGGTTACTACCGGAACTTGGCCAAGGGTCTGACGTGGCGAATGCAGATCGAGGCCTACCGGGCCTATGGCGTCAACGGCATCTGCCCCTGGACGATGTTCGAAGACCCCGTGGTGCCGTGGGGCGAGTTCAATCTCAAGCCCGCCGAGAATTTCCTCTATCAAACTCAGAAGGCGGCCTACCATCCGAACGCCATCTTTCCGGAAGAATATCACTCCCGTTTCTTTGCGGGCGAAACCGGCCGGCGCACCCTCCGTGTTTACAACGACCAGATGGCGGCGGGTGATTTCACGCTGCGCTGGCGCGTGGGCGGCAGCGGGTGGCAAACGCGGGATTTCTCTCTGCCACCGGCGGGGCAGCGACGGGAAACGATCGAGTTCAACGTACCCGCCAACGCGGGAGCCTTTCCCTTGGACCTCGAGTTGCGGGCAGGCTCCAGTCTCGCCTATTCCAACATGTTGGCGTGCGCCGCCTGGCCGCGGCCCACGCTGGCCCTGCCCGCCGGTGTGCGACTGGGTCTTTACGACCCGCCCGGCGCCACGGCAAGTTTGCTGGGACGCTTTGCCGTGCCTTTCCTGCTTGTCACCAATCTGCAAACCATACCGTTCGGCTCGATCAACGTCTTGATGGTTGGCCGCCATGCCCTCACCCATGAGCCGGTGCCGGAAGTCGGGCCTGACACCCGCGCGGCGCAATGGCAGGCATTTGCGGCCAAGGGCGGCTGGGTGCTGATTTTGGAGCAGACCAATTACCCGTCCTGGCTGCCTGCCGCCCTCCAGCTTTCAACACTGGACGCCAGTTTCGCCTTCCCGAATCCAGACCACGCGGTCACGGCAGATTTGACGGCGGAGGACTTGCGCTGGTGGGCACCCGACCACCGGTTGGTGACGCACGCGCTGAGGGTGCCCTCGCGCGGGAACTTTCGGGTCCTGGCGGCGATCGGCTCAACCAGCGGCTTGGAATACGCCGCGGCCCTGGAGATACCGGTGGGGCCGGGCGGCTGGCTGGCCTCGCAGTGGCTGGTTTCCGAGCGATTTGACGCCGAGCCCCTGGCGGGCGCGCTCTTGCAGCGGCTGCTTGATTACTGTGGGCCCGGCCAGCCGAGGATGGTGCCTCGCTCCGCCGGCTTGCTTGCCGAAACCAACGCGCCGGCTGCCATCGTTTTGGCCGGTCTGGGCTTGCAGGCGGAAAACTTTCTGGGCCGATTGAGCCAATGTGATCCGGCCATTTACCCCGTGCTTTGTTTGGCCGGGAGCAACACGGTTTGGGAGGAAGCCGGGGCGAAACTCGCTCACCTCACCAGCTACGTCGAGCGCGGCGGGCGGTTGGTGCTGCACCGCCCCAGCGCGAGTTTCCTCGCCGTTGCACAGCCGGCCTGGTTTCCGGAATTGGAAATTGCGGAAGCCGACCTGAGCCTGGTGGTGCGGCGCGAGGTGACCAGCCCCGCCGTGCGGTTGAGCAACCATGATCTCTACTGGATCGAGCAACCGGGCGCGTGGGACAAGGCCGAAGTGCTCTCCACCAACCTCGCGCACCGTTACTATCGCAAACGGTTCAACCTGGCTACTTATAACACCATCCAGGTGGAAAACATGCCCATCCACACCAGTGGCGGGCCCGGGACCGGCGGCTGGTGGCTTTGGTCCAACGGCTACGTCGCCCAGAACATCAACATCAGTCAGGCAGGGACCTACCTGTTCAACATCCTCGCCAAAGGCACGACCGCCCTCGGCGGCTGGCCCCGGATGCTGCTGCGCATTGATGGCAAGGCGCAGGATTCGCTTTATGTCACCACCAACCAGCTCGCCTTTTTCACGCTGAGCGCCGATCTCACGCCGGGCACGCACCAGTTGGCCGTGGCCTTCGACAACGACGCCTACGCTCCGCCCGAGGACCGCAACCTGTTCCTGGATGAGATTCGCTGGGGCCGCGACAGCGATAGCAGCCCAGCGAGGCTGTTGAGCCGGCCCGGTGCGGTCGCCGAGGTGCGCCGCGGCGCCGGCCTGATTCTGCTCGACGAGATTGCCTGGGAGAGCGAAGGCCGAAATGCGACCAAAGCCGGGCGTCACGCGAGCTTGTTGCTGGGCGGGTTGGGAGCGTCCTTCCGGACAGACCCGGCGCTGGCCGTCGAAGCCGAGACGATGACCAATGTGAATGTTGCGGCCTATTCAGTTTGGGGCGGAATGGCGCGCCTCAATAGCAATGGCCGCATCGAGGCCCCCGTCCGGTTTACGGCGAGCGGCTATTACATCTTCGAAATCCTCGCCAGCGGCACCAGCGCTCAAGGCGTGCTGCCGCAAATGGCCATCGTCCTCAACGGAGTCAATCGCACCAACTGGTTCCTGACCACCACGAACTTGAACCGCTATTTCATCCGGCTCCTTGTCAACGCCGGCACTTACAACCTCGGCCTGGCCTTCTTGAATGATTTCTACGCGCCTCCCGAGGACCGGAACCTGGCGTTGGACCGGCTCACGATCCGTCCCGAACCCCGCCCGCGGCTGTTGGGCCTGATTCCTGACCTCCAGCACCAGACCGCAACCCTCCAGTGGGAGACTGGCGTCGGCCAGACATCCGAAATCCAATGGACGCCGGACCTGGCGTCCGGGACATGGCTTCCGACGGCACCGTTGTTGAGTTTGGGCAATGTTTTGAGCTGGCGCGACGACGGCGCGCTAACTGGAGCGCCGCCATTCGGTTCAGCGGCGCCCCGGCGCTACTACCGGGTGCGGCAGACCAGCCCATAGCCAACTGGTTGCGAACGAGCTACTGAAGCGGCGGATTTTGTAATCCGTTGGCAACCACCTGCGGTGACTGGTTGCCCTGGCTTGATCAACGAAAGGCTGAGGGGATTTGTTCTTCTCCAGGCTCGCGCTTCCTCGGGCCTTTGTCTAAGGTTCGCCCCTGACATGTTGATAGATTTCCTCATGCTACTCGGCGGACTGGCCTTGATTGTCAAAGGCGGTGATTTTTTTGTGGCGGCGGCGATTCGGTTGGCTGAGTTTTTGCGCATGCCCCGGGTGGTCATCGGCTCGACGCTTGTAAGTTTGGCTACCACAACACCGGAGTTGGTCGTGTCCATCATGGCCGGGCTCCGGGGCGAGGCGGGTCTGGCGGTCGGAAATGCCGTGGGTTCCTGCATCTGCAACATCGGACTCATCCTTGGGGTGACCGCCGCCATAAAACATGTGGACGTGCACTTCCGCGCTCTGCGCGCCCCTCTGATGGCCATGTTTGGTTTTGGTGTGCTGCTGTTCCTGATGTCGCTTGACCTCTCACTTTCCCGATGGCAGGGAGCCCTGTTGATTCTTGGCGGCGTCAGTTACTTCGGCTGGGACTTTTGGCGCCATTGGCGGAACCGGGAGCCTGGGACCGCCGCCGAAGCCGCGGTCATCAAAACGGAAAAAGCCGCCGCGCGCTGGGCCTGGGTGGAGACCAAGACCGGGACGGTTGTTCAATTTCTCTTTGGAGCCGGAGTGGTCGTGGCCGGCAGCCGGCTGCTCGTCGAAGGAGCGGTTGCCACCGCCGGCCGGATGGGTGTCTCCCCGATCGTGATCGGCCTGACGGTCGTCGCCGTTGGCACCTCGCTGCCGGAGCTGGTCACCGCGGTCACCTCCTCCCGCAAGTCGGTGAGCGACCTGGCGGTGGGCAACGTCCTGGGCGCCAATATCGCCAACCTCACCTTCATCGTGGGGGCCGCCGCCATCATCCAGAGCGTGGGCATGGATCGGCTTACTCAACTTTTTAACTTCCCCGCCATGCTCGGGATCATGTCCCTTCTGTTCTGGTTGCTCCTGACCGATCGCCGAGTCACCCGGCGCGAGGGCGCCTTGCTCCTCACAGTCTATGCCGCTTACCTGGCCGCCCTTTCAGGCCTTACTTGGTTTGCCGCCCGGTAGGACCTCAGCCGGGCCTTGGCTTTCCGCGGCCAAAGCCTCAGGTCTCAGCTTTTCCGCTGGCCGGGCGGGCGCCGAAGCTGGTCAGCTTTTCCCGCATGGTGGTGCGGGTCACTCCCAGCCAGCGGGCGGCCTTGGCCTGGTTGCCTTGGGCCAATTCAAAGGCCCGCGTGAACAGCTCCCGTTCCATATCTTCGATCATGCGGGCACGAACCCCCTCGACCTCGCCACTCTGGGCGCGGGCCAATAATTCGGTAAAATAGGCGGCAATGGTTTGGTCCGCGGTGAGCACCGGCCGCCGATTGCGAAGGACCGCCTCCTGAACGTGCTCCAAGCCCACGGCGTAGCCCCGCGCCAGCAGCAAAGACTGGCGGACCACGTTTTCCAACTCGCGCACGTTGCCCCGCCATTGCTGCCCCTGCAGAAAGGAAATCGCCTCAGGTTGAATGGCTGGAGAACTCTGCCCCAACTCCGCCGAGGAGCGTTGCAGGAAATATTTCACCAAATCCGGAATGTCCTCCGAGCGCTGGTTCAAAGGGGGCAGCGTAATGGTGACCGCGCTCAGACGGTAAAAGAGATCCTCCCGGAACTGCTGCTCCTGCATGGCCTGTTCCAAGTCGCGATGCGTCGCCGCCAGCACACGCACGTCCACTGGAATTTTTTCGTTTCCACCCACCCGCTGGATGTACTTCTCCTGCAGCACCCGAAGCAGTTTAACCTGGGTTCCCGGCGTCATGTCCCCGATCTCATCCAGAAAAATCGTCCCCCCATTGGCTTGTTCAAACCGCCCCAACCGCCGCAAGTGAGCTCCGGTAAAGGAGCCGCGTTCGTGGCCAAACAGTTCACTTTCCAGGAGCGTTTCCGGAATCGCCGCACAATTGACCACGATGAAGGGTTGCCCGGCGCGCGTGCTGTGTTGGTAGAGCGCGCGAGCCACCAACTCTTTGCCGGTCCCCGTTTCGCCCCGGATAAGCACGGTCACCGCACTGGCTGCCAGCCGGCCAATCTCCTTGTACACCGCCTGCATGGCGCGGCTGTTGCCAATGATGGCGGTCTGCGCGGACTGCGCCGTGCCAACCTCAATAGACTCCGAGGCCAGCCGGTTGCACGCCACCGCCTTGGCCACCAAGTCCAGCAGTTCGGCCATGTCGAAGGGTTTCAGCACGTAATCGAACGCTCCGCGTTTGGTGGCCTCAATGGCCGTTTCGGTGGTGCCATAGGCGGTCACCAGTAGGATCGGAAGCTTCGGCCGGGCGCCGTGCAGCCGTGCCACCAAATCCAGTCCGGACAAGCCGGGCATTTTCAAATCAGTAATGACCACATCAAATGACTGGTCCAACGCCGCCGCCAGCCCCTCATCGCCCCGCAACGCAATGGCCACTTCGTATCCCTCGGATTGCAGTTCCTTTTTCAACCCGGCAACAATGCTCAGGTCGTCCTCGATCAACAGCACTTTAGACTGCGGTTTCATTTTGATGTTCCTCAACTCGCGGCAGGATCAGGCTGAAGGTCGTTCCGCGCCCGACCTGGCTCTGAAATTGAAGCACGCCGCCATGTTTCTGCACAATGCCCGCGGCAATCGCCAGCCCCAGCCCCGTTCCCCCTTCCCGGGTGGTGAAGAACGGATCGAAAATCCGCTTTTGAACCTCGGGCGCCATTCCCCGGCCTGTGTCCACGACCTCCAGGACCGCGGCGGGAATACTGCGCCCAAACACCCGCGCGGCCTGGGTCCGGGCCCGCAAAATAATCGTGCCGCTGCCCTCAATGCTCTCGGCCGCGTTTTGAACCAGGTTGATCAAGACCTGCTCGATCTGCTGCGGATCAGCGCGAATCCACGCCAGCGGCGGCGGCTCAACCCGGAACTCAATGCACGCCGTCTTCCATTGCGGCGCGAGCAGGTTCTGCACACGCTCAAAGAGGCTGGCGATCGCCAGAGTCACCAGCCGCGGCTCCGACGGCCGGGCGAAATCCAGAAAATCGCGCACGATGCGGTCCAGACGGCGAATCTCCTCGTCTATCACGGTCACATCCTCGTGCTCCGAAGAGCCGGGGGACAACGCTTTCTTCAAACCATGCACCCGCACATTGATGGCGGTGAGCGGATTGCGGATCTCGTGAGCCACCCCGGCCGCCAGCGTGCCGAGGGAAGCCAACTTTTCCTGCCGCTCCAGCAAAGCGCGGCTCTCCATCACCTGCGCTCGCAAGGGCGCGATCCTGGCCTGGTAAATAAGCCGGGTGGCCGTTGCCCCAAGGACCACCACCAGGACCACCGACAAGCCCAGCATCCCCTGCAAAGTCGCAACCGATTGATGCGACTCACTCACAAATTGATTCAGGGCCGACCGCTCGGCCAGGCGCAGCTCCGCGCATAATTCCAAAACCGGCTGGGAAATCTCGGCCAAATGCTCGACCAACGGCTTCGAGGCGGGAGTCGCGCCGGAGCCCGCCCGAGCGCGAAACAACTCGGACGTCGCCCCCAGGTAACCTTGGTAAGCGCGATGGAGGTCCTGCAGCAAGCCCGCCTCCCGCGAAGTCGTCACAAAGGATTGCTGCGCCTCGATCCAATCCCTGAGTTCAGCTCCCTCCCTGTCAAAAGCGCTCCGCACTTCCGGCGTCTGCCGCAATTCAAACCGAAGCACCAGCTCGTTCATCTCCGAGAGTCCGGCTTCGATATGCTCGGCCCGGTGAAAGCTCGAGGTTTGCACGGTGCTGAAGTTGCGCCGCAACACCTGGAGTTCCTGCCACGCGGCATAGCCCGCCCAGGTCACCAAAACCGCCAGGGCCGTGACCGCCGCGGCGAATCCATAAATTTGCAGCCGGAACGCCATCGTGTGATCAGTCAGCGGCCACCCCTGGATTCCCACCCGCCAGTGGCCGTCCCGATTCCGCAGGGAGAACCGGGCAAATGTGGCCGAAATGGGACGGCGGGCCATGATATTTCGGCGCTGGCATCCGACCAGCTTACCATGTTAACTTCAGGGCGACGCATGGGCATACGATGAGGCACATTCAATGCCAAAGCGACTGAAATGCAGCTCTGGTTCAACGATTCCGGCTAAGAAAAACAATAACTCATGAAAACGGCCTCGCCAAAACCAAAAGGACCTCGAACCCCGGCCTCCCGCCGAATCCTGGTGCCCACCGACTTTTCTCCCACCGCCCTTCACGCGCTTCGCTACGCTGCGCCCCTGGCTCGCCAAATCGGCGGCAAAATCACGTTGCTCCACGTGCTGGATTGGCCCGTCATTCCGGCGACCTTGGGATTGGTCACGACCGACGAGGCCAGATTGCTCGCCGCCGCCGAACAAAGCCTGCGGCGGTTGGCGGAACAAACCGTCCCCCCCGAACTGCTGGATAAGAATCTGGTCCGGGCCGGGCGCGCCCATCAGGTTATTGTCGAGGTCGCGCGGCGGCAGAAAACGCACGTCATCGTCATGGCCACGCAGGGGCGTACGGGCTTCTCTCGGGCGCTGCTCGGCAGCACCGCCGAGCGCGTGGTCCGGCATGCCTCCTGCCCGGTCCTGACCGTGCGCCCAACTGCAAAGAAAAGGCTCCCACGCCTGAAATCCGAAAGCCTCGCTTCGCGTATCAACCGCATCCTTCTCCCAGTGGACTTTTCGGAACGCTCCCGTCCTGCTCTCCGTTTCGCGATTCGCCTCGCCCAAATCATGAACGCGCGCCTTGCCCTGCTACACGTGTTGGCCCCTTTGCCTATCACCTCCGCAAAGCACCAACTCCAGGTTCGACAATGCGGCGCCGAGGCGCGAGTCCAGGCGCGGGCAAAACTCCAAGCTCTGGCCGCTGCCGTGCCTCCCAGCCTAAAACCGCAGCAATTGCTGTATCAGGGCGTTGCCCACCAGGGCATCACCGACGCCGCCTGCCGATGGCGAAGTGACCTTGTGGTCCTCCCCACCCGGGGCGCCACCCCAGCCGCCTACATCGTCCTCGGCAGCACCGCCGAGGTGGTGGTCCGCCACGCGCCCTGCCCGGTTCTTACCTTTAGTCAGGCCCCCCGCCAGTGGTGACAACTCTTTGCCTTATGAAATCCCCCCAAAAACCCCGCACCAAGCCGTTGGTCGGACGGCAATCTCCGCCGGCTGCCGGCGGGCCGCAACCCCCGCGCCCGGCGCAAACCGCGACGGCCGCTTCGCTGCGCCTGCAAAGAATCCTGGTCCCGCTGGACTTCTCCGGCCCCTCGGTTGAAGCCCTGCGATTCGCCTTACCCCTGGCCCGCCAAAGCGGCGCCCGGATTGACCTGCTGCACGTCGTCGCCCCGTTCGTCGTCCCGCTTGAGGCTTCGGATTTCCATGGGAAATGGGACCAGTACCAGGCCCGTCAGGAGCGCCAGGCTCTCGCCCGCCTGCGTCGGCTTGCAGCCGTCAAACTGGACCGCCCGCTCCGCGGCGACGTGCTTGTAAGGGAGGGAAGTCCTGCCGCAGTCATTACCGCCATGGCTCATGAGCGGGACAGTGACCTGCTCGTCCTCTCCACCCAGGGCATCACCGGCTTGAAACGCTTTCTGCTGGGCAGCACGGTGGAGGCCGTTGTGCGTCGGGCACCCTGCCCCGCGCTGACTGTCCGCCCTCGGGGGACGATGCTTGGGGGCGCCACTCCCTTTGCGGATACGGGCAGGATTCGTCGTATTTTGGTTCCCGTTGATTTTTCCGACCGGTCCCGTTCCCTGATTCAGTACGCCGCAGCTTTTGCCAGGCGTTTTGAAGCCGCGCTGGTGCTCCTGCATGTGGTGGATCACATTGACGTGCCGGCTCGGGTCGCCTATATGGCTACCGGCCTCCAAATGGTCGTCCTGGAGCGAGGCATCCGCCAACTGCAGGAACTCGCGCAACGCTCCCTTCCCCAGCACATCCAAGCCGAGCGACTTGTTCGCGTCGGCAGGCCCTACGATGTCATCCGCCACGTGGCCAGCCTTGAACGCATTGACCTCATCATCATCGCCACTCGCACGCACGGCGGGCTCCAACGCTTCCTCATGGGCAGCACCGCTGCCCGCGTCGTCCGGCACGCCCCCTGCCCGGTCCTTGTCCTGCGCTAACCCTCAAGAAAAAAGATGCCCCAATGAACCGACTCCGCTTGCAAGACGCTTTACCGGCCGCGCTGGCCACAGCCCTGTGCTTTCCGTCGCCCGCCGCCGAGCAATGGGGCCTGAAGGAAATCACGCTCCAAGCGCCCTCGCCCGCCAACCCCTATTGCGAGGTCCAACTCAGCGCTCGTTTCACGCAGGACAACCGTGTCATCGTCGTGCCCGGCTTCTGGGATGGGGGCGATACCTACCGCATCCGGTTCAGCCCGCCCGCCGCAGGCCAATGGCGCTATGAAACGGCCAGCTCCCACCCCGCCCTGGATGGCCGGAGTGGCGACTTCCACGCAACCGCCGCCTCACCCGGCAACCATGGCCCGGTCGAGGTGTTCAACACCTTTTACCTCCGCTACGCCGACGGCTCCGCCTACCACTCGTTCGGCACCACCTGCTACGCCTGGATTCACCAAACCCCCGAACTCCAGCGGCAAACCCTCCAAACCCTCGCCGTCTCCCCCTTCAACAAAATCCGTTTCTGCATCTTTCCCAAATCCTACACCTACAACCAGAATGAGCCCGACCTTTTTCCTTTCCAGCGAGGCGCCGATGGACACTTCGACTTCACCCGGCCCGACCCGGCCTTCTGGCGGCATCTGGAACAGCGCATCCTTGACTTGCAGCGCCTGGGCATCGAGGCGGATATTATACTCTGGCATCCCTACGACCGTTGGGGATTCGCGGACATGAGCGACGCGGACGATGACCGATACCTCCGCTACTGCATCGCGCGCCTTTCCGCCTTCCGCAACGTCTGGTGGTCGCTGGCCAACGAATACGATTTCATGACGGACCGCCCGGCCGGTCACCGTGGCAACAAGCAATGGGAGGACTGGGATCGTTTTTTTTCGATCCTCCAGCGCGAAGACCTGCATCAGCGCCTCCGTGGCATTCATAATGGGAGGAAGTGGTATGATCACACCAAACCCTGGGTGACCCATGCCAGCCTGCAGAGTTCCGATATGCGCAGCGGCGTCCGGTTTCGAGACCAGTTCCGCAAACCCGTCATTTACGACGAGTGCAGGTATGAGGGCAACGTCCCGCAGGGCTGGGGCAACCTCACCCCTCGCGAAATGACCCAACGCTTCTGGCTGGGCACCCTCAGCGGCTGCTACGTCGGCCACGGCGAAACGTACAAACATCCCCAGGACATTCTCTGGTGGTCGAAGGGCGGCGTGCTCCATGGCCAAAGCCCCAGCCGTATCCAGTGGCTCAAAGATTTTATAGCCCACGCCCCGCCCTTTCACGAGCTCCAGCCCCTGGGCGATAATCAGGGCCGCTTCCTCCTGGGCAAACCCGGGGAGTACTACCTGCTCTACTGCGTGGATCAGCGGCCTCACTCGCTGTCGCTGGCGGGCTCCAGGCCCTATAAAGTTGACCTCATTGACCCATGGGAAATGACAATCACACCCGTCGGCACAGCTCCCCCCGGTGATTTCAAGCTCTCCCCGTCGAAACCCGATTTGGCCTACCGCTTCACGCCCTACCAGCCCGGCGAACCCCTCCGCCCCTCTGCCGACATCTCCCCCTCGGTCAGCGAAGGCCTGCCGCCCCTCACCGTTGAATTCAGTACCGACGCGAAAGGCTCACTTCTCTGGGACTTCGGCGACGGCGCAACCGCCACCGAGCGCCGGCCTCGTCACGTTTTCACCAAACCAGGCGTGTATCTGGTCACTTTGTCCGTTACCAACGCCGCCGGCGACAGTGCTTGCGCTTCTTGCACGATCACCGTGGACCGCCAGACGAATGATCCCATCGTGCGCGCCGGTTTTCCAAACGCAGAAGTCCCCAGCCTAAAGCTCCAAGGCTCGGCCAAACGCGGTGCCGGGGCTTCGCTCCTCTTTCCCGAGGGGCCTCCGTGGGGCTGGGCCCAGGCTGGTGATATCCCTTTGGACGACCTGCGCGGGCTTCGTTCCTTTACCATTCTCGGCTGGCTCAAACCCGACAGTCTCCGCGTTGGCAGCGGCGGAAACCGCATCCTCTTCTGCCTGAACCGGGACCACTCCGGTATTGATCTGGTTTGTCTCGCTGATGGCCGCCTTCGTCTGGCCATCAACCAGTGGCCAGACTCCCTCCGCAACGACAGCTCGGCCGGCAAACTGCAGGTCGGCAAATGGACATTCTTTGCGGTTACCTACCAGGCCGGGCACCCTGGTGGGGAAAACGTCGCCTGGTACTTTAGTCAGCCCGCAGACACCCCCGGGCCACACCCCATCACCCTCGATCGCCAGACCCGTTATGACGCCGGCCCGGTTGCTTCCGACATCGGTCCGCTGGCCATTGGCAATTTCAACCCAACCATGCGCGATTACGGCATGGACCGACAGTTCCGCGGCGAAATTCGCGCCCTCCAGCTTTTTGGCAGCCGCGCCACCAACCGGGGCGCCCTCCCACTTGAGGCCATCCAACGCCTGGCGCCATGAGTTTTGCAACCATTGGCAAGGTGCCCGCCGGCGCGTCGCGCCCTGGGTTCGGGCTTTGGCGCCTGAATTTCCACCCTTGCCCCATCTCCGCCATCCTCCACCCGCCATGTTTACATTAAAAAGTTTGAGGCCCGCGCCATCCCCGGATTCAACCTCCGCCTGCAGTTGGAAGTTCAAGGTTCAAAGTTCAAGTCCCTTTTGTCCAGCCTCCCTGCTGACCGCCTTGCTGCTCCCCTTGCTGACCGTCGCCTGCAAAACCCCGATCTCCGCCCCTCCCCCCGCCGCTGGCCTGACCCGATACGAATTCTCCAGCGCTCACATGGGCACCTTGTTCCACATCACCCTTTTTGCCACCAACGTCGCCGTCGCCGAGGCGGCAGCCGATGCCGCCTTTCACCGCATCGCCGCGCTCGAAGAAATCCTGAGCGACTACCAGGCGGACAGCGAACTCAACCGTCTTCGGGATGCGCCCCACGCCGTCCCCATTCGGGTCAGCGACGACCTCTTCCGCGTCATGGAACGCGCCCAATGGCTCGCCCGGAAATCCGACGGCGCCTTCGACCCAACCGCCGGCGCCTTCGTCCGGCTCTGGCGCTTCTCCAGAAAACGGCACACGCTTCCCACCCCGGACGAAATCCAGGCCGCGCGTCAGGTTTCCGGGTACAAACTGCTCCGACTGGACCCGCATGGCCGTACCATCACCAAACTTGCGCCCGGCATACGCTTCGACCTGGGCGGCATTGCCAAAGGCTATGCCGCCGATGAGGCCCTGGCGGTTCTCAAACTCCACGGCATCCCTCGCGGCCTCGTCGCCGCCAGCGGCGACCTCGCGCTGGGCGATCCCCCGCCCGGCCAGACCGGGTGGACCGTCGGTATCTCCGAAATCGGCGCCCGCTCCAACCAGATCGTCTTGACCCTCCACCTCAGCAACGCCGGCATTTCCACCTCCGGCGACGCCGAGCAAGCCATTGAAATCAATGGCGTCCGTTACTCCCACATCCTCGATCCCAAAACCGGCCTTGGCCTCACCAACCGCATCCAGGCCACCGTCATCGCTCCCAACGCCACTCTCAGCGATTCGCTCGCCACCACCGTCTGCATCCTCGGCCCCAAAAACGGCCTTCGCCTCATCAACTCGATTCCCGGCACCCACGCCGCCGTCTTCTGGATGCAATCCAACCATATTTATCGCCTTTGGTCCCCGCGCTTCCCCAAACAGTAACCGGACTCATTCAACATGCGCCCACCCGCCGTCCGCCTATGGTTCGGCGCCCAAGGTTTCATTGCTCCCCGGCCTGAAAACCTCCAGCCCTGCCAGCAACACCCTGCATCACCTTTGTGTTGGATTTTATTGGGGGACTTTGTCTAGACTCGGACATGGCAGAAAAGACGCTTAATGATCTCCCTCGCGATTTGCGTCTGCTGTTCGGCCGTGGCAGCGACGCGCTGATGCGGGACAACTTCGACTACGCGATTGATCTGTTCAACCAGGTGCTGGCCCGGGAACCGGGTTTGCACGAATGCCGGCGCGCCCTGCGCGCCGCCCAGGTTCGCAAAGCGGGAAGCGGCGGCGGTTTTTTCAAGAAAATGCTCAGCAGCGCCAGCTCCCAGCCCCTGATCGTCAAAGGCCAGGTTGCGTTGCGGGAAAACCCGGCGCACGCGCTCCAAATCGCGGAACAGATTCTCAACAATGACCCGAGCAACTCGGCGGCGCACCGCATCATTGTCGAGGCGGCCCGCGCGCTGGAGATGCCCCACACCGCCGCGCTCTCCCTGGAGATCCTCCACAAGAACAACCCGCGCGACAAGGAAGTCACCATTCAGCTCGCCAACGCGCTGGCCGAGACGGGCGAAGTCGAACGCGGGGAAAAGATTCTGTCGGACCTGTGCGCGGTTTATCCCAACGACAACGACCTGGCTCAGGCCCTTAAGAATGTATCGGCCCGGAAAACGCTCGACGAAGGTGGCTACGAGGCGCTGGCCGACGGCAGCGGCTCATACCGAGATATCCTCAAGAACAAGGAGGAAGCGGTCGCCCTCGAGCAGGAAAACCGCCAGGTCCGGCCGGAGGATGTCGCGGCGCGGCTGATCCGGGAATACGAAACGCGAATCAAGACCGAGCCCAACAACTTGAAACTGCTGCGCTCGCTGGCCGAGCTTTACACCCAAAAGAAGGAATTCGATCGGGCGCTGGCTTGTTACGACCGCCTGAAGGCATCGGAAACGGGCAGCGACCCCAGCCTCGACCGGGCGATTGCCGAAACCCGGGCAAGAAAGTTCGATCACCAGATGGAACAGTTGGACCCCGCCGCGCCGGACTACGCCGAGAAGGTAGCGCAGTTGCAGTCCGAGAAGCAGGCTTATCTGTTGGCCGAGTGCCAAAAGCGGGTCGAACGGTTCCCCACCGACCTTCAGATTCGATTCGAGATGGGACAGCTCTATCTGCAGGCTGGAAAGATTGGCGAAGCCATCCAGGAGTTTCAAAAAGCGCAGAACAATCCCCATCGCCGGATCGCCTCGATGAACGCGCTGGCCCAGTGCTTCAGCCGGCGCCGGATGTTTGATCTGGCGGCGCGGACGCTGCAGAACGCGCTGAAGGAGAAGGTCGTGTTCGACGAGGAGAAGAAGGAGCTGATCTACAACCTCGGCTGCGTGCTGGATCAGATGGGCCGGAAGGAGGAAGCGGTCGAGCAGTTCAAGCTCATCTACGAGGTGGACATCGGCTACAAGGATGTGGCAGCCCGCGTGGACGCATATTACGCCGGCCAATCCTAACAGCCTGTTGAAAAACTCCTTTTCGGTGGCAGCGGACGTAAGTCCGCTCAAACTTTCCTCGCAAACAACAGCAGTGAATGGAGCGGACTTACGTCCGCTGCTACTTTTTCAACGGGCTCCCAGCCGCCGTTCCAACTCTTTTTGATTTTCGCCGGCACGGCGTCCGCTCCGGCAGATGGAGCGCGGATATTCCTGCCCGCCCCTGAAGAACTGATCCTTTTGCCGCGCCTGCGCCGCGTTTCATGGATCAGCCCACGGGATCACCTTGATCCACTCTGTGCGATCGGATCAAACCGCCCGCAAGCCCCTTGACAGGAGCGACTCTCTGCCTTTTGCCGAGCGAATTGGGATTGGAAGAGCCAGGCACAGCGCTTAACCTCGCGGCCATGAAATGCGGTCCATCCTGGTTTCTGCTGGCGGTTGCCGCGCTGGCAGGCGCGCCAAACCAAACTCCGGTCGCAAACGCCAACGACGCGTGGCCTGCCTTCCCCGTGGTCTGGAAGGACCAGGCCATTTCCCCCGCCGACGTTTCGTTCCTGCTTTGCGCGCCGGCGGGCCGGGATGGGTTCGTGCGCGTGAAGGACGGCCATCTCGTCCATGCGGACGGCTCACGCTTGCGCATCTGGGGCATCAATGTGACGGGGAACGGCGCGTTGCCGCCGGCCCAGTCCGCACCGATCATCGCCGCCGGGCTGGCGCAGCGGGGCATCAATTGCGTGCGGTTCCATTTCCTGGACCGCGTCGGCGCGTTGATCCCTCGGAACCGCGCCGACACCCGGGCGCTTGATCCGCAGGCACTGGAGCGGCTGGACCGCTTCGTGTTCGAACTGAAACAACGCGGCATCTACACCGACCTGAACCTGAACGTCTATCGCACCTACAAGACCGCCGACGGCGTGCGGGACGCGGAACTGCTCGGCATCGGGAAGGGCGCGACCTACTTCGACGAGCGGCTGATCGAGTTGCAGCGCGAGTATGCGCGGCAGTTGCTGACCCACACGAATGCCTGGACCGGCCGCGCTTATCGTGACGAACCCGCGGTGGCGGTGGTGGAGCTGTTGAACGAGAACTCGCTGGTGGAAGCCTGGGTCCAGAACCGCCTGCTTGGGCATCAGACCAACAAGCCCAGCGGCACGTGGCATGACATTCCCCCCAGCTACGCCGCGGCGCTCACGAAAAAGTTCAACGCCTGGCTGCCGCGGCATGTCTCCCCCGAGACGCTCGCGCGCATCCGAGCCGAAGCCGGCGTGGCCGCGGACGCCTTGATTCCGCGGCTGCGGAAGGAGCAGTTCGGCCAGGCCAGCAAGGAACGCTTTCAGGCCGAGGCCGCCTTTTACATGCAAACGGAGAGTCAGTTTTACCGTGACATGGCCAGGTTTCTCCGCGAGGACCTCGGCGTGAAGAGCCTGCTCATCGCCAACAGCGACCACGGACACGGCATGTCCGGCTACCCGCTCACGGCCTCCCTGGCCCAACTCGACATTGTGGACGGCCACGTCTATTGGCAGCATCCGAACTACACCACCGACGCGGCGTCGGGCAGGCGCAGCGGCTTCACCATCGCCAACACTCCAATGGTGGATGATCCGCTTCACTCAACCCCGGTGCAGCTCTCGCGCACCGCGGTGGCCGGCAAACCCTACACAGTGTCGGAGGTGAACCACCCGTTCCCGAACGAGTTTGCCTGCGAGGGCGTGCCGGTACTGGCGGCCTGGGCGGCGTTGCAGGATTGGGACGGCATCTTTTGGTACACGCTGGCACACGAGGACGCGGTTGCGGTGAAGGACTTTGCCCTGGGCCACTTCGATTTCGCGAACGACCCGGTGAAGATGAGCCAGCTTGCTGCCGGGGCGTTGATCTTTCTGCGAGGAGACGTTCGGCCCGCGACGCGCAGGGTAACCCGCACCTACAGCCGCGACCAGGTCGTGGAAAGCCTGCGCCTGCCCTGGAAGGAAGGTCCCTATTTCACCCCGGGCTTTCCACTGGCCTTGCCGCTCACCCACGCGGTTCGGGTCGCTTCGTTCGACGGCCCGGCCACCGGCGCTTTCGAGCCGGTGCCGGTCAATCCCATCCGGTCCGACACCGGGGAACTGACGTGGCGGGCGGACGGAAAGGGCAGCGGATGGGTGACCGTGGACACGGCGCGGTCGCAGGCGCTGGTCGGGCATCTGGCGCAATCGGGGGTGCAAACCCGGAACCTGGGCGCGGACATTGAGACACCGTTTTGCGCGCTCACCCTCAGCGCCCTCGATGACAAACCCGTGGCGTCGTCCAGCCGGCTTTTGCTAACCGCCACGGCGCGCGTGGCCAACACCGGGATGGTCTGGAACGAGAAGCGCACCTCGCTGGAAAGCTGGGGCAAGGCTCCGGCGCGAATCGAGCCAGTGCTTGGCAGGGCCCGCCTGGTCGGGTTGGAACCTGCCCGGGCGTTGGCCGCCCAGCCGCTCGACAGCGCGGGAGAACCGGCGGGACAATCCCTTGCCCTGAAGCGCACTGGCGCCGACTGGTCGCTCGAACTAAACCAGCCACTCCCAACAATCTGGCACGTTATTACCGTCGAGCGTTGATCTGAAAGCAGCCTCGTGCGGCCTCGGAATCCCACTCCCCTCGCCGTTCCAACGCTGCGCCTTCGCGCCGACCGCGAGGCGCCCGGGGGTGACGGCGCTCATCGGTCCCGCTTCAGAAGAAATTCCGCCAGCGCTTCGAGGGCTACCGCCCGGCCATGGAACGGGCGCAGGGCTTTGAATGCCTTTGTGGTCAGGTCCCCGGCAATCCGGCGCGACCGCTCCAATCCAACGATTGAGGGATAGGTGGCCTTTTTCGCCCGGGTGTCTTTGCCGGCGGTTTTGCCCAGTTTTTCGCTGGTCTGAGTCACGTCGAGGATGTCGTCAATGACTTGGAAGGCGAGGCCGACGTGGTAACCGAAATCCGTGAGAGCCTTCAGTTGGCGGGGGCTGCAGTTGGCGCTCATTCCTCCGAGGCGAACGGAGCAGCACAACAAGGCGGAGGTTTTTCGCTCGTGAATGTATTTGAGCTGTGAGGCGGTGATCTTCCTGCCCTCGGCCTCGAGGTCCTCGACCTGGCCGGCAATCAATTGGAGGGAGCCTGCGGCGCGGGCCAGTTCGAGCACGAGTCGTTGGTGGGAGTAGCGGGGCCAGCCTTTGCTCAGGGCCAGGATTTCGAAGGCCTGGGTGAGGAGGGCATCGCCGGCCAGCACCGCGATGCCTTCGCCGAAGACCTTGTGCGAGGTGGGCTTGCCGCGGCGATAGTCATCGTTGTCCATGGCCGGGAGGTCGTCGTGGATCAGCGAGTAAGTGTGGATACATTCCACGGCGCAGGCCAGCGGCATGGCATCGGCCCAAGTCCCGCCGCAAGCCTCGGCGGCGGCCAGGCATAAGGCGGGCCGCATGCGTTTGCCGCCGGCGAAGAGCGAGTACCGCATGGCCTTGTGGATGGTCGCCGGGCGGGCAGCGGCCGCCGGGAGGAAGCGGTCAAGCGCCCGGTTAACGGCCTGGGTGGCGGCGGCCAGGAACGCGCCGAGGTCGAACCCGTTGGTAATGCGATGGCTAGGTATGGCAGACATCCGAGGTCCTTTTAGCAAACCCAATTTACGGCGCAAGAAGGTTTTGCAATTTTTGTTATTGCTTGCCGCGACCCGGTCGGTATGCTATTTAGCTCGACTTGAACATCTTGGCAAAAACTTGAACGCGGAACTGACAAAGAAAGCGCTGGAGAAGGTTGGCAACCCCAACATTCTGGTCAACTTGGTTTCCCGCCGCGTCCGGCAGTTGAATGCCGGCTCGGGCGCGATGAGCCGCCCGTTGGTAAGCGACGTGGGCAATCTCGGGGCCGCCGATATTGCCCTGATGGAAATCATCGAGGATAAGATCGGGTATGAAATGCCTGAAATGGTCGAGCTGGCTCGTCCGACCGCCAAGAAACGCAAGCGGCACTGAAGCATCCAGAGCCTGAGGGTCCGCAACCGCCGCCAAACCGGGCGTTGCGGAGGCTTGATCGAGGCGCGGGGCTGGAATCCATTACCGCTCCGGCCTGACACGATTTGGGGACGTTGTAAGATGGACGCCATCGTGACCAATTCCAAAGCGGGGCGGGATTATCACATCCTGGAAACCTTCGAGGCTGGGATTGTGCTTCACGGCACCGAGGTCAAGGCGTTGCGGGCCGGCAAAGCACAGATTCGCGACGCGTTCGCCCGGGTCGAGAACGGAGAGGTGTGGCTCTACAACGCGCACATTGATGAGTACTCGCACGGCAACCTGAACAACCATCAACCCAAGGCCCCGCGCAAGCTGCTGCTGCACAAATCCGAAATCCGCAAGCTCTTTGGGCTGGCGGCAGTCAAGGGCAATGCTTTGTTTCCGCTGTCGTTGTACTGGAAGCAGGGGCGGGTGAAAGTGGCCCTGGCGGTCGGCAAAGGCAAAGCCCAGTACGACAAACGCCAGGACCTGAAGGAGCGGGAAGCGGACCGCGAAGTCAAACGCTTCACCATGAAACGGCTTAAGGGCCGTTGAGGCGGGTCGAGGCAGACGCGCTCAGGCCCGCGACCCACCGCTCCAGCACCGCCCTCTCCCCCTCTCCCGGCTGGGGCTTGCCTTCCGGCGGCATGTGGTCCTCGTCCGCCAACGGCAGGCGCATCCGCCGGAGCAGCTCACTCTGCTGCGGGTTGCCGGGCACGAGGGCTGGCCCGGAATCCCCGCCCGCCCGCAACGCGGCCAGAGTGTCAACCCGCAAGCCGCCCTTAGCCTTCTCCGGGCCATGGCAACCGGCGCAATACTGATCCAGGATGGGCTTGGCGACCGTATCAAATTCAGCCTCGCTGTCCCCTGCCCCCGACGGCAAGGCCACGGCGGCACCGCCGCGCAACCAGGACGGCGCATAGCGCGTCAGGTGGCCCCGGCCATGAGTCAGCGAACCGCCGAAGTGGGAAGCGATGACCAGCACAGGAACCGTCAGAAACAACGCCGTGCGATAAGCCGC
>CAZVYG010000059.1:0-34142 GCA_964631605.1 uncultured Verrucomicrobiota bacterium
GTGCCGCCGGGCACCAGGTTCTTGACCATGTCGTAACGCTCCAGGAACACCGGTTGATGACACGCCACGAAATTGGCCTTGGTGATCAGGTAGCTGGACCGGATGGGCTCCGGCCCAAAGCGCAAGTGCGAAACGGTCATGGACCCGGACTTCTTGGAGTCATAAACGAAGTAGCCCTGGGCAAAGTTGGGAGTTTCCTCGCCGATGATCTTGATCGAGTTCTTGTTTGCCCCCACCGTGCCATCCGCGCCCAGCCCGTAGAACATTGCCCGAATCACATTGTCCGGTTCGGTCGAAAACTCCGCGTCATACTCCAGGCTGGTCTTCGACACGTCATCCGTGATGCCCACAGTGAAATGATTCTTCGGCTCGGCCTTCGCCAGATTGTCGAACACCGCCTTGACCATCGCCGGCGTGAATTCCTTCGAGGAGAGGCCGTAGCGCCCGCCGATCACCCTGGGCATGGCCTTGATCCGGCCCCACCCGTTGGCCAAGCCTTCGACCAGCGCCGCAATCACGTCCTGATACAGCGGTTCCCCGGCCGCTCCGGGCTCCTTCGTGCGGTCCAGTACCGCCAGCGACTTCACCGACGCTGGCAGGCTTTCCATGAACCGCCTGCCATCGAACGGACGATAACAGCGGACTTTGACCACGCCGATCTTTTCGCCGCGCTTGGTCAGGTGGTCCACGGCCTCGTGGGCTACATCACAGCCGGATCCCATCAACACGATGACCCGCTCCGCATCCGCCGCCCCGACGTAATCGAACAGGTTGTAGCGACGGCCCGTTTGCGCCGCAAACTCGTCCATGACCTTTTGGGTGATGTCGGCGCAAGCCGCATAAAACGGGTTCACCGTCTCCCGGGCCTGGAAAAACGCGTCGGGATTCTGCGCCGTCCCGCGCAGCACCGGCCGGTCCGGCGACATCGCGCGGGCGCGGTGACTGGCAATCAGCTCGTCACTGATCAAGGCGGCCATGTCCTCCTTGCTCAGCATCTCGATCTTGGACACCTCGTGCGAGGTCCGGAACCCGTCAAAGAAATGAATGAAGGGAATCCGCGACCGCAGCGTGGCCGCCTGGGAAATCAGGGCAAAATCCATCGTCTCCTGCACCGACGCGGCCGCCAACATCCCCCAGCCCGTCGTGCGGCAGGCCATCACGTCGCTGTGGTCGCCAAAGATGGACAACGCATGGGTCGCCACCGTGCGCGCCGTCACATGAAAGACCGCCGGCAACAGCTCGCCGGCAATCTTGAACATGTTCGGAATCATCAACAGCAGCCCCTGCGACGCCGTGAACGTCGTGCTCAAGGTTCCCGTCTGCAACGCCCCATGCACCGCGCCCACCGCTCCTCCTTCGCTTTGCAGTTCCACAACCGAGGGAATCGTCCCCCACAGGTTCCGCTTCCCTTCCGAAGCCCATTGGTCGCACCACTCGGCGATGGGTGACGACGGCGTAATCGGATAAATGGCCATCACCTCGTTGAGCTGATAGGCAACGTAGGCGGCGGCTTCATTGCCGTCCAAAGTCTTGAACTCGGCGGCCTTCGCGGCTTTTGCCGAACTGGTTTTTTGGTTGAGCATAGGCGATTCTCTAAACGTTATTCCGTATTGTTAAAGTCTGTTCCCGGTCGCGGCCCTTCAGGTTTGCGGGCCCCGGCTTCCCGCCGGCTGCCGATACAGTCCGCCTGCTTTTCAGGGCCAGGAGGGCGCAGCCTCGATTCCACCCCGCCCCTCTGCCCGAAGGCAATACCCAGCGGGGAGGTGCGACCGGACCTGCCGGTCACCCATATCTTACCAATGTGCCGCCTCAACGCGGCAGCGACTTCACCCTGATTGTCAAAATCTCACCCTTTTTTGACGCGCACAGGTTAAAAGCAGCAAAGCTCGGATCGCCTGCAGTTCTTCTCGAAACCTGGCCAACCCCCGTAGCGACCGACCTCAGGCCGACCCTCGCCACTCTCCCGCGAGGATTGAGGTCGCCTGGCCGCGCAGGTGCTGGGGAGCGCGAGGACTGCTACCTGGGGCAGGAACCCGGCGTTTGCATTTGGGAATCCCCGCTTGCGCCCCTCGTTCCGCCTCCGGCTACCGCTTCCAATGGCGAGGAAATAGTGGCGGATATTACACGGCTCTTTTTTTCCGGGCGGCCTTGATGCGCGGGGCGTCTCCCCAGAGGGTTTCGAGGTCGTAACGTTCGCGCAGGTCCTGACGCATGATGTGGACGATGACGTCGAAATAATCCAGGACGATCCAGGCGGCGTGGAGCGTGCCGTCCACCGCGCGCGGGCGCAGGCCGTGCTCGTCCCGCAGCTTATCCGAAATCTCATCCACGATGGCGCGGAGGTGAGGTTCACTGGAGCCGGAAGCGATGACAAAGTAGTCGGTGACAGAGGACAATTTGCGCACATCCAGGACAACGATGTCCTCAGCTTTTTTATTGTCGGCGAGCTCGCGACAAAGTCGCGCCAGTTTTCTCGGGTCCATGTGGGAGGGAAATTGGCCCAGGCAGGGCTAAAGATAAAGTCCTTTATTGTGGATCGCCTCAGCCACCTGGGGCGGGGTGAGGTAGTGGATGGGAAGCCGCGCTTTAACCCGAGCGCGGATCTGGGACGCGGAGACGCCGAACGGGAAGCCCGAGAGGCGGACTCCCCGGAACGGCGGCGGTAGCGGGGTTTCCGGCTCGCCGGGGCGATAGATTACCAGAAAGCTTGCGAGGCGCGCGAGGTCGTCGGCCTGACGCCATTGTGGCAGCTTGGGAACATGGTCGGCGCCAATCAGATAGAAGAGTTCTGCTCCGGGGAAACGGCGGGCATAATCCTTCAGGGTGTCTATCGTGTAGGAAATGCCGCCGCGCCGAATTTCCTGGTCATCCACTTCGCACCAGGGCAGTCCCGCCAGCGCGAGCCGCAGCAGACAAAGCCGGTCGGCCGCCGGCGCGGGTCGGCTATCCGGTTTGAACGGAGATTGAGCGGCGGGGATGAAGTAAAGGCGATCAAGACCCCTTTCTTCGCGCGCGGCGCAGGCCACCAACAGGTGGCCGGTGTGGACCGGATCAAACGAACCACCGAAAAGACCAATGCGTTGCATGATGAATCGAAATTGAGAGCCGAGCTAGGGATTCATGATCCAGTTGGCCGTTAACAGCAGCGCCGGACGCCGTTGAACCGGGCTTCGGTGACTGCCACATAAAGTCGCTGATTGCTTTTGCGGTCAAGGGTCAGACAGGGGCCGTCGTGGGAGGGGTGGTCGCAGGGACAAGCCGTCGCCTGGGCCTGCTGGAGGCGTTCAAACTGCGCCTGCCCGCAAAGTTCCTTGGCCAGGGCGAACGCCAAAGCCATCAAACTGACCAGGTGCAGCGGTCGGGATTCTGCCACGGCGTAATGGGGCAGCCAGACGGGCGCGGCCTCGTGCAGAACGGCAAGCTTGCGTCGGGCCAGCAAGAGGATCCATTCCCGAACGCTAAGGCATAAAATCGCGGTCATTAGAACCATAAAAGCCCCCGCGACCGCGGCATCCAAAAGGTTGTTGAACCGGAGGGTCCGGTTGGCGCGCAGAGCTTTGCGCGCGGTTTCAATCGCGGCCGGGTCCTGCGCGGTCTGAGCCGCGGCCAAAGCCTGCTCCAAGGCGGGACGGTTTTTCCCAAGCTGGGCGGCTTGGGCAAGGAACCCGATCCGGGGATCGGAGTGCCACACTTTCTGAACCCCGGCGGTCATGGTCGCGGCCAACAACCAAATCAACGGCAGGAGGGTGATCAAAGCCAGGGCTGGGCGGCCTCGGGGCGCCGGCAAAGGCGGCGCCTCAGGGTCGGTGGATGGCGGCGTCTTCCGGGTAGGCGCAAGCTGCATTTTGAGGATGATCGTGGTGGCCAGACAGAGAGCAATGCCGGCGAGCATCTGGTTGGCGATGCCGAACAGGGGCCAGAGCGAATTGATCCCGCCCAAGGGGTCGCGGACGCCCTGAATCAGAAAGTAGCCCCAACCACCGACCATCAGGAGGCTGGCGATGAGGTTGGCGCGAAGGTTCCGAGTGTCACCGAGGGGCTTCCAAATCTGGCCCAGCATGTCCTGCAGAAGGTAGCGGCCAACGCGGGTGCCGGCATCAATCGTGGTGAGGATAAACAGGGCTTCGAACATGATGGCAAAGTGATACCAAAGGTCGAGCCAGCGGCCGCTCACGGCTTTGGAAAAAATCTGGGCCATGCCGACGGCAAGGGTGGCCGCGCCGCCTGTGCGTCCGAACAGCGAGTGCTCGCCGATTTGATCGGCCAGTTCGTCCATGTGCTCGACTGTCACAGGAAAGCCCAGGGAACTGACCTTTGCCACCGTCGCGGCGGGCTCGCCCTTGACGTTCATGCTGAGATAAACCCCGGGCTCCATGGTGCAGGCCGCGATGAGAGCCATCATGGCCACCAGCGACTCCAGGCACATTGCGCCGTAACCTATCGGGCGGGCGTACGACTCGCGCGTGATGAGCTTTGGTGTGGTGCCGCTGGCAATCAGGGTGTGGAATCCCGAGATGGCGCCGCAGGCGATCGTGATGAAGCAAAAAGGAAAGACTTTGCCCGCGAACACCAGACCGCTGCCGTCCACAAACCGGGTTAGCGCCGGCAATTTCAAATCAGGCAGAACCAGAAAGATGCCGAGGGCCAGGGCAAAAATGGTGCCCAGTTTCATAAAGGTGCTCAGGTAATCGCGCGGCGCAAGCAGGAGCCAGACCGGCAGGATGCTGGCCATCAGACCATACAGAATGATGGCCCAGGCCAGGTTCAAGTCGCGCAGGCTGAATATCCGTGCCAGGTCCGGGTTCTCATACACCAGTTTCCCGCCCCAAACCGCCAACAGGAGCAGCACCACCCCGACCACGGAACCCTCGAGCACCTTTCCCACCCGCCAGAACCGGATGTAATTGCCCATGAACATGGCGATGGGGATGGTCGCCCCGACCGTGAACACGCCCCACGAACTCTCGGCCAGCGCTTTCACCACCACCAACGCCAGCACCGCCAGCAAAATAATCAGAATGGCCAGAATCCCAACCAGCGCGATGAATCCGGCCGTCGAGTTGAGTTCTTCCTTCACCATCTGGCCCAGCGACTTGCCGTCGCGCCGCATCGAGCAGAACAAGATGATGAAATCCTGCACCGCCCCGCCGAGCACGACGCCGATCAGAATCCAGAGCGTTCCCGGCAGGTAACCAAACTGGGCCGCCAACACCGGTCCCACCAGCGGGCCGGGACCTGAAATGGCGGCAAAATGATGACCAAACACGATCCACTTGTTGGTCTTCACGAAATCCTTGCCGTCCTCGTGAACCTCCGCGGGCGTGGCTCGACGGTCGTCGAGGACCAGCACCCGGGTGGCGATCCATTTGGAGTAAAACCGGTAGCCAATCGCGTAGGTGCACAATGCCGCGACCAGCAGATAAGCGGAGTTGAGCGGTTCCCCACGTTGGAAGGCAACCGTGGCGTAGGCTCCCGCGCCAGCCACGGCCAACAGAAGCCAAAACAGGTTCAAGGCGAGTTTTTTCATTGACGCAGGGATTCAACTTTGAGCGTGACAGCTTTCACAGTCCGTCAAAAAGCCCCCGGCTACCGCCGGCGTCCGCCCAGGATGCCGCCCAGCACGCCGCGAACGATTTGGCGGGTGATTCCCCCGACCACGGCCGTGGTCATGGTACGAGCGGCGCTCTTGGCCACGATGGTTCCGAGCGAGTCGGGCGTGCGGCCGCCTGCGCGCCGGGTTGCGGTCGGCAGGGCAGGGGACGGCGGTGGCGCGGAAGACGCACGGCCGCCGAAAATGGATTCGAAGAAACCAGGCTTGTCCTGGCGCGCTGCCGGGGCCTGGCTTTGAGCCGGGTTGGCGCTGACAGCCCCCATCAGGCGTTCGAAAGCCGATTCGCGATCAATCGGTTGATCGTAAACGCCGGCGACGATTGAGTTGGCCATGACCGCCTGCCGTTCGGCCGCGCTAATGGGGCCGACCCGGCTCCGTGGCGGCAGCACAAACGCCCGCTCGACCATGCCCGGCTGGCCCCGCTCGTCCAGCATCGAAACCAGCGCCTCGCCCACGCCAAGCTGGGTGAGTGTCGCTTCGGTATCCAGCCGGGGATTGACGCGGAAGGTTTGGGCGGCGGCTCTCACCAGTTTCTGATCCGCGGGCGTAAAGGCGCGCAACGCGTGCTGAATCCGGTTGCCAAGCTGCCCCAAGACGCGGTCGGGAACGTCGCGCGGATTCTGGGTGACAAAAAACACGCCGACCCCCTTCGAGCGCACCAATCGGACCACCTGCTCGATTTTCTCCACCAACACCTCCGGCAGATCATTGAAAAGCAGATGGGCTTCGTCGAAGAAGAATACCAGTTTGGGCTGCGGCAGGTCCCCGACTTCGGGCAGGGTTTCAAACAATTCCGACAACATCCAGAGCAACAGGGTGCCATAGACCTTGGGAGCCTGCAGCAGTTGATCTGCCGCAAGAATGTTGATGACTCCTCGGCCCTGGGGATCGGTTTGCAGCAGGTCCTCGAAGTTGAGAGCCGGTTCGCCAAAAAACGTGGCCGCGCCCTGCGATTCAAGCGCGAGCAAATTCCGCTGAATGGCCCCGATGCTGGCAGCGGAGATATTGCCATACTGTGTGACAAACGCGGACGCGTTCTGGCCGACGTGGTTGAGAATGGCCCGCAAGTCTTTGAGGTCCAAAAGCAGCAAACCATGTTCGTCCGCAATCCGGAACACCAGGTTCAGCACTCCCGCCTGGGTGTCGTTAAGATTCAGCAGCCGCGCCAGCAACAGCGGCCCCATCTCCGAAAGGGTGGCGCGCACCGGGTGACCCTGCCGTCCAAACACGTCCCAGAAGGTCACCGGCCAGCCGGCTGGCGGGTAATCCTCGAGTTTCAACAGCGCGATGCGCTCCTGCACTTTTGGAGATTGTCCTCCCGGCTGGCACAGGCCTGACAAGTCACCTTTCACGTCGGCCAGGAAGACCGGCACCCCGCGCGCGCTGAAGTTTTCCGCGAGTGTCTGAAGCGTTATGGTCTTGCCCGTGCCGGTGGCCCCGGCAATCAAACCATGCCGATTGGCCATTTCCGGCAAAAGAAAAAGGTCGGTCCGGGCGTTCCGCGCGATCAAAATGGGCCGTTGGGCGCTCATGTTCCCGCAGGTTAATCCGGCCACACCAGAGCGCAAGGGCGGAACTTGAATCCGAGGGGGGACTCCTGTTAAACAACAGAGGCATCGAAACAAAACCATCAGGCCTCATCTACGAGCTGCGGTCCATCCTCGAGCGGATTGATCTCGCGCAATTGTTTCCGCGCGTTCAACCCCTCGAAGTCGAGCTGGGCTGCGGGGATGGCTCCTTCCTTGTCGAGTACGCTCGCCGGCACCCCGAACGCAATTTGATCGGTGTGGAACGGCTCCTGGGACGAATTCGGAAGCTCGACCGCAAAGGTCGGCAGGCGGGCCTGACCAACCTGCGCGGCATCCGCCTCGAAGCCGGCTATTTCCTCGAATACTTGCTGCCACCCCACTCCGCCGCCGCCTTGCACCTTTATTTCCCCGACCCTTGGCCCAAGCGCCGGCATTGGCGGCACCGGTTGGTGAACGAGCGCTTTCCCACCCTCGCCCGGCAGGCTCTCACCCCCGGCGGGACCGTTTACCTTCGAACCGATCACCCAGCCTACTTTCAGCAAATGCAGGAGGTCTTTCAGGCGCGGCCCGACTTTCGCGAAGTCCCTACCCCGCAGGAAATAGCCTCCCTGCTCACCGATTTCGAGCGGGAATTCCAGGCGCGCGGCGTCCAGACGCTGCGCGCCGCTTACCAGGTCGTCGGGCACGAACCCAAACCAGAGCTCGAGACCAAACCCTAAACATCTATCACCGGACCGTCATCGTCATCCCGCTTGGGCGGGCGGTGGCGGTGAACCTCGAGGCGGGAGCTGCCGGCGCCGGTCAGAAGATTAAGCACGGTGGACACGATGCTGATAATCACCGCGCCCAGCAGCGCCCAGCCGAAACCGTCAATCTCGAAATAGTCTCCCAGCAGCAGGCTGACCAGGTAGAGCATCAGCGCGTTGATCACCAGCATGAACAATCCCAGGCTGAAAATCAGCAGCGGCAGCGCCAGGAACATCATCATCGGACGGATGAATGCGTTGAGAATGCCGAGCAACAGCGACGCAGCGAAGGGAGTGAACAGACTGTCATCCTTGAACCGCAGCCCCGGCACAAGGAACACCGCCACCAGCACTGCCAGAGTGTTGATGAGCCAGCTTTGCAGAAACTTTTTCAAACCAGGCTGCACGCGTCGGGCGGATGAAACACCTCAGGCAGCATGGTGGAGGATGAGTCCATTGACAAGAAAGCACTGCGTCCGCCCGCCCCAACGCTGCGCACCCGACCAGTAAGGCGTTCGTCAGACTCTCCGGGTCTTTCCGACCGGCGCGGCGGGCGGCCGGGGATTCGCTTGCTCCGATGGCCTGCTGGAATATGCTGTCCACGTGAAACGCATTGGAATGATTCCATTGGTTGTGGCGCTGTTGGGCTCGGGTCTGCTTCCTGCGCAGGAATGGGTGAGTTTGTTCGATGGCAAGACACTCGAGGGGTGGAAAGCCGGCGAAGCAGCAGGCTCGTTTAAGGTCGAGGACGGCGCGATTGTCTGCGCCGGCCCGCGCTCCCACTTGTTCTACACGGGTTACCCCGACGCCAGTGAGTTCGCCAACTTCGAGCTGTCGGTTGAAGTGAAAAGTGCTGCTGGCGCCAACTCGGGTGTGTATTTTCATACGCAGTTCCAGGCCGAGGGGTGGCCCTCGCAGGGTTTTGAGGTTCAGGTGCACAACGCGCGGTCCGGCCAGGGAGACTACCGGGAGAACAAGCTGACGGGCAGCCTCTACGGGATTCGCAACGTGTACAAGCCCCTGGTCAAGGACGGAGAGTGGTTCACGCTGCGCGTCACCGTCGCGGGCAAACGCGTGCAGGTCCGAGTGAACGAGGTGCTCGTGGTGGATTATGTGGAGCCGGCCAACGCGCGCCGGCGCCTTGGCAGCGGCACCTTCGCCTTGCAGTGTCATGACCCCGAGAGCCGGGTGCATTATCGCAACCTCCGCGTCAAGCGGTTGCCGGAGGATTTCCTTCACACGACGGCGCCGGCGGCGCCGATGACGGACTATGAGCTGGAAATCCTGCGACTGGCCGCAGCCAATTATCCGGTGGTGAACTATCATACGCACCTCAAGGGCGGCCTGACGCTGGAGGAAGCCCTGGCGGTTTCGCGTCAAACCGGGGTATTCCTGGGCGTGGCCGTCAATTGCGGCCTGAACTTTGCCGTGACCAACGATGCCGGCATTGACGATTTCCTCCGCTCCATGCGGGGGCAGCCGGTCTTTGTGGCGATGCAGGCCGAGGGCCGCGAATGGGTGAATCTGTTTTCGCAAGACGCAATCCGGCGGTTTGATTACGTGTTCACGGACGCCATGACCATCGTGGACAACGAGGGCCGGCGCATGCGGCTGTGGCTCAAGGACGAGGTGCCTCCCGTCGCCGACAAGGAAGCTTTCATGGAGATGCTCGTGGAGCGAACCGTTCGCATCCTCGAGACCGAACCGATTGACATTCTCGTCAACCCCACTTTCCTCCCCGCCTCCCTCGCTGAGGATTATGACCGGCTTTGGACCGAGGCCCGGATGCGGCGGGTGGCCGAGGCGGCGGCGCGTCGAAAAGTTGCCATCGAAATCAACAGCCGGTACCGGCTGCCCAGCCCGGCATTTCTCAAGCTCGCCAAGGCGGCGGGCTGCCAGTTCACTTTCGGCACCAACAATGCCGATCGGGACATCGGCCGCTTGGATTACTGCTTCCAGATGGTGCGGGAACTCGACCTAAAATGGCGGGACATTTGGGTGCCGCGCCTCAAAGCCGGCCTTTAGGCGATGTTCCGTCCCGACCCCGCCGGGCGGTGAGGTTAATGGCAGGTGCGGCTTTCACGCTGTGGCAACCGCCTCGGGCGACGGGTTCAATTGACGGCAAACTTTGCCTTTGACCGGGGGGGCTTTAGGCTTATTTTGAGGCCGCATGAAACATTCGGGGAAGGCGCGCAAAGCGGGATTCAAGTTGATTTTGATCTCGCTGATTCTCCTGGTGGCGGTCCTGGCCATCGGCTTGATGGCCGTGATTCTGGGCAGCCTGGTCATGGCGTCGTCGGTCGTCCTGGTGGCGCTATGGATTCTGTTTGCGCTCTTTACGCTCTTTTTCTTTCGCGATCCCAATGCCAATGTCCCCCCTGGCGCCAACCTTGTCGTGGCGCCCGCCCATGGCACGGTGGATGTGATTGACACCACCCGCGAGCTGGACTTTATCAAGGGTGAATGCCAGCGCGTTTCGATCTTCCTGTCGGTGTTCAATGTGCACGTGCAAAATGCGCCGGTGGGAGGGAAAGTCGCTTTCTACAAGTACAACACCGGCCAGTTCCTGAACGCGTTGAAGACCCAAAGCGCTTCAGCCAATGAAAATGTGCTCCTGGGGTTTGAAGCCAGTGACCCCCCCGGCCGCAAGATCGGGGTGCGCCTCATCGCCGGGGCCATTGCCCGCCGGGTGGTACCGTTCGTGGCCCAGGGCGATGAGGTTGCCCGGGGCGACCGCATCGGCTTGATTCAATTCGGCTCGCGCGTGGACCTTTACCTGCCGCTGGATGCCAGGGTCAGAGTCAAGGTGGGCGACAAGGTTGTCGGCGGCGAAACGGTTGTGGCAGTCTTCGATTGATTATGGGCGCTGTTCCCAATCCCCCGGCGCCGGAGGCGGCGCCTGAGCCCAGACTCAAGATTTATTTCCTGCCGAACCTGCTGACGGCGGGCAATCTCTTTTGCGGATTTGTCGCCCTGACCAAAATCGTCGAGGCGGACCTGGCGGGCGGGAATTTTCAGCAAATCAGGGTCGCGCTGGCGTTCATTCTGCTGGCCTGCATTTTTGACCTCTTCGACGGGAGGGTGGCGCGGATGGGAGGAGTCGAAAGCCCGTTCGGGCGGGAGTTTGATTCGCTGGCGGACCTTATTTCGTTTGGCGCCGCGCCGGCTTTCCTGGTGCACCGGGTGGTGCTAAAGGATGTATTCGGGCAGGAACACATCGAGTGGGGCTGGTTCATCGCCTCCATTTACCTGATCTGTGGCGCCTTCAGACTCGCACGATTCAATTGCCTGGTCGCCCAGTCGCCCAAAAGCGCCAGCAAGGATTTCCTGGGCTTCCCGATTCCTTCCGCGGCCGGATTGGTGGCCTCCTTGACGCTCCTGATCATCCACATTAACGAAAAGGAAAAAACGCTCGGCAATTGGAAGTACCTGCTGGTGGTCGTCCTGCTTTTCGTATCGGCGATGATGGTGAGCACGGTTCGCTATCCCAGTTTCAAATCGCTGGGGCTGCGCTCCACCAGCACCTTTTTCAAAGCCATTCTCGCCGCCTTGTTCCTGGGCTTCATCATGGTGTTGCGGGAGAAAATCCTCTATTACGTTCTCCCGGCTTTCTTCACCCTTTACCTCGTGTATGGCTTCGTCCGGCCGCGGATTTCCCGCCGCATGCGGCGCGAAATTGAGGAGGAGGACGATGAAGATGAAACCGCGGCCGAGGACGAGGATCGGTAGGACCCCGCCCAAGGCCTGTGCCCATGGAAAGGATTCACCCGATCGCGGTGGCGGCACTGACAGGGTTCATCAGCGGTTTGCTGCTGTCCATCCCCGTCGGCCCAATCAATCTGACGATCATGAACGAAGGGGCGCGGCGGGGTTTCAAATGGGCCGTGATGATCGGGCTGGGTGCCACCGCAATGGAGGTGGTTTATTGCTTCGTGGCCTTCACGAGCTTCGCTTCCTTTTTCTCGCACGGTTATGTCAAGGCCGCCATGGAGCTGTTCAGTTTCGTGTTCATGTTGTTTCTCGGCCTCAAGTTCCTGCTCGCCAAAACCATCGAAAATCCGGTGCACCTCACCGCCGCCACCGACCGGATCGAAATGCGGATCGAGGAGAGACTGCACCCTCACTCGGCCTTCATGACAGGCTTTGTGCGGGTGCTGGGCAACCTGGGCGTGCTGGTGTTCTGGATCATTCTCGCCGCCAATTTCATCTCGCGTGAATGGGTCAAGCCCCAGTGGTTGGACAAACTGGCTTGTGTGGGCGGCGTTGCGCTCGGAACAGGGATTTGGTTTGTGGGCTTAAGCTGGGTGGTGTCCCTCGGACACGGAAAATTCAGCGAGCGGACGCTCCTGAGGATCGAACGCGCCTCGGGCGTGGGCTTGCTGGCGTTGGCGTTGCTGCATGGCGGTTCCATCATCTGGCAAATGGCCCAGCACCGTCTCACACACGGCCCGTGAGCGGCAGCTCGCTCGGGGGGCTGCCACGCGGAATTTACTCGCCAAAGCGGGGTCGAAACCGGTGCCAGGCCGGTCAACAAAACGCCAGTTCGAGCTTGCGAACGGCCGAACGCCTCTTCAGGATTATCCCAAGCCTGCGCCGTGCCCTGGCCCGGTTATGGCGGATCGTGCAAATTCGGCGAGTCAAGCGGCGATTATGACCACAGTGCCCTTTGAAATGGCGCGGCAGGAATGGGACCAGTTGTGTGACTTAGATCAGGCCCAGAGCACGCAGTTGAGCCAGCGGTTTCTCGAAGAACAGCCCGCCCTGGGCATCTACATGCTGGTGTGCTCGGAACAACTCGGCGACGACCATACTACCCCTTTTGTGGAACTGGCATTGATGGCCTGGCGCGTGCTCTCCCGGACGGCGGGCCGCCCGCTGGCCCGGGTATCGGAGGACCGGATTGAAGCGGCGGAGGAGGCTAACGAAAAGATGCTCCTTAAACTGGACTCCGCCTCGGAAACGGAGGGGATGACGAGCATCGAGCATTTCATCAAGGGTTATAATCAAATGCCACTGCTGGGCTTTGCCCTCGAGGTGTTGATGCAGGGCAATGAGGAAAGTCCGGAGTTGGCGCCGGAAAACATCGGGCTGGTTTGGGTCTGGCTCAAGAGCATTATTGACTGCCTGGACCAGTAGCGCTTGCTTTTGCAAAACGGCATCACGCGCGCTCAAAGAAAACTTTCCTTTCTTGGGTTGGAAGCTAACCTAGGCCACCCATGAACGATGCCGAAGTTGAAGTGTTGAAGGGGATCGCCAACCAGTTGCGCATCCACTCGATAGCCGCCACTACCGCCGCCGGGAGCGGGCACCCCACCTCCTGCTGCTCGGCTGCGGAGCTGGTGGCGTGTCTCTTTTTCGGCCACATGCGCTATGACCCGAAGCACCCGCGCTATCACAACAACGACCGTTTTATCCTGTCCAAGGGCCATGCGGCGCCGCTGCTCTACGCGGCTTGGGCGGAAGCCGGGCTGGTGCCGGTGGAGGAGCTGGGCCGACTGCGCCAGATCAGCTCCGATCTGGAGGGACATCCCACACCCCGACTGCCTTTTGTTGATGTTGCCACGGGGTCCCTGGGACAGGGGTTGAGTGTCGGCGTGGGCATGGCGCTGGCCGCGCGGCTGGACCATCTGGATTACCGGACCTATGTGTTGTTGGGCGACGGCGAACTGGCCGAAGGTGCGGTTTGGGAGGCGGCGTCGCTGGCAGGCGTTCACAAGCTTAACAATCTGGTCGCGGTGGTGGACATCAACCGACTGGGTCAAAGCCAGGCGACTCCCTTTGGCCATCATTTGGAAATCTACCAGGAACGGTTCAAGTCCTTCGGGTGGCGGACCGAGGAGATTGAAGGTCATGACGTCGAGGAGATTCTGGAGGTGCTGGCCGCTGTCGGACTGGGCGACCAGCCGCTGGTCATCCTGGCCCGCACGCTTAAGGGCGGGGGAGTCTCGTTCCTGCAGGACAAGGAGGGTTGGCATGGCAAACCGTTGTCCAAAGAGGAATCCGTTCGGGCAATTGCGGAACTCCAGCCCAGTGCGCGGTCTGCCGCCGGCCAGCCCATTGCCGCACCCGCCCCGTTGCCGGCGCCGCGGAACGCCCCCCCCGCCGCCTATCCGCCCACCGCCTACACGATGGGCCTGAAAGTGGCCACCCGCGAGGCCTACGGCAACGCGCTGGTGCGCATCGGTGGGGTTGACCCGCGCGTCGTCGCTCTGGACGGGGACACCAAGAACTCGACGTTTGCCGAGAAGTTCGCCAAACAGTTTCCCGACCGGTTTACCGAGTGTTTCATCGCGGAGCAGAACATGGTGGGAATCGCCACCGGGTTTGCGGCTCGTGGGAAGATTCCTTTCGCTTCGACCTTTGCAGCGTTTCTGACGCGGGCGTGCGACCAAATTCGCATCGCCGGGATTTCGGGCACGAACCTTAAATTGGTGGGCTCGCATGCCGGGGTCAGCATCGGCGAGGACGGCCCCTCGCAGATGGGGCTGGAGGACCTGGCGATCCTGCGCGCGGTTCCAGGCGCGGTGGTGCTTTATCCCTGTGATGCGGTGAGCACGGAAAAGCTCGTCGAGCAAATGGCCGCGCACGCCGGCCTGTGCTACCTGCGAACTTCGCGTCCCAAGACTCCGGTCCTTTATGACAACGCCGAGGCGTTCCCCATCGGTGGCGCCAAAATCCTGCGGCAATCCGACCACGACAAAGTGACGGTGGTCACAGCGGGTGTGACGGTGTTCGAAGCGCTGCAGGCGGCGGAGGCGCTGCGGCCGTGCGGCATCAACATCACCGTCATTGACGCGTATTCGGTCAAGCCCCTGGCGGTGGACCTCATCAAGGCGGCCGCTGTCAAGACCGGCCATCGGGTGGTTACGGTCGAGGATCATTACCCCGAAGGTGGTTTGGGCGACGCGGTGGCCGCGGCCTTGAGCCCGGATGGCTACCGGGTGCACAAACTTGCGGTCCGAGAAGTGCCGCGCTCCGGCAAGCCCGAGGAACTCCTTGCCCGCTACGGGATTGACGCCAATGGCATCTCCGAAAAAATCCGGTCGCTCGTCTCCCCGTGACTCCAGCCGGGTCAGCCGGGGACTTCAGCCATGACTTCTGTGCCGCAACTGAGTCCAGAGGAGATCCGCAGCGCGGTGCGTGCGGCGTTGGCGGAGGACATTGGCGCCGGCGATGTGACCACGCTGGCCACGGTGCCGGCCGAGGCGCGCGCCGCCGCCGTGATGCAGGCGCGCGAACCGCTGGTGTTGGCCGGGATCGCCTTCGCCGAAGCCGCATTTGCCGAGCTCTCGAGCGAAGTCAGGATTCAGCGCGGACTTCAGGATGGACAGCGCGCGGTGGCGGGAAAAGTCTTGCTTCAAGCACAGGGCCCGGCCCAGGCGCTGCTCACCGCCGAGCGGGTGGCCTTGAATTTTGTCCAGCGTCTCTCGGGGGTGGCCACCCTGGCGGCGCAGTTTGTCGAAGCCGTTCGCGGCACCGCCGCGCAGATTCTGGATACACGCAAGACTACGCCGGGGTGGCGCCGGTTCGAGAAATACGCGGTGGCTTGCGGGGGGGCGCGTAACCATCGTTTTGGGCTGTACGACCTGGTCTTGATCAAGGACAATCACCTCGCAACCCTGCGCCACGAGGCGCCCAACGCGGTGGCGGCGGCGGTGCAGCGCGCCCGCGCGCGTTACCCGGACCTCAAAGTCGAGGTCGAGGCCGACACGCTCGAACAGGTCGAGCAAGCGGTGGCGGCGGGAGCGGACATCGTCCTGCTGGACAATATGAGCCTGGTTCAGTTGCGCCTGGCCGTGCAAAAATGCAAAGGCAAAGCCCAGACGGAAGCCAGTGGCGGCATTTCCCTGGCTGGTGTGAGGAGCGTCGCGGAAACCGGCGTGGACTTTATCTCGGTCGGCGCCCTCACTCATTCGGCCCGGGCGGTGGACATCGGCCTGGATTTCGAATTATGAACCTGGACTTTGAAATACTCCGCGCGTTGCGGGCCGCCGGGGAGGGCCCCGTGTCGGGCGCGGACCTGTCGCAAAAACTGGGGGTAAGCCGTGCCGCCATCTGGGCCCGGGTTCGCGAATTGCGGTCGTTCGGATATGAAATCGAGGCCAGCCCTCATCTGGGCTACCGTTTATTAAGCGTTCCAGACCTGCTGCACGCCGACGACCTCCTCTCGCGGCTGGGAACAACGCGAGTTGTCGGCCGGGACATCCGGGTTTTTGAACAGACGACCTCGACCAACGACCTGGCTGATCGTCTTGCCCGCGACGGTGTCAAGGAAGGGGCGGTGGTGTTCGCCGAGTCCCAGACGCGCGGCCGGGGACGCCTGGGCCGGACATGGCTCTCGCCCGCCCGAAAGGGACTGTGGTTCTCGGTGCTGCTCCGTCCCGCCCTGCGCACCCAGGACACCACCTGGCTGACCCTCGCGTCGGCCACCGCCCTGCGGCGCGCGCTTGAGGCGGAAACCGGGTTGAAGCCTCAAATCAAGTGGCCCAACGACATATTGATCCAGGACCGGAAAGTGGCGGGGATATTAACCGAAATCAATGCGGACCTGGACCGGATCAAGTATGCCATACTGGGCATCGGGGTGGACGTGAATTTGAACGCGAGCGAGTTCCCCGCGGAGCTGAGGAAAACGGCGACTTCGCTGAAAGCGGAGTTGGGGCGGCCCGTTTCCCGGCCCCAACTGGCCATCACCATTCTGCGCGAACTCGACGCGGACTATGACCGGATTTGTGGCGGGAGGTTCGAGGCGGTGTCCGAGGAATGGGAGGAACATTGTGTGACGCTGGGGCGCGAGGTGGTTATTCAGATCGGGAAGCGGGAGATTCATGGGCGGGCCGAGTCGCTCGGGGAGGAGGGGGCTTTGCTCGTGCGCACGGAGCATGGCCGGTTGGAACGCGTGGTAGGGGGAGACGTGACGCTGGGAACCCGAGGCGGACAACCATGATTCTTCTGCTGGACGTGGGCAACACGCATACCCACCTGGGTCTGGCCCGGCCCGGAGGCGTGACGCGCCAGTCTGACATTCCGACGGCGGAATGGTTTTCCGGAGCGGCTCCCGGCCGGCTGGAGCGCTTCGTCAGAGGCCTGTCCCTGCGGGGCGCCGCCCTGTGCAGTGTCGTGCCGCGGGCAACTCCGATTATCAAGCGTGCGCTTCGACAACGGTGGAACCTGACCTGCCTGGAACTGTCCGCCGCCACGGTCCGCGGAATCGGCATCAAATACCCGCGGCCCCAGACCATCGGCGCGGACCGCCTGGCCAACGCGGTGGCGGCCCGGCAACGCTTTGGCGCCCCGGTGGTCGTCGTGGATTTCGGCACCGCCGTCACCTTTGATGTGGTGGACCGGAAGGGGGACTACGTGGGCGGAATCATTGCCCCCGGTCTGGCCGCCATGACCGACTACCTTCATGAGAAGACAGCTCTGCTGCCGCGCATCCGCATTCACGAAACGCGCTCCGTGATCGGCCGAAGCACGGAGGAGGCCATGCTGATCGGCGCGGTGCACGGCTATCGGGGGCTGGTGCGTGAGCTGATTCTCGAACTCAAGCGCCATCTCCGCGCCCCGCGCCTTCCGGTGGTGGCAACCGGGGGCTATGCCCGCCTGATCGCCGCCGGCTTGCCCGAGATTTCCGCAGTGGACCCCTTGCTCACCCTCGAGGGACTTGGCCGGGTTTGGCATGATGCCCAGCCTCAATCCGAACCTTCCCGCTTGATCGGGGGTGGTCGAAAGCCGAAACTCAGTCCCCGATGAACCGCATTGTCGAACGTTTTGACCGGCTGCGCCACGAAGGGAAGCGCGGCTTGATCGTTTACATCGGGGCAGGGGATCCCAGCCTGGCCGTGACCCGGCAGCTTGCGCTGGCCTTTGACAGCCTCGGGGTGGATGTGCTCGAACTGGGCGTGCCATTCAGCGACCCGTTGGCTGACGGGCTGGTAAACCAGTTGGCGGCTCAGCGCGGGCTCGAGTCGGGCACGACCCCCGCCAGGGTGTTGGAAAGTGTGGCCGCCATCCGGCGTGAATCCCAGATGCCCATCGTCCTCTACATTTACTTCAACCTTTTGCACCGCTACGGCCTTGAACGGTTCATCAGCGATGCCGCCCAGGCGGGCGTGGATGGGTTGCTGGTGTTGGACCTGCCGCCGGAAGAAGGCGAAACCTATGAAGCCCTGATGCGGCAGGCCGGGATGTGCAATATCTATCTGGTGGCGCCCACCACCCCGGAAGATCGGATTGAGACGATCGTAAAACGCGGGACCGGCTTCATTTACTATGTGTCCCGCGAAGGCGTCACAGGCATGCAGCAGCAGGTGGCAGACTCCATCGGCGAGATGACGGCCCGAATCCGCGCGCACACCCCTCTGCCCATCGCGGTGGGCTTCGGCATCTCGACCGCGGAGCAGGCCCGCGCCGTGGCGCGGAACGCCGATGCGGTGGTGGTGGGCAGCGCCGTCGTCAACCGCATTGCCGAGCATGGCAAAAATCCCGACTTGGTGGCGGAAGTCAGTCGCTTCGTGGGCGTGCTGGCGCGTACCGTCAAGACCGTCCCGGGGACATAAACGCGCGAGGTTATGAAGAAGAGCGACGTGAAGGACCGTTACGTCATCATTATGGCTGGCGGTCGAGGTGAGCGGTTCTGGCCGGTCAGCCGGGAGAAAACTCCCAAACAGTTGATTCCGCTCCTGGGGGATCGGTCCTTTCTCCAGCAAGCTGTTGATCGAGTGCTGCCGTTGGTGCCGGTGAACAACATCCTAATTATCACCAACGACACCCAAGCTCCCGAGGTCCGGCGTCAGCTCCCCAAGCTGCCCCGCCAGAATCTGATTTCCGAACCGGTGGGACGCGACACCTGCGCCGCCGTCACGCTCGGTGCCGCCCTTGTGGGCGCGCGCTCCACCACCGCCGTCATGGCGGTGCTTCCGGCCGACCATGTGATACCCGAGGAAAAGAAATTTCAGCAGGTGTTGGCCGACGCCTTTGACCTCGCGGGACGCGGCCAGGCCATCGTGACCATCGGCATCAAGCCAACCGAACCCGCCACAGGCTACGGTTACATCCGCGTGGGCGAGAGACTTCCCCCCCCGCAAGGGGTCAAAAGCTACAAGACCGCCTTCCACCGGGCCGAACAATTTGTTGAGAAACCGCATTTTGACAAAGCGCTCGAGTACCTGAACAGCGGGCAGTACCGGTGGAACGCGGGCATGTTCATCTGGTCTTTCGTGACGATCACCGAGGGCTTGCAGAAGCATCAGCCCGAGATGTACGAGGCCTGCCAGCGCTGGTTCAAAGCGGCCGCAACCCCCGCCAAACTGCAGAAAGTCCTGGTCAGGGAATACCCGGAGATTAAGAAAATCTCCATTGATTATGCGTTAATGGAGCACGCGCAGAACGTCATCGTCGCCGATGGCGCGTTTGCCTGGGACGACCTGGGCTCCTGGACCGCCCTGGCGCGGCACCTCAAGGCGGACCCCGAGGGCAACTGCGCGGTGGCTGATTTCATCCACGTGGACGGGGCGCGCAACATCATCTTTGACGCCCGCAGCAAGGGGCGAAAGACCCCCATCGCCGTGGTGGGCCTGCGCGACGCCATCCTGGTGCAGACCGATGATGCCGTGCTGCTGGCGCACAAGAGCCAGGCGCAAAAAGTCAAGGAATTGGTGCGGCGCCTGGCCGAGGATTCGCGCCTCAAAAAGCTGGTCTGAACCAGCAAGCGCCCCTGCCCGACAGTTGGCCGTGAGCAGCCGGCAGCCTTCGGACCAGGATTTGGAAAATGGGCTGCCCGGTTACTCGTTCGTCTTGGGAGTCGAAGAGGGGGGCGGGGGAGGGGGTGCGGAACCCGCCGTTGGCGTGGCCGCTGTCGCAGCCTTTTCCTCCTCCTTCTTTGGTTCTTCCTTCTTTTCAACCAGCAATTCGCGCCGCTCCTTCAACACCGGGTCGAGCGTCCAGCCGGCGACGAGGTAGGTCCATTTTCCGAAAGCCTGTTCCGTCTTGAGCTTCTCTTTGAGCTTCTCCTGCTTCTCCTTGAACTCCTTGTCCAGGCGTTCCTTGTCCTCGGCCTTTTCGTCTTTGCCCGGCGTGCGCTCGGCGGGCAGTTGCGCGGATACACTCACCTGGATCGCGTAGTTCTCGTTGGTTTTGTTGCCCACCTTCAATTCGTAGGTGAAGCCGTCAAAGGTTTCGAGAGTGATGTTTCGCGGCTTGTCCAGTCCAAATTCGGCGGGATTGGGATCAACCAATACATCCACAAAGGTGGGCGAATTCAGGGCATAGTTCAGCGAGGAGGTCTTGGTCGTGTCCAGCGCCTCGCCTTCCTTGGCGTCGGCCAGTTTCCACGCGTCGGTTTCGGTCTCGCGCGTGACTTTCCACGAATTGGTGGCCTCGCGGTGTTCAACCGCGATGGACCGCGCCTTTTCGACCTTGAAGAATTCTCGCGCCAGCCACTGTTCCGGCTTGGGCGCGATGTTGTCCATGACCTCGGAGACCAGCACCACTTCCGGCGAGTCGTCCACCTTGATGTAGCGGCCGTCCGGCCAGCCTTCATTATCAAACTGTCCCATGGGGGAAGGCTGGGTTGGTTTGCGCATGTGTTTCTTGCCGAGGTAGAGCTGGTGCATGGTCTTGCCCGCCTGGTCTCGGAATTCGACCACCGTCGGAGCGTTGGTATCCGCGCCCTTGGCCAGGCCGAGCCGGCCGAGTTGGGAAGGACCCACCTGCTCGACTTGAACCGCTTTCAAGTCGCGCAGCTTGAGCAGGAATCCGCTGATCTCCCCGAAGTTGGCGGGGTAATTGCCGCGCTGTTCCACCTGCCACACCTCCGGTCCCTTGACCAGCTTGAGCTCGTTGGTGTGATCGCGGATAACCACCGCGGCCACGTCGTTGATCGCCAGGCTTTCGAGCACCTTCCGGCCAACACCCGGCTGGCCTTCCCGCCGCGCCGCGTTCTGCTTTTTGTAAACCATCAACCCGGCGGCGCCCAGCACCACCACCAACACCAGTAACAAGGTCAGTTGCTTCGCATTCATTTCGCTGAAGTCCGTTTGCGTTTGAAAAATGCCAGCGCCAGCCCCGAGGCGCTCACGACGAGCGGCATGGCGGCAATGTTGAACCACTTCAGCCGCCGCTCCAGGGAGTCAATATCCCGCCGCAGTTTCTTGCGCTCCTCCTTGAGCTGTATCTTCACTTCCGCCTCCTTCTTCCGGAAATTCTCGAGCGCCGCCTGCTGTTCGGGCGACAGAATGAAGCGCTGGCCCTTCTCCTTCTTCTGCTGCAACTCGTTCAACTGGCGCTGCGTCTCCGCCAGGCTGTCCTCCAGCTCCTTGATCCGGCTGCGGTACCGCGCCTCGGCCTCGGCCTGCATCTTCTTGACCAGCGTAAACGGCCGGTTTTGCACCGCCCGGCTGCGCACCGTGATGAGGTTGTTGTCGCCGGTGAACTGCTCGACGGCGTTCTGGGCGAAATTGAGGTTCCCGTTCATCAACATGCTCAACGTTCCGAACGGGCTCTGAATTTGGCGGATGGCGAAGCTGTCATATATCATGTCGGCGTCGCCCACCAGGATGACCGAGTTTTCCCCTTTGCCTTCCTTGAGCCATTCCTCCTTGGACTCCTCCGTCTTGGCTTCGTCCTTTTTGGCTTCGGCATTCTCCTCTTTCTTTTCCTCAGGTTTGCCATCCGGGAAAGCCGTCTTGAACTTGCCCGTCAGCCGCACGGCCAGGTTCTGAGTCAGCCCCGAGGGCTTGAACTCCTTGACAATGTTCTCCCCGCTCAGGTGCGCCATAAACCCGTCCACCAACTGGGAGTCTTTGGTGCTCTTGAGCAGCACATCCAGTTTCAAGCCGGTCGCGGGTGTTCCGGAGAACGCGCCTGCGAACGGCAGCCAGATATTGTCCAACTGGCTGGTCACGATATCCTCGCTGCTGATGCCGTCCTTGGTGATCGAAAGGAAGGCCGGGGCGTCCTGCGGCTGGTTGTTTCTTCCTCCAACCTGCATTTTGAAATTCATGTCCGCCACGACCTTGCCGGTCTCGAAGGACAGGCCCCAGGCTTTGAGCAGCTTGTCGAGGTTGGAGCCGCTGTTGGGAATGCTGCCGAACATCTGGTTCTGCTCGCGGCTGTCCATCAACGGCAGGGGATCCAGGAACGCAATCAGCTTGCCGCCGCGCAGGATGAATTGGTCAATCGCGAACTGCGCCTTGTCGGTAATATCCCGCGGATGAATGACGACCAGCACCTTGATATCGTCGTCAATCTTCTCGGCGGTCATTTCGATCCGGCGCACCTCGAAATCCCTTTTGAGCTCGTTCACAATCGCCCACGGCTGTTGCTGCTGCTGCTGGCCCATGCGCATCATCATCGGGTTGGGCGGTCCCCCAAACACCGGCAGCGGGCTCATGATCCCCACCACCGGTTTTTCCGGCGCCATGACGCGCGAGATGGCCCGGGCCAGGTCATACTCGAGCAACCGCTCCCGGTTGGGCGCGAGGAAGGGAATGGTCTGGCGTTCATCCAGCAGGCTCACGCTCAGCCCGAGGTAAAAGCGCTCGCCATTCGAGAGCGTTTCGCCCTCGACGCCGTTGAGCCGCGCGTTGTCCTCCGCGTCGGAATCCGGCTGGGGATCGTATTTTTCGATGATGAGTTTGCCGCCCGCCACCTGCTTGAACTCGGCCAGCAAATCCTCGACCCGTTTGGCGTAGTTCTTCAAATATACCGTTTCCGGCGTGGCCGTCTCGGCCTGGGTGCAATAGAACCGGATGCGGATGGGAGTGTCTATTTTTTGAAGAATCGCCTTGGTGCCGGGAGAGAGGGTGTACACCTTTTCAGCGGTCAAGTCCACCCGCCCCTTGAACACACTGGTGATCACATTCACCGCGATCAGGATCAGCGCCATGGCGCACACCCCGACCGTCGAATACAACATCGTCTCAATGGATTTCTTTTTCATCTGCGCTTCCTTTCCGTTAGCCGGCGCGATGACCGCGCAAAATCACGCTGGTCGTAAACAGGCAGAAAACAATGACCGACAGGAAGAAAATCACGTCCCGGAAATCGAGCACGCCCTTCTGGAACCCGTCAAAATGGGTGATCACGCTGAAGGAGGTGATCACGTCCACCAGCCACGGGGCCGCCCAGGTTTCCAGCAAATTGATCACCGGGGGAAAGCCGGCCAAAATCAAGAACAGGCACAGCACCACCGCAATGATGAAACTGACCACCTGCGCCCGGGTCATGGCCGAGGTCATGCAACTCACCGCCAGGTAGGCGCCCGCCATCAACCAGCTCCCAATGTATCCGGTAAGGATTACCCCGTTGTCAGGGGAGCCTAGGTAGTTGACAGTGATGACCACGGGAAAGGTCAGCGCCAGTGCCAGCCCCAGGAACAGCCAGGAGGCCAGAAACTTGCCCAGGATGGCCTGCCACGACGTGATCGGCATGGTCAACAGCAGCTCGATGGTGCCCACCCGCCGCTCCTCCGCCCACAACCGCATCCCCACCGCCGGCACCAGGAACAGGTAAAACCACGGGTGCCAGTCGAAAAACGGCCGCACCAAAGAGGCCTCCCCCCGCTCAAAAAAGCCGCCCACCATGAAGGTGAAGAAGCCGCATAACAGTAGAAATATTACAATGAACACATAAGCCAGCGGCGCCGAAAAATACGCCCCCAGCTCCCGCTTGGTGATCGTTCGAATGTTGGACCAGGTATTCATTTCTTTTCCTCGGCTACGACCGCCGTGTCCGGCATGGTTATGCTTCTGAAAACTTCATCCAGGCGCCCTTCCTCCGTGTGCATTTCTTCGATGCGCCAGCCGCTGGCGGCCTCCGCCAGGCTCCGCGCCAGCTCGCCGCGGGGGGGATTGCCCCTGGCAAAGACGCGGGCCGTCACCGTCCCGTTGTTCTCATTCAAAATGGCAACGCGCTTCACCGTTCCCAGCGCGGCCAGCTTCTGGCTCAACGCCGCCCCGGTCACGCCGTTGACGCGCAGCAAAACCGCGCCGGCGTATTCGGACTTCGCCCGGAGTTCGTCGGGGGTGCCGTTGGCCACAATCCTGCCCCGGTCAATGATAATCGCCCGGGTGCAGGCGGCGTCCACCTCCTCGAGAATGTGGGTTGAGAAAATAATCGCCTTCTTCTCGCCCATGCGCCGAATCAACTGGCGCACCTCGTGTTTCTGGTTCGGATCCAGTCCGTCCGTCGGCTCGTCCAGCACGAGCACATCCGGGTCGTGGATGATGGATTGGGCGAAGCAGGTCCGGTGACGATATCCCTTGGAGAGCGTCTCGACGCTTTGGTGGAGCACCGGCTGCAAAAAGCACATCTCGACCACGCGTCCCACGGCGCGCGTCCGCGCTTCTCCCCGCAGCCCGCGGATCTCCGCGGCAAACTTGAGGAAACCTTCCACCGTCATGTCCGTGTAGGCCGGGGCATTCTCCGGCAGATAGCCGATCATCCGCTTGGCCTCGATGGGGTGGGTTAGAATGTCGTAACCTCCCACCGTGGCCGTGCCCGACGTCGGCGGAATGAAGCCCGTTAACATCCGCATGGTCGTGGATTTGCCCGCGCCGTTGGGGCCCAGGAAGCCCAGCACTTCACCCCGTTCCACCGTGAACGAAACGCCGTCCACGGCGCGTTTCGTGCCGAAAACCTTTGCCAAATTCTGCACCTTAATCATAGTCTTTAGCTCCGTTGTTAAAACGAAGTGAACGTTGCAAATAGCCAGTTTGACGCATTTTGTAAACTGATTTCTCGCATCCCTGGCACGCCTGCCCATGCCCGCGCCGGCGCCAGGCAAATTTTGACAGTTTGATGGAATTTGTCGCACCGTGTTCAAATTTTTTTTGTGCTCTTGCTCCTGCTGGTCGGGGGCGGATGTCGTTGCGCCAAGCCGATGGCCCCAGCCAACTTGGGCGAACCCGGCTGGAGTCTTCGGCACGGCCAGGCCGTTTGGCAGCCGCCGGGAAATCGGCCGGAAATCGCGGGCGAACTGCTGTTTGCCACGCGCCCGGACGGCGCCCGCTTTCTCGAATTCTCCAAACCGCCCTTCCCAATCGTCCGTGTTCAGGAAACAACCAACCAATGGCAGATGGTGTGCGCCCCCCGAAACCGAAACTTCCGCGGCAACCGTCGGGGTTCTTTTCCTAACCCGTCGGTCCCCGTGATCTGGCTGCACCTCGCGCGCCTTCTGGGGGGTGAGCCGCCTCCGGTGGGCTGGACCTGGCAAACCAACGGAGCCGGTTGGCGAATCGGGCATCCCAGCGGCACCGCGGTCGAGGGATATCTCCAGCCATGAGTTCCCCCGCGCGAGGCAACCTCCGCAGTCCCGAGTCCCTGCCGCCGAGCTCGGCCGCATGGTTTCTTCGCCCCGCGCCGATCTTCTGGCTGTTGCTGCTGTTGCTTCTGGCAGCGATCGGTTTTCGTCGCCTGCGCCTGGACGCGGAAGTTCTAAACCTGTTGCCCCAGGACCTTCCGGCGGTGCAGGGTCTCAAACTCTACGAACAGCACTTTGCCGATGCCAGCCAACTAATCTTAACCATTAGCTGCTCCGATCCGGATCAAGCGGCCCTGGCGGCGCAGGGAATCTCGCGATTGATTGCAGAACGGCCCGACCTGGCCGCCACCGCCCGCTGGCAGTCGCCCTGGATCGAGAACCCCGGTGATCTGGCGGAGCTGGCCGCCTACTTCTGGTTCAATCAGGCGCCCGAAACCTTTCAGGCCCTGGAGCGTCGTCTGGCTCCGGACCGACTGGCCGCCCAGCTCGCTGAAACGCGCGAGTTGCTGGCGCTCTCTTTGTCCCCCGCGGAACTTGCGCAAGCCAGTCACGACCCCTACGGCTTGCTGCGCCTGCCTGAAACCCCAGCCGCCTCCCAAAGCCTGATCCCGGCGCAGGACCCGTTCGCCAATGCGGATGGCACGTTCCGCATCGTCCTGCTGACCGCGCGGATGCCGCTCAGGAATTATCGCGCCTGCCAGAACTGGATCGAGCGAATACAGAAGATGGTCGGCGAGTTCCAGGCTTCCAGACCGGAATGGGGCGACCTGCAAGTGCACTACACGGGACGGCCGGCCTTTGTCGCGGAAATTGGTGGCGCCATGGAATCGGACATGCGATCGGCTGCGGGCGGCACGGGCGTTCTCATTGCCCTGATATTTTACCTGGCTCATCGCCGGCTCAAGCCGCTGCTCTGGCTGCTGTTTCTACTGGCCGTAGTCCTGGCCGGCACCCTGGCGCTTGGCGGGCTGATTTATGGCTCGATTAACCTCGTGAGCCTGGGCTTCGCCGCCATCCTGCTGGGGCTGGGCGTGGACTACGCCGTTGTGCACTACCAGGAGGCGGTGGCGCAGCCCCGCCTGACCATTCCCCAAATCCGGCGTCTCATTGCGCCCAGCATCACGTGGGCGGCCCTGACCACCATCGCCGCCTTCCTGGCCCTGAATGCGGGCGGTCTTCCGGGCCTCGGCCAGTTGGGCACGCTGGTCGCGCTGGGAGTGGCGCTGGCGGCATGCGTGATGGTTTTTGCCTATCTTCCGCCGCTGTTTCCCGGACGCGGAGGCGGGAGCGCGCGGGAAGGATCGGCGCCGCCCTCGCGCAGCCTGATGTTTCCCTCCGGCCTGGGGTTGTGGCTGACTTTGCTTCTGGTGGTGATAAGCGGTGTGGCTGTCTGGGTTTTGCCGCCCAAGCTGGATTCCCGCGCCGACCCGCTTCGACCTCGCCACAGTCCGGCCTACAGCGCCATGGCGGAGGTCAGGCACCACCTCGGTCAGGATGCCGGGGCGGTCTGGTTCCTGGCCCAAGGCCGGACCGAGCTCGAGGTTGCCACCGAGTTGGCCAAGGCCGGCGCGGTTCTCGCCCAGGCCCAATCCAATGGTTGGATCCGCAGTTTCTGGCTGCCGGCCGATTTTTGGCCGCGTCCGGATCATCAGGCGGCCAATCGCGCGGCGGCGCTCGCTGTGGTCAATCGGCGCGAGGAATTGCGAAAGGCCGCGTCGGCGGCCGGGTTCACGCCCCGCGCCCTGCGACTCACGGACCAGGTGTTGGACACCTGGCAGGCGGCGGTGGAGAGCCCGGCGACCTTCTGGCCCACCAACGCCGCCAGCCAGTGGGTGCTGGACCGATTTGCCAGCCGGTCCGGGGACGGCTTTTTCGCGCTGGGGCTGGTTCAATGCGCGGCAGACCCTGCCGCGCTGGCGCTTCTGCAACGGGCGTTGAGCGGATCGCAGCGCTGGCTCGCGAGTTGGGAGTTGCTCGGGGCGGAGGCTTTTGCGCGGGTGAAGTCGAGGCTTGGGCGGGTGATTTGGCCGATAGCCGGTCTGGTGCTGGGCTCGCTGTGGCTGGCTTTTCGTCGTCCCGGCGAGGTGTTGTTGAGCGTGGGCGCGCTGGCGCTGAGCGGGCTTTGCCTGCAGGCCGCGATGGGCCTGCTGGGCTGGTCCTGGAACCTGCTGAACCTGATGGCGATTCCGTTGCTTTTGGGCACCGGCGTGGACTACAGCATCTTCATGCAATTGGCGTTGCGGCGCCACCGGGGTCAGATTTCGACGGTTTGGGGGTCGGTAGGTCTCGCGCTGCTACTGTGCGGGACCACCGCCATGGCGGGATTCGGCTGCCTGGGAATGTCGAGCAACGCCGGCATGGCCAGCCTGGGCCGGGTCTGCGCCCTCGGCATCGGGCTCAACATGGTCGTTGCAGTCGTGCTTCTGCCGGGCTGGTGGCAACGGCTTGAAGACCGCCGCGCCCGGCGCCTGGACGCCGACAGCGCCTCCTCCTCGGCGCTTCGCGCTGCCGCGGCCCAACCCTCGTCCCTCTACCGCGCGGACCTTTGGCGCGGCGGTCTGTGGCTGGTCCGCACCCTCCCGCGCGCCTTGTCAGTCGCGCTAAGCCTGGCGGCGGCGCATCTCTACTGGGCGCTGGCCCGGCACCGGCGCGAGATTGTGATCGAAAACCTCCTGCCGGTGGTGGGGCCATCCCGAGGAGCGGCTGAGGCAGCCAGCCGGCGCCTTTTCGAACAGTTCAGCCTCAAGCTCCTGGATCTCTGGCGCTACGAGGGTGGCTTGCCGATCGAGGACCTTTTTGGGCCTTCGGAAGGCTGGGAACATTTCCTCGCCGCCCAGGCCCAATATCGGGGTGTCCTGCTGCTCACCCCGCACCTGGGAAATTGGGAGTTGGGAGCGCCGTGGCTGGCCCGACGCGGAGTTTCGCTGCTGGTGATTACGCTTTCCGAGCCCGACGAAGACTTCACCCGAATGCGCCAGGTCTCGCGGGCCCGATGGAACATCGAAACGTTGGTTATCCGCAATGACCCCTTTGCTTTCCTCGAAATCATCCGTCGTCTCGAGGAGGGCGCCACCGTCGCATTGCTGGTGGACCGCCCCCCGCCGCCGACGGCGGTCACGGTCGAATTGTTCGGGCGCCCCTTCGCCGCCTCGGTCGCCGCTGCCGAGCTGGCCCGCGCCTCGGGTTGCGCCTTGCTCCCTGTCTTTCTGCCCCGGTCCGGCAACGCCTACGAGGCCCACATTCTTCCTCCCATTCCCTACGAACGCGCGCGGTTGCGCGAGCGCGAGGAGCGCCGGCGGCTGACGCAGGCGATCATCTCCGCCTTCGAGCCGGTGATCAAAAAGTATCCGGACCAATGGTTCCACTTTGTCCCCGTATGGGCCGACGCGGAGCCTTCGGGACGGCAAACGAATTCGGCATGAGAAAATCAATCGCTTTAGCCTTTGGCCTCCTGATCGCCTGTGTTGCCGCGCAGGGGGCGGACTTGAGTCCGCTGGCTGTGGAATGGATCAACTCGCAGGCCCGCATTCGCGCCTGGTCCGCCAGCTTCGTCCAAACCCGCACCCTGCCCTCGTTGGTGCAGCCCTTGACGGCGACCGGTCAGGTGCATTTCGTGGCGCCAGGCCGCTTTCGGTGGGAACTGGGACAACCGCCGCAGACCATCGCGGTCCGCGCCACCAACGATCTCTGGCTCGTTTATCCCCGCCTGAAGCGGGCGGAGCGCTACGCCCTCGACGGCACGGCCCGGTCAAGCTGGCAGGCCGCGCTCCAATTGCTGGAAGCGGGCTTCCCGCGCAGCCAGGCCGAAGTCGAGGCGCAATATGTGGTTTTGTCAGAAGGCCGGACGAATGGAACCTGTCAACTGGCGTTGCAACCGAGAGCCAGTTCCGCCCGCAAGGTCATCTCGAAAATCCGCGTCGAATTCAACGCCTCGGACTTGCAGTTGCGGGCCACCGAGTTCGAGTTCGCCGACGGATCGAGAATGCGTAATGACTTTGCCGGCCAGGCGCTCAATCCCGATCTGGACGAGGCTCTGTTCGCGCCGGATATCCCTCCGGATTTCAAGATCGTCACTCCCGCAAACCGCTCCAAACACCCATGAACAATTTGGAAGCCGCACTCCAGAACCTCCCGCACGGCCCCCAGTTCCGCTTTCTGGATCACCTTACTTCGCTCACGCCAGGAGTGCGCGGCGCTGGACGGTATTTCGTCCGGGGCGATGAGCCCTTCCTTCAGGGCCATTTCCCGGGGCATCCGCTCTTTCCGGGGGTTTTGCTCCTCGAAGCCTGCGCGCAATTGGCCGGCGTGGTGGCCCAGAGCGACCCGGCAATTCCGCCTTTGGCCGACTTGCGGCTCACGGCGATTCGCACCGCCAAAATTCTCGGATCGGCTATTCCCGGAGAAGTGCTGCGCCTGGAAGCCGGAATCAGCGGGCGGCTCGGCAACCTGGTCCAGGCGGAGGTGCGGGCCTACGTGGGCGAACGGTTGCTGCTGGAAGGTCAGCTCACCCTGAGCGGGGGTTCTCCCGGCTGAGTTGCAGGAACCGCTGACGCCACTCGGCTCGCGACAGCTTGCCCCGCGTGGACGTTGTCAGCGTCTCCACAAAACACCACTCGCGAGGAATCTGCCACGCGGGCAGGCGGGTCAGCAGGAATTGCCGCAGGTCTTCCTGGGACACGCCGCTGCGGGCGGCCACGCAGGCCGCAACGATTTCACCCCGCTCGGGCTCCGGGCTGGGCACGCCAAACACGAGGCATTCGCTGACCCGCGGATGGGTCATGAGCACCCGCTCGATGCTTTCGGGCGACACCTTGCGTCCCGCCAGGTTCATCATGTCACTGGCCCGTCCGCGCAGATAGACCCGGCCCGCCCGAATCTCTCCCAGGTCGCTGGTCCGGAACACTCCCGCCCTCAGGGCGGTTCCCTCGGGGGGCCAATACGTCTCGGCCACCGCCGCGCCGCGGACCTCGACGCACCCGTCTTCCGAGATTCCGACCTCCACCCCATGCATGGGCGCGCCGACTTCGGCCGGGTCCTTGCGCGGTTCCGCATCCGAATCGTAGGCAATCCCACCCGTTTCACTGCTGCCATAGAAATTGTGAATCTTGAGTCCGCTCGCGGCGAACGCCTCGGCTTCCAATGTCAACGGAAGCGGTGCCCCGGCCGAAATCGCAAGTTGCACATTCGAGGGGATGGCTTCAGCCCGATGCCACATTCGCCACAACGCTGGCACCGCCGGGAGAGTCAGCGCTTCATGACCCGCCGCCGCCGTCCGTAGGGCCTCGGGCAAGGGGGCTCCAACCAGGATCAGCGGAACGCCGTGCAGCAGCAGGGGGAGAACGAGGTTCGAGAAACCATACGAGTGCGCCAGCGAGATCGCCGCCAGGTTCGGCCAGTCCGGCCGCAAACCCATCGTCCGGACAATGTTCGCCGCATCAGCCGCCAGTTGCTCGGGGCGGAAGGCCACCAACCGGGGAACTCCCGTCGTGGCGGACGTTAACTTCAAATGGCAAATGCCTTCGGGCAGGCCCGGCGGAACAGTGGGGACTTCCTGGGCCGGTTCGAGCGGACACAGGATGCTTCCTTGACGCCAGGCGCGAATCACCGAAACGATGAACTCGGCTCCCTGCGCTTCCGAAAAGACAAGGCGGCCCGGGCCGGCGCCACCGATTTCGCCGGCGCTGGCGAGTTCATGGAACGTCCAGCGGCGGCCGCTGGGCGCATCCACCAGCGCCGCCTGGCTTCCAAACTCACGCGCAACGCGCAGCCAACTGTCGTAGAGCATTGCCACTGGACCTGGCTACTCCTATCCTGATCGCGCAATTGAGGGCAAGCCGAATACAGCCTGCGATTTTCCCGCGCCTGGTGCGCGAAGGGGTGTTGTTGAGCCTGCTGGCTCTATCAGTTGCTGTCCTCTGCGGATGCGCCGTTTCCCGCGCGGGGCGTCCCGCCGTTGCCGCCCCCACCGCCTCCTTCCAGTTTGAACGGGACACCTTTGCCTATCCCAACGAATTGGTCTGGGAGTATTTCTACGACGATCAGGGCAAGTGGACGACGCGGAAACAATCGCCCAAACCAGCTTACTCCCACCACTGCTTTCCCATGGCGCGGGCGGCGCGCCAGTTCTTCATCGGCGCCCGGTTTGACCCCAGCCTGCCGGTGACCAACAGCCCCGCTTACCGCCGGCTGATCCGGCAGGTGCTGAAAACCAATCCCCGCTCCCCGCCGCCAGACTCCGACCGGGTCGTTATTCCGGGTTACGCGAGCCTTCGCGAATTCAGCGCGGCGCACGCTCCTTTGTTGCAGGAAGCGTGCGGCGGGGCCTGGCGTTCCTACGTGCAGCGCGGCCACTGGCGAATGGTTTTTCCCTTCAGCCGGTCACACCAGGAACAAACCGCCCAGGCCCTGCTCAGCCGCCTGCCGACCGATGGCCCCCGCATCGTTCACGTGCTCTGTTTCCCAGAACTGACCATCAACCATGCCCTGCTGGTTTACGGCGCCCGCCAAATGCCGGAGACGATCGAATTTCGGGTCTATGACCCCAACCAGCCGGAACGGCCCGCCAGCCTGACCTTTGACCGCGCCAGCCGCTCGTTTCTCTTTCCAGCCAACCGCTATTTCCCCGGGGGACGGGTGGACGTTTACGAAGTCTATCATCGCTGGAACTACTAAGCAGTCTTAAATGGGCTTGCTTCAAGAAAGTTGGCTCGCGGCGCGGAGGAAGATACAAAGTCACATCAGGTCCGAGGCCTTCGCGCTTTCATCCGGCCGGAACTCCATTGGCTACGGGGTCGTCCGAGGATTTCCTCGAAAGGCGGCCGCGTTGGTGACGGCAAACGTGTTGGTGGCCGGCGGGAGTGAAAAGTAGGCCGCCGTGCGCCCGACCAGGCTGGACATGTTCGAGGACGTGGCAAGCCGGGTAGTGAGCAAGACGGAAGAGGCAGTTCCAGAACAATGCCGTGTTTGCCGCGTTCATTTCGTCCGTTATTCCTCCCATGTGATTAAATCGGTCTTTACCTCCTCCCAATCGGGGAAAGCATCGTCCTGGTCCAGAACCGAACCACCAACGCCATTATGCTGGAGCGCGCCTCGCCACGGTCCCAGTGCCCCGGCGTCACGGCTCGGGCTTGGTGGGACAATCAGCGGTTTCATGGGCAACGCAAGGACCGTATCAAAACGGCATCCCGGATTCAACACCATCCGGCTCAACGGCTCAACCCACCATCCGGCTCGGCCCGACTCGGCCGGAAGTCGGAGACTCCCGGAACCAGGAGGTCAGAGACCTGCTCCACCCTGCAAACGCATGAACTCCAAGCGTGGGGCAGACCTCCCGGTCTGCCGGTGACCGGGGCCTCCGGCCCTGGGCGCGGCGCTTGACTTGGCCTAATTGCCCACACTCTCCATTCCCCAACGGCGTTGCAGAACCCAGCCCAACGTTGCCCCGCCAAGGGCTGCGTTGGGCCTACCGGTTCCCTCACAACCTCTCGGGCTGTGCGGCAGCCGCCTGCCTGCGCCGGGCACGGCAGAGCGGCGGGCGGCCGACGAAGTTCGCGCCGGCCTGAGGCGCGGCAGATTCCTCCTCACCGGCTATCCGGAGCATACTCGCCGCATATTTACGGTTTCCGTGCTAGCACTCGAAGCTGTCGCACCACCTCGTCCCGTTCACGCGAGTCGCTAAAACTCACGCAAAGCTGCCCATTAGCGATGGGGGACAGGATGTAAGGGGCACTCAGGAACCGGCGACCAAGGCAAATCAAAACGCGCTTGCCGACGCGGCTCTCGGTGTATTCACGTAGGGCTCGAGCGTCATTTTCCGAAAGAGCGATGATAAGCGTTGGAAGTGCTTGAGCGTCACCCGGTCCCACCGCTTCGTTGCCCTCAACGACTGATTCAATGCTACTGAACGTAAGGTCCGGGGTTGCCGCAATGTATCCGAGCTCAGGCAAAACCGGGCTATTCACATAGGTTCCACCATCCACTTTGACCTTGCTGACCACAAAGAACAAGATTCCTTCGGGTTCATCCCCGGCCAACAGGTTGGTTTGCGTTTGTGTTGCAGACTCTTTGCTGGAACTACTTAACACCCTTTGGTCTGAATAGACGGGGAACCATTTTTCAACACGATTCTCGCTGTACCGGACTTGGAAACCCGTAAACTTGTCGCGAAAGGCTACCGACCCTGCATCGGGAACCCTGTAAACGGCGATCGTTCCCCCGCCTCCGTCCGGCATGGTTGTGAAGGGCTGGCCAAATGCTCGCTCAACTTCTTCCCGAGAGACACCTGGAGTGACAACCGACCGCACATGCTCTTCCGAATAACCGGAGTTGGTTGCTTGTCTGCAGCCTGAGCACACCAAGCTCAGGCATACCGCGAAATGAACGTGCCGGATTACTGACATAGCGCGTAGTCTCGCAACCACTGTGGTGAAATCCCGAAGCCTACCAATCATAATAGTCAATCCGACTGACAGTGTTCCTTCCGTAGCAGACACCGATCGAACCATTGCGCTTAATCTCATCGCGCACCTGATTGCATGGCTTGGCTTGAACGTGGCCGTATGTGGAACGCCAAGTGATGTCGCCGGTTATGCAGCCCTGAACTCCCGCCCACGAAACGACGCAGCATTTCCCAGCGCCAGAACCGCTTCGCGCGGTTTGCGCACATTGCTTAAGGGCATCCTGAAGTAGCTTGCGCGACAAAATGTCATGCCACATGGTGTTCATCCCGTTCGCCCACTCGATCACGGCGCCACAGCAACAGCCCTTTTGGGTCGCAGGAGGATTGGGGGTCTGGTTCACCTCGGGTAAATGGGGCTTGGGGTCGGGTCGTGGCGGGGCCGGTTCCGGCGCTGGGTTCGGGACTGGGCGACCACGCGGGTCATGAGGATCCCTCTTCTTCCTCGGCCACCAATCAAGACCAGAGTCGTCCACAGTATCTTCCCCCAATCATTAGCGAGTAGCGTGGGCGGCTCTCGGCGCGGAGATGTGGACCG
>CAZVYG010000060.1:0-21159 GCA_964631605.1 uncultured Verrucomicrobiota bacterium
GAGGCCGAGGCGCTGACAGCCACGCCCAGGTCCGACGCGGCCGGCACCAGCTCCGACGTGGTCAGCGTCAGCACCCACCCGTTCGAGATCGAACCCGAATACAGTGGCGTGTCGTCGAACACATACAAGGACCACGCGCCGTTCGGGTTCGACCCGTTGAAGGCCGCGAGGTTGGTCTGGTAAGTAGTCGGCGTGGGCGGAGGAGCCGGAACCGGGAACGGCGGCGGGGCCACCGTGTAAGCGGTGGGCTTGTAGAGGCCGTTGGTCATGCGGGCCGCTTGCGGCAGCGATTGGCCAGCCAGGTCGTCAAATTTCAGGGTGATGTTCTGCACCGACAGCGCACCACCGCACTTGGCCATGAGGTAGGACTTCTGCCCCTCCGGCGACACCAGCAGGATGTCAATATCCGACGGCCACACGTGGCTGAGGTTGGTCAGCATAACCTCGGCTTTGCTGACCGAGCCGCCCACGCCGCTGACATTGATCACCGACGGGTAAGGCAGCGCGTTGGTGGCGTCGCGGATGACGATCAGCGCCGTGTTCGAGAAGGTCACAGTGCCCTTGCCAAGGGTGAAGTTGAAGACCGCCTGGTTTACGGCCAGGCCGTCCTGCAGGTGGAAGGTGGCGGTGATCCGCTGACCGTTGGTACCCGCGGCGGTGAATTCGAACTCGCGCGACACCGTCGGCCCGCGAACGGCCAGGGCCCCATAAGTTTGCGGCCCGCTCGGGTTGGTAACACCGTTGGTCGGCAGGAGCGTGGCCACCAGGTTCTGGGTGTTGGTGCCCGCAGCGTTCCGCAGTCCGAACAGCAGCCGCACGGTCTCGCCCGGGTCCACGACGCCGTTGACCGGCCCGCTTTCCGACAGCAGGGCCGTGCCCGAGGGCAGGATCAGGCTGCCGTCCGCCTCGATGATGGTCAACGTCGCGGCGCTGGGGCTGACCAAAACGGCATTGCCGGCCACATCGCTGAGGCTCAGCAGCACGGTCTTGTCTCCCTCGACCACGTTGTTGTTAATCACCGGCACGGTGAAGGACTTGAGGGTCTCGCCGTTGGTGAAGGTGAGGGTCCCGCTGACACTGATGTAATTCGCGCCCGCCCGCGCCGTGCCGTCGGCGGTGGCGTAATTGACCGAGACGGCGCTGTTGGTGAAGCCGGTGCGCAACACGTTGATGGTGGCGGCGACGCCTTTCTCGCTGATATTGTAGGCCGGCGCGGAGAATTGCAGGCCCGCCACGTCGTCGGTGATGGTCACACTCGCAATCCGCGGCTCGAGCAATTGCGCGCCGGTGCTGGGATTAAACAGGCCGATGGTGAAGTCGCGGTCGCCGCGCACCTGGCGGTTGTTGAGAATGGGCACGGTGAAGGTCTGCAAGGCCACGCCGTTGCTGAAGATCAGGAGGCCGCTGACGGAGGAGTAATCAATGCCGGCCTCGGCCGTGCCATTGGTGGTGGCATAGTTGACCGAGACGGTTCCCGTGTTGGCATTGGAGCGAAGCACTGAAATCAGCACATTGGTCCCGCTCTTGACGGTGTAGAAGTTGGCGTTGGTGAACGCAAAGCCCGGGTCGCTGTCCAGCACCACCACGGTGGCGCTGCTGGGCGCGAACAACTGCGCCGGCGGCGTCGGGTTCAGCAGGTTGACATTGAAGCTCAGGTCGCCCGTCACCCGCGGGTCGTGCACCAGCGAAATGTTGAAGGTCTTGAGCGACTCGCCGTTGGTAAAGGTGAGGCTGCCGGCGGCGGACTGGTAATTGGTCCCGGCAAAGGCCGTGCCATTGGTCGTCGCGTAGCTGACGGTGGTGACCCCGTTGGTGCCGACACGGTTGAGCGTGAGGGTCACGCTCCCGCCCGTCTCGGAGGCGATGTAAATCGGGCTCGAGAAGCCGACGCCCACTTCATCGTCCAGGACGGTGACCGTGGTGTTGGTCAGCGCGGCCAGCGACGCGCCGCCCGTTGGATTGGACAGCACCACGCGGAAGAACTGGTCACCCTCCACCGACGGGGTGTCGAGAATGCGCACCCCGAGGGTCTTGACGGTCTCGCCATCGGCAAAGCTCAGCACGCCGTTGGTCGTCGCGTAGCGAATTCCCGGCTGCGCCGTGCCGGCTTCCGTGCTGAAGTTCACCGAGACCACGCCCGTCCGCCCGTTGGTGCGGACGACGGTCACAGCCGCCAGGCCGTTGGTCTCGATGACGATGTAGTTGGTCGCCGCAAAACCCAGCACGCCCGGCGCCTTGTCCACATCCAGAATGTTCAAGGTCGCTTCCGACGGTGCAAACAGAAGCGTGTTGAAATTATTGGTCAGGCGCATCACCACCGTGGTGTCGCCCTGGACCCTGGGATCCCGAAGGATGGGTATCTTGACCGAGGCCACCGTCTGACCCGGCTGGAAGATGAGCGTGTTGGTCACCGGCACATAATTGGTGTAAGCCAGCGCGGTCCCGTTGGTGGTGGTGACCAGGTCCACGGTGGCCACGCCCACCAGGCTGCCCTGCCGGACCACCTGGATCGTCGCCGCCCCATCCACCGCGTCCTCATTCCGGAAGTACTGCGCGGCCGAGAAGGCCACCGCACTGTCGTCGTTCACAATCGTCAGCACGGCGACAGGCTGATTGCCCAGATTCGAGGGCGGCAGCGGGTTGCTGAGCGAAAGGTTCACGGTCAGGTTGCTGCCGATCAGCAGGTTGTCAACGATCGGAACCGTCACGGATTGGAAGGTCTCGCCGGCCGGGAACTCGAGCGCGGCGGTGACATTCGAATAGTTCACGCCTGCGATGGCGGTGCCATCGGAGGTGGCAAAATCAATCGTCATGAAGCCCGCCGTGCCGCCGCGCCGCCGCACGGTCACCACCGCGTTGGTGGCGTTTTCGTCGGCCAAAAATTCGGCGGACGAGAACTCGAACCAGCCGGAGCCGGACATCGAGCCGCCAAAGAGCCGGGCAATGCGCTCGCGCGGATAATCGTCATAGCGCGAGAAACCGCCGCCGATCACGATATGTCCATCGGCTTGCAACGCCACCGCCGCAATGTAACTGTCGGCCCCGGTGCCGAAGTTGATCGAGGGGTCCGCCGAGCCGTCCGGCATCAGGCGGGTGATGCGCCGGCGGTCCAGGCCGTTGGCGCGGGTGAACTGGCCGGCCACGACGATCCGGTTGTCCGGCTGCAGCGCGATGGCCAGGGCCGTGTCGTTCAGGCCGATTTCGCCCGCCGGACCGGTGGTGTTGAAGGTGGCATCCACCGACCCATCCACGTTCAGGCGCGTGATATGATTCACGAGCTGGCCGTTGTAATTGGTGAAGGAGCCGCCGACCAGGATGCGGCCGTCGGCCTGGATGGCCAGCGCGCGAACCGTGGCATCCGCCCCCGTTCCCGGATCAAAGGTCTCGTCAATGCGACCGTCGGGATGCAGGCGGGCCAGCCGGGATCGGCCCAGGCCATTCACGTTATTGAACTCGCCGCCGACCAGAATCTTGCCGGCCTGGATCGAATTGGTGGGATATACCGCCACGGCAAACACCGTTCCGTTGATGGCCAGATTCGGGTTGAAACGGCTGTCAATCGTGCCGTCCTCGTTCAGTCGCACCAGCGCGCCGCGCGGCGTGCCGTTAAAGGTGGTGAAACTGCCGCCGACCAGCAGGGTGCGGTCGGGCCCGACAAAGGTTTCCGCCAGCGCAAACACGCTGTTGTCCGCGGCGGTGCCCGGGTTGAACGAGGAATCCAGGTTGCCGTCGGCGACCAGGCGGGCCACGCGACTGCGATTGACTCCGTTGAAGGTGGTGAAACTGCCGCCGACCAACAACCGGCCATCCGACTGCACCAGCAGCGCCTGCACGGGTCCGTTGGCGCCGGTCAAGCCGACCAGGAAGCTGACATCCAGTGAGGCATCCGGCTGGAGCCGGGCGAGCCGACTGCGAAGGACGCGGTTGGCGGTGGTGAAATCACCGCCGGCCAGAATGCGGCCGTCGGCCTGGATGGCCAGCGCATAGACATCCCCGTTGAAGCCCGGATCAGGGTTGAACGTCGTGTCCACCGATCCGGAGGGAACGTTGTAGCCCTGCGCGTCCACGATGTTGACGGTGGCGCTGCTTTGGAAGCCCAGAATGCCCGCCGGATTGGGATTGGTCAGCGTGACCATGAAATAGAACTCGCTGGGCAGGAGCAAATCCTGCACGCCGTCATCCAGGATCGGCACAATGAAGCTCTTGGCGACCTCGCCCGGGGCGAAGGTGAGCACGCCGGAGCTGGAGATGTAATTGGTAATGGTCGTCGCGGTGGCGGAGCCATAAGCCGTGCCGTCACTGGTGACGTAGCCGACGGTGAGCGCCTGCGCGACGCCGGCGGTGCGCTTGACGGTGAGGGTGGCGTAGCCGCCGATCTCGTTGACCAGATAGCTGGGGGCGCTGAACTCCAGCATGCCGTAGTAATCATCATCAATGATGGTCACCGTCGCCGCCACCGGGGTCCCCGCCAACACCATGGGCGAATTGGTCGTGTTGACAATCGCGTTGGTCAGAATCACCCCGAAAGTGGTGTTGGGGCCGACCAACCCATCGCGGATCAGCGGCACGGTGACGAACCGCGGCGTCGAGTCCCCGTCATTCCAGAGCAGTGTGTTGGTCACGCCAACGTATTTCACGCCATTGATGGCCGTCTGGTCCACGGTCCGGCACTGGACCGACACCGTGCCCCGGTTGGCGCCCTCGCGGATGACCTTGAGCGTAACCTCGCCGTTGCTTTCGTTGGTCGCGTAGGCCGCCGAATCAAAACTGACAAAGCCCGGCTTCCAGTCGTTGTCCACGATCTTGAGCGTCGCGGAGGAGATGCCGAGGCTGGCGCCGCTGACGCCCGAAAGGCGCAGGTTGACCACCAGTCCGGTGGGGTTGATGGTGGAATCGTCAATGATGGGCACGCTGAAGGTCTGGCTGGTAACTCCCGGGCCGAAGGTGAGCCGGCCGCTCACCGGACGATAGTTGATATTGGCTTTGGCGGTGCCATCGCTGGTCGCGTAATTGACCGACACCGAGCCCGCGCTGCCATTGGTACGAACCACGGTGATGATCGCATTGGTGGTGAACTCGTCTATCTTGTAAGCCGAGGCGGAGAAGCTGATGACATTGGTCTTGCGGTTGTCGTCCACCAGTTTGAACGGCACCAGGGAACGGCCCAAGGCGCAGCCCAGCGGTATATTCTCGCCGCCCAGGAAGAATTGGTCCGCGCCGGCGGGATTGGACAGTTGGAACTGGGCATTGCGGTCGCCGGCGATGCCGCTGTTGCGCAGGGTCACCGTCACCTGCCCTGGGGTGTATCCGTACCAGAAATGACCGAACAGATCGGTCGGCACGGTGTTGGTGCCGAACAGGCCATCACTGTGCATGCGGCTGTCAATGCCCGGCTGGCTGGGGAACCAAACGGGGAGCCAGGTGCTCAGGTACAGCGGCGGAACCGCGTTATAGACGTAATCCACGCCGCTTTGCGCCACGCTGGGCACCACGCCGAAATTGGCCGACGAATATCCCAGCGTGCCGTTTTCGCGGATGAGGGCCACGGTGAGGTAGCTTTGACTCTTGTTCAGCGAGTAATCGCTGTAGAGCAGGCCGATGTTGCCCGGGCCGTCGGTCGCCCCGCCAATCAACCGCGCGACATTGCTCCGGTTGCGGTACCCATTGCGCGCCTTGGGCTCGACCCAAACATCCTGGTTATAACTGTCGGGCGGGAAGGCGGGATCGAGGAAGATGTTGGCATTGGCCTGGCCGCCGCCGACGCGGTAGAAGCCGCCGGCGATCATCACGTTGCCGTCAGTCTGGGTCTGGGTGGCATAAACAAAGGGGCGCGGATCCCCCATGGTTTGCTTGTCGAAATACAGACGGTGCAAGCCGGCGAACTGGTTGTAGGCCGAGTCCAGGAAGGTGGTGTCCAGCGTGCCGTTGGCATAGAGCCGGGCAAAGCCGAGGCGGTGCGTGCCGTTGTACTTCGTGAACAACCCGCCCACGTAGATCGCGCCGGTATTCTGCGGGCTGATGCAATAGACGGTGTCGTCAGGCCCCGCCCCGGGATCGAACCCTGTGTCCACCGTCCCGTTCGAGTTCAGGCGCACGATCCGCGTGTGCGGATCGAGGTTGAAATGCGCAAATTCACCGCCGACCAGCACGTTGCCGTCCGCCTGCAATGCCACGGCAAAGACGGTGTCGTCGGCGCCGGCGCCCGGATCGAAGCCGGCGTCGAGCGTGCCATCGGTGCCAAGGCGCGCGACGCGGTTGCGGCTGACGGCGCCCAACTGGGTGAACTCGCCGCCGATGAGAATCTGGCCGGTGCCGCTCAGCACCAGGGCCTGGACCGGCCCATTCGGGGGGTTGGCGCTCACGTTGAAGCTGGTGTCGAGCGAGCCGTCCGCGTTCAACCGGGCCAGGTAGGGCGCATTGGTTCCGTTGAAGGCGGTGAATGAGCCGCCAATGATCACCTTGTTGTCCGGCTGCACCGCCACGGCCCAGACCGTGCCATTGGCGCCCAGTTGCGGATTGAAACTGATGTCCAGCGAGCCGTTGTCATTCAACCGCGCAATGCCGTTCCGTTGCGCCCCGTTATAGAAGCTGAAGTTGCCGCCGATGACGATCTTCCCGTTGGGGGCGAGGGCCACGCAGGCGACAAAATCGTTGTAAGGATCGCCGATGCCGTCGCCGGGGTTGAAGGTCGGGTCCAGGGAACCATTCACATTCATGCGGGCGACGCCGTTTCGCGTGATGCCGTTGTAGGACCCGAACTGGCCGCCAATGACGGTCCTGCCATCGGGCTGGATCGCCAGCCCGAACACCGTTCCGTCCGCGCCGGGGCGGTCCTGGTTGGGCGGGTCGGTGGCCACGGGCGGATTCATTTCCACGCCCCGGTCGGTGTTATGGAATTGGTCCACCGAGCCGGCGGGGGGGTCGCGGTCGTCAAACAGAATGGTGATCTTGGTTTCGCAAACCGTCCCCGGAACAATCACCCGGTTGTCTTCCTCAATGTAAAGGAAAATGTGAAAATCCTCGCTGAATTCCGTCAGCGGATCGTTCGTGATGGTGAACGTGACCCGTTTCGGCTGGAAATCCCCGTCCCCGAACCCGACGGTCCCCTGGGCCAGGACATAATCGGAACTCCGACCCAGGCTGCCGTCATTTTCCGGCGTCGGCGTGGCGTAGTCCGAACCCGCCAGCAGCGGGAAAAAGTTATTCTCCTGCTCGGAGCTATCCTGGTTGCTGCCCAGGAAGTTGCAAATCCGGTAATGCACCGTCGCGCCCGCGCGGTTGGTGCCGCTGCGCAGGATCCAGAAGCCGGCGGTCGTATAATACTCGTTCACGTCTTCGGGCAGACGCAAAAACTTCTTGGCGAAGGTGAAAATCTTGTTGGTCGGACCGGTGAACTCGGTGATTTCGCCGTCTTCGTTGGAAATGGTCGTGAAGTTGCGGGCGAAAATGGGGTCAATGTCCTGGTCCAGGATGCGGATGAAAGCGGTGCTGAAGGACGTGTCCAGCCGCGGGGCGGCCACATCCGGCGACTCGTCGTCGGCCAGCCGCGGGTTGCTCAGGGTCAGCCCGAAGATGCGGTTGGTCATGGCTTGGGGAAAGGAAGGAAATATCGGGATGACAATGGTTTTGCTCATCTCGAAATTGTCAAAAACCAGCGTGCCCTGCACCGGGATGTAATCCTGGCCCCCCACCGCCGGCATGTCATCCTCCCGAGTCGGCTCGAGGTCCACCGTTTCATAATCCACCAGGGCCCTGCCGGCGCTGCCGCCTACGCGGGTCACGGTCACCAGCAGCCCGCCCGGATCATACTGATAATAGGTGGCGTAGGTGCTCTGGTCGTCGGCAAAGGACTCATACTCGCCGCACTCGTAGCGCGGTTGAATGCCTCCCTCGAAATCCTCGGTGGCAAACCGAAATGCGCCCGCCGGGTTGTACGCGAAGTTCAGGATGGTCGGGCCGCCCAGGAATTTCGCATCCACGGCAATATAATAGGTCGTGCCAGCCTTGGCGTTGAACCGGACCAGGCTCGGGCCGGTATAGGGGAGCAGAAACATCTCCCGTCCGCTTCGGATCTGGTGGGTGAAGGGATACAGGTCGTCGTTGGCGGCGACCTGATTCAGCGTCGCCGGCTCGGACCCGGTATAGACGGCCAAAACGGTGTCCAGCGGCAGGCCGAAGAAGTCCGGACCGCTGCCGAGGGTGTCCATCGTGACCTCCCCGTCCATCGGCGCAATCCATTTGTACCAAAGGGATAAAGCCGGCGGAAGACCGGCGTGGCTCGGCTCGCCGCTCTCGGCGGTGGCATCCGTGTTGTCATTCACGGCCTGGCCCCAAATTCCCGTCAATTCCTCCGCGTCGGCAAAATTGTCGTTGGCCGGTTGCGCGCGGGCGACGAACGCCAGCAGGACCATGAAGGCTGCCAGGCCCAGCCGCAGCAGGCCGTGCCAGACCGGAACCCGATTACTGTTTCGAACTCTTCGCATAGGACACCTTAACAAACTGATTTCAACGACCGACCCGACTGTCTGCTCTCGCCCGGCCCTCTTCATACGGTTCCGGCTGAACCCGCCACTGTCGAGCCGGCAAGCCGGGGCCTCAACTGTGACCTGCCAAGCGGCCGGGTCACGCAAGAGACCTGCCGACACAGTCGCCTGGCCGCCTCGCGGGCGGCCAGGCAAAAAACTCAATCACCCATTCCCTCCAGCCATGGCTGGATGTTGTCACGGCGACGGCAACAGGACCACCCCGCCGTAGCGGTTGGTGCTCCAATGGAAGCCGGCGCCAAAATTGCCTTCCTGCAGCAACATGCCCTGGAAGGGCAACGACCTGCCCGTGTCCGGATTCACTGTGTTCCCATAGAACCAGCCCGACAAGGGGCTGACGGTCATGCTCAACCCCGGCTGCGAGGAGAGCACGCGGTTGTTACCGCTGAGGAAAATCACATTGGTGAAGGGCGCGGAGAGGAAGTCGCCGCTGAAGATCAACTGGCCGGAGCCGTTGGCCAGCGGAATCACCGGTGTGCCGGCGGGCGGCCGCTGAAAGCGAGAGCCGGCCACCTCGGTCCAGTTGGTAAACCCGGCGGGGTAATACCGCGTTGGGGCAGCCCCGGCCGGTTTGAGCCAGACGAGCTGGCCGCCGAAGGTGTTGGTGTTCATCTCGACCCATCCGAGCGCCAGTCCACGCCCACCATAAGGAGCGGCGTAAAGCGGCCAGATGCCCTCGGCGGAAATGGCGCTGCGGTGCGTCACCTTGACGCCATCGGCCAGATACGCGGTCAGGGTGGCATAGCCGTAAATGTCCACGTCCACCAAGCCGTATCCAAAGCCCGTTGGGCTGTTGGTGGCTGCAGCGTCAGGCGGGATCACGAAGTTATAGCGGCCCGCGTACGGGCAACGGCGATAAGCGGAGTAGGTCAGCCGATTGGCCAGCACCTCGGCCGTCCAACCCGGACCGCTGACCTGGCCCCGAATCTGGTCGTCGCGGCTCATGTCAGCGCGGGCCGCGTCCAGTTGCAAGGTGACCGTCAGCGTGCCCAACCCCGGCCGCGGGATGACCTTGGTGGCTCGTCCCTGCGTGTCAAACCTCCCGGAGAACGAGTAAGACCGCCCGAGCGTTCGGATCACCGCGCTGTAGGAACCCGAGGTCGTCGGAGCCACGGCGACATAACCCGAGCTGGCAGCATCCACCGCATTGCTTTTATAAAACAGCCCGTAATAAACCCCTTTCACCTCGAGGAAATTCTGCGGTGCGGTAGCTGAAGGACTGACCATGCCGGGGTAGGCCAGCACGGGCAACGAGGTTCCACCGCCGGGCGGTGTGTTGGTCGAGCCGCCACCGCCGCCCGTCCCGGGCGGCACCGTGTTGGTGTTCACGCCCCCAAAATAACTCGGAGGCGCCGGGTCCGGATCATTGCAGTTGGGGATTCCGTCGTTGTCCGTGTCCAAATCGCAACTGGTTACCAGAGCGTAATTCACCAAGTTGGTGGTCCCGTCGGGATAGACCAGATTCGTCGAGGAGAAGTAACCCGCATAGGCGCCCACCCACACCAGCCGCCCGTCGTTCAGTCCATTCAGGCGCACGGCCAGCGGTTGACCATTGGCGTCCACCGCCTGCGCGTAATACACCTTCATTCCCGGCAGCACTACCAAGGCGGTGAAATTGGAGCTTCCGTCATAATTGGTGGCCCAATTATGCAGTTCGAGGTAATCCACATACAAGGCGTTGGCGCCAGTGACGGGGGCGAAGGTGAACTTGCTGTAGGAATCGCGCGCATCGAGGATCAACCGGCCAATCGCCCCGTTATTGGTAAAGGCGTTGGCAATCGGGCCGTAGTCGTAGCCTTCCCAGTTGATTCGGTTGTCAGCACGCGGCGGACTGATGTTGGTGATGGTCGTGCCCAGGAGATTCACCGCAGCCAGCGGGTTGGGTCGCCGCAAGGTCAGCCCCGGCACGCTGCTCACCCCCGTGCCCACAACCCAAACGTTGCCGTTGGTCAGACCCCCATCTTCCAGGGAATTGGTAATGGTCAGGCTGATGCGGCGTCCGGCATTGATAACCGTGTTGCTGACATAAAGGTTGCCGCTGGCGAGGGAAACCTCCCCGCCCGGGGTGTTGACCGTCGCGTTGGTCATGATGGCATTGACCGATTCCAGGCTGAACGAGCCCGACGAAGATCGGAACTCGCCGCCATTCTCGAAGTACTTCGACCAAATCAGCGTGCCCTCATCTATGACCCGGCCCCGGTTCACAAACGCCTCGTAAGGTTCGTTGAAGTTGTCGTTGTAATAGGGCCAGCGCCGGTTCCCGCCGAAATACACCGCGTTCAACGTCGAAATTGTGCCTAGGTTCGTCAGGTAGGATAGCCGCGGCGTGGCGGTGGACCAGATGATGGACGGGGACAGCAGCGAGATACCCCCCGTCGGCGTGCGCGCGCTGGGCGCGTTCGAGGCAATCGTTACTGCTTCGCCGTCGAAGATAAAGTAACGGGTGATATTGAGCACGTCATGGATGAACAGATTGGTGGCGCTGAGCGTCAGGTCCTGAATCCGGCCCGGGGAATTGGGAGCAAACCGGCTGTCCACAAAGAGCACGTGGAAGATGTTGGTGATGTTCTGGATGACGTTGGTCCAGCGGCAGCTCCACAGGCCGACGGTGCCTTCTGGGCGCGGGATGGCCGGGTGCATCAGGTTGGTGATGGTGATGATGCCATTGGTGTTTCGGAAATTCAGCGAGGCCAGCGGCACGGCGATTTCGGCCCCTGCGTTGCCCAGGAACTGGTTGGTCGAGGCGATTTCGATGGTGTTGGGACCGATAATTCGGCTGTAGTTCATCGCCAGCGTGTTCGTCGCGCTCAGAATGATGCGCCCCGGAAGGTTCGTGGCGTTTTGACCGGCGATATCCGTCGGCACGACCGTCGTGGGCTGGAAGAGCGCCTCGTAGGCTGTATTCAGATTGGTGATAGTCCCCCCACCCGGAAAACCCGGCGGCGGCGTGGCTGGCACCATCGGCAGCGCGCCAAAGATATCCCGCGGACCGCCCCGGAGGAAGAAGTAGTTCTCCGGGACATAAGTCGTGCGCGGGCCGGCTGTGCCGTTCGGGAAGAGGTTAATGTCCCGCCGCGGCTCGGCCAGATCGTCCACGAGGTAGAGATAGTCCGCGGTTGGCTCCGTCGAAAACAACGGCGCGTTCGTCCACGCCCACTCGACCACGATCGGGTCCAGTGAGAAAAACGAGTCAATCGAAGCCTCGGGCATGTACACCCGCACATCCATCGCCGAGTTGGTATTCTGCACGTAGGCCACCCGGATCAGCCGGTTCGAACCGCTGAAATCCATCATCTCCGAGTAATACGAAACCGCATTGGTCAAGATGAGTTGAATGATCGGGGTTTCGTTCAGACGCGTGGTCACCGGGTGCGGCGGCGTCGCCGGGTTCGGCGGCGCAAAAAAGGCGCCCAACGGAGCCCCGTTGGTGGCAACGGCCCAGTAGCCGTCAAAAATACCCAGCGTGTTGTTCGAAGGCGACAGGTCGGTGAAACCCTCCATCACCACCACCCCGTTGTTGATGTTCACATCCGAACCCGCGAGGCTGATGAAACTGTCCAATCCCGCATACAAGGTTCCGGGGCTGTAGATATTCGTGGCCGAGACCAGCAGCTTGGCCGAACCCACTCCCGTCACCGTGACGTTGGTGCTCGCTCCGCAACTGATCGAGCCGATGTTGTGGAAGTTGCCCGACCAGCGGAATTGCGAGCCGATGGCGGATTCCGGCGAGAAGGTCTCGAACAGAAAGCCGAAGTTTCCGCTGATAATGCCGTTGTTGGTGTAATTGAGGGTGTGGGTCGTGTAGAACGGATCCCGCCGGAAACCTATGTCCCCCGTGCCCAAATTGATACTGAAGGTGTTGTTGTTGATGAAGTTGATCGCATCAATGTTGGGCGCGGGATACCCCTCCAACACCTCGACAATGCCGTCGTTCTGGTAGAACAGCGCGGGTTGCGCGGTGGCGGTCATCGCCGCCAGGCTCATCCAACCCAGCCATCCCAGGAAACATTTGAACTTCATAAGCTTTTTCTGTTCGTACCCGGCTACTGGACAATTAACACGGTGTAGGGCACGTCCACGTATCTCCCGCCGGCATCCGTCAGTCGAATCACGAATTGCTTGAGGCCGGCGGAGACCGGCGTCCCGTAGATTCCCACCCGCTGATCCTCGTCTCCGTAGGGGGAGAGATACAGCCCCGCCGGCAGCGGCCCGACCGAGCTCCAAGTGTAGGGCGGCTGGCCGCCGGTGACGGAAAGGCCCTCGAAGAAATCACCGTAATCCACTCCCACCCGGCCGTTGGGCAGACGCGAGGCGGGCGGCTGAACATCAATAAAGATGCGGTCCTCGAGGTCCCTGATACTGGTGCCGATGGGATAAACCACCGGCGGATTGGTCGAGCCGTCAAAACTGCCCCAGACAAAATTGGTCAGGATGGCCGTGGTTTCGTCTTCGAATCCGCCGAACCCGATGTTCACGCGGGTCGGACCGATCTTGTTCAGCGACAAGGTGCTGAAGGGTTCGATGGTGCCCGGCCCGGCCAGCGTCGAGAGCAGGTTGCTCGCCCCGAAATTGATGCTGCGCACTAAAGCTAGAAGGTCGAGGTCCTGCGCCTGGATCAAAATATCGGGCGCCAGGACCACCCGCCGGAAATACTGTTTGACCGGCTGGTTGCGGATCATCGCCGTCATGCTGTAGTCGTTGGTAATCGGCACAAAGAAGCGCCCGAGCAGGGAATCGTAATCGCGCCGGATGTAACTGACCTTTTCGATGCCCTGCCGCAGCTCGGCATTGTTGGTGACGCACTCGACGTTGTTGATGACAAAGACATGGCTGATGAAGTAATCCACCCACTCCTGGGAAATAACCTGGCTGGTGATGTTGCTGCTGCCGTCAAAGTTGGTCGTATAAACCAGGTTCGTGTTCTGGTAGAAGATGTTCGTGTTCACCACCACGTTGGTCAACTGCGCCGCAATGATTGAGAGCGCGCAGGAATTGGTCGGCAGAATGAAAAACTCGCCCACGACGCGGTTCGTGTAAAACGTCACCGTCTCGGTGTTCGTCACCAGGGTGCCGGGCACGGGCGACCACGGGGGCACCGTCAAGGTAATCGTCCGGATTTGCACCAGCGAGGTGCCCTGCAAGGTGGTGATGTCCGTCACCGGTATCGTCGTCCATTGCCCGTTGACAAACCGCACGACTTCGATGTTGCCGAAGGAGTGACGATAGCGGGTTTGCACGGTGGGGGTCAGGTTCGTGACATAGACAATGTTCGAACTGCCGGCGGGGGCCCAGGGAAAGTTGGTGACGTAAGTGGTAATGTTGGTGATGTAGGTGTTGACGAAGTAGTTGGTGGTGCCGAGGATCAGCAGGCCCGGGTAAAGGGCCGCCAGGGCGGGGGCGTCATTGGTCAATGCCTGTTCGGCCAGCAAGGTCAGGTTCGACCCATAAATCAACTGCGGGTTGAGGTTGGTCTGGTAAAGCAGGCTGGCGGCGGGAGGCTGTTCAACATTCATGTTATTGGCCCGATACAGGTACCGCAACCCGCCCATATCGTCCCGGGTCAGCGTGCTGTAAAACCCGCCTTCGCCCAGTCCCCAGGACGCCACCGCGCTGTATTGCGACGTGAGCGGATCCACCAGGACCTCGACCGCGTCGGCCTGCTGCACCACGGGGCAGCCGTCAGTGATATAGTAGGTATAGCGCGCGCCGTTGACATACCGGGTCGGCTCCCACGTAATCGGGTCGAAGTTGCGCTGAATGACATGGTACTCGAACAAGCATTGGACGGGGGTGGAAATGCGCGCGCGCAGCGCCCAGGTCCAACGGTCCGACTCGGCCAATCCCATGTGCTCGATGATGTAACTCATCACGGTGGATTTCAGATCCAGCAAGCGCAGCGCCTGGGCGGTGTAGTTCAACCGCTGGGAATCCAGCGGAAATTCGGAAAGGTCAGCCGAATAACTCGAGACGTTGCTCAAGCTGTTGAAGGCGGCAAAGGCCTGGTCCACCGCCCACAAACCGTTGGAGCCGAAGTAATCCAGAAAGGTCGAATCGCAGGCGTAATAGTTCTGCGGCGTGTTGAGGCGATATTCCTCTCCCAGATTCTTGGGGGCGCCGATATCGCCGGGGAGGTTGTAGCTCAGGGTGTCAGTCTGGTAGGCGTCGCCGGCATTGGCAATGGGGCCGAGGAGCGAAAAGCCGGGCGCAACCTGCGCGGTCATCAGCACCGCGGCGAGCCACCCAAGGGATTTGAAAAGTCGCAACATAGGAAAGGCGCTGGCAGCGTGTTTCGATGGTTTCATCCGGGGCGTCATCGGGTTCATGGCTGGGCAGCGGGTTTAAGCTCGACTTCGCCAATGTCGGCGCCGGTCCAGAAGAAGCCGGCGCCGGCAGCGCGGTTCTGCAACAGCATTCCCTGGAAGGACAACGACTTGCCCGTGGCGGGATTGGGCACCGTCCCGGAAACAAAACCGGAGAGGAGACTGATGGTGACGTTCATGGGACGGCCGTCCAGGCCGAACACGCGATGGTTCGAATCCAAAAACAGGCCCTGTGTCAGGGGCGTTGACAAGCCCCCGTTCTTGAACACCAGTTGCCCCATGGCGCTAGGCCAGTTTAAGACCCTCTGGCCGGCAGCCGGCCGCGCGTAGGCCGAACCCACCACTTCGAACTGGTTGGTGAAGCCGGCGGTATAGTAACGGCCCGGAACACGCGCGGGCCGAATCCAGGCCATGTCACCGCCCAAACCGTCGGTGGTGACCTCGATCCAGCCCAGGTTCAAACCGCGGCCGCTGTAAGGAGCGGCGTGCAGCGGCCAGACGCCATCCTCGGATAACCGGGTGGACTGGCTTACCTTGGCGCCGTCGGCGAGGTTGGCCACCCAGACCACCGAGCCGAGACTGGAGACTTTGACGACACCGATGCTGGCGCCGGCTGGTCCCTGGCCCGGAGGATCGTCCGGCGGAATGATCATTCCATAAGTTCCGGCGAGCTTGCAGGGGTTATAGACGGTGTAAACCACCTTGTTGGCCAGCAGTTGGGCCGACCAGGCGGGATGCGTGAGCACTCCCCCAACCTGGTTCCCGCCGGTCAAGTTCAGCCGCAAGTCAGCCGTCAGTTTCCCGCCCGTGCCAGGCACAACCCGCGAGAACCGGCCCGCGGCGTCGAACTGGCCCGAGAAGGGATAGCTTTGGGTGCCGAGGGTGATGCGGGCGCTGAAGACTCCCCGCCGGTTGGCGACCAGCGCGAAGCTGCCGGCCCTGCCCAGCGTCACGCCGTTGGTCTCATAAAACAGCCCGTAATAAGTCCCCTGGGCGAAGTCGAAACCGTTCACCCACGGCTCCCCGGTGAAGTCGGACTCGGGAAAAGCCAGAATGGGAATCTCGCTGCCGGCGCCCGGCACCACCGGTTCCTCGAACGTTGCCGGCCCGACATAGTTGGTGACGGCCGCAAGGGGCAAATAATCCGCCGGGGCGTACACCTGGGCCGCCAGGTCCATCGAGAAGGGCAGCGGCCGATATGTGCTCCAGACGGCCAGGAAACGATTGGCTCCATCGCTGGTCACAGCCGGTTGAATCTGCGTTTGGATCGTCGTGGTATTGACCCGGAATTCGGCCTCCGCGGGTGATCCGTCGCTCCGCAGATACCGCCCATAAATGCCGTAGTCGGAGCCGTCCTGCCACTCGCTTGCCCACACGACCAGCGCGTCCGCGCCCATTACAGTCAGTTGGGGAGTAATCTGCCTTCCGCGCAGGCGGGTGTTAACCGTCCGCTCGACCCCGCCCACGTCGTTTTGATCGAACGAACGGGCGACGATGTCCCAGGAGTTGACAGCATCCAGCGGGTTCCTCTGGCTCCAGGCAACCATAAACCCACCCTCGGGTGTCGCCGCCACCGTGGGCTCGGCGCAAAGGTTCGTGGTCGAGTTAACTTCAAACTCGCTGGTGATGGCCGCCCCGTAACTGGTAAAACGCCGCGCCAAGATGGCGGCTTCATTGGTGGCCTGTCCCTCGGAAACCCACACCACCACAAACCCGCCGTCTTTCAGCGTGGCGATGGCGGGGTTGCGCTGGTTCAACGCGATGGTCTGGTTGACGCGGAACTGGGCGCCCACGTGGGCTCCAGCCGCGGAGAGAATCTGTGCGTAAACATCAAAGAGGCTGTTGGTCGTCGCCTGGTTGTAGCTCGCCCAGACAACCGCCGCATTGCCGTCCGGCAGGGCCGTGACGGCCGGCTGCCGCTGGAACCGATTGGTGGGAGTGCTGACGAGGACATCCCCGCCCTGCCACGTATTGCTGGCGGTCAGGAACCGCGCGTAGATGTGCTGCAAGCCCACCTTGCCGCCCTGCCAGACAAAGGCCGCGCCGCCGTGGGCCAGCAGGGCCACCCGCGGACGTTCCTGGTCCCCTTCGGCCACCTGGTTCACGCGAAATGGCGCCTGCGCCGCGCGCAACTGGCTGTCCAGTCCCACACCCAGAACTCCCAGCCCTTTGCCGTCTCCGCCGTTATCCTCCCAGACCAGGAAGCCGCCTTGCGCGTTGAGACTGGCATGAGAGAAGGTTTGGGCGCCCGGCATCGCTCCAACGATGGCGTATTCGCTTCCGTTGGTGAAATAGGCCGTGTTCTGGGCCAGCGCGAGCGCGGGAACCAGGCAGGCCAGCCCCCCGCACGCCCTCACGGCTTTCCGGATCAACAGCGAGAATGACATAAAGTTTAATCGGTTTTCACACAGTCAACATGAGCCCGGCCGGGATGGCTCGGAACCCGCCGGGCCACACCCGGATTTCGGCCTGTGACCATCCGGCGCCAGCCCCTTCCTCATTACTGCGCCACCGGAACGAACGGCTTTTGCAGCGGAATCGAGGTCTGGGCAAAAGGCATTTCGTCCTCGGAATGATAGCGGTTGCCCGCGGGGTCAATAATGGTCGGCGTTACAAAGATCATCAGGTTTTTCTTCAGGCTCTTGCTGGACTCACTGCGGAACAAACGCCCGACCAGCGGCAAATCACCCAGCATCGGAACCTTGTCCTTCACCTTGGTCACCGTCTCGGCCAGCAGGCCGCCCAGGACCACCGTCTGGCCGTCCCAAACGATGACGCTGGTGGTAACCGCCCGCAACCGGAACATGGGCAGCGGCAACTGCGCGGTAAGCGGCACGCCAATACCGGTTCCGCTGACCCCCTGAACCTGGGGCACAAACTGGGCGGCCGTGTCATAGTCATATCCGAGGAACTCGGTGATGGACGGAATGAGCGTCATCTGGACCGTGTAACCATCCGCTGACACGTAAGGAATCACGTCCAGCGTCGGGCCGAAGGGCTGCACTTCAGTCGGGTAGTTGATGGTGGGGGCGCTGTTCACCACCGTGGTGCCGCCGATGCCGGCCACGTTGGCGTTGCCGACATTGCCGCCGGTGGAGCCGGCGGTGGTGCCGGTCACGATGGTTTTGAGCTCGACAACTTGAATCTGCGTCTGGCGCCCGCTCAGGGTCGTCACCGATGCCTCGTTCAGCAGGTCGGTGCCCCGGCGGGTTTCCAGCGCTTTGAGCACCACCCGGAATTGCGGGTCTGTCAGGATGCCGGTAACGGTGGCGAGGGTCGGCACTTTGTTGGCATCATCGCCGAAGCCCCGGTCGCTGCTGAAAATGTTGCCATCCGTGGCCTTGGAGGGAATCGTGTTGGGCAGGGAGGTGCCTGGGAAAAAGCCATTGGGATTTGCTTCACTCGGGGCCCCGGCATAGGAGGGGGCGGTGCCGCCCGAAGCCGCGATGGTGCCATCGCGCATCAGCACGTTGCCCAGGTACCAGTCAAAGCCCAAGGCCCGGAAGTCATCCTGGGTAATCTCGACAAACTTGGCCTTGATGTGCACCTGGGGCGGCGCGATGTTCAGCACCTGCACGGCCGATTCGATGATGTCAATGTCCTCCTGGGTCGCCCGCACGATGAGCGTTCCCTCGCGGTCGTTGAAGAAAATGCTCTTGGGCGGGTTGAGGTCCACACCCATCGTCAGGAAAAACTGACGGACCATGGCGTGCACTCCCGACATCTCGTTGGTGCGGGTCACGGCCATGATGCCGCCACCGCCGCCGCCACCGCCAAAGCCGCCGCCGCCGCCGCCAAAGCCGCCGCCGCCGCCAAAGCCGCCGCCGCCGCCATAGCCCCCACCGGCAACGCTCACCCGCGGCACGGTGGTTATGTTGCCGCCGTAACCGCCGCCGCCGCCGTAACCGCCGCCACCGCCGCCGCCGCCGAAACCGCCGCCGCCACCACCGCTGCCGCTACTGGTGGATACCGCGCCGACCGGGAAGCCAATGACACTCTCCAAGCCCTGGATGAACGTGTTCGGATCCACCTTGATGATCCGCACATGGAGCGGGGCCGTTTCCGTGCCTTTGGCGGAGAAAACCACCGCGTAATCCTCGATGGAATACTTGATCGGGTGGTCGGCCACCTTGATGATCGCGTCCAGCACGTCCGCCAGGCGCACATCGGTCAGCGGCGGATTGATCTTGATGCTGATGGCGTTCATGTCCACCGGCTCCGGCGGCCCCCCGGCGCCGGGCAAAGGCAACCCCGTGGTCGGATCCACCAGGCCGGTTTGCGTGGCGGCGGTGGTGGTAACCGACGCTTCCGCGTTCGGATTGATCAGGAAGTTCACCCCGCGTTTTTCGGGGTCGCGCCGTTTGGCTTCGTCATTGAGATTCACAATCACCTCGCCCAGCGGCAGGCCGTCATACTTGACAGAATCCAGGCGGATGCGGTCCAGTTTGCTGGCGATGGCCTGCCGGCCCTTGCTGGTATGGATCAGGTTGGTTCGCGCGTAAGGGTTGGGCACGGGCAGCAGTTCGCGCCGCGGCGGAGTTTCCCAGGCCTGTTCGACCTCGACCATGGTCTGGCGCGAAGCCACGTCGCGCTTGTGAAGGGCCACCTTGAACTGCGCTTCGCGCACCAGGTTCAAGTAATAGTAGGCTCCCTGATTCTCCGGATCAATGGCCACGGCTTGGCGCAACTTGGCCTCGGCTTCCTCCAGCTTGCCCATTTCCCAAAGCATCCGGCCATCCTGCACCAGCGTCCCGGCGCTGACCTTCTCCTCGGCAATGGTCTTGGCCTGGTTTTGAACCTCGGGACTGGGGACTTTGCCGCGCTGCTCGGCCAGGAGTTTGTCGTTCTGGCGTTTGAAGGCGATCGCCTCCGCGTTGGACGGGTCCACGCGCAGCACGTCGGCAATCTGGGTGTTGGCTTCGCGGTAATCGCGCCGATTCTGCGCCTTCTGCGCCAACTCCATGCGGGCGGCGGCCAGGCCGGCTTTGGTTTGGCGGACCTCCTCGTCCACGCCCGCGCCGATCTTGAGGATCAGCTCCCAGGCGTCATCGTAGAGCTTTGCCGCGGCCGGGTAGTCGCGCCGCTCGAGCGCCGACTGCGCGGCCACCAGCTTCTGCCGCAAGGTGATGCGGTTGGCCTGGCGATAAACGGCCTCGTTGACCGCGGCCTCCTGGCCCGTTTGGCTGAAGGCCAGCGGGGCGGTGACAAACAAGAGGGTTAGACCAAGTGAAATCGTGGCTGCTTTAATCATGGGTTGGCTTGCGTGGTAGAATCTGTAAAGCGTTTCTCACTCAATAGCGGTTCAAGGCGCGGCTTACGGATTGGTTTTGATCGTCCATTTCTTACCGTTTGATTTGGCGGAAAGTACAACTTCCTCGCGATTGATGGCAACGATATTGTACTCTTCGTTGTTAAAACCGAGGCTGGCGCCCACCCGGCGGCTGGCCCACACCTTCTTTTCCGGATCGTACCGAATGTCCGCCATCCAGCCTTCGATCCGTTCGTAGGGTTTGTCTTTGCTGATCGCCACCCGCTCGCCGGTGTCGTTAAGTTGAAGAATAATCTGCGCCGGATCCTCCGGCTTGCCTTTGACCTCGACGACGCTGAAGGTGTCGTTCTTCGAGTTCAACGTGCAGTAGGTCTGGCGCTTGTTCCGTTCCCGCGGATTGGCCGCTGCTTCCCGCTGGACGCCGATCACATAGCGGGGGCCCGTGTCCGAGACCGTCACCGAATCCAGCGTCAGCCGCAGGTAGAGGGGGGTGAGGTTGGTCACCACCGCCGCGGCAGGCCCCACCTTGTCCACCGGCACAATCCGGTCGTCGGCGGTCTTCTGCCACGGCATCGGGTTGAACAGCCGGTTGGGAGCCCCGAAGTCCAGGCGCGGCGGCGAGGCGGCTCGTTTGAGCGCCGTCTCCGGCAGGGTCAGGTCCAGGTTGGTCAGCTCCTTGACCTTGGGAAAGATCAGGCTGTTGCGAGTGTCCTCGAGGGCTTGTTTGTCGCTGGCGACCTTGAAGGGCAGCGCGGCCACCGCCACCGCCAGCCCCACCAGCACGACGCCCAGTATCAGCTTCTCGTAATGTTTCTTGAGAAAATCCATCTTACTTGGGAGGAAGCAGTTTCACCACATCCACGTTCAGGGTGACTTTCAGTTGCTTTTCGTCCAGGACGGTCGGCAATCCGCCTCGCGCGGCGGGCGCCGCCTGGCCATAGCCGCGATACGCCGGAGCTGCCGGAGCGGTAGGATAACCCGGCGTCGGCGCCATGCCCGGCGTGAGCGGCCGCAGCGGAATGCCACC
>CAZVYG010000060.1:21169-30189 GCA_964631605.1 uncultured Verrucomicrobiota bacterium
CGCCGCGGGCCGGGCCGTAACGCCGCGCAAAGGCGGCTGCGCTTTCGGCTTCGGCGCCATACCGCCCGCCCCGAGCCAGCGGATTCACCGGCGTGGGAGGCGGCGCCATCATGGCGGGCGGCGCTTCGATGGGGTTGAAGGCTGTGGGCATCCCAGGCATGAACTCGCTCCCCGGGGTGGTGGTGACTGCCGGCTCCACGTTCAGGCTCTTAACCAGCAGACCATACCGCGACCCTCCCAACCCCTCGAGCACCGCCGCCAGCTCGGTGCTGAAACAACGGAAAGTGAATTCGTAAGGGGTGAGAATCGCCAGGTCGTTGGTCACGCTCTGCTTGAGCAAATACTCCGTCTGCGGCCCGTTGGCATCGTCCGGTGAAACCCGCACCCGCCGGATATTGTCCAGCGAGTTGATTTTCGCCTTGAACAGGATGTCACAAATGGCTTTGACCTCGCCCAATTGCACCGACAAGGGCTCGAGGCTGCCGGGCGCGAAAGTCACACGCGGACGCTGGGCGGTGAACGAAAAGCTGTAGTCGGGCGGCAAAATGACGCTGGCGTTGGTGGCGTCCCGTTGCAACTGGGCAATGGTGCGGTCCAAGGCACTCTTGTAGTCCTGGCTGGTGATGTTGGTGCCCAGGTCCGGGATGGCCGGAATGCGCTCGAAGTGCTCCCGGATTTTTTGCACCAACTGTCGCAACTGCTCCTGCTGTTGTTTGGCCGCCTTGATGTTGTCCACCTGTCCCGATCCGGGATGCGGGTTCTCCTGGTTCAAACGCTGCAGCTCGGCGTAATCCTGGTTGAGCTTTTCCATGATCTCGTTGTTGAGCTGCCACTTCGAGTAGAGGTAGAAGCCAGCCAGGCCCATCAACAGCACGGCAACCACGCTGCCGATGAAGAAGTAGAGGTTGCGTTTGATCCAGGACATACTTACAGCTTCATCGGGCGCTTCAACTTGGCTTTGATCGAGAAGGTAAAGGTGCCCGGCGGTTCTTCACTGCTGATGTTCCCCGAAAAATCCGTTTCCTTGCCCGGATCAAACAGGGGGCTGTTTCGAATCTCGTTCAACACCGCAAAAGCCGTCTCGGTGTTGGCCGAGGGGGAGACCCGGGTCAGGCTGATCGCCCGGAAGGTGATGGTGACAGTCGAAATCTCATTGGTGTTGCCCGCAGCCGCGGGCGTCATGCCCATCGCGTCCGGCGCCATCGGGTTGTTCGGGTCCATCGGCATCTCCATCGGGGGCGGCGCGGCCATTTCGGCGGGAGGCGGAGCCGCGGGCATTTCCGCCGGCGGCACCACCGGGCCGCGGGTCGGCAAGCCGTAGCGCCGGCGGAACATCTCCTGCTCGGCGGAAAGCGCCGCCATGTCTTCCGGCGTGCGGCTGGGCATCTCCGGCATGCCCACGTTGAATCCCGTGAGGTCCGTGCTCACGGACGGCGCGGTGGTGATGAACTGCTCGATCCACACCCCGCCGTCCGCCCGCAGCTTGGCCTCGAGCCCCGACTGCACGCGGATCAACACCTGTCGCAACTCCGCGAGCACGTCGGCCCAATAAAACCGGTCGTTGAGCCATTCGGTAAGCTGCTCCGCATCCTTCTGGATGCGTTTCAGATCGTTGTAGGCGCGCTTGAATTGTTCGGACTTGACCTGCTTGGGCTGCACCTCGCGGTGCACCGCCTCGAGCGCGTCGTTCTTGAGCTTGGCCAATTTGTCAAATAAAAGTCCCACGGCGGCAATCACCAGCACGAGGCTGAACACCGACGCGATGAAGTAAGGCTTCCGCTGGTTGAAGCTCTGCCACTTGAGCGTGCTGGCCGGCATCAGGTTCAGCTCGACGGGGCAGTGCGCCAGGTTGCGCAGCCCCAGCCCGACCACTTCGCCCAGCGAATGCGCCACGCGCGCCAGCTCCTCGAGGTTGATCGAGGGGTCAATCTGCACGTTGCGCAGCGGGTTGAAGTATTCCACCGGCACGTTGAGTTTTTCGGCGAAGAACTGCGCCGTATAGGGCATGACCGAGGCGCCGCCCGACAGAAACAGGCGCACCGGCGCCGACCCGCCCTGCTGGCCGCGGTAGAATTGCAGCGTCTGGTTGACCTGGATGTGCAGCCGGGTCATGAACTGGCGCGCGATCTTCGAAATGGCGGCCTGATGCGGATTCTCCGGCTCCTCGTAGGCGCCGCCCAAACTCACGAAGCCTTCGTCAATCTTGAGCTTCTCGGCCACGTCAAACTTGAGCTTGGACTCGTTGGCGAAGTCCTGGGTAATCGAGTTGGCGCCCAGGTTGATGCTGCGCGCGTACATCTTGCCCTTCTCGAAAAACAGCAGGTTGCTGGTCTTGGCCCCGATATCCAGCAGCATCGTGCAGTCTTCCAAGTCCCCGTAATTAGAGCGAAAGGCGTTGCACAGGGCCGCGGGCGAGACATCGGTCAGTTGCAGGCGCAGGCCGCTGGCTTCGGTCATGCGGAACAATCCCTCCACGATGTCGGCCTTGATCGCCACCAGCAGCACCTCCAGTTCGCCCCCGGCGGCCGAGCCCAGAATCTGGTAATCCCAAACGACCTCTTCCAGCGGGAATGGCACGTTCTGCCGCGCCTCATACTCGATGATCTGCTTGACCTTGCCGGCGTCCACCGGGGGCAGCTTGACAAACTTCGAGAAAACGTGAAAGCCCGGCGCGCAGACATTGACCACCTTGGATTTGATCGCCCGCTCGGCCAGAATCTCCTGCAAGGCCTTGAGCACGGTGGCTTCCCGCGTGCTCTCCTGGGCGCCCTGCGCGCCCAGCGGCTTGACGGCGTATTGCTTCAGGCGCAGGCCCCCGGCCTCGTTCACCTCGAACTCCGCCAGCTTGAGGCTGCCCGCCCCAAAATCAACCGCGAGAAATGACTTCGAATTCAACATCTCATGTTGTGGCCTTTCCGGCCGGCACAATTTCCGCTGCCTTGGGAATGTCCGCGTTCGGGCAGCCCATGCTGGTTACGAAAATTAAACCACCCGGTCAATAGCAAACCAGAAAAATTCGCTCAACCCAGTGAAATTACCGGCCCGGCAAGTGATCTTCTCTCCCCCACAAACCCACCCCCGCGACTCCGCTCTCACACACCGCGCACATCACATTTCCGCACCAACCTTTTTTCAAGCAGGGCCGGTGCCAGCACGGTTTTGCACGGTTTTTCACCAGTCGCCCCCTCCGAAAAGCGTGAATTCCACGCATCCGGCGTGAAATTAACGCAGGGCGCTTCAGGCGCGAGTTTCAGAGCTGCTGCCGAAAATACTCGATGGTGCTGCGCAGTCCTTCGGTCAACTGGACTTTGGGTTCCCAGCCCAGGATTTTTCTGGCGCGGGTGATGTCGGGCTGGCGCTGTTTGGGATCATCCTGCGGCAGCGGCTTGAACACGATGCGGCTGCGTGAGCCGGTGGCTCGAATGATCTGCCGCGCGAACTCGAGCACGGTCATCTCCGCCGGGTTGCCAATGTTCACGGGCAAATCATAGTCGCTCATCATGAGCCGATAGATGCCCTCGATCAGGTCCGCCACATAACAAAAGCTGCGGGTCTGGCGCCCGCTGCCGAAAACGGTTACCGGCTTGTTTTTGAGCGCCTGGCTGATGAAGGCGGGCACCACCCGCCCGTCGTTGAGACGCATTCTGGGACCATACGTATTAAAGATGCGCACGATCCGGGTTTGCACCTTGTGCTCGTTGCGGTAAGCCATGGTCAGCGCCTCCGCAAACCGCTTGGCCTCGTCGTAACAGCCGCGCGGGCCGATCGGGTTGACGTGGCCCCAGTAGTCCTCCGTTTGCGGGTGCACCTCCGGGTCGCCGTAAACTTCCGAGGTCGAAGCCAGCAGGAACCGGGCTTGCTTGAGCTTGGCCAGGCCGAGGGCCTTGTGCGTGCCCAGCGAACCCACCTTGAGGGTCTGAATCGGCAACTCGAGATAGTCAATCGGACTGGCGGGCGAAGCAAAATGCCAGACATAGTCCACCGGCCCATCCAGAAAAATGAACTCCGTGACATCCTGCTGGATAAACTTGAAATTCGGATTGCCTCCCAGGTGCGCAATGTTGTCCACCCGCCCGGTGACAAAGTTGTCAATCCCAATCACCCGGTGCCCGCGCGCCAGCAGCAGGTCGGTCAGGTGCGACCCCAGAAAGCCGGCGGCGCCGGTGACCACACTGGTGGGGCGTTCTGCGACCGATTTGAGGCGGGCCGGTTTGATCATGCCTTTTGTTTTCATGGATACACTCATGCGGGCAGCCCACGGGGAGCTGTGGTCAAAGGAAGCGCTGCCATTCCCCTGCCCCATCCCCTGCCCCGCCGGGCCGCGCGGATTTCATTTGGCGCCTGTTCCCGCCAGCACGACCGGGACGGTTCTCAGCAGGATTTTTAGGTCCAACCAGATGGACCAGTTGTCAATGTACTCGAGGTCCAGCCGGACCCAGTCCTTGAAATCCCGCACGTTGTTGCGGCCGCTGATCTGCCACAGACAGGTCAGCCCGGGTTTGACGCTCAACCGGCGCCGATGCGCCAAATCGTTAAAGCGTTTGACCTCGTCCACGGGCAGCGGACGCGGCCCCACCAGGCTCATTTCCCCCCGCAGCACGTTGATCAACTGGGGAAACTCGTCGAGGCTGAACTTTCGCAGGATTCTGCCCAGGGGGGTGATCCGCGGGTCATTGGTGACCTTGAAAACCGGGCCGGTCATTTCATTCATGGCTTCCAGCTCGTGTTTAAGTTGCTCGGCATTGGTGACCATGGTGCGGAATTTGTAAATGGTGAATGGCCGGCCGTTGAGGCCGGACCGCTGCTGGCGGAACAGCACCGGGCCGGGAGAGGTGATCTTGATCAGGACGGCAATGAGCAGCAGCAACGGCAGCAGCACCACCAGCATCGCCAGCGCCAGCGTGAAGTCCAGCACCTGCTTGAGCACCCCCTGCCACGAGGTCTCGGGAGTCGAACTGAACACCAGCACCGGGCGCCCGTGAAAATCATCAAAGCTGGTGCGGGAAATCTGCGTCCTGAAAAAGTCCGCCAGCAGCCACACTTCCACCCCCTCCAGCTCGCACGCGCGGATCGCCGCCTCCACCTCGTCAAAATACGAACGCCGCGCATTAATGATCACGCCGTTGACCGAGTGCTCATGCAGCAACTCGACCAGCCGCTCGACCGGCGTCTCGTTCAGGTTCAGTTCCGCCAGCACTTCGATCGCGCCCGGGGCCTTGGCCGTAAGCTCCTCCCGCATCCGGGCGGTTTCTTCGCCCGTGCCGACGAGGATGAACCGCCGCCGGTACTGGCTGGACACCAGGTTGCTCTGGAAAAGTTGCAGCAGCAGTTCCTCCTTCAGGAACATCAACCCGAAACTGATCGCCCCGAACCAGATGATCACCCACCGCGCCATGTCAGCCCGGAACAGGAACAGCGCCAGCACCAGCCCCAGCGCGAGGACGGCGCAGCTCTTGAACAACAACCAGGCGGTCACGCGCCGCGAACAGAGCATCGGGCGGTTGTAGAATCCCTGGGCTTCCAGAACCATAGGCGCCGCCGGAATGAGTATAAGGTAAAGCCACACATACCCCTCGAAGGGCACGACCGGCTTGAGGCTGAATAAATCAATGATGTCCGGGTTGGACCGCAGCGCGTAAGCCAGCCAGAAGCTGACCGCGAAAATGCACGCATCCAGCAGTTGGTGGATTTGCATCCGGATGAGGCGGTCGCGGCGCAGCATCGGTCAGTCCGTTCTTATTGCCCGGCCTCCCGGGCGCAGGCGCGCCCGAGACCAAGCCCTTGTGATTTATCGCACGTTGCTGGCAGGCTCATGGGGTCGGGGCTGAAGCGGTCTGAGCTGCGCCGGGGGCCAGGTGCAGGTCCGGCACCACCGCCGCGACGAACTGCTTCAGCCGCTGGTAGGTGGCCTCCTCCTGCCCCGGCTCGCACACCGAAAAACAACTCACATAGGCCCATCGCTGCAAAACCCCCGTCCGGATCAGGCGGCTGGCCATCAGCCACATTCGTTCGAGACCCGAGACGCTGGCGCTCACCGCATCATCCGCGACAAACCAATAGACGTAAACGCAGCGTGCCAGCCCCGTCTGTCCCTGGCTCTCCAGTTGTTTGCTGGCAACCAATCGCACAATCGGCATCTCATACCGATGAGGTTTTTCAATCACGACCTTGTCCTCCAACGAGGCGTTGGCGTCTATGTTCCAGCCCTGGCCGGTTAAACAGAACTGGGGTTTGTGCAAACTGCTGCGGTCCCGCCCCATCAACACCACGTTCATCAAGGTCCAAAACCCGTCCGGCGCGGTGTACCGCCGCTGCCCAAAGCTGGTGTCCGCCGGCAGCGTTCCCAAGGTCACTTCGTCCACATCAATCCACTCCGATTCATAGCCCGCCACCTGTTCAGGAACCTCGACCCGCAGCCGATTGGACCCCTCGATCGCCGTCGTCCGGACCCCCGGCGCACCCAGCTTCTGGCTGCTCTGCAAGTGCGCCAGCAAACCGGCCGTGCCACCCATCAAGACCAGGGCGACGCTCAGCAGAATCCACTTCTGTTTGTTCATGTTGCTTTTCTAGCTGACAGCCAGCAAGTGTGGTCCGTTCATACCAGATTCCTATTCAAAAGGAAAGCCTTTTGCGCCGGCTTAGCGCATTTTGCGCTCCCAGACCACAAAAGCGGGCCATTGGCGCACTGGAGCGTAACCCTCGGCCTTCAGCCACTCTGCGAGGCTGCCATGCACGTCATACACATCCGGTTTCGACACAATAACCACGTCCGGCAGGGGACGATGGACCAGCTCGGCGGGGGTCGGATTCATCAAGAACTGCGCGCCTCCCCCTTCCAACGGGAGACCATAATAGATCGCGCCTTGCTCCGCCGCATTCCACCAAACCCGGCGGCCCGAGCTCAACGCCTCCCGCGCATACGCCGACGCCGACCGGTAATCGTCTTTGGCATGGCGGTCGGCCCACCGCAATGTCAGGCACGAAGCCAAATTGAGGACCAGGAATGCTGCGCCCACGAATTTCCCCAGCCCGCCACCACGGCGCCAAAGCCGAAGCACCCCGCCATGCGCCACCAACCAGATGACCGGTAACAGAGGGATCAGATGCCGGCCCAGGACGCGAAAATGCATGACTAATCCCGCCACCAAGATCAACACCGCCGGCGCCAGGCAGATCAGTCCCACAAGCCACGCCTGGCGCCCACCACACCGAACCACAGACCCGTTCTTAGCGTCCTTCGAGACACTCTTTTCAAATAACTCGAACAGACCCGCCGTCATCACCGTGCTCACGGCGACCGCATAAAGCCCGACCCAGAGCCACAAGCCGCCAAAGGCATCCAGGCCGCCACCCCTCAACTCCAGGCGTCCCGGACCCAGCCCGCCAAAGCCCAGGAGTTCATAGAAAACAAACGCCGTTGTTTTGAGTGTGGTCGTCGCGCCGGCCGATGCCCTGGCCCCGAGGGCCAGCGTCCAGCAATAGTAGCAACTCAAAAACAGCAGCATGGCGCCGGCAGCCACCCAGGCAGCGGCCGATTCACGCGCCCGCCGCAGAGCCTCCCTCCAACCCGCCAACAGGATGAAGAGCGCCAACCCCGCCCCTCCGAAGATCATCCCGAGCAGGCTGCTGCCTGAGAGAATCACCAGGCCGGTCAGAAAAACCAGGTCGCACCAACGTGCCGGTTCGCCTTCAACTCTTTTGCCGCACCGCAACAAAGAACCCGCCATCAACAGCGCCCCGCTCAACTGCATTGTGTAGGGTCTGGCCTCATCGAGATAATACCAGGCCATGGCGGAGGTCAGCGCCAGCACCAGCGCCAACCAGCGGCGTCCCCCGCATGGAAAGGCCAAAACAAACCAGGGAACACCGATTCCAAACCAGGGAAGATTGGCCGCCCGCAACACCCATTCGCCCGATCCGAACAGCTTCTCCCATCCCCACAGATAAACCATATACAACGGCATCTGCAGGTCGGAAGCCTTTTCCCGCACCATGCCCTGCCACCAATCGCCAAAGGTCGGCATCAGGGCCTTTACGGCCGAGAGCGTTTCATCAATCCAAAAACTCTGATTGCTGATGGCCAGGCAACCGACGATCACAGACAACGCCAAGGTCCCCCATCCATTCAGCAGCCCGGGTCGGTTTCGGGCCGGCACGGTGTCCGCGGCTGGGGAGTCCATGCTCAGAAGGCGCATCCAGCCGCGCAAATCATCGGGCAACGGCCTCGCGGCCGGCCTGGATCGGACCGTCCGGCTTGGGCCTGGGGCCCGGCCGAGGACGGTCATCCAGGTACCGTTCCAACATCAGCAGGCCAACAAAGGCCGCGATATAGGGCAGGAGGCTGAAGATGCCCATGGGCCCGCCGTCGTGGATGTATTCGCCCCACTTTTGTCCCCCGGCCTGGAGCGCCACCTCCAGCGGGATATTGAAGAACTTGGCGGTATAAGGCGCCAGCCAGGCCTGGCTGCCGAATTCGGCCGCAACGACGATGGAAAGCATCCGGAGCAGATTCCCCAGGACCGCCAAGGGAAAGGCCGCCGCAATCATCAGCCCGCGCCGCCACCAGGCCCGCATCGAAACGAAGGCCAGGATCAGGGCCAACGCGACCGTGGCCACCAGGCTCCGAATTCCGCTGCATGCGGCGGCCACTTCGTAATGATAACGCCCCGCCGGTTCCGTCAGCATGGTTCCCTCCCGCACCACATCAATCGCCAGGAAGTAATGACAAATGATTTCGACCAGCTTCGTAACCAGCAACCGGAGCCGGAAGGTGATCGGCTCGGCCAGCGACCCCAGCGGAACACAACACGCAAACAGGAAAAAAGGAAAGAAACTCGCCCGCAGCCAACCCGGTCCCCAGGCCAGGCCCATCAAGCCGTAAATGCCCGTAAAGAGCCCGACGATCGAAACCCGCGGCTGCTGAACCAGGAAACCCAGCAGGTGAATCACCAACCCCATGGCCACGAGGAACAGCGCCGGCCACCAGGCTCTCAAATCCTGAGCCAGCAATTCCTCGCGTT
>CAZVYG010000060.1:30199-34043 GCA_964631605.1 uncultured Verrucomicrobiota bacterium
AATAATGGGAATCAGCAACGCAAAGGCATCGTCTGACGCCACCACGTCCTGCCCCCCCGCCGTATAGGCCGAATACATCCATTGGAGGAGCGAATGCGTGTCAATATAGCCAAGGGTTGAATTTCCCAGCGCCTGGAACAACAACAGCCAGGCTGCCAATAAAATCAAAAACAGCCCCTTGTTCGGCAGACGATGCCACACCCGCCAAAACTCGAGCCTGAATTCCTCAAGCACCCCGACGTTGGATGAACGGTCCATGCGCGCGATTACCAGGCTATTACATAACCGATCGCGCCCCATGACTCAATGAAAATTGGCGCCTTTGTTGTCTCACAAAAAAAAGCGGCCTGAATAACTGAAGCGTTGCTTTCGGCGAAAGCGCCCTCCCAGGCGGAGGCCTCGACTCGCCCTGTGAAATGGCGAAGCCTCCTGGTCCGGACCAGGGCCACTGCAACCTCTGAGGGGGGGATAAACCACCGGGTTGACAAATGGCCTCCGCGGACATGAACTGGACTGCACTATATGACAACCTCGGATGGATGGCATGCATTAGGTTTCGCTTCAGCGGGGGCGCGGTCCTGGCTGCTCATTGGGTCCGTGTTGTCTTTCACCCACGTGGTGCTGCTTCTGGCGGGAATGGCGGCCGGCCTTTGGGGTGTCTCATCCGCTGGCGCCGCCCCGGCACAACCCGACCGCCGATTCCGGGCTGGCGCGGCTGCCAGCAATATCACGCCCCGCCTGGGTGTCTCCATCAACGGCTATTTTACAGACCGGACAGCCACTCACATCCATGATGAGTTGCACGCCCGCTGCCTGGTGCTGGACAACGGAGAAACCCAGCTTGCCATCGTCGTGTGCGATAGCTGCATGATCCCTCGGGAAATCACCGACGCAACCAAACTTCTCATCCAGCAACGCAGCGGTTTGCCGCCCGATCACGTCTTGATCTCCGCCACCCATACCCATACCGCTCCGACCTGCGCTGGCGTGTTTCAAAGCGAGCCAGACCCGGAACATACCCGGTTCCTGACGACCCGCATCGCGGACGCAGTTGCTCGGGCACTCAACAACCTGGCGCCCGCCCGCATCGGCTGGGGGAAGGGTCAGGAACCCAATCAGGTTTTTAATCGCCGGTGGAAAATGAAGGCCGGCGCCATTCCTCCCAACCCGTTCGGTGGGACCAACGATCAGGTTCGGATGAACCCCCCGATTGCGAGCCCGGACTTGATCGAGCCTGCGGGGCCTACCGATCCCGAAATCGCGGTCGTTTCTGTGCAGACCGCGGACGGGCGTCCGCTGGCCTTGCTGGCCAACTACTCGTTGCACTACGTGGGCACCACCCAAGGCAATGACATTTCTGCCGATTATTTTGGCGTCTTTGCCGACCGCATCCAGCAGTTGCTCGGGGCCGACCGGCTGGACCCGCCGTTTGTGGCCCTTCTGGCCAACGGCGCCAGTGGGGATATCAACAACATCAATTTCCGCCAGAAGCGGCCGCCCTCCGGCCCTTACGACCAGATGCGAGCCGTGGCCGATGCGATCGCCACTGAAACCTGTCGCGTGTGCCAAAACCTGCAGTACCGGAATTGGGTTCCTCTGGGTGCGCGGCAGACCGAGTTGAACCTTGGCGTGCGCAAGCCGTCGCAAACCGAGGTCCTTCACGCGGAAGCCTTGCTGGCCACCGCGAACCAGCCGCTGAAAACCCCCCAGCAAATCTACGCTCGCGAAACCCTCCTGCTCCGCGACTTCCCCGATCAGGTGCCGCTGATTCTGCAAGTCCTTCGGATTGGGGACCTCGGCATCGCAGCCATCCCGTGCGAAGTCTTTGCCGAAATCGGCCTCGAGATCAAACAGCGCAGCCCCCTGGCGCAGACCTTCATCATTGAACTGGCCAACGGCTACAACGGCTACCTTCCCACCCCCGCCCAACACCGCTTGGGCGGCTATGAAACGTGGCGGGCCCGCTCGAGCTATCTTGAAACCGAGGCGTCGCCGAAAATCGTGTCGGAGATCCTAAACTTGCTGAACAGTCTGGCGGAATAGTGTCTCCCAATAATCCTGCGTGGCTTCGCTTCCGGGCTCGCTCGCTGCCTTCCGCCCAAGACCGTTATCCCTCGCCCCTCTGTGGGGCCTACTCCGCAGTCTCCGTGGCTGCGTTGAGCAGGCTGTCGAAGGGACCGGGAGGGTCGCCCAGCGAGAAAAGCCGGTCCGCAATATCATTCAACGCCTGCCGGGCGGTTTCAAACCGTTCCGAGAGGGTATTCAACACTCCGGCCAGCTCATAGCGCTGCGCCAGGCGATGATCGCTCGCCAGACGGTACTGTTCGCGCCCCACCCCCTCATAGTAACTGAGGTCCGGAAAACCTCGAACCTCCGCCCGGAACCGGATGCGATCCGGAAACACCCCGGAAAGAAACAGCGAATAGTTTCCGATATGGAGCCGAAGCAGGAACCCGGCGCGCTCGTCGGCGGCCTGCAATGCCGCCAGCATTTCAAAGAAGTATTCCAGCGGATTCTCCTGGCCCGGGATGACGCAGCGCGTCCGCTCGGTCCGCGCAAATTCGGTTAGCATCTCCGAGATGTAATCAGCCACCGCCCGGTCCCGGATACCGGAACGCAACAACATCTGCCGGACAAGGATATAGAAGTAAAAGCGCGTGCTCACCCTGAGGCACCCTCCCCGCTCGAGCAAGGCGCGCAGCAGGGCCTCGTCGTCCAGGATCAGATCCCGCGCCTCCTCGTCCGCCAAGAGTTTAATGAGGCAATCCGCGTTGCCAATTCGACGGCCCAGCACCGATACAATAAACTCGATGTCTGCCGCCGCGAACTGGGCTCGGCAATTCGGTTGTATCAGTCTCATGTCACAACATCGGGCTCGGTTCGAACGGCTCGTCCTCAACCCTTCGCCGGCCCACACCTAACTTCACGCAATAATATAAAGCAAATGACGTTCCAGCAAAAGCAGCGGCAAGGCTGAAACGATTGCCATCAAACCGGTCCGGAGCTGATTCGGGCGAGCCATGCCATCGGATGCCGGCCCCGCCTCTTCGCCTCCAACGTCAGTCCAGCAATCGTTGCCTCCGGCCGCGGTTTCAGGTTCAACCAGGCTGACAGCTTGCAGTTTTCCATGAAAAAAGTCGGCGCCCGGCAGCGAAGTGTCGCCACCGGGCGCCCGGAATCCCTTACCACGGGAGCAGGGTCATTAATGAGAAAGACCCTGCTCTGACCGGTTACGGATAAACCAGACGGAAGAAGACCGAGGTGGGGTTGGTGTCGTAAGGAATGAACACCTTGTTGGTGGTGTCAGAACCCGGAACGGTCGCCCAGTTATTGCTGAGACCGACCGCGAGGGAGTTCGTCTGGCCCTCAAGCCTCCAGCCGATGTGAGTCGCAGGCCACGAGAGATCAAGTCCGCCCGCCTTAACCTCAACCACAATCGGGGTGGGAACGAGGGACACGCTCAGTTTAACCTTCAGGGTCCCATCCACCACCAGGCTGTCGGTGTCCCAAGCGAGGCCCTCGCCGGGCTTATCGGGAATAATCGCAGCAAAGGCCCCCACATAGGCTGCCGCGTTGAACAGTTTGAAGCTGTTGCCAGACGCCAGCGCCGGGCCAAGATTGTTGACAACCAGAGTGCCTCCGTAGAGAACAACCCCGGCATTGACCCGGTCGCTGGAAGGAACGGCGCCGGTGTCCACGTCAACCACGTTCGTGCCCTGGAGGGTGAGAACGTTGGTCACGGTCAGCGTGCCGATCGAGGCGCCCGGTGAGAGGGTGGCGCCCGAACCAACAGTGAGGGCGCCGTCAATCGTGCCGGTGCCAGCCAACGTCTGTCCCGCACCGA
>CAZVYG010000061.1:0-33571 GCA_964631605.1 uncultured Verrucomicrobiota bacterium
GCGGAAATAGAACTGCGGGCGGTAATTGGTGAAGAAGGGGGTGTGCCGGCCGCCTTCTTCCTTGGACAACACGTACACTTCGGCTTTGAAGTGCGTGTGCGGCGTGATGCTGCCTGGCTTGGCCAGGACCATGCCCCGCTCGACATCTTCCTTCTTGGTGCCGCGGAGCAGCACGCCGACGTTGTCGCCCGCGCTGGCCGAATCCAGCAGCTTGCGGAACATTTCAATGTCTGTCGCCACGGTTTGGCGGGTTTCGCGCAAGCCGACGATTTCAACGGGGTCCATGCGCTTGAGCTGTCCACGCTCGACACGGCCGGTGACGACGGTGCCGCGGCCTTCAATGTTGAACACGTCTTCGATGCACATCAAGAAGGGCTTGTCCACCTCGCGCATCGGCAGGGGGATGAAATCGTCAATGGCTTCCATGAGTTTCTGGATGGAGGCCTCGCCCTCAGGGTCGCCGGCCAGCGCCTTTTTGGAGCTGCCACGGACCACCGGGGTCTTGTCTCCCGGGAACTCGTATTTGTTGAGGAGGTCGCGAATTTCCATCTCCACCAGGTCCAGCAATTCGGGATCATCCACCAAGTCCACCTTGTTGAGGAAGACGACGATGGCGGGAACGCCGACCTGCCGGGCGAGCAGCACGTGCTCCTTGGTTTGGGGCATGGGCCCTTCGGAGGCGTCCACGACCAGGATGGCGCCGTCCATCTGCGCGGCGCCGGTGATCATGTTCTTGATGAAGTCCGCGTGACCGGGGCAGTCAATGTGGGCGTAGTGGCGCTTGTCGCTCTGGTACTCGACGTGCGAGACCGCGATGGTGACGGTCTTGGTTTCGTCACGAACAGTGCCACCCTTGGTGATGTCGGCGTAGGAGATGGGCGTCGCCAATCCTTTGCGCGCCTGGGTTTGCACAATCGCAGCGGTTAACGTGGATTTTCCATGATCAATGTGGCCAATCGTTCCCACGTTGACATGCGGTTTGGTGCGTTGAAATTGCTCTTTAGCCATTGGTTTCTCCTGCTTTTTAGTATGTCTGTTTTTCTATAATCTGCTTAATTTGTAATTAGCTCTGGAGCCCATGATCAGGGTTGAACTGATGACCTCGTCCTTACCAAGGACGCGCTCTGCCAACTGAGCTACATGGGCTTGTGCCAGAGAATTCGAACCCGATTCCAGCAAACGACAAAAACCCATTACCCCCACTCCACCTCGCTACAAGGCCTGGGGGCTAATGTTTTTCGACTGTTAACGGCCCAATTGCGCGCGAAAAATACGTAAGCCGGAACCACCTGTCAACATTTTACAAAAAAAAATTCATTCTTTTTTTGACCGCCCTTTCAGACCGGGAAAGCCGCCCAAGCGGCGGTGAACCGGGCTGATGCCCGGTTATTCCCTCCCAAGGGTCCGTCCAGCAGGCACTTCGGCGTTCCTCTGGCTGGAGCCCGGGGCTAAAGCAAGGGCAAATTCCCTGCTCGACAGCGTTCGAGCATGTCGGAAGGCCACATGCTGGCTTGGATTTCACCAATGTGCGCCTTTCTGAGGTAGTACATGCAGAGTCGGGACTGGCCAATGCCTCCACCGATGGAAAGGGGCATGTGTCCCTCCAAGAGCCGTCGGTGCCAGAATAAGTTCTTTCTTTCCAAGCACTTCCGAATCTCCAACTGTCTCAGAAGCGACTCCCGGTCCACGCGTATTCCCATCGAGGAGAGTTCGAACGCCATTTCGAGGACGGGGTTCCAGACAAAAATGTCACCGTTAAGGCCTGCCCAGCCGTTTTCACCTGGCGTGGACCAATCGTCGTAATCCGGGGCGCGACCGTCGTGGATGGTTCCGTCGGACAATTGGCCGCCGATACCGATAATGAAAACAGCGCGGTGTTGACGGACGAATTCGGTTTCGCGCTGTTTGGGAGTCAGTTTCGGGTATTGTGCCAGCAGTTCCTCGGCATGCACGAAACGGATTTCCTCGGGCAATTCCGGTCGAATCGCCGGGTAGCGTTCGCAGACGAAGTGTTCGGCGCGCTTGAGGATGGAGTAGATTTTGCGGACGGTTTTCTTAAGGAACTCGAGGTTGCGTTCGGCCGGGGTGATGACGCGTTCCCAATCCCATTGGTCCACGTAAAGGGAGTGGGTGTTGTCGAGCGACTCGTCGGGCCGAATGGCGTTCATGTCGGTGTAAAGGCCGTAGCCGGGGCCAAAACCGAGCTGCGCCAACTGCATGCGTTTCCATTTTGCCAGGGATTGGACGATTTCAGCCCGCACGCCGGGCATGGCCTTGACGGCGAATGAGACCGGCTGCTCGACGCCGTTGAGATCGTCGTTGATGCCCGTGCCCGAGGGAACGAACAGCGGGGCCGTCACGCGGCTCAGGCTCAACTCCGTCGCCAGATTCAATTCGAAGAAATCTTTGAGGGCCTTGATGGCGCGCTCGGTTTCCTTGATGCCGATGAGGGGCTTGTAGGCGGGCGGAATGATGAGGGGACCCATGTTTGCCTGGTTTGCGATTGCAGTTTTGCGTTGAGGTTGATTGATGTTGCGTTGTGAGGCGTAGCTTACCCGGAAGCCGGCTGGCGTCCAGCAGGAAGGTTAGGCGTCGGCCTGTGCGCGCTTCGAGGCTGGGGCGCCCAACTCGGGCTCCGATTCCAATGCACCGGCCGAGAGTTCGGGGCTCCGGCAAAAGAAGTCCATGCCCGCTCGTCCCGCGGCGCGCAACAGCATCAGCCCGACATTCGACGCTCTTGGGTCGAGCTTCAGGTGGGGTGGGAACACCGCCACCCAGGCCCCGTGACCAACCTTCCGCCGCGGGGCCCAATCCTCGAGCCACGCCTCCACGGCCACGGGCAGTCCATTGGATTGTCGGGCGGCAAAAACCACCAGGTCGGCTTCCTGCAACTGAATACCCGCCGCGCGCGCCAGTTGCGGGGATTGCAGCAAATTGTAATTCCAAACCGTCAACTCCGTCTCGCCGCAGAAGCCGGACTCGCGCGCGAACAAATCACACACCGCCTTGCCGCGCAAGGCCATCTCGAAATCCTCGTAAACCAGCACGGCCCGGCAGCAACCTTTGGGTTCCTGCCGCGCGTTTATTTCGGAAGTATTACTCTGCTCTGCCATATTCACACTCGGTCCGCCGCCAGATTTACCAGTATTGGCCGCCGCCGGCCATCACGGAAACCACGATCAGGCCGTAAGGATATTCCCGACACGCGGGATGCGCCCCGCCGCCGTTTCAAAACAAACCCACCCTTGGAAACGCCTTCCCCAGCACCGGCTGACTCGGCGTCTTAAGCCAATCCTCAAGGACTGTCGCATAAACCGACCGAAAATCCAGTTCGTGCTTCAAATCGCCCCGGAACAAATCCTGCGGCGCCAGGCTCGGATGCCGGCCCACCAACCCCGCCCTTATCCGTTGGCCAAGTAGAAACATCGGCGCCGCGGCGCCATGATCGGTCCCCCCGCTCGCATTTTCGGCCACGCGCCGGCCAAACTCGCTGAAGGTCATGACCAGCACGCGGGAAAGCTGGCCCTGTTCCTTCAGATCCTTCACAAAGGCCTGCAGGGAATCACCCAAATCCTTCAGCAAACGGTCGTGTGTGGTCAGTTGATTCGCATGCGTATCGTAGCCTCCCTGCGACAGGTAATAAACCCGGGTGGGCATGCCGCCCCCGATCAGCCGCGCGACGAGCTTCAAGGAGTTTGCCAGGCTCGAGTTCGGGTAACTCGCCTGGTTGGTGCCGCGGCTCGCAATGGCCCGAATGCGGTCCGAGCTGACCTGCGCGTCCAGGGCGGTTCGCTGGATGAAATCCAACGCCGACCCGCCAAACGGTTCAACCCCGTCAATCGCCGCCATTGCTGCCCCTGCATTCCCGTCCATTGGATCGTCCAGCTCGTTGAGCTTGCGGAACGATTCCTCGACCAAATCCCTCTGCCCCGGACGTGGACGCCCCGGCGTGATAAACCGGTAGTTCTGGGGATTATCCAGGTTCACGCCTTTGGGCCGTTTGGCAATAAATGCCTGGGGCCGCTGCCGGCCGAGGCTCACCCCCACCGTGGCATCGCTGCCCGGGCACGCCGCGTCAAAATACCGTCCAATCCAGCCCTCGCGCTGATAACGCTGGGGATCGCTGGCGGTCTGCCAGATTTCGGTCGAACGGAAATGCGACCGGTTTGGATTCGGGTAACCCACCCCCTGCACAATCGCCAGTTGACCGGCGTCGTAAAGCGCCTTGAACCCCGCCAAACCCGGGTTCAAACCCACCTCATCGGTCAACTTCAGCACTTTGTCCGCTCCCAACCCCAGCCGCGGACGCGCCCGATGGTAGTCATCGTTGCCATACGGCACCACGGTGTTCAACCCATCATTCCCACCCGCCATCTGCAGGACCACCAGAACCGTGCCCTCACGGCCCGTTGCCGGCTGGATTCCGCGACCGGCCCCCTCGGCCCCCAAGGCGGCAAAGGTATTCGCCAAAAAGGCTGGGACCGTCCACGTCAACGCCCCGCCCAGCACCGCATGTCGCAAGAACTCCCGCCGTGTTTGAAATGTCAGTTCCTTCTTCATTTATTAAATTTTCAGGCGAGCTGATACTCCGGCGTGCTCATGACCAATCGGATTGCGTTCAAGATGTCCCCCTCATCCAGCGTGCCCTGCGAGTCCAGGTATTCCCGCAAGACGCGCTGCTGCTTTGGTCTTAAGGGCGACTGCAACAATCGCCGCTCCAGGGCGCCAAGCAACTCCTCCTTGCTGGATCGTTGACGCTCCGAAAGAATCCTCATCACATCCACTTTGCCAACCGCCGCCGGAGCCGCGGGGGTCCTGGGCGACTTTGAAGTCGCGCCGCTTTCGTTGCCTTGGCGAGCTTCGGGGCCTGGTCCAGCGCCCTTGGCCTTGGCGGCTCCTGGTCCTCGGCTGACAGCGCCCGGCTCGCCATACACCAAGACCGAGGCCTGGTTGTAGCGCGCCAGCAAGGTGTTCGTCGTGATCCAGCCCACGCCCTCATCCCACCCCTTTACATTGGGCGGGGCAAACAAATCCTGGCCCAGGCTGCGCGTCATCGCAGCGCAGACCGCCGCCGGCGGCAACTCCCGTTCGAGCATTCTCACACTGCCCACCAGCCATTGCGTCGGACTCTTGACCTGGTTCCGCCGGACGGCGGGACTGTAAAACTCCTCGGAGCGGAACATCGCCCGCAGGAGGGGCTTGAACTCGTTGCCACTGCGCCGGAACAAACTCGCCAGCGCGCCCACCAACTCCTCCAAGGGTTCCGTCCCCGCAAAAAACCGCCACAGCTTTCGGGTGATGAACCGTCCCGCCGCCGGCCGCGACACAATCAGCTCCAGGAAGTCCTCGCCGTCAAAATTGCCTTCCTTGCCAAAAATCACCTTCTTACCCGCGTCATGCCACGCGGGCCGGTTGGCGAACCTCTGGGCCGCGCGGTCGTAGGTCCAACCCGTCAACGCCCGCGCGCCCTCTGCCACATCGTTTTCGGTGTACTCCCCTTCCCCCAGCGCAAAGACCTCCATGACCTCGCGCGCGAAATTCTCGTTCGGTCGTTCCTTCCGGCTTTGCGCCTGGTCAAGCCAGATCAACATCGCCGGGTCCTTGGCCGTTTCAATCAGCAACTCGAGCCAGTTTCCCGTGGCCAGGCGGCGAAACATCTCGTTTTGACGCCACATCAAGGTTGCATCCCGGACCTTCTCGAAGCTGGTGGCAAAATGGCCATGCCAAAACAAGACCATCTTCTCGCGCAAGGGCCGCGGCCCGTAGGCCATGCGCTGGAGCCACCATCCCTGCAACTCGACCAGCCGGTCCCGCTGCCGCTGCTGCTCCTCGCGCTGCAACTTCTGCCGCTCCTCGGGGCTTAGGCGTTGTGCCCCGGCCAACTGCCGCGCCCGCTCCGGGTCGGGCTTTGTCCATTCCGGCGGGGGAGTGAGATCGGGCACGGCCTCATCGTCCAGCAGCCGATCCACTCCCTTCTCGGGGCCCAAGGCCAGCAAAGCCTCGATTTCCTCCGGCGGCCCCCCAAAGCCGGCGCGGTTGAGCAAATGCGCCGCCTTGCCATAGTCCCATTTCTCTGCTGCCAACGGCTTAAGCATACGATTAAGTGGACACAACCTTGTCTCTGGCATCGCATCCGTCAACCCCTGAGTTCGCCCAGTGGTTTGGCAACGCCCTATTTGGCAACGCCCTTGCAGGGTCCGCGGGTTTGGGCTAGAGTCCGGGCTCGAAACCAGGGCAGGTCCTTGACGCCTTTTGGCAGGCCTGTTTCAGCATGATTATGTCGGAATCATTTATACAAAACTTGTTTGCGGAACGCATCGGCGGCCGTCAGTACGGCAAGTCCCACGCGATTTACAAATTCGAAAAAATCAAGCGCGCCAAGCGCGCCGCCATGGCGGCGCATCCCGGCGCCGAAATCATTGATATGGGCGTGGGGGAACCCGACGAAATGGCGTTTCCGGAAGTGGTCAACACGCTGTGCGAGGAGGCGCGAAAGCCCGAGAACCGCGGATATGCGGATAATGGCGACGCCCGTCTGAAGGAAGCGGCGGCGCGTTACCTCGAGCGGGTCTGCGGCGTGCCGGGGATCAACCCCGAGACCGAGGTGCTCCACTCGATCGGCAGCAAGGCCGCCCTCTCGATCCTGCCCGCCGCCCTGATCAACCCCGGTGATTACGTCTTGATGACCACTCCCGGCTACCCGGTGTTTGGCACCCACGCCAGGTATTACGGCGGCCTGGTCCATAACCTGCCGCTGACCGAAGAAAACCAGTTCCTGCCCGACCTGGAAAGCATCCCCACCGAAATTCTCAAGCGGGCCAAGGTCCTGGTTCTCAATTACCCCAACAACCCCACCGGCGCCAGCGCCACCCCCGAGTTTTTCGAAAAAGCGGTCGCTTTCGCCCGGCGCAACCAAGTCGTGGTCATTCATGACGCGGCGTACGCCGCGCTGGTTTTCGAGGGCAAGCCGCTCAGTTTTCTGGCCACGCCGGGCGCCAAAGAGGTCGGAGTCGAACTCCACTCGGCCAGCAAAACGTTTAACATGACCGGCTGGCGCTGCGGCTTCGTCGCCGGCAACGAACTCCTCGTCAAGGCCTACGGCGATGTCAAGGACAACACGGACTCGGGCCAGTTTCTGGCCATCCAGCACGCGGCCGCCTACGGTTTTGACCATCCGGAAATCACTGAAAAAATCGCGGCGAAATATGCGCGTCGGATGGGGGCGTTGGTCGAGGTTTTGCGGCGAGTCGGCTTCAACGCCCGCAAACCCAGGGGCTCGTTCTTCCTGTACGTCAGAGCTCCCCGGGCGGCGGTGAAACGCGACGGATCACGCATCGAATTCCGCACCGCCGAAGACGTCTCCCAGTGGCTGATCACCGAGAAACTCATTTCGACGGTGCCGTGGGACGACGCGGGCGCCTACCTGCGGTTCAGCGTGACGTTTGTCGCCAAGAGTCCAGCGGATGAAGTCCGCATCCTCAAGACCATCGAGGAACGCCTGGGCGACGTGCAGTTCGAGTTCTAACCGGGCGGGACTCGCCGGGAATAAACCGCCCGGCTGCGCCGGTACGAAATGCCCATGGATGGAACCGCCCTTTTCGCCGGGTTTGTCGTGATCCTGATCGTCGCCCGGTGGGTCGCGCAATGGACCCTCGAGCGGCTCAACCAGCGGCATGTGCTTGCCCACGCGGAGGCGGTGCCGGAGGCATTCCGCGAAACCATGGATGCCGAAACCTACCGGAAATCCATCGCTTACACGCTGGCCGGAAGCCGGTTTCACCAGGTTGAGGCGGCCTGGCAGGCGCTGGTTCTTCTGGCAATGCTGTTCAGCGGCGTTTTGCCCTGGGCCTATGGCAAGGCGACCGCGTGGACCGGCTCTGGCGAGTGGAGCATGGCCGCGTTCCTCGTGGGTGTTGGGCTGCTGCTGGGCGCGGTCAACCTGCCGCTTGACTGGTACCACCAGTTTCGGCTCGAGGAACGCTTCGGCTTCAATACCACGACGCATAAGCTCTGGTGGCTGGACCGGCTCAAGGGCCTGCTCCTGACGGTCGGGCTCGGTCTGCCGTTGCTGTATCTGGTGCTCAAACTGGTGCGTTGGACGGGTCCATGGTGGTGGCTGTGGGCTTGGGCGGCCGTTCTGGCGTTTCAGCTCCTCATGGCGGTCCTTGCGCCAGTGCTGATCCTGCCCCTGTTCAATAAGTTCAGTCCCTTGCCCGAAGGCAGCCTTCGGAACCGCTTGCTGCGGCTTGCCGAGCGCACCCGCTTCCGCGCCCGGAGCATTCAGGTCATGGACGGCAGCAAACGATCCCGCCATTCCAACGCCTTCTTTACCGGCTTTGGGCGCTTTCGCAAAATTGTGCTCTTTGACACGCTGGTCCAGCAACTGGCCGAGCCCGAGCTCGAGGCCGTGCTGGCCCACGAAATCGGTCACTACAAGAAAAAGCACATCCCCAAGATGCTGGCGTTCTCGGCACTCACCTCGCTGGCGGCCTTCTATGCCATCGCTGTGCTGGCACAACAGGAATGGTTCTATCGCGCTTTCGGCTTCGAGCCTGGCAACATTGCGCCCGCCCTGCTGCTCTTTGGCCTTACCGCCGGACTGGTCACCTTCTGGTTCTCGCCGCTGGCTCATTGGTGGTCGCGCCGCTATGAATACCAGGCTGACGCCTTCGCCGCTGCTGCCATGCGCGAACCCGCCTCTCTGATCCGCGCCTTGCGCAAGCTCAGCGAAAAAAACCTCTCCAACCTCACCCCCCATCCCTTTTACAGCGGCTTCTACTATTCCCACCCCACTCTTCTGGAACGGGAGCAAGCTCTCCAATCCGTTCATAATACTTTGATAAACAACCACTTGTGAAACAACACAACTGGGGGTGGCCAAGTCAACAAACCCAACCTGGTTTTTTCATGATTTTGCCCGTTGACATTCATCGAGCCAACCTTAGGCTCTTCGGCCTGACTGAAGAGGAGCGCGGGCCCGGTGGGCCTGCGGATTCCAAGTCGCTGGAGAGGATGTGAACGTGTTTTGACCGAGATTAAGCTTAAGAAAGGCGAGTCCGTCGAAAAAGCCTTGCGGCGGCTCAAGAAGAAGCTCGACCGCGAAGGGACTTTGCGGACGGTGCGAAGCCATCGGCATTTTGAGAAGCCGAGCGAGAAACGGCGGCGGAAGGAGAAGGCCGCTAGTATTTCGGCCATGCTCAGCGCCCGTTACGCGGACCTGTGATTGTGTGTTCGGGCCGGGCCTGCGCGCGGCGCAGCCCGGCCCGCCATGACCCGGGCGACAACGCCTGTTCGATCCGGGTTTGAAAGCGGATGTCTGCGCGGGCGGCCCGGCAAAACGGGACGGGCGTGAACACCAAGCGCGGGCAGTTTTGTTTCGGTGCTTATGTATTCCTTTTCCACCTGCTGGAATTCCCATCGCCATAGCGACGGACGGGCCATGTTGCGAGAGATTCGCGACCTGGGTTTCGAGTACGCGGAACTGAGCCACGGGACACGGATCAGCCTGCTGCCGGGCATTCTTGAGGCCGTGGACGCGGGCGAGATGCGGATTTCCAGCCTGCATAATTTCTGTCCCCTCCCGATGGGCGTAAACCATTCCGCGCCCAATCTTTACCAGTTTTCCTCCGAGCGCGCGCGGGAGCGCGAGCTGGCGTTGCGCTACACGCTCAAGACGCTGGAGCTGGCGAGCCGGGTTCAAGCCTCGGTGGTCGTCCTGCATCTCGGCAGCATTGAAATGAAGAATTACACGGACAAACTTCTCGAAATGCTCGCGCGCGGACAAAAGGATGATCTCAAATACGACCGCCTTTGCGCCGAGATTGAAGAGAAGCGCCAGGCGCGCAAGGGCCCGTTCTTCGAGCGAACCTGCGAAGCGCTAAAGAAGATCCTACCTGAGGCCGAGTCCCGCGGGGTGCGTCTGGGCATTGAGAACCGGCAGAGCCTTGAGGAATTGCCGCTGGATGGCGATTTCGAGACCCTGTTCAAAGAACTGGCCGGTCCCAGCTTGATTTACTGGCATGACACCGGCCACGGGCAGATCAAGGAAAACCTCGGTTTCACCCCACACGCCCGCCAGGTGGAGTCGCTTCAGGATCACCTGGGCGGCTTTCACATCCACGACGTTCAGTTTCCCGGACGCGACCATTGCGCGCCGGGCGAAGGTGCGATTGATTTTCCGGCTCTAAAGCCTTTTCTCAAGCCCAGCCACATCAAGGTCTTCGAGATCGGCCCCAGCGTCTCGCCGGAAGCCGTCCGGCGCGGTGTCGAACACATCAAGGCGCTCTGGGGCAACTCGGAGTAAGGAAGGCAAGCGGCAGCCGCTGCGGCCGCTCCGGCACGGACCGGCCGAACGGCGTCACCCACCATCCGCAGGCTCGTCTTTCCCACGGGCTAAACCGCCGTGTTGCGTTCGGGAGACGAAGGCGGGTTTGGGGCGGTGCCGGAGCTGCGGCGCGAGTAGGCCATGAAATAGAGCACGGGCACGGCCATGCGGCTGATCAGCAAGGAGGCAATCTCGCCCGCCATCAGGGCGATGGCCAGTCCCTGGAAGATCGGGTCGGCCAGAATCACGCTTGCGCCGACGACCACGGCCATGGCCGTAAGCAACATGGGCCGGAACCGGACGGCGCCGGCATCCACCACGGCCTCATCCAACGGCATGCCTTCGGCCAGGCGTTGTTCGATGAAATCCACCAGGATGATGGAGTTCCGGACCACAATGCCCGCCCCGGCCATAAAGCCAATCATCGAGGTGGCAGTGAAAAACGCGCCCATCAGCCCATGCGCCGGCAAAATCCCCACCAACGAAAACGGAATCGCGGCCATGACAATCAAGGGGGTGAGGAACGACCGGAACCAGCCGACCATCAGGATGAATATCAGCACCAGCACCGCGGCGAAGGCGCTGCCCAGGTCCCGAAACACTTCAATGGTAATGTGCCATTCGCCGTCCCACTTGAGGGCCGGGTCGTGATCGGTAAACGGTTGCACCGCATTAAACAATTTGACCTGGGCGCCTGTGCCACCAAATTGGCGCATATCCAGTTGGCGCAGCGCCTGGTTCATCTTGAGGATGGCATAGACCGGGCTCTCGACCTCGCCGGCGACATCGCCAATCACATAGGTCACCGGCATGAGGTTCTTGTGGTAAATGCTCTTGTCCACGGCGGCCGGTTCGATTCGGACCAGTTCGCGGAGCGGCACCAGCGGCGCGGCCGGGTTGGCGGTGGAACGGACCCGAAGGGCGAGCAATTCCTCGGGATGGGACCGGCTGGCCAGCGGGAGTTGAACCACGATGTTGACGTCCTCTTTCTCCAGCGGGGCGTGCAAGAGGTCCACCGTCGTTCCCCCGACGGCGGTGGCGAGGGTCTGCGAGATGACCTCGGCGGAGACGCCGTGGAGGGCGGCTTTTTCCTTGTCAATCACGAAGCGGGCCTTGGGCTGGTCAGCTTCGATGTACCAGTCGGTGTCCACGACGCCCGGGGTGTTGGTGAAAATCCGGATCACCTCGTGTGCGAGCGCCAGGCGGCTGGTTTCGTCGGGCCCGTAGATTTCCGCAACCAGGGTTTGGAGCACGGGGGGGCCGGGGGGCACTTCGGCCACCGCCACCCGCGCCCCGTGTTTGGCGGCGATGGCGGCCACGCGGGGCCGCACGCGTTTGGCGATGTCGTGGCTCTGGGCTTTGCGCTCGTGTTTGGGCACCAGGTTGATCTGGAGATCGGCGACGTGCGATCCACGGCGCATAAAATAATGCCGCACCAGGCCGTTAAAGTTGAAGGGGGCGGCGACGCCGGCATAGATCTGGTAATCGGTGACCTCCGGTTCGTGTCGGATGGCGTCGGCGATTTCGCGAGCGACCTGGGCGGTTTGTTCCAAGGCGCTGCCTTCGGGCATGTTGAGAATGACCTGGAACTCGCTTTTGTTGTCGAAGGGGAGCATCTTCACCTTGACCCAGCCAATGCCCATGAGGGCCATGGCGCCCAGCAGCAGCGCCACAATTCCTCCCAGGAAAAGGTAGCGCCAGCCGCGGTGGCCAATCAGCGGCGCCATGATCCGCCGGTAGAACCGCGTGAAGAAGTCCTCGGGGTGCTCGGCGTGCGAATGAACCACTCCCGGCGCCTCGGCTTTGCCTTCGGTGAGCGAGGCGTATTTCCGGCCCCAGCGCAAAACGCGAATGGAAGCCCAGGGCGTGACGATGAAGGCAATCGCCAGCGAGAAGAACATGGCGGCGCTCGAGCCAATGGGGATGGGCCGCATGTAGGGGCCCATCAGGCCTCCGACAAACGCCATCGGCAGCACGGCGGCGATGACGGCGAACGTGGCAAGGATGGTGGGATTGCCCACTTCACTGACGGCCTCGACCGCGATGGTTGCCCAAGCGCGGCCTTTGTTCTGCGGGAGATGAAAATGGCGGACGATGTTCTCGACCACCACGATCGCGTCGTCCACCAGGATGCCAATGGAGAAGATCAGCGCGAAGAGCGTGATGCGGTTCAACGTGTAGCCATAGAGATAAAAGACCAGCAGGGTCAGGGCCAGGGTCGAGGGGATCGCCACCGCGACAATGACTGATTCCCGCCAGCCGAGCGTGATGAGGATCAGCAGGGAGACGCCAATGACCGCGATGCCCATGTGGAGCAACAGCTCGTTGGATTTCTCCGCCGCGGTCTCGCCATAATTGCGGGTGATGGAAATGCGCACGTCGGCGGGAATGATCCGGCCCTTGAGGGTCTCCACCTTCCGGAGCACCGCGTGTCCGACCGAGATGGCGTTGGCACCGGGGCGCTTGGCGATGGTGAGCGTGACGGCCGGTTCCTCGGCGGCGATGACGGTGGGCGCCCGGGCCTCCCCTGCCCTGCCCTGTCCGAAGAAGACATATTGCGAGGGTTCTTCCGCGCCATCGAGAATTTCCGCCACGTCGCGGAGATAGACCGGTCTGCCGTCGAACACCCCGACGACAATGCTGCCGGCCTGGCGGGCGTCGCCAAGAAATCCACCGGTCTCGACAATGACTTCGCGGTTGTTGCCGGTGAGCCCGCCGGCGATGAGCTGGCGGTTGGCCTGGACCAGCATCGGCGGGATTTCCGCCAGGCTCAGGTTCCGGGCGGCCAGTCGCGCCGGGTCCAACAGCACGCGCAATTGCCGTCGGGCGCCGCCGATGACCGTGGTTTCCGCCACGCGCGGCACCTGTTTCACCGCGTCGTCCACCTGGGCCACCAGCCGGCGCAGGGTCAGGTGGTCGTGCGTATCGCTGTGAAAGGTCAGGGCCAGGATTGGCACATCGTCAATGGACCGGGGCTTGATCAGCGGATATGAAACGCCGTGCGGTATCCGGTCGAAGTTGGACTGCAGCTTTTGGTTCAGCTTGACCAGGCTTTTTTCGACATCCTCCCCGACTTTGAAGCGGACGATGGCCAGGCTCTCGCCCGGGCGGGAGGTCGAGTAGATGTATTCGACGCCGGGAATTTCCCACAGGAGTTTCTCCATGGGACGAGTGGCGCGCTCCTCGACTTCCTTGGCGCTGAAGCCGGGCATGGCCACCAGAACATCAATCATCGGCACCTTGATCTGCGGCTCCTCTTCGCGCGGGAGCAGCACAACCGCCGCGGCACCCAGCAGCACCGAGGTGATGACCACCAGGGGGGTGAGCTTTGAATCAATGAAGGCGCGGGCAATGCGGCCCGCAATGCCGATATGGCCGTTTGGATCGGGACGATTGGGTTGGCTCATCGCAGCAGATTCTCGAGGGTTCAGGCGCAGGCTTGGAGGCGGTGGCCGTTCACTTGACAACCACCGGTTGGCCGTCCACCAGGCGATCCGCGCCTTCGACGACCACCGCGTCGCCGGAGTTCAGCCCGGACAGAATCTCGATTTCATTCCCGACGCGGCTGCCGGTTTTCACCAGGTGCAGCACGGCCCGCTGATCGGCCACGACAAAGGCAATCTCCAACTGGCCGCGCCGCACAATGGCCGAGGCGGGCGCGCGCAGGGACTGCACTTCGCCCACGGGCAGAAGCAGGCGGCAGAATTGGCCGGGCAGCAAGCCGGGAGTGGGGGGAACATCCAGTTTCACGCGAAAACTGCGGCTGGCAGGGTCCGCGGCCGGGGCAATTTCGGCCACTGTGCCGGAGAGTTCCTTGTCCAAGGCATCCACGCGGATGGGCAGCGACGCGCCGGCGTGGACTCGCGCCAGCACGGCCTCGGGCACGTCAGCTTCGATCTGCAAGGCGTTCGGGTTCTCGAGGTCAACCAACGGTTTTCCCGGCTGGGCCAGGTCCCCGACGTCGGCCCACTTTCGCGTGATCACGCCGTCAAACGGCGCCAGCACCTCCGCGTTGGCAAGAGTCGCGCGCGCTTCGCTCACCGCGGCGCTGGCCATTCGCCGCCGTGATTCGGTCGCGTCGTACTCCGCGCGAGTGGTGGCCTGCTGCTCGTATAACGCCGCGATGCGCTTCCAATCCCGCTCGGCCTGTTCCAGGGCGGCCTCGGCTTGTTCGAGCCGGGCTTTGATCTCGGCCGCGTCCAGGCGGGCGATGAGGTCCCCGGCCCTGACTTTCTGGCCGAGGACAACCGGCAGGTCCTGGATGCGCCCGCTGAGCTTGGCCGCCACCGTCGAGCGCACTTTGGCCCGAACCGTGCCGACGACTTCCTCCGTGTTGGGCCGGGACTTTGACTCGACCTGCTGAACCTGGACCTGGGCGGCAGGGAGGTCGGCGCGCTCGCCGGCGGGCGGGTGAGCCGGCTTCCCGCAACCTGTGACCCAGACTGCCGCCAGGCATGCGGCGGCGGTCAATCCAGGCCAGACGCGGCACTCGGAAATGGTCTGGTTTTTCATGGATTTGTTCATGCTCTTGCTGGCGGTTCTCTTGGAGAATCGGTTCATGGTCGGGCAAATTCTGTGAAGTTCGCGTCCAATTGTGGAAGGCCGAGCGCTTTCCGCAGCGCCGCCGTTGCGATCCGTTGATCGGCTTCGGCTTCGGCCCGCCGCACCTTGGCGGCCAGCAACGCCGTCTCAGCGTCAATAAGCTGCGTGGCCAGCGCCAGGCCTTGATCAAAGCGAGCCCGCGTCAGACTCGCGCTTTCGGCCGCTTGCGCCACGGCCGTTTCGCTGACCCGCAGTCGCTCGGCCGCGGTCTGCAGTTCCAGCCGGGCCTGTTCCGCCTCGAGGGCGAGGGCGAGCCGGATTTTCCGGCGCTCCTCGCGGGCCAGCTCGAGGTTGGCGGCCGCTTCGCGGACCTTTGCGCGAGTGAGATTGCCATCCCACAGGTCCCACTGCAGCAGCGCGCCGGCGGTATAGCTCCCCGCGCCGCTGTCGGACCTCCACCCGTGGTCATAATCCAGGCTGCCAAAAGCGCTGACCTTGGGAAGGTGACCGGCCCGGGCGCCGCGCACCTGCTCCTCTGCCGCGCGCTCCCGCTGGAGGGCCGCCTCCAACTCGGGTCGCCCGGAAAAGTCATCCGTTCGCGGAACACTCACCGCGGGGGGGCTGTCGGCCACTTCGAAGGGCCCCGACTCGATACCCAGCAGGTTCCGCAGCGCCCGCTCGGCCAGGACCTTTGCGTTTCTGGCGCGGACCAGCTCTTCGCGCGCCTGCGCCAGGCGGACCTCGATGTCCAGCAGCTCGCTTTTGAGCAAGGCCCCGCCTTCCAACCGTTTGCGGGCGGTGGCCAGAGCGGATTCGAAGGAGGCAACCGACGCCTCGGCGGCGCGGATAAACTCCCGTGTTTTCAAGACGGTGTGAAAGGCGCGGGCGACTTCAAAGCCCAGGGCGTTGCGCACCGCGTCGCTCTCGGAACGCGCGGCCTCGGTTTGCGCGCGGGCGGCCTCGCGTGCCGCCCGGATTTTGCCCCCGGTGTAAAGCGGCAGGGTGGCGAGACCTTTGACATTGAGGTTGTCCACGTCGGGCACGTCGTTGAAATCCAGCGCCGGGCTGTAGGCCTGTTGATTGAGAATGCTGCCGAACACCTGCATCGGATTATCCGTGCGCAGGTAGCTGGATTGGAACTGGAGCCGGGGCCAGACCGCGGAATTCGCCTGGTCCAGTCCGGCTCGGGCGGCGGCGATCCGGGCCCGCGCCATTTGCGCGTCGGGGCTGTTGGTCAGCGCATGTCCCAGGGCGCGGTCCAATGTCCATGGTTCGCCTGCCAGAACCGGAAGCGCGCCGGCCAGAAGCGCGCCAATGCAGATGGCCGGCGCTCTCATGACGCGCAGCAGGAACCGCCCGATTTGCCGCCGGAGGACGGCCCCTGTCCCACCCCGAGTTTGCGCAGGATCATCTCGAGCGGACAAAACCCGGTGAAGGAGGACTGGAGCAAGTTGAAGCCCACGAAGGCGGTGAACCAGAGCCAGTAGGGGCTGTGAAAATGCGCCAGCAAAAGGCTGAGTAATACAAACGTTCCGGCAAACCTGCGAATGATCATCTCCATAAGCCTGCGAATTCCTTTCTGTTGACTGTTCAGTTTAGGCTGCTTGCGACCAAACCACCCACCACCATTCCGTAAAGAGTGCTGATAAACGGATTGCTCGTCAACGGGCAAGCACCGCTCGAGCAACCCACAAACTTGTAAAAAGCGAAGCCGAGCGCTCCGCCCACCACCACGCCAATCATGATTCTCAGCATCATACGGTCTTAAGTCGTGTTTCCATGTCTGCACCCTCTGAGCCGTGACCGGGTGAAAAGTTACAAAAAACCCGTGACGCTCACGATTTCCGCCAAGGCCTGAGTTCTCCGCAAGTCCCTGCTTAAACAGGCCTTGCGCCGGGGCTTGTAGGGAATTGGAAGATATTCCAGTTGAAGTCGAAGGGGGGATCGTGGCAGTCTTTGACAATAAATAACTTTGTTATGAAATTACTGCCCGCCCTATCATTCGGCCTTGTCGCCTTGATCGCCCGCCCGCTTGTGCTGGCTGAATCACTGGATTCCAGCCCGGTGGCGGCGAAGGTCAAACCCGCCGCCCCGCCGCGGGCCAAGCCGTTTCCTCTGAAGGATGTGCGGTTGCTGGAGGGCCCGTTCAAGCAGGGGCAGGACGTGGCTGTGAAGTATTTGCTGAGCCTGGAGCCGGACCGGTTCCTGGCCAATTTCCGCAAGGAGGCCGGCCTTGAGCCGAAGGCCAAACATTACGGCGGCTGGGAGGCCATGGGCGTATCCGGCCATTCTGGAGGCCATTACCTGAGCGCGTGCGCGCTGGCGTATGCCGCGACGGGGGACCCGCGATTTCTCGAGCGGGTGAACTACATGGTGGCGGAGCTGGCCGAGTGCCAGAAAGCCAACGGCAACGGGTATGTTGCGGCGATTCCCAATGGCAAGAAGGTCTATGCGGATGTGGCGGCGGGCAACATTCGGTCTTCGGGTTTCGATCTGAACGGCTGCTGGGTGCCGAATTACACGTTGCACAAGCTCTTCGCCGGATTGCGGGACGCCTACCGGCTGTGCGGCAACCAGCAGGCGCTGGCGGTGGCCAGGGAACTGGCGGATTGGCTCGAGAAAACCCATGCCAACCTGAACGAGGAGCAGATGCAGAGAATCCTGGCCGCCGAGCACGGGGGCATGAATGAGACGCTCGCGGATTTGTATGCTGACACCGGCGAGAAGCGGTACGTGGCGCTCTCGCGGCGATTCCACCACAAGGCCATTCTCGAGCCCCTGGCGCGGGGCGAGGACATTCTGCCCGGCAAACATGCCAACACGCAAATTCCCAAGCTCATCGGCTTGGGCACGCGTTACGAACTGGAGGGGGACCCGGCGGACCACGCGGCGGCCAATTTCTTCTGGGACCGGGTGGTGCACCATCATTCCTATGTGACCGGCGGCCATTGCGACCACGAACATTTCGGCCAGCCGGACCGGCTCAACGACCGGCTCAGCCCGATGACCACTGAGACGTGCAACGTTTACAACATGCTGAAGCTCACCCGGCACGTGTTTGGGTGGAATCCGGATGCGGACGTGGCCGATTTTTATGAGCGCGCCCTGTTGAACCATATCCGCTCGACGCAACACCCCGATGGACGCGTGATTTACAACCTGTCGCTCCAGCCGGGGCACCACAAGGAGTATCAATCGCCCTACGACGGCTTCACCTGCTGTGTGGGGACCGGCATGGAAAACCACGTGCGCTATGGCGAGGCGATTTATTTCCACGACCAGGACGGCCTGTGGCTGAACCTGTTCCTGGCGTCGGAGCTGACGTGGAAAGAGCGGGGGTTGAAGTTGCGCCAGGAAACCCGCTGGCCGTTTGGCGACTCGTCCGAAGTCCGCTTTACGCTCGAGAAACCGCAGGAGCTGACCTTGCGGGTCCGGCATCCATACTGGGCGAAAGACGGGTTGAAGATACGGGTGAACGGCCAGGAGCAGAAGGTGGATTCCAAACCCTCCAGTTTTGCGGAGGTCCGCCGGACTTGGCAGAACGGCGACCGGGTCGAAATCCAGTTCCCGATGTCGCTGCGAACCGAGTCCATGCCGGACAATCCAAAGCGAATTGCGATTTTTTACGGTCCCACCCTCCTGGCGGCGAATCTGGGGCCGGTGCAGGACGAGGCTGCCACCCGGCCCTTCTACGTTCCGGTGTTGCTCACCGGCGAGCGGCCGGTGACAGACTGGGTCAAGCCGGTCTCGCTGTCGGAGGTCACGTTCAAAACGATCGGCGTGGGCCGGCCGCGGGACGTGGACCTGGTGCCGTTCCACTCGCTGCATGATCGCCGTTACACGGTGTACCTGGATGTGTTTACCGAAAGCGAGTGGGCCAGGCGCGAGGCGGAAATCCGCGCGGAGCAGGAGCGCGAACGGCTGCTGGCCGCGCGCACGCTGGACATTCTGCGGGTGGGTGAAATGCAGCCCGAACGTGATCACAGCGTCAAAGGCGAGCGCACCAGCGCGGGTGAGGCGATGGGGCGGAAATGGCGGCATGCGACCGATGGCGGATGGTTTTCGTTTGAAATGAAAGTGGCGCCGGATCGGCCGGCCGACCTGCTGTGCACGTTCTGGGGGGGCGAAACCGGCCGCCGCACGTTCGACATTCTGGTGGACGGGACAAAGATCGCCACCCAAACGCTGCTCAACAACAAGCCTAACCAGTTCTTTGACGTCACCTATCCCATCCCAACCGAACTCACGGCGGGAAAAGAGAAGGTGACGGTCAAATTCCAGGCACATCCGGACCACTGGGCGGGCGGACTTTTCGGCGCGCGAACCGTGCTCCGGCAGGCGCCATGATTTGAGCCCTTCGTATCGCCGGGGAAAAGCAGCGGTCCGCGGTGCAAGGGAAAACCTTTCTCGCACGCAAGCCGCAGGGCGCCGGCTGGTCTGCCGCGCGGCCGGGGACCGCGTGCGCCTGATTCAATAAGTGATCAGGTCCAGCAACCGCTCGCCCTGAGGGGTCAATTGCCACTGGGCGCCCTTTTTCGTCACCAGCCGGCGTCCCGGGTTCTTCTGGTACTCGGCGGGGTCAACCCACAACAGTTGAACGGCGGCCTTGCTTTTGATTTCGGACGCGGCGCGGGGCGTGAGTTCAAAGGGGATGCCGTTGAAGTTGAGGGCCAGTTCATAGCCTGCGATGCCTTCGGCGGCCGCCAGCGGATTGGGGCGGATGAGAGCGGGATAGCGCTGCAGCCAGGGGAACTGCGTCTTGCGAACCAGAACCCGGCAGAGCGGGCGTTGCGAGCGAATGAATTCCAACAGGCTGAATTTGCCGTTGGTCTGATGGCTGCGGAGAAGGACCTCGGCGGGGTCAAAGGCGAGCAGATTCTGGCCGTTCCAGATGCCATGGTCATTGCGCTGCTTTGGGAACCGGCTTTTGTACCAGGTATTGAACCGCTCATTCACAAACAAGTTCAGCTCGAAATGCACATGGGCGCGCTCCTTGCTGATGCCCTCGCGGGTGTTCGCGGTCCGGCCCAGGACGCCGATGGTTTCTCCGCCGCGGACGGTTTGGCCCGGCTTGAGGTCGGCGCGGATTTCGCGCAGGTGCGCATAGAGCGAGTAAACCTCCAACCCATCCAGCCGGTGTTGGATGATGAGGTAAAGGCCGTAATTGGAGAGCCCGGCCCGGCGATTGACGTAGGCAACGGTGCCATCGGCGCAGGCCATCACCGGGTCGGTGGCTTCACCGCGGCGGTCGCGCTGCAGGGCCCGAATATCAATGCCCTCATGCACCTGCCAGCCGTCGCTGCGCACACAGCCGAACGTCCCGCTGGTCCAAGGCTTGCCGACCGTTCCGACAAAAAACCGGTCGCCGCCGCCCCCGTTGAGCAAGGCGCGGTTTTCGGTCGGAAAACGAATCTCCTCACCCGCAAGGCTCCCAGCCACACAGGGCCACAGCAGCAACGCCAGCAGCCAATGCCAGCGCCACTCTCGGTCGCCACCCATTTGTTTCGCCAACTCTGAACAATTCATTCTCCAAAAAGTAGCAGAACCCGGTTACCCGGCGTCCACTCTATTCGACCGGCAAGCTGATCTTTCGGCGATTCAGGCACATTGGGGCAGTGCGTCCCGACATGGCACAGCTAATCCGGCGCCAAGCCAGCAAGATCCTGCAACAGGTAGGCGGCTTCGGCGAGGACCGGCTCGCAAGTCAGCATCGGCAGTGGGGCCTTGGCCCATTGCGATTTGGCCCACTCGTGGTCGGCATCGCTCCGGTCGAAGAATGCAACCAACGGCCCGGTGTCGATTAGCCACGCGGGTCAAGCCTTTGGCGACGAGCGCACTCACTGGGCAGTAGGCAGACCACTAAATCAGCCATGCCATCCAAGCTGGCTTAGCTGGGGCGCTTCCAAGCCTCTGTCCCCAGGCGTTCAAGGCCGCTGGCTTTGTGCCCCCGGTTTTCCCGGCATTACACATACGGCTTACGTAAACTCCAATTCAGGTGTTCAATCAGCCCGTTTTCTTGCTTTGAACTGTTCAGCTCTGGCCTTTGCCTCCGCCTTCTGCTCGGGACTGCCGAACAGCTCGATTTCTTTCAGCAGGGCCGGAGCCTGGTGGAGAACGTTGTTAGCCTCCTTTTCTCCGAGCCACGCTCCGGAAGGTTTGGAATCCGAATCCACCGCCAGCGTGAGCCAAAAAAGTGCCTCCCCCAGGTTCCTCGGAACGGCTCTGCCTTCATAGTAGGCTTTGCCGAGAGCCGCCTGGGCTTCCGCATCTCCGCCTTCCGCCGCACGCCGCATCCAGCGCAGCGCTTCCTCGCGGCTTCTCTCTACTCCCACGCCTCTGCTGTAGGCCGCTCCCAACATTCGCATCGCGGACGGTTCTCCAGCCTCCGCTGCCTTCCGAAACCAACCCACCGCGCTCTGCGCGTTCGGTTCGATCCCGCGCCCGCTCCAATAGAGGAGGCCCAGGGCAAGCTGCGCGTGAGGCTCGCCCATCTCTGCCGCCTGGCGAAACCACTTGGCCGCCTGGGTGTAGTCGGGCTTGGACCCCGTCAGAAACGAGAGCCCGAGATGATAGTAAGAACCTGCATCCAACGATGAAGTGGCCGTGAAGAGCGAATTGGACCCCGGTGTGAGCGCTGCTTCCAGAAGCGCGAGAGTTTCGCGCGCCATTGCTTCGTTGGCCGCTGAGCCTGAGAGCCTCAAGCCCGCGACAAGCGAATCGCGAGCCGCCGCGTGCTGCCCGTTCCGAAACCAGGCTTGTCCAAGAAGCAGGCGCGTGTCGCCACTGGCGGGATTGGCGTCTTGGGCCTTGCGCAACCACTCCAGCGCCCGTTCATTCCGGTCTTGCCGCAGGGCCAACAGCCCCTCCAACTGGTATCCCCGCCAGTGTTCCGGGGCCTTTTTTCGCGCGGCATCCAGCTCGCTGCGTGCTTCCTCGAACTTGCCTTCCTGGACCAGGGATAGCACGAGATTAAACCGGCCCCAGGCGAATTCCGGATCCAGCTTGCAGCCGGCGCGGCACAGGGTGAGGTTGTGCTTTCCCCCGTGCGGCTGAAAGGCGTGGTGAGCGACCGTCTGCAGGTCGTCCATGACCCGGAATTCCCGGTGCGGCACCCCAAACCAGGCGTAGGCCGGGTCGACCAACCAAGCCTTTCCCTCGGCAAACACGACCGCGCAATCATGATCCACGACCCGGTCGCTGTAATCCCGCTCCACGTGAACGTAGAAGGCCCGCAGGCCCAGGCTGCGGGCTAAGGCCACGAACAATTTGGCATACTCCTGGCAACAGAATGGCTGGCCCAAGTCGTTCCAGGCGTCAAAGACCTCGCGGGCCGTGCGCGAGCCCGCTGCGGCCGCCTTGGGGCGCTTGGCCAGCCGCTCAAACAATTTTCGGGCGCGCGCCAGTTCGCCATCGGTTCCGGCCACGGTTTCCTGCGCCCAGCGATCCATTTCGGGCGTGCCGGCAATGGGATTTACCGCCAAGGCGAATTCGTCGGTCGTTAATGCATCACGTAGCGCGGCCTGCAGCTCCGCTGGTGAGTATGGCCTGGGGGGTTCGGCTGCGACCGGCACCGGCTGGGACCGCCGCTCCAGTTCAACCACAACGTCCTCAACCCACTTTACCTTCGCTTCCGGAACCGCCTGATCCGACGCCCGGGCCAGCAGGTTGCGGTAGTGTTCCAAAGCCTTCACTACGTTGCCAACGCTCTCGTATCCCCTCGCCAGCGCAAGTTCGATTTCCAATTGCTCGTCCGGCGGCGTGTCTGCCGCAAGTTGCTGAGCCAACTCGAGATTCGCGAGGGCATTGGTAAGATCCCCCTGCTTGGATTTGAGCCGACCCAGCCTCGCATAAATTGCCGCGTTGCGCGGGTCGGACTCCAGAGCCCTGCCAAGGCAGTCGCCAGCGGCTTCAAGGTTGCCGCTCCTCTCGTAAAGAGTGGATTGGAGAACCAAGAGGTCGCTATCGTCCGGCGAAGCCCGCAATCCTTGAGCCACCTCCTGCTGCGCCAGGCTCTCCTGCTTCTGCCTGAAATACACGTGGGCGGTGATGGCGCGCAGGGACGCGGCGAAACGGTCATCCACCTCGAGGTTGAGCGCCGCTTTCGCCTCGGCCAGGGCCTCCTCGTCACGGCCCAGAGTGTAGAGGCTGGCCGCCAGGACGCCGCGCGCCTGGGCAAAGCGCTCATCCTCGGCGAGAGCTTTGCGACAGACGGCGACCAACTGTGCCGGGTCTTCGCCCAGGTCAGACCTCGCCTGGCTCAGTAATTCGAACGCCTTCGGCGAAGTCGTCCACACTTTGCCCATGTTCCTCCGGTCTTCCGGTGAGGGCGTGATGTTCAGAATCCGCAGCACGTGCTGCACCACCTGGTCTCGCAGTTCAAACCAGTTTGTTGAGGTCGCGGTCAGCCGGTCACCGAACTTCCCTGACTTCGCGTCCACGGCGTGCGCATGGACCGTCCACGTTGCTCCCGTGCGCGCCAGACTGCCGAGGATCACCCATGACGCGCGCAGGTTTTCTGCCAGCCTCTGAACCCCGACGACCGCGTTTGTGTTATCCGGCTCCTCGCGCTTCTGCCGGGCGCACTCCCGCAGGACGGCGTCTTCGGGGAGCACTCGCAAAGCGGTCACAAAGCCAAGGTCGCGGGCCACCAGGGCGCTGAAGGTCCGGAGCCAGTGACGGTCTTCGGGAGCCAGCGGCGGCGGCTCGGCCGCCATCCAACGCAGCACGGCGACCGTGGTGCGTGCAGGAAGTGCATTGGTTTGCTCGCCCGAAACCCGGGACGAGGCAGGTGGGAGAAACAGTCCGGCAGCCACCAGCGCAACAAGAACCGAGGCTTTCATTGGTATAAATTGTATCCGCGACCCGAAAAGGAGCGAATTGAAAAAATTGCAGCCGGCATCAATTGCAGCGATGACTCTGGATCCGCGGTTCATGCGCCGTGTGACGGATTTAGAGTGCTTTGCCCCTCACTTCCGGCAGAGCCACGTTTGACGGGAAGTCGGGGAAAAACGCCCGAACCTGTGAACCCTCGATGTAGGTTGAGGTCGTTGGCGTATAAGGCCCTGGTCAAGCGTTCGAGGTCCGCTCGCACAACGTCGGCCTGGCCCTGAAAATCGCTTTGAGCAGCGACCGTTTGCGCTTCTTCCGGGGCAGACTGCTTGGCGCACCCACACAGGAAGGTCAGGGCCATTAACAACAGAGTCGCTGCTGAGATCGCAGGAAGTGCGGTTGCGCGAAACCGGGCTGGTGATGCGACCAGCCTGCAATTGGCCAGGGTATCCCCCGGAGCCCGGCGAGGTCGCGCCGATCGCGGCAGCCGCTTGAGGGTAGGAAGTGTTGTCAGATTCATAAGTAGCGCAGGATTTGGCGTTTTAACTCTGCAGTTTGTTCAGCGAATCATTTGGCTTTGGCGGCATATGCCTGCTCAGCGACGAACCTCACCAACGAGTCGAACGAACCGAAACGCCCCGGCCACGGGCAATCGCGTGTGAGGTGGAACTCGATGGCCACGGTTTCGAAGAAGGAGTCCGCGGCAGAATCCGGCCCGGGAAACAGCTCGAGCCAGTCCTCGAAGCAGTCCGGAGGGGTCAAGCCCGCAAGATCGCATTCCAGGTTATCGGCGAGCAAGTGACGCAGGCGCGCGGCGACCGGGGCGATAGCGGGTTCGTAAAACCGGCTGCCGAATTCCTCGTCTGTCATCCGTACACGGCCTTCCAGGGCATCGGCGACAACCCGCCGGGTGGCGCGGGTTTCATGGATCCCGTGAAGTATCACCATCACCACTACGATCACAGCCGCCCCCATGGCGCAATAGGCGAGCCAGCGCGTTGTGTCAGGCGGGGGATACGACATAAGGTGAAGAAAGAGACCGGGCAGACACAAGCCGGCGAAGACCACGATGGCTGCGATAATGATAACCGTCGTCCAGGCTGACCTCATCGCCTGCTGCGCTTGCGCTTGCGCTTTCATGGCACTCTCGCGCCTGCGTGGTCACCCGCCCTCAGGTTGTGTCGGCATCTCGGGTTGAGATGAACCTCCACCTCTGGAGGAATGCTGGGTCACATAGGCGAACAAATCGCCCAGGGTTCGGTCCGGCGTGTGGAAGCTCTCAGGCAAATCCAATTCGTACTCCTGCTCAATGGCCAGGAACAGTTCGATGATGTCCATGCCATCGCCGCACAACCATTGCTGGGTGACGGCGACCATGCGGTCGTCTGGGCGAAGTCGGCGCCAGCGTTCTTTGCGGAGCCCCAACTCCTCACCGACGATTTGCAGGAAGCGGTCAAGCTCCTGTTCCCGGTGCGCCGGGAATCGCTCCTTCCAGGACTGCCGTTGGTCCGTGCGACCACGGATTGGGCGAGTCGCTGCTTGCAGGCAGAAGAAGCCCACCAAGTAGATGGCAAGGAATACCACCAACAGCCAGGCGCGTGAGGGCGAGCCGTTGTCCGTCAGCGCCTGCCAGATGCCGAAGATCGCCAATAGCACAGTCCCGCCGATCAGCATCAATCCTCCCCCGGCGATCCAGCGAAGCCAGGACTGCCTGCGCGTCGGCGTTTGAGTGGGGTCTTCCGTGTTCATCGCTGCTGCAGCTCGAGGGATACCGTCACCCGACCCCAGGCTCGCCCGCGTGGTGAACTTCCATTCAAAGTGGATGCCATTTTCATGGGAAGCAAAACAGTGTGTAAGGCCGCCAGCGCGGCTGTTCGCAGCGAGACGCCTCCAGGTCACGCAAAACGTGCCGAACTTTCCGGATCTGTTCCCGCAAGGCCTGGCCTTGTTCAAAGCCCATTTCGTGAGGCTCGCCGGAGCAGCGACAATTGGCGAACGGGCGCTGGTTTGGAGTATTCACGGCTAATTTAGTTCGCGCAAGCCGGCGTCCACAGCCGGCGTCCACACCTTGTCGGTCTGTCCCATGGCCGAAGCGTTCTCAGCGTTTGCCGCCATCGCCTGTTCCAGATGGCGGAGCAGCATTCGCGCCTGCCGGGCCGAGCGTTGGCGGGCTTGCAGCACCAGCCCGGCAAAGCCGAGGGCGCGCCCCCGGCAACCCACTCGCAGGATCCGCGCGATAGTGCGGGGTCCATTGCCGCTCAACTCGTTGATGAAGCGCAGGGACAAATGCTGGAGTTGCATTGGCTGGAACCGCTTGTGCCGGAAGTGGACGCCCAAACTGCTTGGGAGCGTTTTGTTGAAGGTGTCCGCCGCTGCGGTTTCCAGCCACCAGTTTTTCGTTACATCACCCGTCGCCAGCATCTGCCGATAGAGCCGCGTCCCAGGGTAGATGCGGAGAATTCGCATGTCGAAGTAACCGCAGGGCACGTGCTTAAGATACTCCAGAGTGCTTTCTAACGCCGCAGGCGAGTCGTGGGGCAGACCGACCATGATAAGGGACAGGGTTTGGACCCCAAGGCGATTCGCATGATTAACCGCGTCCACAAATGGTTGCTGCAGGTTTTGGTACTTGCTCACTGCCACGCAGTTGGTGTCGTCCATGGACTCGACGCCCACCGCAACTCCCAGACACCCGCTTGCCGCCATTTCCTCCATTAACGCTTGCACGGCCTGGGAATTCTGTGTCGTAACGGAGAACCCGAAGGCGTCCCCATCGAACCGGATTGGGTCCGTCTGCTCGTCCACCAACGCCGTCTCAATAGCCTTGGGCGTCACGGCGCCCAGGACCGCGAACGGCACCGGTGGTTGCGTAAGGTAGGACATGGAGTCGAACCTCTGCAACTCCTGCATAATGTTCACAAAAGTGAGTTTCATAGCCCAGCCGACCTGCCAATAAACATTGCACCGTTTACTTATTAATGCGCAACCGACAAGCGGTTTCCCTCAAAATTTTTTGCACCCGGGAAGACTCCCGTCGCCAAGCCTTGATGCGACGGTTGCACGGGCTGCATGGGGACCATCCAGTCTGTGGAAGCCGGGGATTCACGGCGGTGTTCCGCACCCCGGCAAGGCTGGTGCTGGTTTGGCGGGAATTGACCTGGAGCGCGGGTCTGGACATATTCGGAATCGAGCAAGCAACATCAGGAGAGTCATTATGAAGATTACCTATTACGGACATGCCTGTTTCTCGGTGCAGGTGGGCAACCGCCACCTGCTGTTCGACCCATTCATCACTCCGAATGAATTGGCCCGGAAGATCAATGTGAACGCGATTGCCGCCGATTATATCCTGGTTTCGCATGGCCATGCCGACCATTTGGCGGACGCGGCGGCCATCGCCAAACGCACCGGCGCCACCGTGATTTCAAACTTCGAAATCACGGTTTGGTTCGGCAAACAAGGGGTTTCCAAAACCCATCCTCTGAACCACGGCGGCGCCTGCCGGTTCGATTTCGGCCGCGTCAAATTTGTGAACGCCATTCACTCCAGCAGCCTCCCGGACGGGTCCTATGGCGGCAACCCGGGCGGATTCGTGGTCGAAACGGCCGAGGGCAATTTTTACTACTCGGGCGACACCGCCCTGACGCTGGACATGAAACTCATCGGCGAAGCCACCCGGCTGAAGTTTGCCGCCCTGCCGATCGGCGACAATTTCACGATGGATGTTGCCGATGCCATCAAGGCGGCCGAATTTGTGGGCTGCGACCAGGTGCTGGGCCTGCACTATGACACGTTCCCCCCGATCAGGATTGATCACGAAGTGGCGCTCCAGAAGTTCCACCAGGCAGGGAAGAAATTGCATCTGCTGGGCATCGGCGCCTCGATTAGCCTGTAGCGAGCCCACCCGGCTCGGGGGGGCGGGGTCGCCCGGTCCAGGCCCCTTACCCTTTAGGCCAGGGGGTTGCTGCCCGGAGACACGGGACCAGGGCCGCATTGCCGCAGCATCCGCGCCGGCCCGGCGAGCAGGATTCGGCTGGATGCGAGCCGCGGCTGCGGCATGAGGGCATTTGCGTGAGGGCATTTGCGCTGATTGCGGACTGGAAATACAATAGCGCAATGAAACTCAGATGGAACCTGGTGATGGTTTGGGTTGCTTTGTCCGCCGCACTGATCGAATTGCAAGGGGCCAGCGACCCGGCGGTCGAGGGCCCGTTCACGGCTGGATCTCAAACGGTAAGTGTGCCCGGAATGGAAGGCGCGAACCTGAGCACCGACGTTTACTATCCGCGCGACCCCAATGGCTCAATCCCTGCAACGGCCGCGCCGTGTCCCGTCATTGTCCTCGGTCACGGCTTTGCCCAATCCAAGGCTCAGCATGTGAATCAGGGACGCCACCTCGCCACCCGCGGTTTCATCACCTTGATCCCGAATTTCAACGCCGGGAGCGACCACAGCCGGAATGCGGACGAATTGCGCAAGTGCATTGACTGGATAGTGGCCCGCAACAGCGATGGCGCGTCAGTCTTTTACCAGAAGGTGCAGACGAACCGGATCGGGGCGACCGGGCATTCGGCAGGCGGCTTGAGCGCGATTGTCGCCGCTTCTCGAGATCCGCGCATTCGCGCGCTCGCGCCCATGGACCCGGTGGACAGTGGCGACCTCGGAGTGAATGCCCTGGTCAACGTCAAGGTGCCGATTGCCATAACCTACTCCGAGCCTTCGGCCTGCAATGCCGACGGCAGCGCCGAAATCCTCTTCGCCGCCGCCAGCGCGCCCAAGCGCGGCATGAAGATCGTGGGCGCAAACCATACTGACCCTCAAGACCCGCCGGGTTTCCTGAGCATTCTGACGTGCGGCAGCGCCAACAGCGCCCGCCAGTTGCTCTATCGCCGTTACGTCACAGGCTGGTTCGAGTATTACCTCCGCGGCGACGCCGCCTATTTGGGTTGGATTTTCAATTTCGAAGGCGGCCCGCTTGCCACCGACCTTTCGGCCAAGCGCGTGACCTATTCTTATTTCGCGCTGCCTGTGCCCATGGACGATTGGCGGCTCCTGTATTTCGGCCCGGCCGCGACCAACGCCGCGGTAGCGGGGGAACTGGCCGACCCTGACCTGGACGAGCTTCCCAATTTCGTCGAATACGCCCTCAACCTCGATCCCTGGCAACGTTCGGCTGACACGGGCACCAGGAGCCTGCTGATTTCCACCAATGGCGCGAAACACGTGGCGCTGCACTTTCCGTGCCGCCAGGACGCCTGGGACATTTCCTACAGGGTCGAGAGCACAACGAACCTTTTGGATTGGCAGACCGCGGCAGTCTATTCGGGCACGAACCGTTTCCTGAACACCAACGAGTTGACGGAAGTCTCTCGCGAGGGCGCAGGCTGGCAGCAGGTGGTGGTCCGGGATCTGTTCCCGGTGGGCGCGGTCCCGGAGCGGTTCCTGCGCCTGCAAATCACCCAGCCTTGAAATCAATCCTTCACGGCGCTGGGTAAACCACCCGCCCGTCCACAACCGTCAGTAATACCCGGCAGTGGTCTATCTCGCCGGGATCAATCCGGTAAATGTCCCGGTCGAGCATCACCAGATCGGCCAGTTTCCCCGGCGTCAGGCTCCCCTTCACCCGCTCCGCAAACTCGGCATAAGCCGAGCCGAGGGTGTAGGCGCGCACCGCCTCGTCCACGGAAATTTTTTGTTCGGGAATCCAGCCGTTGGGATGCCGGCCGTCGAGGGTCTGACGGGTCACGGCGGCCTTGATCCCTTTCAAGGGCTCCAAGGGCGCGACTGTCCAATCGGATCCAAAAGCCAGAACGGCGCCGGAATTGAGCAGGGACCGGAAGGCGTAGGTGGTGCGCGAGCGCTCCGGCCCGATCCGCTTGTCGCACCAGCGTCCGTCATCGGCGGCATGATAGGGTTGCATGGACGCAATGACCTGCTGGACGCCGAATCGCGGGATTTCGGTTGGCCGCAGGTGCTGCGCGTGCTCGATGCGGAATCGCCGGTCACGCGGGCCGTTGCGCGCGGCCACCTCGCGGTAGATTTCCAGGATGTGGAAATTGGCCTCGTCGCCAATGGCGTGAATCATGACCTGCAAACCCTGCCGGTCGGCCGCCTCGACTCGACGCAGCATAATCCCTGGCGGCAGCATCTCGTCGAACAAAAGGCCGCGCGTATCGGGTTGGTCGGCGTAGGGCTCGAAGAACAGCGCAGTGGTGGAGCCGAGACTGCCGTCGCAGAAGCCCTTGAGGGCGCCGATCCGCAGCCAGTCGCTGCCGAAGGCGGCGCGCACGCCGGCCTGGCCCAGGACTTCCCACGAGACAATCGAGCGGGCCGCGTAGATTCGAGTCTTGAGCTCGCCTCGTTCCAGCAACTGTTGGTAGATGCCCACGTCCGCCTCGGTGGACATATCGGTGACACTGGTGACGCCGCAGCGGGCGGCGTGTTCGGTGGCCGCGCGGGCCGCCTGCAATTTCTCGGCCATGGTTTTGGGCGGGATGACTTTTTGGACCAGGTTTTCGGCAGCATCCTTGAGGATGCCGGTGGGGTCGCCCGACGCATCGCGAACGATTTCGCCACCGGGCGGGTCTTTTGTCTCCCGTGTGATGCCGGCCAGCCTGAGCGCCAGGCTGTTGGCCAGGACCATGTGCCCGTCCAGGCGGCGCACCAGAACCGGGTGGTCGGGGGTCAGACCATCAATCATTTGCCGCGTGGGCAGGGGCGCCCCCGGCCAGTTTTCGTGATCCCAGTCGCCGCCGAGAATCCAGGAACCCTTGGGCTGGCGGCTGGCATATTGGCCCAAGCGCCGCGCCATCTCTTCGGTGGACTTCGCGCTGCGCAAATCCACGTTGGTAACCGCGAAGCCCCCGGCGAGGAAATGGACATGCGCGTCGTTGAAGCCCGGGAGCACCAGGCGGTCACGGCCATCCACGATGCGGGTTTTCGGCCCAGCCAAGGCGGCAATTTCCCCGGACGATCCCACCGCCAGAATCCGGTTGCCGTGAACGGCAATGGCCTCGGCGGTGGGGCGGGAATCATCCAAAGTGCGCACCCTGGCGTTGGTGATGATCAAGTCGGCAAGGCCGGCGGATGCTCCGGCCATAACAGGAGTGGTCAGCATAAGGTAAAAACCAATACGGGTAGCTATCCAAACAGGCTGTAACTGGCAACCAGTCATGCAACTGGCCCCATTCTGAGACCGCGCCCCCCCCCTTGTCACGCCACAAGGAGTCCGATCTGCCGGTCAAGCTTCTTCGTGTCACCAGTTTAAGTGACATGACATTTTCCAGAAAGCGGGGTTGAATGGGGGGAAACGTGATGGAAATCCATTGAACTCACTCATAAGCTCATGAAAATACGTGTCTTAAATTCTCTGTTTACCGGCCTGTTGTCCGCGGCAATCGGTCTTGCGGCGGTGGCCGAGATTCGCGCCAACGACTGGGTTAACCCTGGAACCGGCGATTGGGCGGACCCAGCCAACTGGAACCCGGCGGCCGTGCCGGATGCAGCCGGCGGTTGGGCGATTGGCAATGTCGGCAACGGCGGCACTGCCGTGATCAGCACAGCCGTCCCCGCCGTCAGTGAAGCTTGGGCGGGCAATGGGGGGGTTGCCGGCAACATCGTCGTGACCAACGGCGGCACTTTGACGGTCAACAACTGGCTGGTCATGGCCCGGATGTATCAGTCGGCCAGTCCCACTCCGTTCAGCACGCTGACCATCCACAACGGCACATTGAACAAGTCGGGGGACGGCCTGATTGTCGGCGACAATTACGCCGGCATGTGGGGTGACGGCCAGATGACTATTGCGGGGACCAGTACGGTCAATGTGACCGGCGGCTGGTGGGGCATCGGCAACGGGGCCAGCAGCCGCGGCACGGTTTATATCAAGGACAACGCCGTGGTCAACGCCGCAGGCTATGACTTTAACGTCGGCGATTACGGCTCCGGGGCGGGCGTCTGTTACGTCAGCGACAACGCCAGGCTGAATGTTTCACGGTTTTGGATCGGCAAGTTCGACACCGTCGCCGGCGCCCTGTGGCAGAGCGGGGGCGCCATCAACGGCATCGAACCGAACGCGAACGAATGGACGATCGGCGGCGAGAACAGCGCGGGGGTGGACGTGATTGGCTTTTACCACCTGTCGGCGGGTTCGCTGACCTGTCCCTTCAATTTTCAGGTGGGGCGGTATGGCATCGGTCTGCTTTATCAGACCGGCGGCACGATCACCCAATCCGGCTGGTCGGATTTCGCCCGCTACCCCACGGGCCGCGGCATCGGCTGGCTTACCGGCGGCACCTTCACGCATAACGGCACCGGCACGCACCAGATGGTGGGCGAACAAGGCCGCGGCGAGCTGACGGTTGCGGGCACCGCCGTCTTCGAAACCACCATCAGCCTCTGGGTCGGGCAGATGGCTACTGCCACCGGCTTCCTCAACCTGAACGGCGGCACGGTCCGCGTGCCGAAGCTCGAGCGGCTCAGCGGCCTGGGCTACCTCAGCTTCAACGGCGGCGTGCTCCAAGCCAAGGCCAGCGACCCGACCTTCCTCGGCGGTTTCACCGACGCCCGGGTTTTCGCCGGCAACGCAATCTTTGACACGGCGGGCTACAATATTGGCGTAAGCCAGCCGTTGCTCGCCCCGACGGGGTCGGGCGTCGCCAGCATCGCCATCAGCAGCCCCGGTTCGGGCTATGTGGCTGCGCCGGCGGTGGAAATCACTGGTGACGGTTTCGGCGCGCTTGCGGTGGCCGAAATAGACCGGTTTGCCGGCACGGTGACCAACATCGTGATTACGTGCCCCGGCCGCGATTACACGTGGGCCACCGCGTCGTTGATCAGCGGCGCCAACAGTCTGGTTGTGCCCGCGAGCCTCGACATGCCAGTCCTCGGCACCTTTGCCTCGGGCGGGTTGGTGAAGAATGGCGCCGGGACGCTGACGCTCTCGGGCGCGAACACCTACTCCGGCGCGACGGTGGTCAATGCCGGAGCCCTGGAAACAACCACCGCCTCGACCGGCGGCGGCGCTTACATTCTGGCTGACGGCACCCGCTTCGCCCTGCAGGTGGTGAGCGACGAAGGCCAGCTCGCGGCCAGCAGCCTGACGCTCGGCACGAGCACCGGCCTGACTCTGGACCTCGACCTCGGCAGCTTTGGGAATCCGACGCAGGCTCCGATCAAGGTGGCGGGAGCGCTTGCGGTCAACGGGACCATCACGATCAACATTGCCGACGGCATGCCGCAACTGGGCAGTTTCCCGCTGATCAAGTATGGCAGCCGGACGGGCGCGGGGAGTTTCGTGTTGGGTTCCCTGCCAATCGGTGTCCAGGCCAACCTGGCGACCAATATCGCCAACAGTTCCCTTGACCTGGTGATCAGCGCCGTGGCGGCGCCGCGGTGGGACGGGCAGGCCGGCGGCTTCTGGGACATCGGGCTGACGACCAACTGGGTCGAACTCAGCACCGGTTTGCCCTCGTTTTACAATGACGGGCTCGTCGCCCTGTTCGACGACGCGGCACAGGGAACCACGACGGTCAATCTGGTTGCCAACGTGCAGCCGGCGGGCGTGACGGTGAACAACACCAATCTGGCTTACACGCTGATTGGCACCGGCAAGATCGGCGGCGCGGGCGGCCTGACCAAACGGGGCACCGGCACGTTCACCATTGCGAACTCGGCGGGCAACGACTACACGGGGCCGACCACCATTGCCGGCGGCACGCTGGTGGTCACCAACCTGGCCAACGGCGGCCAGCCCAGCGCGATTGGCGCCGCTTCGGCCGCACCGGAAAACCTCGTCCTGGCGGGCGGCACACTCAGCTATGCCGGCGTCCCCGCCTCGGCCAACCGCGGTTATTCGGTCCAGGCCCCCCGCAGCGC
>CAZVYG010000062.1:0-32888 GCA_964631605.1 uncultured Verrucomicrobiota bacterium
GGTTCCTTCCCGTCGAAGCAAGCCTCCACCGTGTCCATCTCCCAGCAGTGGGAGGCGAGCTTCTCCTCGGACTTCACCGGGAACCAGACGCGCATTTCGTTCGGGCCGCGGTGACACCAGGCGTAGTAAGGAATGAGCGTGAGCGGCTCTTCCTTCGTCTCCGGCGTCATCCTGACGGTGACGATCCCTCCCAGCAGGCCGGGTTGATCTTTGATTTCAAAACGCACCTTCTGGCCAGGCACGCGGTCGAGGACATGGCCGCCGTTGTCCGCGCCCTCGGCGCAATAGACCAGCGGGCCGCGTTCGATCGCGAACCGGTTGCGGTCGGCCTTGACCTCGGGGTGAACCGCCACGCGCCGGACGGGCAGGTCCAGGTCGAGGGTGACGGCGTCTCCGCGTTGCCAGGTGCGGTTGATATGGGCATAGCCTTGCTCAAGGTCAAGGCGGACGGGTTTTCCGTTGAGGGCGAGTTTCACCTTTGGCTGGAGATGATCGTCGTAACGATACAGGTCGCCCGGGACGGGCTGGTTTCTGGCCCAGCCCGGAATCCGCACGCTCAGCCGGAACTCTGCCGGCTCTTGCGGCATGATCCGGAGGAGAACCTTGCCGTCCCACGGGTAGTGCGTCTCCTGCTGGATTTCCAAGGGTGTTCCGGCGACTTCAAACTTTGCGGTGCCGCCGAGGAAGAGATTCACGAAGACCTGGCGGTCGCGGGTCGCATAGGCGAAACCCGGCACCTGGGGAAGGAATCGCACGACGTTGACCGGGCAGCAGGAGCAGCCGAACCACGGCGAGCGTTGGTAGTTGCCGGCGTTTTCGAGGGGGTTGGGATAGAAGAAACGGTCGCCGCTCAGCGAGACGCCGGAGAGGAAGCCGTTGTAGATCACGCGTTCGAGCACGTCAAAGTAGCAGCCGTCGCCGTGCATCAGAAACATGCGATGATTCCAGAGCGCATGGGCGATGGCGGCGCAGGTTTCCAGGTAGGCGCTGGCATTGGGCAGTTCGTAATCCGCGCCGAAGGCTTCTCCTTCCGCCCGGGCGCCGATGCCGCCGGTCAGGTGCATCTTCCGCTCGACGGTGTTTTTCCACAAGCCTTCAACCGCCCGGGTCCATTCGTTCCGGCCCGTCAGCGCGGCCACGTCGGCCACGCCGCAATAGAAGTAACCGGCGCGCACGGCGTGCCCGACCGCCTCGCGTTGTTCGACGATCGGCAGATGGTCCTGCTGATAAGGACCGCGCAGTTTGTGGGTGTCGGCGCGGCCGCGCAAATCGCAGAAGAATTGCGCCTGGTCGAGATACTTCCTTTCGCCCGTGGCGCGGTAAAGGCGCACCAAACCGATTTCGATTTCCTGGTGGCCGGGGGGCTCCTTGAGCTGGTCGGGTCCCGGGCCGAAGGTCCGGCACACCAGTTCGGCATTGCGCAGGGCGACATCGAGCAAGGTTCGCTTGCCGGTCGCTTCGAAATGGGCCACCGCCGCCTCGTAGAGGTGACCCACGTTATAGAGTTCGTGGCTGACCCGGAGGTTGGACCAGCGAGTCGGACCGAAAAAATCCAGCCGGCACTTGGGGTCAATCGTGCGGGCGGTATAAAGATAGCCGTCGGGTTCCTGCGCGGCGGCGATTTTGGCGATTAGATCGTCGAGATAACGATCGAGTTTCGGATCGGGGTGCGTGGCCAGGGTGCAGGCCGCCCCCTCGATGACTTTGAACACATCCGAGTCGTCGAAGGGGGTGCCTTTGAACGGCCCCTCCATGAGTTTGCCGGCTTTGGCGAAGTTATCAATCCGGCCGGTTTCCTCGCACTTTTCAAAATCGTACCAGACGGTGCGAAGCCGGTTGGTTTCAAGACGGGGGGTCCAGAACCCGTCCGTGACGCGCACGGCGGTCCAGGAAACGGGACGGACGGGATAATCCTTCAGCTCGGCGGCGCGGGCCGGGGCCAGGGCGCCGGCGATTGCCAGTCCTGCAAGGCAAAGCAGCGAGGGGGTTCTGTTGCTCATGGGTTCTTATTAACGGATGTTGTTTGGGGGGCCAGGTCCGAGTGGTAGAGGGCGAATTCGCTGACGGCGGGACAGCCAAGGGCGGATTCGATGACAAGTCTCACGCGGGTGGCGGTGGTCTCGGGAAGGGACAGCAAGTTGCGGGAGCCGATGACTGTACCGCGGGCGAGGACTTTCCAAACGCCCGAGGCGTCTTCGGCCTCGAGCCGCCAGGCGCGGGCGCGTTCTCCAAACCAATAGGGTTCGCGCACACTGACCAGGTTGAATTTCACCGCACCGGGCAGACTTAGCCGCAGTTCTGCGTTCGTCACGCCATCATCCCCCGCCCAGAAGGTCGCCGGGTCGCCATCCACAGCGTTGGCCGGGGCAAAGTCGCGTTCAGGGCCGGCGCGCCGCGACGAGGCTTCAATGGGCTGGTTGCGGGCCAGGTCCCTGGCGAAAAGGCGGCGTATGGCTTCGCCGAATTCATTCAGCCGCCGCACGTCCGGGCCGGCAAATAAACCCTCTTTGTTCGGCGGCACATTCAGGAGCATCACGCTGTTCCGGCCTACGGATTTGAAGTAGATGTCCAGCAGATGTTGCAGGCTCTTGACTTTGGAGTCCTCGGCGGCGTGGTAAAACCAGCCGGGACGGATCGAGACGTCGCACTCGGCCGGCCACCAGACCTTGCCTTCGCTTCGGCCATGCATGACCGCCGAGGCGGGCTGCACGCTTGACTCGCCAACCCGCGCCACCCCGGACTCGTTGCCCACCCAGCGGATATCGGGGCCGGAAATGGCAATGACGGCTTTGGGAGCGAGTGCCCGGATTGTCGCGTAGTAGCCGGGCCAATCATAGACCTGCTTTTTTCCGTTGGGCCCCTCGCCGCAGGCGCCGTCGAACCAGACTTCGTCAATCGGCCCGTAACGGGTCAGCAGTTCCGCCAGTTGATTGGTAAAATAGGTGTTGTAGGCGTCGGTGCCGTAAGTGGGCTCGTGGCGGTCCCAGGGCGAAAGATACAAGCCGACCTTGAGGTTCTCCGCGCGGCAGGCCTCGACAAATTCGCGCACCACATCCCCTTTTCCGTCTTTCCATGGGGACCGAGCAACCGAATGCGTGGTGAACTTGCTGGGCCACAGGCAAAACCCGTCATGGTGTTTGGCAGTCAAAATCATCAACTTGAAGCCGCCGGCTTTGGCGGCTTGCGCCCATTGCCGGGCATCCAGTTTGGCGGGGTTGAACAGTGCGGGGTTCTCGTTGCCCAAACCCCATTCCCGATCGGTGAAGGTGTTGATTCCAAAATGAACAAAGAGCGTCAATTCGAGGTCCTGCCAGGCGCGCTGTTCCGGAGTCGGCACGGGCGGTACGAGGGGCAGCACCGGCGCGCCCGGACTTCCGCATGCCAGGAGCGGCAAAAGCCAGAGCCAAAGTCGAGATTTCATGCGGCGAGCATGCCGTTGCCTCTGCTTGAGCGCAAACCATTTGCGCCTGCGGGCACAAGGTAAGAAAGGCGTTGGGGCAGGGCGGTGAATAGCCCCCCGTCAGGCCAAGTCAAATCAGTATGACAGAGAGCGCAATCAGGCGTAATCTGATAATGGAACAAAGTATATGAAAAACCGGATTTTCCGACTGAGCCTGGCGATGGCGCTGGGGGCACTCCCATTTGGGGGAGCATGTGTGCGGGCGTCCTCGAATACCGCAGCGCCGCCCGTCGTGTCCGTGGTGCAACCGGCCCCCCCCGCCCAGGTGGCTAATGCCGAGCCGCTTCCAGCGGCGCCAACGAATTCGGCCGCCATGGTCAACGTGCCTCTCGAATCCGAGGCGCTGCCTCCGGAGGCCACCAACGACCTGGCGCTGGCCAACGCGCCGGTCAAGGTCGTCTCGAGCGAAACCCCCGTGCCGGCGGATTTGGGTTTGAGCGCGGCTGCCCTCGAACTGGTGAAATTGGCTCACTCGAACGTGGATGAGGCCGTGATGCTGGCGTTTGCCAGTAATTCAGCCAGCACATTTAATCTGACGGCTGACCAGATCATTTACCTCAATGACATCGGAGTTCCTTCCAGCGTGGTGACGGCGATGATCCAGCGCGACACCGCGTTGAGGACCAACCTTGCAGCCGCAGCGGTGGCGCCGCAACCGGTTCAAGTGGATACCAATGTCCCGCCCCCGGCGGAGGAGGTGGCCCCGCAGGCCCAGACTCCTGCACCCGCGCCGCCACAGACGAATGTGACCTATGCGACCTTTTACGATGCGCTCGCCCCCTATGGCACCTGGATTGAGCTGGATGGCTATGGCAGGGTTTGGCAGCCCACCGTGGTGGTGATCAACTCGGGCTGGCGCCCGTATTTTGACGGTGGCCGTTGGGTTTACACCGATTCGGGCTGGTATTGGTATTCGGATTACACCTGGGGTTGGGCGCCCTTCCACTATGGCCGCTGGTTCCGGCATAGCCGGATCGGATGGTGCTGGTGGCCGGACGTGGTTTGGGGGCCCGCCTGGGTGAGCTGGCGTTACACCGACGCCTACTGCGGCTGGGCGCCCCTGCCGCCCGGCGCGTATTATCGCCCCGGTTTCGGCTTCACCTATTATGGCCGGCCCGTGGGATTTTCCTTTGGCTTTGGGCTCGGTCCGGAATGCTACTCTTTTGTTTCCTATCACCATTTCCGCGAGCACCGTTGGCATCACCACGCCTTGCCGCCCCACCATGTGCCGCCCGTCTATCATGGCTCCAGAATTTGCCACGGCCAGCCGCCCGCCCAGCTTTCCACTTACTTGGGCGCCAAGACGGCGATTGCCTTGAATCAGACCCCGGTCCCTCCGCCTCATGGCAGCCGGCCGGAGCGGCTCGCGAGCAACGGTAAGAGCCTGAGTGTCTATCGGCCTGAGCTCGCCAGTTCCTCCAGCCTGGCGAACCGCCTGACCCAGCGAACTTCGACCATCGCGGCGTCACGCCCGGCGGCGACGGTTACTCCAGCCACTCTGTCAAAGATCAGCGGACAGCCGGCCACGCTGCGCCCTGTCTCCGCCGTCGCCCCGAGGACGGCGGTTGCCCCGGCTCAAGCGGCTCCGTCTGCGAACTCTTCAAGCCTGGCAAACCGGCTCAGTCAGCGCCCGGTCCGAGGTGCTGCCGGCAGCCCGCCTGCGGTGACGCCGGGGGCCCCCGCCGCGCAATCCCCTGGCGGCTCGAGCCAGAATCGGCTCACGGCCCGGCCATCCACTTCCGTTTCGACAGCTCCGGCCGCGCCGAACCCGCAGGCCGCGCCGGCCTCGAAAGCCCAGCCGTTGATCCTCCGGGGAAGTCAATCAAGCCCATCTTCACCGGGGCCGACTGCGCGTTCTGCCTCGCCGACGGTAACCGCTCCTCGCACTCCTGCGGCGCCGAGTGCACCCGCTCCCACAGCCCAGCCCAGCGTTTCGAGACCATCGGCACCCGAGCATGGGGCCTCGCGCTTGGTGCAGCGGTCGCCCACCATGTCGCCTTCGGTAGGCAGCGGTTCTTCTTCCGCGTTGCAAAACCGTTTGGGCAACGCCTCGTCCGCGCCGGCCCAACGGTCATTCACCGCTCCAACCTACCAGGCGCCGGCGCCTTCAGTCCGGCCCCAACCGGCCTACACGCCTCCGGCGGTGTCCGCGCCCAGGCCATCGGCGCCCGCTGGTGTCCCGGCGCGTCCGCCCAGCCCGGCGCCAAGCATGCGGTCGCCCGCGCCAGCCCCCGCAGCTCCCGCGATGTCGGCGCCGCCGCGCGCGAGCATGCCCTCTGCGCCAATGCAGGCTCCTCCCTCCTCCGGCTCGCGGCTGACCGAACGGGCTGGCAGCATGGGGCGGCGCTAAGCTGGTTTTATTCTTTTGATGCCCGGTCCGGGATGGCAAACTGCTGCGGATGGGCATCACACCGCAGCAATTCAAGCGCTTGCAGGAACGCCTGGAGACTCCGCGTCGTCAGGCGTCTCCAGCGTTCGCCGCCGGTGCGGCCTCCAAGGCCCCAGCCCGCTCGCACCAGATTATCCTGGGATTGGACCCCTCCCTCCGCGGGACCGGTTACGGGATCATTCGCGCCGGGCGGCCGCAGGCGGTATCCCTCGAGCAGGGCACCATTCGCTGCCCGGCTTCATGGGAACGCTCGCAGTGCCTGGTGCGGATCGTCCAGAGGCTCCGCGAGGTCATCCAACGCACCCGCCCCTCAGTCTGCGTCGTGGAAGGGCTGTTCTATGCGCAGAACCTGCAAACGACGCTGATCATGGGCGAAGCGCGGGGAGCGGCGCTGGCGACCGTGGCGGAGGCGGGTTTGGATATTTATGAGTTGGCGCCGCGCCGGGTTAAACAGGCTATTGTCGGCTATGGGGCGGCGCAAAAACTGGCGGTGGCGCGAATGGTGCAGCGGATGCTGCAACTGGCCGAAGTGCCCGAACCCGACGCTGCGGACGCGCTGGCGCTGGCCCTGACTTTTGCCCAGGAGCAGGCCCGCTACAGTCTGCAGGGTCCAAAGAAAATCTGATCCGTCGGCGCGGCTGCGGCCGCAGCAAGCAACTTATGATTACTTTTCTGCATGGCAAACTGGTGGAGGCGCTCCCCACGCAGGTCATCGTTGATGTCCAGGGAATGGGCTACGAAGTGCTCATCCCCTTGTCCTCCTACGACAAGCTGCCGCCCGCGGGCCAGGAAATCCGGCTGTTGACCCATCTTGTCATCCGTGAGGATGCCCACGTGCTTTACGGCTTCATGTCCGCGACCGAACGCGACTTGTTCCGGCTGCTGATCAACAGCGTGAGCGGCATTGGCCCTAAAATCGCTCTGAACATTCTCAGCGGAATCAGTCCCGCCGCGTTCCGGGGCGCGGTGGCGAATGGCGACGTCAAAGCCCTGGCCCAGATTTCGGGTGTGGGCAAGAAGACGGCCGAACGCATCGTCGTCGAGTTGAAAGACAAGATCGGCGCGGCGGGCGCCTGGGAAGCGGCCAGCGCCCAGCGTGGGTTGTCCGCAGCGGACCAGAAAGTCAACGATGGCGTCCTGGCGCTCATCGCCCTGGGTTTCAAACAAGCGGAGGCCCACGATGCCGTCCGTCAAGCACAGCAGGCGCTTGGTCCTCAGGCCACAGTCGAGGAACTGGTCCGGGCCTGCCTTCGCAAGCCATGAGCGCTCAGCCCACACCGCCGACCGGGCCTCCGGGCCGCGCGCGCCGTCCCAAGCGGGTGAGTGGGATCGTGGTGCCGCACGCGCCGCGGTGGTATCAGCGGGTGGGGGCGTGGGTGGTATATGCCCTGGTCCGAACTGTGGCGGCCACGCTGCGCTACCGGTGGCACGATGGCTCGGGCGGCTTCCTGGAAAAGCATCGGGGTCCGGCTATTTATTGTGTGTGGCACAACCGCTTGGCGCTTTGCCTGCCAGCCTACTTCAGCTACGCGCGTCCGCGCACGCGCACGGCTGGCATGGCGGCCCTGGTCAGCGCCAGCAAAGACGGCGGTTTTCTCGCCGCCATCCTCGAGTGTTTTGGAGTCCAGCCCGTGCGCGGCTCTTCCAGCCGGCGCGGCCCTCAGGCCCTGCTGGAACTGACCACCTGGGGCGAACGCGGTTACGATCTGGCCATCACCCCGGACGGTCCGCGCGGACCCTGCTATGTGGTGCAAGAGGGAATCATGTCGCTGGCCCAGGTGACGGGCCTGCCGATTCTGCCCTTCTCTTACAATTTGCCTTGGAAAATCCGGCTCCAGAGCTGGGACCGCTTCCAGGTGCCGATTCCGTTTTCCGTTTGCGAAATGAGGATCGGGGCGCCCCTTCAAGTGCCACGTGACATTAGCGCCGAGGAGCGGGCCGCGTTGCGGGAGCAATTGCAGCAGACTCTTCGCAATCTGACGTTCGATTAAGGCGATGCTGCTGCTAAGAAGCCCAGGACTTCGTTTCGACCTGCGCAAGAGGGGGCGAGCGGGCCTCAGGCGTCCGGTTTACTTCCGCGCGGTTGGGGGAAAATCGTGTTGGTATTTTCGAGCACGGTCCAGGACGGCGGCGACGTAGGCGCGTGTTGCCGGAAAGGTGATTTGTTCCAGAAAGCGGGCGCTGTTGGTGGCTGCCTCCCCGGTGGCCCATTTAAGCGCATTACTGCGACCCGCGTTGTAGGCTGCCAGTGCGTAGGGACGGGGATCATCGGCGGCCGCGAATCGTTTCAGCAGCTTGCCAAGGTAATACGTCCCGGCCAGCGTGTTGGTGACCGGGTCAAGGCAATGCTCATGCTCGAAGGCTTCGATCCCCTCCGCATCGGCCCACTCACGCGCCGCATCCTCGCGGAGTTGCATCAACCCCAGCTCCCCCGCCCGTCCGCGGGCATGAGGATCAAAGCGGCTCTCGCGCCAGACCACTGCTTTGACCAGCGCCGCGTCCACCTGATAGCGTGCCGCTGCCGCCCGAATTGGGCCGTCCTGGCTGCGCTCCAGCCAGCCTCTCCGCCACCAGATGGCCACTGCCAGCGCGGCCACGAGCAGGATCGCCGGGAGCCATATCGTTTGCGGGCGTTTCACCGGCCTATCCTAAATCCAACCTCGCGGGGGCGTCGAGTGTGCGGTTGGCTTGTGAAATCAGAACAAACGTGCTAAAAATAGGGGCAGATGAATCAAGCCGTCGGCCCTGCATGTTTCAGATCCGCAGTCGAGTGTCTCTCCGGCCGCGGCCGCGCTGGTTAAGCGAGCCATGAATCCATCCATTCCGACCCCGCACCTTTGGGGCAGCAAGCCAATCGGTCGGCTGGCAGGGCTGTTCGTCACCTTCCATCCCATGGCGGCCGCGGCGCGGTTCTGCCTGGCGTTCGTCAGCCTTTGCCTGCTGCAGGTCAACCTCCCTGCCCAATCGGCCCGGCCGGGCATGGGCGCGATCCCCTACGCCGATGCCGCCGGCACCGGAGTCACTTTTCGGGTTTGGGCGCCAAACGCGACCCAGGTTGCGGTCCCTGGCAGCTTCAACGGCTGGAACACGACCGCGAATTACCTCGTTAAAGAGGGCGCTTCGGGGCTTTGGTCCGCGGACATTCCCAATGCGCGGGCCGGGCACGAGTACAAGTACCATATCAACGGTTCGGTTTGGAAACGCGATCCCCGCAGCCGCAAGGTGACCCATTCAACCGGCAACTCGGTGGTTTATGATCCGGCGGCTTTCAAGTGGATGGGAGACACGCGCCTGGCCGCCCACGGCTCCGACCTGGTGATCTACGAGATGCACGTTGGGGCTTTCTACGACCCGGCGCCCACTTCGGGCGGCCCGGGAAAACTCACTGATGCCATCGCCAAGCTGGATCATCTGGCCGCGCTGGGGATCAACGCCGTCGAACTCCTGCCGGTGGCCGAGTTTCCCACCGACCGGAGCTGGGGCTACAATCCTTCGGACCCTTACGCAGTCGAAAACTCGGGCTATGGGGGGCCGGACGCGCTCAAAGCCTTCGTGAGGGCGGCGCATCAACGCGGCATTCGTGTGCTGCTGGACGCGGTGCACAATCATTACGGGCCGGGCGACCTGGACCTTTGGGGATTCGACGTTGGCGCCTCGCCGGGCATCTATTTCTACGCGGACGCGGGCATTTGTTGCACGGGCTGGGGGCCGCGTCCCAACTACGGATCGGAGGGAGTCCGCTCCTACATCATTGATAACTTCCGCATGTGGATGGACGAATACCACGTGGACGGCTTTCGGTGGGATGCTGTGGGCGCCATGCGTAATTATGATCCCGGTTACGTGGCGATTCCGGCCGCCGACTCGCTGATCGGCCACATCAATTACACCCTCATCCACACCGAGCATCCCGGAGTCATCAGCATTGCCGAGGACCGCTCGGAAGGGCTGCATTTTGATGGAGAGTGGGATCATGGTTTCTGCGACACGTTGATCAATGAGCTGGTTAAAACCGTGGACGAGCAGCGCGACATGAGCGCGCTGGCCAGCCGAATCCACGGGTCCGGCTGGTTCCGGGTTCTCTTCACGGAATCCCACGACCGGGTGGGCGACCTCAACGGCCCCGGTTTTCAGCGCCTGCCCACCCGCATCGAACCGGCCACGCCGGGAGGGTTTTATGCTCGGAAACGCTCGATGCTCGGCGCGGCGGTGGTCTTGACCGCACCGGGCATTCCGATGCTGTTCATGGGGCAGGAGATGCTCGAGGACGAGCAGTTCGGCGACAGCAATCCACTGGATTGGTCGCACGCCACCACCTACGCCGGGGTGGTGAGTTTCTACCGGGACCTGATCCGCCTGCGGCGCAACCTCGACGCGGTGAGCCTGGGGTTGACCGGCCCCTGGATGACATGGCACGCCGTGGACAACACCACCAAGCTCCTGGCCTACCACCGTTGGGGTGCCGGCGCCGACGACCAGGTCATGGTGGTCCTGAATTTCTCCAACACCGAAATTGGCAACTACACGCTCTCGACGTTCCCCGCCGAAGGCCGCTGGTACGTGAACCTCAACTCGGATTGGAAGCGTTACAGTTCCGATTTCGGCAATCGCGGCAGTTCGGTGGTGCAGGTCAGTGGCGGGAGCGGGTCCGTGTCCGTCGGACCCTACAGCCTGCTGGTGCTTTCGCGCAAAGCCCTGCCGCACCTGGACAGTGATGCGGACGGCTTGCCCAACGGGTGGGAAGAACAGTTTTTTGGCGATCCGCTCGCTGCCAATCCGCTGAACGATGACGACCACGACGGCGCCAACAACCTGCACGAGTACCGCGCCGACACCGACCCGCGTTCCGCCGATTCGGTGCTCCGATTGACGGCGGCTTCAGTCGAAGGCTCGAATCTGATCCTCCGCTGGACTGGCGGCGAGAGCGCGCGGCAGGTCCTTTATCGCGCCTTGGAGATTGGCGGCGTGTGGACGCCGGTTTTCACCAACCTGCCGCCAACTCCCAGGACCAACACGCTGGCACTGCCGCTGTCCGGTTCGGACGCTGCCTTTTACCGAATCGAGGCAGGCCGCTGATCCGGCGCGGAACGCCGGACGGATTCTGCCCGGCGCGATTGCATGAGCCGTATTCGCAAAGCTTACGAGGCAAGGTTTCGCCATTTGCTCGCACAGGCGGGAGCCAGGCGGCCGGAGCAGGGGCTGCGGTGGATGCTCCGGCGCGCTCAGGTTCTCAGTTCGAGGGAAGCCATTTCGCTGGCCGAAGCTCTCTCGCGGCTTGACCGCCGCCTCACGGCGGTCCTGCGTCGGCGGGGCTGCGGCAGCCGGCCGACCCCGTGCCGGTTCTTTTGCGACGCCGGCCTTGGCGGGCTGGCCCGCTGGCTGCGGGCAGCCGGCTGGGAGGCCCTCTGGGAGCCGGGGATTGACGACGACGCGCTGATTCGCGCGGCGCGCCAGCACCAGGCTGTGATTCTGACGACAGACAGCATGCTCATGGAACGCCGCCTGTTGCGGGACCGCATCATCCCGGCGTTCTGGCTCTCCCCCGCGCTGGGGGTGGGGGAGCAACTGGAGCAAGTGTTTCACGAGTTTGGCTTGGTGCGGGGCCAGCCGCGCTGCATGGCCTGTGGCGGGGAGTTGCGACCGGTGGAGAAGGAGGCGTTGCGCGAGCGTATCCCGCCGCGAACCTATCGCTGGCTGGATGAGTATTTCGTCTGCGGCCGGTGCGACAAGCTCTTCTGGCACGGCACGCACTGGGCGCGAATTCAGCTCGCATTGGGCCGAATCACCGGTGGCTAAGAAAGCCGTCCGCGCCCGGGCAAGCGCAACCTCGGGAGAACGTTGGCATCCGGGCCAGCCAGAGGGATCAATCGCTGCTTGGCACCGGTCCTTCATCGGTCCAGCTTAGTCGGACTCGGGACAGATACCAGGTCCGGCCGCGGTCGTTGTTGCCCTGGTAAAAAAGATGCGTCTCGCCGTTCGGCGCCAGATAGACGCCGGGGTGGCCGGATTCGCTGGAGTTCCAAGTGCCCGGTTTGCCGTTCGGAAGAAACGGGGCGGTCGAAAGACGGGTCCATTTCAACCCGTCCCCGCTGGTGGCAACCCCGATTTGTTGGGGCGCATTATTGTAGGCGCCCGCATAAAACATATAGAGCCTTTCGCCCCGGCGGCATACAGATGGGGCCTCGATGCACTGCTGCTCCCAAGCCAGCTCCGGCTTGAGAATGGGCTCGGCGCACAATTGGTTCCAAGTGGAGCGGCTGTAGTCGGATTTGAGCTCCGCCCCGGCCACCCCCAGCATCTGGATGCGCCCGGTGGGATCGCGTGTCGCAAAATAGAGCAGCAGACGGTCACCCACAGGAAACACCTCGGCGTCAATGGCGCGGCCGTTGTTCCAATCACCGCTCGGACGGAACACGGGGTTGGTGGGATCGCGGTCGAAATGAAGCCCGTCCGGTGACACGGCGTGGCAGATGGCGTCCCGCGGGCCATTGCCGTAGGTCTGGTAGAAGAGATGGACCCTGCCCCCGAGCACAATGGCGCACGGCGCGGCGAGTCCTTTGCGGTCACACTCCTGCGCGGGTAACACCTCGCCCACTTTGCGCCAGTCCACCAGGTTGGTGCTGGTCGCAATGCCCACCGCCCACCCATCGTTGGTGCGACCATCCCCATGGGGCGGCAGCGAGTAATACAGCCAATGGCGGCCCTGGAAAAAGATTACCGACGGGTCCTTGGCAAAAGGACGTCCCAGCCGTGTCGTGTCGCCCCAATACATCGCAGGCACGGAGACGGTTTGCGAGCGGAGCGAGATCTGCCCGCTTGCTCTTGCCGTCCATTTGCGGCGGATTTGTTCCTCGTAGAGCATTTGCAGGAAGACGCCACCCACCACCGGCCGGGCGCGGAACCCGACGACGAGCCCGCTCTTGGTGTCATACCAGTCGCTCATCGGCACGCGGGAGGGGCTTTCGTGAAGAAAACGGTAAACCGGTTGGGTCAGGGCACGGAAATCCGCGCGGTCCTGGGTGAGGGTGGCCGTCCAGAGAATCCAATCAAGCTTGGAGTAGTCTTTCCGGTTGTCCAGCGGAAGGCCGTAGGCATTTTGGGAGCGGCGGTAGAAGTCCATTTCCTTCCGAAACACGGCTTGCGGGAAGAGGTTCAATTCCAGGAGACGGTCCCAAACCAAATTGTATTTCTGGCTCCAGGTACCGGGCTGGTCGAAAGCCAGGCGATAATGGTTTCCATCATCGGCGTCCTTCGCCCACCGCGTTGCCGAGTCGCGGGCGAGCGTCAGGAATTCCCGGGCCTGGGCCTGGTTGCCGCGCATCTCGCAGAGACGCGCGAAGGCGCCCAAACCGCAGATGGCTTTTGCCGAGAGGTTGACGTTGTGGGCGAGGTGGCCGGCGAAGTCATCCGTGCACAACTGGCTTTCTGGATCAAAGCCTTTGGCCTTGAGATAGCCGGCCCAGCGCTCGAGCACCGGCCAGTAAGGCCCGGCGAAGTCGGCCTGGCCTTCCACCTGGGCGAGCGCGGCCATGAGAATGAGCAGATTGCCCGTCTCCTCGACCGGCATTTGTTTTTCCTCGCTGCGTTCGCCGCCGCCATAGACCTGGCCGTTGGCGTGGGGATAGGTTCCCAAATCATGCGGCGCAAAGGGGAACTTCCACCGGTCCGACCCAGCGTAATCCAAAATTGGGGTGAGCATGGCCCGTGCCAGCGCCGGGCTCAGCAAGAGGAATTGGGGCGCCATCGGATAAAGCACATCCACCGTGCCGATGCAGCCGTTGCTGAAGTTTTCCTTGGGAAACATCAGCGGCCGGCCTTGGGCGTCCACCACCAGCTTGTTGCCGGCGACGCATTGCCGGTAGGCCAGGGCGCAAATGGCGGCATACTCGTCGCCGCCGACCTTGACCAGGTCGGACATCAGCTCCGCGTCAAACCGCTCGCAGCGGGCGCGCAGGTTGTCGAACTCGACCGCCGACCGCTCCAGCAGTTGTGACGCCGAGGCGCCCTGTCGCCGCCAATAGGGACGGAGGTTTTGTTCAAAGTACTGAATCGAAAACTCGTCGTCGTAGGCCAGGATAACCGACCGAACCATTGGCTCCTCGCTGACGCGTCCCAGATTGATGGACACGGCCAGCACCGGGGCCGACTGGGCCGGGCGAGGTCCGGCTTCCGTTTCCGCCGCGTTGGGTTCGAGCCAGCCCCGGTCCGCAAATTCGCGGCGCAAAGCCGGCCCGCTGCCAAAAGCCGTGGCGGGGCCGGAGGATTTGACCGCAGCCAGGTGGAAGTATCCCCAGTCAATGCGGAGGTCATCGCCTTTTTTTTCCAGCACGGGTTGGGCACGGGAGCCCACGCGCAGCACCATCAGGTTCCTGAGGGATTTGTCGGCCCATTCCACGGGCTGGTCCGGTGTATTGACTGCGATTTCGGGGCTGGCATCAAGATAGACTGCGACGGCGTGATCCTGACTCCCGAGCCGGTGCGCTTCCCAGACGACGTAGGTAACCGGCCGGGAGTAAACATCAAGATCGTCCGGCAGGGCGGGGGTCAGGAACGTCAGCCGCAGTCTGAGCCCGTCGCCCTCGAAGGTGCAGACGGTGCGCGTTGGAAAGACCTCCGTGCGGACCTGGGGCAGGGCAGGAAGCTCGGCGGGTTCCGTTCCCAGAATCCGGTAAGTCTTGTCATCAATCCGCACCAGACTGGTGAGGCGGTGTGGCTTGCCCGTCCAGTGAACGGTATCGGCATCAGTCAATCGGTCGGCGGCCGACCAAATGCTGAAATAGGGATCACAGGCCACCAACGGCACTGCGGGGGGGCGCAAATGTCCGATGCCGGCACCGTGCAGGTCGGGAGCCTGAGCGGTCAGGAGCAATCCAAACACCCAACCGGCCAGCGTCCTGGTTTTATTGGGCGTCCGAACGCCTGTCCGGCGGCCCCACGCCCCCGCCGCGCGACAAATACGCCGCACCAAACTTGCAAACATAGCTGGGGCGAGACTACCTCGCCAGCCAGCCGCCGTCCACCGCCACGGTGTAGCCGGTCACGTAATCGGATGCGCGCGAGGCCAGAAAGACCAGCGCTCCCTGCAAATCCTCGGGCACGCCCCAGCGCCCGGCTGGTATCCGGGCCAGTATTTCGGCGCTGCGCGCGGCATCCGCCCGCAACGGCGCCGTGTTGTCGGTGGCCATGTAGCCGGGCGCGACAGCATTCACATTGATCTGGTGCGGGGCCAGCTCGTTGGCCAGCAGCCGTGTCAGGCCCATGACCGCGCTCTTGGACGCGGTGTAGGAGGGTACCCGGATGCCGCCTTGGAACGAAAGCATGGACGCGATGTTGATGATTTTGCCTCCCCGCCCCTGCTTGACCATTTGGCGGGCCACCGCCTGGCTGAGGAAAAACACGGCGCTTTGATTGATCTGGATCACCTCATCCCAGTCCTTCTCGGAAAACTCGAGCACCGGGGCGCGGCGGATAATCCCCGCGTTGTTCAACAGAATGTCAACGCCTCCCAGCTCGCGCACGGTGGCGTCCACGATTCTCTGCACGCACGCGCGTTCGAGCAGATTGGCCTGAACTTGACACACCCGCCTGCCCAGGGCCTTGATCCGTTGCGCGGTTTCGTCCGTGCTGATGATATCCACGACTGCGACATCGGCGCCGGCTTCGGCAAAGCCGATGGCCGCAGCCTGGCCCAAGCCGCGGCCCGCGCCGGTTACAATCGCATTCTTACCGTCGAGTTTGAATTGATCGAGTATCATAATTTGCAACAAAACGTCCGGGTCACCGCAGGCCGGCCAGCGCAGCCGGGTCCATGTCGTCAAAAGCCTGGTTCTCGCCGCCCATGCCCCAGCAGAAGCTGTACGCCCCCGTGCCGCAACCGCAATGGATGGACCAGCTTGGGGAAATCACCGCCTGGCGGTCGGCCATGATCAAGTGGCGCGTTTGCTGCGGCGTGCCCATGAAGTGCATCACCCGCCGGTCCGGGCCGAGATCAAAGTAAATATAAATCTCTGAGCGGCGGGTGTGCGTGTGGGGCGGCATGGTGTTCCAGACGGCCCCGTCGGCCAGGCGTGTGAAGCCCATGACCAACTGGCAGCTCTTGATCCCGCCGGGGTTAATGTATTTGTAGATCGTCCGCCGATTGGCATCGGCCGCAGTGCCCAGTTCCACCGCCGCGGCGTCGGCCTGCCGCGCCACGGTGGTGGGAAAAGCCGCATGCGCCGGATAGCTCAGCAGGTAGAACGCCGCCGGGTTCGCCGCCTCGCGGCTTGAAAAGACGATGTCGCGGCTGCCGCGCCCGACGTACAGACAATCCAGTTTTCCCAGATCGTAGCTTCGCCCGTCCACGATCACCGCGCCGGGCCCACCGATGTTGAGGATGCCCACCTCGCGCCGCTCGCAGAAGAATGCGGCGCGCAGCTCGGCATCCGCCGCCAGCTTCAACGGGGAGGCCGTCGGGACCGCCGACCCGACGATGGCGCGGTCGGCGTCGGTATAGACCAGCTCGAGTTCTCCAAGCCGGAACAGAGAGTCCACCAGAAACGCGGCGCGAAGCTGCTCGGTGGTGAGTGTGGGATACTCCGTTTGGCTCGGGCAATAACGGATTTGCATGGGTAAAGTCCTAAGGGTTCGGGGCCTTGGCAGCGGCGGCCGTGAGGTGGCCAATCCACGCCTTGGCAAAAGTGGCTGAATCTTTGTCCGGGAAATCCCCGCTCTTGCTCCATCCGGCGCCGGCGTGATAGACGAGCGCCTGGCCGCGCTTCACAGGGCGGGCAAGGAAAGCCTGATCTTTGGTGTCGCAGGCCTGGCCTCCGCCCGGCAGCACCACGCCACACCCCAGGAAGCTCCCCCCGCCAGGTTCAGGCTCCCAACAGGCGAGCCACGAGCCGTCCTTGGCATATTCAGATGCGCCGTTGTCGCGTTTGACGATGCCGATCCTGGCCTCGAGCTCGTCCGGCCCGCCCTCCCACTCGAAGCGCGTTTCAATGCGGTTGAGATTGGAGCCGGTTTCAAGGGTAATCCGGCGCACCTCGCGCACCCGCACGCCTCCCGCGTCGTAAGGCGCGTAGCCCAGTTCGAACGAAACTCGCGTGGGACCGTTTTCGAGAATGGTCCACGTCACGAAATTCTTCGCCACATGAAGCTGGTTTTCGCGCCAGATGCCGGTGCCGCCGCAGCCGCGGCTGGGTCCTACTTTGTAAAAGTCCAGCCCCTCGCCATGATCTTTGTGGTAATCGGCCTGGTAGTACCAGCGTTCAATCACCGGCTTGCGCGTGCGCTTGGCCCACACGTCAATCCCGCTGCTGATTTCGCCGGTCCGTTCGAGGGCGGGCCCATACACGCGGAAGGCGATACGGTCGTTTTCCCATGCGAAATCGTCCTTCCTCTGCGGCAGGAAGTTGCCGTAGGCGGCCGCCGCGGCTTCGCTGAGAGCCAGCCGGTAAATTTCACTCCCGGCCAGCAGGAACGCTCCCACGCCATAGACGTCGGTGTGAGTCGGATCAAATTTTTTTGGGTCGGCGCCGATGGGCTGCACGTGCTCGAGCTTGCCGTCCTCCGTCACGCATTCCACCAACCCCTGCCAGGCCTTGCGCACCACCGGCTCGTATTTGGCCCGGTCCAGCAAGCCGCGGTTGATGCCCCAGGCCAGCGCAAAGGTGTAGAAGCCCGAGCCGCTGGTTTCCTTCAGGGGGTACGACTCGGGATCCAGCAGGCTGGAGCGCCACAAGCCGTCCGGCTGCTGCAAGGCGGCGATTTTTTCGGCCATTTCCAAATACTGCTGCTGGTAAAATGCTCGCCGGGGATGTTCCGGCGGCAACATCTGGAGCACGCGCGCCAGGCCGCCCATCACCCACCCGTTGCCCCGGCTCCAGAAAATCTTCTTGCCGTTGGCCTCGCGCCGGTCGAAATAGGTGCTGTCGCGGAAATAGAGATGCTCCTCCTTATCGTAGAGATAGTCCGAGGTGGCCTTCCATTCCTGGTCCATGAACTCGAGGTAACGCCGGTCGCCGGTGACCAGGTACGCCCGCAGCCAGGCGGGGGGTGACATGAACAGGGCGTCGCACCAGCTCCAGCGGTCCTGGGACCCCTTGGTCCGGAAATTGAGATCATTCGTCCGCGCATTGGCCAGAATGTAGTCGAACCGTTCGCGAGTGGGGCCAAGCATCGCCGGATCCCGGTGCTGGAAATACAGCTCGAGATAGGTTTGACTCACGCAGTGGTCGTCGGCGTGATAAATCCGCCGGGCGGGGTTCCAGCCGTGCTGGCGACCCATCGCCATCATCGCATCATGATACTTCGGCGAATCCGCCACATGGCTCAGCGCCATCATCCCGGCGTAAAGCGCCCCGTAGGTCCAGTCATCGGTCTTGTGCTTCGGCGGCTGCGCCAACTGCCAGTCCGCCACTTGCTTCATCGCTTCAAGCACAGGGCGGGGGGCAATCTCGGGCGAAGGGCGGGCGGCCGCGCCGGCCGTTGGCACACAAATCGCGGCGGTCGCGGCGGAAAGCAGCAGGGCCAAGTTTTTCAATTTCATAGACGTTATTCGGTTGACTTGGGCAAATCTCCGGATTTGCAGCGCCGTAGTTTCTAAACAAAAACGGCGATACGTCAACGAAGTCTTTCGATCGGCGCCGCGACCCCTGGCTCAGGACGCGGCATCCGGCGCGGCGGAGGCTGTCGGAGCCCGCCGCGCGCCGAACATCTCGCGGGCCCACGACTTGACCGCCTCGAGCCCGCGCTTCAGCCCGATGTCGCGAACCTCCGCAAAGCCGTAAGCCCGCGCCACTGCGTCCTCGTGCGTGCGGAACCGTGGCGGCATGACAAACAGTGTTCGTAACCGGTCATCTTCCTCCACCGCGATTTCGGGGTAGAAAAGGCCGCGCCCCACCACGTACTTTCCGGGCGGGAGGGTGAAACTCCGCTTCGGCAACACCAGCCAGGGGCGATACTCGAAGCAGACGCTGCTTGGTTGCCGGTGTACCAGGCGGCCGTAGGTGCGAATCGGCGCCCCTTCCATCGGGCGCGCGGTGAACATCCAGTTCGTTTCCGCTCCGGGTTGGAATCGCCGCCGTCGCACGGTGACAAAATCCCAGATGTAAACCGTGCCAAAGGTGGTCAGCCGGAACGACCAGCCGGCGATCAAATACGCCACCACGACCACTACCACGCTCAAGGCCGCGCCCAGGTAAGGATTGGTAAATGACGTCCCCGTCACCAGGCCGAGCAACGAAAGCCGAAACGCTTTCAGGGCGGCGTCCACCGTGGTAAACGGGCTGATCAGGATCAGCATGTTGATGGCGTGGCTTGCCAGCCAGACCACGAAAAAAACCACCAGCGCCACCGGCACCAACAGCGCGTTGCCAATGGCCGCCGGGTCAAGCGCCGCAAATCCCAGCAGGCTCAATCCCTGCGAGCTGTTCCCCGCAGCGGTGGGAAACACCGAAACCACCAGCGGCACAAAGGCCCCCGCCGCGATGAGCGCGCTGATCTTGTTCTCCACCGCCTCGGCCACGTCGAAAGGCTTTTTCAAAGCGGTGGGCGCCGCCGCGCCGAACAGGTCCTTGGCCGCCACCAGAGCCACCAGCAGCAGCGCCGGCACCCAAAACCACGGCTGGGCATACCACCCCAGACGCGCGCGGCTTTCCCGCGGCGCCTGAAAATAATGATAGGCGCCCACGCTGCCCACCCCTAACAACGGCGAAATGGCCACTCCCGTGACCAACGACAAGGTCTTGGCGGCTTCCAGCCCCGGGGTGGATTGCGCGGGCACGGTTGTCCTTGCCGGAGCGCTCGCCGCCCGGGCCAGCGGCATTGCCCCGAATAACAAACCGACACACAGACCCGCCACCAGCAGCAACTGGAACATGGCTTTCATCACGTGCGACACTGTATCTTATCCGCGACCGACTGCAACCTCGCCATCAGTCCCCGCCAGAATGCGGTCATTGGGCGTCGTAGGCTGTCGCCCATGGCAGTGGCGACCCGATTTGCTCCAGCTCCACAACTCTCCAGGCCGAGTCTCATCAACCCCAGCTCCGCTTGACCACGGTGTTGTGGCCCGATTCGCCAGGGCCGCTTCTCTGCGGCCCCTCAGGGACTGGCGGAAGCTTTTTGGCCGCTGGTCATGTAATCCAGGTACTTGACCAATTGCGACTTCATTTCATTGCGGGAAATGATGGCGTCAATGAGACCGTGATCGAGAAGAAACTCGGCTGTTTGGAATCCGGGCGGCAGTTCCGCCTGGGTGGTGTCTTTGATCACACGCGGTCCGGCAAACCCGATCATGGCGCCGGGCTCGGCGATGATCAGGTCTCCCACACTGGCGTAACTGGCCATGACCCCGGCGGTGGTGGGATGGGTGAGGACGCTGATGTAAGGCAGGCGGGCCCGGGCGTGATAAGCCAGGGCCGCGCAAGTCTTGGCCATTTGCATCAGGCTGAACATCCCTTCGTACATCCGGGCGCCGCCGCTGGTTGAGATGATGATCAACGGCAGCATTTTCTCCGTTGCGCGCTCGATCAGGCGGGTGAGTTTCTCCCCCACCACGGAGCCCATCGAGCCGCCGAGAAAACTGAAGTCCATCACCCCAAGGGCCACGCGGTGCGGTCCCATGCGGCAGATGCCGGTGATGACGGCGTCTTTGAGGCCGGTGGCGCGCTGATAATCCTGCAATTTCGAGGTGTAGGAGGCGACGCCGGTGAATTGGAGCACATCCACGCTGGTCATTTCCGCATCCATTTCCTCGAAGGTGCAGGTCTCGACCAGGGAATGGATTCGCTCGCGGGCGCCGATGGGGAAATGGTGCTCGCACTGGAGGCAGACCTTCAAATTCTCGTCCAGTTCCTTGTCGAACACCATGGTTCCGCACTTGGGGCATTTGGTCCAAAGCCCCTCGGGGATTTCGCGTTTTTTCGACTTGCCGGCCAGCTTGGGTTTCTTGTTGAAGGTGGAGACCGGAGGAGTGGCCGGCGGAGGTGTCAAAGCCGGTTCGGTGGTTTCCAACCCGAGGGTCTTTTTGGTGAATGAAGTTGTTGACATACTCCGATGGATTCCAGCAATCAGGCTGCGCCGACTTGGGAACGAGGCAGTCCCCCGTTCGCAGGGGTGTCAGTCAGAGTCGTTCTCATTTCCACAATAAACTTATGATACTCGAAGACCCCGGGCAACTGTCCAGACACAAACTTTGGCGGCGCCGGCGTCGCGGAGGACCCGGGCGCAGGCGTTGGTGGTGGCGCCGGTGGTGAGCACGTCGTCCACCAAGACCAGGCGCCGGCCGGCCAGGCTGCCGCTCGTCCGGAGGGCGAAGGCCTTGCGCACGTTGGCCTGGCGTTCTTCGCGGGTGAGGGTGGTTTGGGTGCGGGTATAGAGGACACGGCGCAGCAGCTTCGCGTCCACCGGCAGGGCGCACGCCCGGCCCAGACGCCGGGCCAGACGCTCGGCCTGGTTGAATTCGCGCTCGCGTTGGCGGGTCGGGTGGAGGGGAACTGGCACAATGGCATCCCAGGGCTCCGCCGCGAGAGTCGGGCGGGCGGCGGCGATGAGCAGGCCGGCCAGGAAGGGCTCGGCCCATAATGCGCGGTGGTATTTGTAGCGATGGATCAAATCCAGCACGGGCTCGGCCGTGCCAACGGCGCCGCGCGCCCAATCGAAATAAGGCGGTTCCTCCCGGCAATACGAGCAAACGAACGCGTTGGTGATCGCTCCCGCCACCGGCTCGCCGCACCGCTCACACCAGGGCGGCCGAATCCATTTGACCTTCGCCTGGCATTCACCGCAAACAAAGCCGTCGGCCGGCCCCGCCCGGTGCTTGCGGCAGACCTGGCAGATTTCCGGAAAGAAGAAACTCAATCCGGCGTTTACCCAGTCGCGCAGCCCTTCACTGAGACCGCTCATGGGTTCGGCTGGACGGCCGGAGTCACCAGGCGGTAGAAGCGGAGAGCGCGGCCTCCGTCCGGATCGGTCACGGTGCGCGTCGCCGTGATCGTCGAGGCGGGAACATCCACCAGGCGGTTCCAGCCGGCATCGCTCAGAGCGTTTTTATAGAGCACGGAATAGGTCCGATTGGAGACGGCTTGGAACCAGAGCTGAACGTCAGTCCCCAGGGTAATGCGGTCAAACTTGAGGTGGCTGGCGGGGTCCCGATGGTCTGTTCCTGCGAGGTATTCCTGCAGGTTGGTGGCACCGTCTCCATCGGCATCGAGGGCGGCGTCGGCGGGATTGTTGCGATCAAGGCCCATGGCGTCTTCCGCGCTGTCCGGGATGCCATCCCCGTCGCTGTCGAGTTCGGCAAAACGGTTCTCGCCGCCCGGCGTGGGCGAGGCGGCGGCCCAATGGAGCGGCTCGTTGCCATAAAGGTTGCCCGGGAGGCGTTGCAGCGAATGTCCGCCGCCGTCTGCCAGCCCGACCGGCCAGGGGGCCGCATCCGAGTAAAGCACCCGGTCGGCGACGACATACGGGACAAATCCGGCGTCGGGATTGGGGGGCTGCTGGGGGCGGTCGGGGCGTTCCAACACGAGTTCTTCGCCCTCATTCGCCAGCTTGCCCGAGAATGGACCCAGCACTGGAACCGCGGGGGCCACGGCATAACGTGCGCGGAAGGCAGCCAACGCCGCCGTATCCGAAGGGTCGAACTCAACGACCAACAAGTACCCTCTGGCCGGAAGGGTCAGGCTGGGGGGGAAGGTGTAATCCACTCCGCCGCCCAGTCGCCAGCGGTTGGTTGGGTAAGCCGGATCGTAAAGCGGGACGGACACCGCTGCGAGATTATGCAACTCGACGAATTCATGGCTGCCGCTGTCCTGCTCGGGCGGATGGTAGAAAATCTCATTGATGATCACTGGTCCGACAATGGGCGGGGCGTTGGGCGCCCCCAGGCCGGTGCGGAAATGGGCAAGGCTGGAGGGGTTTTGGATGCCAAAGGTGGGGTAGGCCAGCGGCGCAAAATCCCAGCCGGTCGAGGTTTCAACACGACCAAAGGAGGCGCCGTTGAACGAAGCCCCAAAGGCAACTCCCGCGCGTTCGCCGGTTTCCACGCCGCCGACCGCGGCGGAGAGCCAGATTTCATCCCCGTGGGCCGAATTGAGGGCGAAGGCGTTGGAAGTGCCATTGTTGAACTGATACTCATAAAGCACAAAATAACCTCCGGCGGGCAGAGTTGTGCCGGCGGGAACCTGGTATTTGCGACGGTCCGTTCGGCTGTTGCTGAGGAACCAGCCGCCGATGTTGACCGGCGCCGCAGTGGGATTGTAAAGCTCGACGGCGTCTTCCAATGGCGGATCGGTATGGGCAAGCGCCTCGCTAATCACCACGTTTTGGAGCAACCGGTAATTGCTTTCGCCGGGGGTTGGGGAGCCGGGAAAATCGGTGATGGCGGCAGCGCCGTCGGGCAGGCGCCCGTGAGAAACCCCATCGGGCAGCGCCCCGAACCCCACGCCGTCCAGCAGGTTGAACGTGGTCCCACTGACGGTGTAAAGGAGGAGGGAGTCGCCATTTGAATCGAGGGCGAAGTTGACATGGTTGCGTCCCTGGCCGGGGTTGGCATCGGCCACCCATTTGACGAAGCCGTTTGGCCCGATAAAGCTCAACGGCGCCGGTCGGAATTTGCCTTCGCCCGCAATTGAGGGGTCATCGGTGAGAGAAAGCTCCGTGAGGCTGACCGGCCGGTTGGTCGTATTGAAAGTCTCGAACCAGTCGGCGCCACTTGCGGGCCTGGACATCCATTCGTTGAGGCGCAGGGCGGAAATCGCGCCGAGCGTGGCCGGATCGGCGTTGGCGGCGCCCGGCGTTGGGGCGCTCAACAGCCGCCACTGGCCGCCGGAGAGGCCGATCGGAAAATCCTCGACCTGCAGCCCGTATTCGACGGAGCCGACCATCTGACCCGAGGCATTGAAGAGATAGGCGCCGCCGCTTTCCCCATCCAGCGACTCACCCAGATTAAAACCGCCGGCGTTGGTTGAGGCTGGCGATGAGCCGTCACACGGCACGACCAAATAACCGTAGCCTGCGAGCGTGGTTCCGGGCGGAAAGGTCCATCGGCCCGGTTTCGGCGAATTCACACTCAGGCTCATGCCGCCCAGGCTGAAACTGGCGGCCGTTGGGTTGTAAAGCTCGAGGTAATCCACAACTTTCCCGCCGACACTGAAGGATTTGTTGCGCGCCAGAATTTCATTGAGCACCGGGCCGGTGTAGGTATTGACATAGTTTGGGGCGCCGGGGCTGGCGGTCCCGGGGAAGCTCGTCACTTGAGTGTTTCCATCGGGCAGCCGGCCTTGGGAAACGCCCTCGGTTTGAGCGCCGTAGATCACGGTCTGGATGGGGTTGCCGGTGGCGTCCGAGAGGGTAATGGCGCCGCCGGTGGCCGGCAATTTCAGGTCCAGATGATCGGGGCCGACCCCTTCATCCGCGAACAACTGAATGTGTCCCAACGGCGCAAGGAAGGAGAGACTCGTGAGCTGGTGCAGGCCGTTGCTGGAGGACAGGTAGATGCCTTGGAGCGACACGGGCGCTCCGGTGGAGCGGTTGAACAACTCGATCCAATCCGGCTCGCCGGGCAACGGGTTGGCCATCCATTCATTCAAAGCGAGGTTGGCGGCCGAAACCACGGTGGCGGCCACGTTGGCCGCGTTGGTGGTCGGCTGCGTCAGCACCCACTTTCCCGCCACCCTGCCCACAGAATAATTGGTGAGCTGCAGACCGAAACTCAGAGCGTCAATCCGGTTGGTGTTCGGGTCGTAGAGAGAAACCGTTTCCCCTTCACGATCCAGGGCAAAGCCGGTGTGAAGGCCGGGGGTGGAATTGGTCGCTGCATCACACCAGGCCACCAGGTAACCGTTGGCGGGAATGCTGACGGAGGGGAAAACATACTTTCGCGGATTGCCATCGTCGGTCAGGCTCCAGCCGGCGAGGTTCACCGGGCTGGCGCTGAGATTGCGCAGCTCGATCCAGTCGGGGAAGGCGCCGGCATGGTTCACGACGCCGCCATTGGCTGCCATGACTTCATTGAGTTGCACCCACTGGGCCGGCGGAGAGGAATTGACTGCCCCCGGGGTGCCATTGGGCACAGTGCTGGCCTGCCAATTGGCCGGCTCGTCCGGGTTTCCGTTCGGGTCGAGAATCTCGAGCGAACTCCCTCCGCCGTCAGCCGCCGCCGGCCAGCCCCCGCTGTCGCGGTAGTCCACCGAGGTGACAATGTTTCCAAAGCGGTCGTAGAGGGTGATTCGCTCGCCCCCATTGTTGAGGTTGCCGCTGTACCAGCCAAACACCGGGACGCCCGGATAGAACGCTTTCCACGCATTGGTGTCGGTATTGTTCCCCAGCACAAGCCGCGCGCCGCCGGGCAACATCGAGCCGGCGTTGAAGAGAAAGGTGATCCCGTCAAAATACATGCCGCTCAGGTCCACGGGGGTCGCCCCAATGTTTTGAAGTTCCAGGAACTCGTAGAGCGAGCCGCCGGGCGGGTTGTACATGATTTCCGTAATCCGTAGCGGGATGCCCAGGGAGCCGACGGTGAAGGCGGCCTCGGTCACGGCACTCCAGTTGGCACCGGACAGGGAACGAGCCCGGATGCCCACCGAGCCGGTGAGCGAAACCGGTCCGGTGTAGGCTACGGCCGAAGGTGAAACCGCGCTGGTGAAGGGCACGCGCGGGTCGGTGCCGTCGGTGGTATAATAGATCGTGCCCGAGAGGTTGGTCATGACCAACGCGAAGCCCGCCGGCACACGGCCGCCGAATTGATTGAACCCGGGAGCGTTGGAGGACGCCAGCAGCCCCATGGCATTCATCTGGTTGAAGAAGACCGGCTGGCGGTCCCGTATCCAATTCAGAATGCCCACATCCATGTTGGGGATGAGCGCTGAAAGTTCACTGCGCAACTCGTTGAAACGGTTGGTGAGATGGGCCCCCGTCAGCACGCCGCCGTTGAAGAAATGCTTGTGTGCGCGGTCAGCCCACAACAGGCGAAATTCCGCGCTGGTGCGCAGCTTTTGAAACATCCGCGAGATTTCCGAGGTGTTGGCCAGCCCCGAGTTGCTGGGGTCGCCGTCGGAGGAGAGGGTGAAGGAGTTGATGGTGAGGGGAGACCGTCCGTAAATGCCCATGCCCCATTCGGCGTCCCAGACCACGAAGCGCCAGATGCCGTTGGTCGAAATCTCCCGGCCGGCGCGCCAGTTGTTCTGGGGCCAGTCCCCCATTCCCGCATACGTGTTGAGGAGGAGGTAGTCCACGAAGTTGGTCAAATCCAGACGCCTCCCCACATACGTGTAAACGCTTGGCAGGGTCATGGTGCTGCTGTTGATGAAGTTGACCAGGTTTTGGAAATCGGTGAAGGTCCCGTCCACCGCTCCGCCGCCTTCGGACCACGGCGGCCTGACCACATCCCACTCCTCGCCGCCGCCCAGATGACTTTGAAAGAACTCCTCATGCACCCGTTCGCACGGATTGTACCAGGGGCTGCTGGCGTAATAGGTCCCGTTGACAAACACCACCGCCAGGTTCCCGTGCGAGGCAATCTGGCCCATATCATGAGACACACGCCGGTGAAACTCGTCGCGAATAAACGGATTGCCCTGCTCGTTGAAGCCGGCGCGCAAGACCAGTTGGTCGAAGTCCTGCACCGTGGTGAGCGGAAACAACGGATAATGGAGCCGGCCCGGCCCGTAGTCATTGCGGAAGTAGAGGCGGAAGGAGAATTTGCTCGAGGGAGTGAGGCGGGGACGCTGGTAATCGCTGCCGTGAACCCGGATGCCGCAATCCACCTGAAATCCGGAGTTGTCTTCGGGACGAATCCACTCGACCGAGACGGGCCGTTCCCAGGCCAGCCCATGTTTGCTGGGATTATGATAGTCTCCCGGCGCCACCGGTTGCCACGGCCCGCCGCTGTAAGTGCCGCCCTGGATGCCCAAAATGCCGTTGCTGCCGTAGAGGTGATTGGTGGCCGTCACGATCGAAAGCACCGGGAGGGACCGCAGGGCGGCGGGAAGGTTGAACAAATAGCTGTGGGTGATGGTTTGCGAGGGCAGATGGTTGGGTTTGAACGCAGCCGCGCGAAACAACGTGGTGGCGGAAATCCGCATGGTGCCGGGGAACAGGGGACTTGAGGCCGTCGGTTCGGAACCATCCGTCGTGTACCGCAGCTCGGCTCCCGGCGTCGCGCAGGAGAGCACCAAGTCGAAAGGACGGGAGAAATGACCGCGGCTCACATTCGCGTGCACGGGAGCGCATACGCCCACGATGGTGCTTGCCCCGTTGGGGGCGCCGGGGGTGGGGCTTACAAAGTAGCGCAAGCCGTTGGTACCGTCGCGGCCATAAGAAATGTCATTGCGCTGCTCCGGATAGGGATCAAACCCGTCCACCAGGACGCGCGGGGCGTCTGGGGAATAAAGCCCAAGGTGTTCGCCCGGATTACCCAGCCGGAAGTTTGTGTGGAGCGGGGTCGCGGCGTTGGTGGACCGCCGATCTTTTCCAGAGGCGAACACGACCAGGTAGCTGTTGGGGGCCAGGGTGCGGGCGGGGAAGGCCCACAGGCCCGGCAAGGCTGGATCATCGCTCAGCGACCAGTTCTCGAGGTTCACCGGGTCCACCCCGCGGTTGTAAATCTCGATCCAGTCCTGCTGCTCGCCGTCCTCGTCGGCGAGGCCGTTGGTGCGAACGTTGGACGCCAGGAATTCGTTGATGACCAGGTCCCCGCCGCGCGCGTTGGGGTCCACGGTATAATTCCATGAGCCGCCGGCGAACGAATTGGGCGTCATCGCGGTGTCCTGAATCCCGTGGCTTGGCGCCCATGAAAGGGTGACCAGCCCGTTGGGCGGGGGAGGAAAGCTGAAGCGATAGGCGTAGCCGCCCAGCGCAGTGAGGTCGGTGGCGGGGGCGCCGTTAACCAGCAAATCCTGGGCCTCCACACCCGTGACTGCTTCGCTAAAGGTTACCTCGACCTGGGTAAGGGAGCGGATGGCGAGGCCGGCGGGCGGATGCAATGCCGCGACAACGGGCGGAACCTCATCCACGAGATTGTATTGCCAACTGGCGCCGGGTGCGCCCGCGTCGAACGCGTTGGGCGGCGTCGCCAGGTCGGTGATGCCATGGCCGGAAATCCAGTTGATATAGACCGGGCCGTAGGGCGGCTGGGCAAATCGGAAAACATAAGTGTTTCCGCTCACGCTCAGCGTGCTGATGGGCACGCCGTCAATCAGGAAATCGTCGGCCGTCAGCCCGATGACCGGCTCCGAGAAGGTGACGGCAATTTCGGTCAGTTCGCTCACGGTGCCTGGCGGCGGGCTCACACTCACAATGACCGGCGGTGTGGTTTCGACAATCGTCACGTCAAGGAAAGCGTCGAAGGCGAAGTCGCTGCTGTTGGTGGTGGTGTTGAAAGCCTGGACGACCAGCACGTTGGTGCCGGACCGCAGGTAACCCGCCGGCGCCGGCAGCGCGTAGGTCACCAGCGGGACCGGCTCCACCGCATTGGTCGCGAGCGTTTGATAGGTCGGCTCCGCCGCCGCCACATTGGTCCGGGCCACCTCGACGCCGTTGATCCAGGCCACAAAGCCGTCGTCCACATAAGCCCCCAGCCGCATGGACAGAACCTGCGCCGCATTGCCGATCATGAACGGGCGGCGCAGGAAAATGCAGGAATAGCGGTTCTGCATGTCAGTCAGTTGGGTCCCCCCGATCCGCACATCCCCGTACCAGAACGGGGCCGCCGCGTCCACAAACCCCGCCGCCGGGTCGTTAAAGTCCACCGCGCGCCAGGCGGTCGGTGGCGAGGAGGCTTCGGTCAGTCCGGGGCGAAATTGCCAGATCGCATTGGTGGAAAAAATCTCGGCGGCCGCGGCCCGTCCGTAACTGAGCCAGAAGGCCGCCCAAAGGATATAGCAGGCGGTTCGCATCTTCTACCTATCCAGCTTAACCGAATTGGCCGTGCAAGTAGCAAGGATTCTTGTCGTGTCTTTTACTGACAAGGCCCGGAGCGCTTCCCACTTTGCGTGTGTCCCGGGCATTCCGCGGCTTCCTGCGAAGGTGACAACGGAGGAAATTGGGAAGGCGGGGAGGCGAACAGAATGGCCAGGCTGACCGGGTGCAGAGGATGGAAAGGAGCAAGGTGGAGCGAAAGGGGGCCGCCACGAGTTTCCAGCGGGGGAAAGAACGAGGTTCAGAGTCGGACGTCTTCGGGGCGGACTTCGAGGCACTCGTCCTGGTCTTCCCAGATGACTGCGGGGTAATACTCCAGGAGGCGGGAGGCCAGATGAGCGGCCTGGGCGAGCAACTGTTCCGCTTCTTCGGCCGCTTTTTCAAAGGCCGCATCATAGTCTCCCGCACCCCGGCGCTGGCGATCGTCCCAATGGGCCACGGCGTGGACGGGAGCGTAACACTGGGCCCAGCGGCTTAACTCTTCGCGTGCGGGCTGGGGGATGTCCTCGAAGGCCACGAGGGTGCCGTTGCAGTGCTGGCAGATGATCCCGGTCTCGCAAACGTCGCGGGTCAACAAGGGCAAAAAAGGCGCCCGGCAGCAGGGGGACTCGGGATAGGCGAGCGGGGGCGTCGCCAGGCGTTTAAGCCAGGTTTGTCGTTCATGCGCGAGCTGGGCGGCAAGGCGGTAGGCTCCGACCAGGGGATGGGACAGACGCCACGCCCTTCCTTCGAGTTGCCCGAGGGTCTGCGCCAGCCACCGGGCGAGGGTCAAATCATCGAAAGCCCGAAAAGGCTCGGCATACTCCTTCCACAACAAATCCAACGGTGACTCAGGTTCAGTACCCATTTGATAGAGTCTGGCGATGATGACGGATTTGTCGAGGGCAAGCCCCCGTGCAATCTGCCTCGGGCCGTTTCAGGAACACCCCAAACCGGGCGGAACAGGCTGCCACCGTTGAGCTGGAGACCAGGACCTTGAGTCGCCGCGGGTTATTCGATAATGCGCAGGATGTACGTCGGGGAGGTGGCACTGTTCGGTTTGGGGCCGCCCATGGCGTTGATCTCGAAATCGAACTTATAGCGGTAATGCACCACATTGGTCCCCGGCGGAACGGGGATGAGACCTTCCCACCGGTTGGTCAACACGGGGGTGGGTCGCATCGGATAGAATTCGGTTCCGACCACGATCTGAGGCTTGATACTCTGCCAGCGCAGAGTCTGTTGGCGGGTGGTCAGGGCCACCTCGACGGGATAAAGGTTGTTGGGATTGCGGGTCTGCTGCTGAGGCGTGAGGTTGGTAAAAGTGGTCGCGCACCCGCCCAGGAGCAGTGGCAGGAGAAAAACCGGCAGCATCTTCTTCAACATAGTGTCTGGAGCCTGACAAAGGCCCTTGAGCTTGTAAAGGTGGTTTTCGCATCCATTCCCGGCTTGACCCTGTGGGTTTGGAACGGTTAGGTTTCGCGCTCTTATACCGAATTACGATTATGTTTGGGACGATTAGAAAGCATCAAACCTGGCTGTGGGGTGTCATTATTACGCTGACGATTATCAGCTTCGTCATCTTTTTCTCGCCCTATTCCAAGCTCAACACGGATGCGGTCCGCCGGGGAGATTACGGGAGCATCAACGGCCAGAAGGTCACCGAGGAGGCTTACGCCCAGGCGCAGCGCGAGGTTTATGTGCGGTATCTGCTGATGACGGGCACCTGGCCGAATGAAGACGCCGAACGGCGCGGGTTTGACCCGATGCGCGAGACTTACCAATGGCTGTTGCTGAAGCAGAAGGCGGCGCAAATGGGGATTGATCCGGATCCGGACGCCGTCGCGCAGCAGGCCCGGCAAATGCTCCAGCCTTTCAAGGAGATGAAGGTGGATTCTCCGGCGGTGTTCATCAAGCAGGTGCTCGAGCCCAAAGGCTTCCGGGCGGAGGACCTCGAGCGGTGCGCGCGGAGCACGCTTGCGTTGCAAGAGCTCATCGCTGTGGTGGGTGTCACCGGCAAACTGGTGACACCGGAGGAGGCCAAATCGCTTTACACTCGGGAGCACGAACAAGTCGCCACCGAAGCCGTTTTCTTTTCGGCGTCGAACTACCTGGACAAGGTGACGGTCAAACCGGAAGCGGTGGCGCAGTTTTATTCGAATCGCCTGGCGGTCTATCGGATACCGGAACGGGTACAGGTGGCCTACGTGCGTTTCAATCCCTCAAATTATCTTGCCCAGGCGGAGACGCTGCTGGGCGCCACCAACATCAATGAGCAGGTCGAAACGGCAATGATCCGGCTGGGCACCAACTTCTACGGCGGTGCCAAGACGCCGGAGGAATCGAAGGCAAACATCCGGCGCGAGATCATTCGCCAGCAGGCGCTGATCGAAGCGCGCAAGGCGGCCATCGAGTTTGCGCGGCCCCTGTTCGAGTCGGAATCGCCCAAGGCTGAGTCGCTGGCGCAGGCGGCAAAGGAAAAAGGGCTGGCAGTCGAGGTGACCCCGCCTTTCAGCCGCAACGAGGGCCCGCCCGGGCTGGAGGTGGGAACTGAGTTTGCCCAGGCGGCCTTCGCGCTCAGTGAAGCGGAACCTCTCTCGCGCCTGGTGCTCTCCGACAGTGGCGTCTATCTGCTGGCCTTGAACAAACGTCTTCCCAGTGAAGTCCCGCCTCTGGACCAGATTCGGGAACGGGTGACGCAAGACTACAAGCTCAGCGAGGCGCTGAATCTTGCGCGCCAGGCAGGCCAGGCCTTCCACACCACGCTCACCAACGGCCTGGCGGCGGGCAGGAGCTTCGCCGCCCTGGCAGAGGCGGCCGGTTACAAGGCCGTCGCCCTGCCGCCTTTCTCGCTAAGCACGCGCAGTCTGCCGGAGGTGGAGGAGCACTTGAGTTTGAATCAGTTGAAGCAAATGGCTTTTGGAACGCCACCGGGCAAGGTGAGCAATTTTCAACCGACGCAGGAAGGTGGGGCGATTCTGTTTGTGAAAGCCAAGCTGCCGGTGGACCCGGCGACGATGCAGAAGGAACTGCCCGGCTTTGTCAATTATGTGCGACGCACCCGTCAGGAAGAGGCCTTCAACGATTGGTTCCGCAAGGAGGCCGAGCGTGGGCTGCGGGACACGCCGCTGAACCGGCCCCAGCCGCCCCCGCCGAATCTTCAAAAGGACACCGCGACGTCCTGACCGCCCGATTTGGAATCCGGTTCGATCAAGGTCTCTTCGCTGGCAACCCACGAGTTTTGGGAGATCCCCGTCCTGTTCGAGGACGAGTCGCTCCTGGTTGTCGCCAAGCCTGCAAATCTGGCGGTTTCGCCCGACCGGCTGGCTCCGGAGCGGCCCTCGCTGATGAAATTGCTGCATGCGGCGGTTGCCGAGGGCAAGCCGTGGACCCGACAGCGAGGGCTGGCCTACGTTGCGCCGGCGCACCGGCTCGATGCGGAAGCTTCCGGCGTGCTGGTGCTGGCTCGGAGCAAACCGGTTCTGATCAAGCTCGTAAACCTGCTGGCCTCCGAAAAGTCATTCATCACCTATCTGGCGCTGGTCGAGGGGGTACCGACGGAGGATTCGTTCGAAGTGGATGCCCCGCTGGCGAGAAGGCCGGCGCCGGCGGGTTTTGTTCGGGTGGATCCGCGCCGGGGGAAGAAGTCGCGCACACGATTCGAGGTGGTGGAGCGATTCTCGGGCTGGACCGCGCTTCGGTGCGATCCGGTCTTTGACCGTCCCCACCAGGTTCGCGCCCATCTCCGTCACGCTGGATTGTCGTTGGTGGCCGACACGCTTTACGGGGGGCACCCTCTGCTATTGTCCCGACTCAAACCCGGCTACCGGCTCAAGCCGGGCGCGACTGAGAGGCCGTTGATCGGGCGTCCGGCACTGCATGCTGAGCGGATCGAGTTGGCTCATCCTTTAACTCAGGAGTCGCTGACAGTGTGCGCGCCGCTGGCAAAGGACATCATGGTCGGCCTGAAATATCTGCGGAGGTTCTCGCGGGGCGGGATCGAGGAGTGAGGGATTGGATTATGAAGCTCCGCTGTCAGCATTACAGGCACCTCCAGCAGAACGGTACCGATCACCTTTGTCCTTCGCCGAGGGCTCCGGAAAGAATTTTTGAAAAATAAAAAACTCCTATTGACAGAATCGGGGTCAGTGTGTAAAT
>CAZVYG010000063.1:0-12563 GCA_964631605.1 uncultured Verrucomicrobiota bacterium
TCGCTGGTCTTCTCCCCGAATTGAACCAGCCGCACGTACCCAATGCGGTCTTCACCCAGGGGAAATTCCTTTTTCCCATTGATGTCCTTGACCATATCCACGTTGATGATGGCGCGGGTGAGGGTGTGCTCTTTTGTCAGGCCCGAGGAAGGCCGGAAGACGGTGATTTTGACCTGGGTGCCAGGTTCGCCGCGCAGGGTTTTGACCGCCTCCTGGAGCGTCATGTTCTCGGTGCTCCGGCCGTCAATTCTAAGAATGCGATCGCCGGTGAGAATGCCAGCCTTGAAGCCCGGCGAGTCTTCCATGGGCGCGACGACGGTAATAAAGTTGTCGCGCATGGAAATGACAATGCCCAGGCCGCCGAAAGCGCCCTGGGTGTCGTTCTGGAGTTCCTTGTATTTTTCGGCATCCATGAACTCGCTGTGGGGATCGAGCGTATTAAGCATGCCCTTGAGGGCGCCGTAAACGAGCTGCTGGTAGGTCAGGTTCTCGCCGTCCACATAATCCTTGCGAACCTTCTCCATCACATAGGAGAAAAGCTCGATATTGGGGTATGGGGAGTCCTTCTGGCCGGCTTCAGAGGAACTAAACATCCTGGCGCCGATCAGGAGGTTCACGCCCAGGGCGAGAGCGACCAGGCTGTAAAGCACGCGTCGTTTCATATCATTTTGCTCAATCTGCACCCCAAAAGTAGAGTCTCCCGCCCCGTAACGCAAGGAAGGGGACGGGGCAACGAGGTCGAAAAGGATAGGTCAAGCCACCAGGGGCCCCCTGCCCTGCAGCAACATTTCGACGTAGGGCAAGTCCTCCGGGCGGGTGATTTTCGGGTTGGGAGCCATTCCCAGGACCAGCTCGACCGGCTGCCCCACCAACTCACACGCGGCGGCGTCATCCGTCACCACCAAGCCGCGCTCGCGCACGGCGGCCAGGGCGCGCCGAATGATCTCGAGCCGGAAGGTTTGGGGGGTTTGAACGGTGAAAAGGCGCGTGCGGTCCAGGGTGCGCTCGATGTACTTCCCGTCGCCGGATTCCTTGACGGTATCGGTCACGGGCTGGGCGGCGACGGCAGCGCCGACTTCGAGGGCGGCGGCGATGGTCATGGCAATGAGCGCCTGGGAGGTGCAGGGTCGGGCGCCGTCCTGAATGGCGACAATTTCCGCCTCGGTCGAGACGGCCTGGAGTCCGTTCCAGACGGAGTCCTGGCGTTCCTTGCCGCCCGGGACGAGGCGATAGGGTTTTTCGAAGCGGTATTCGCGAGCCAGGTGGTGAAAAGCCGCCTGGTTTTCCTCGCGGATGACGAGGATGATTTCGTCAATGCAGGCGGCGGCGTCAAATTCGCGCCAGGTGTGGGCGATGACCGGACAGCCGGCCAGTTGGAGGAAGAGTTTGTCCACGGCGCCGCCCATGCGGGCGCTCTTGCCGGCGGCAACAAGGATGGCGGAGTTCATGAGTTTGAGAGCGGCTGAAGGCGGTCCAGACGAGCGAGAAATTCCTGGGCGAGCAATTCGTAGGCCGCGGAGCCGGGGCTGTATTTGTCGTAATGGATGATGGGTTTTCCAAAGCTGGGGGCCTCGGCCAAGCGGGTGGTGCGGGGAATCATCGTTTCGAAGACGCGGTCGCCGAAATGTTCGCGCACTTCTCCAACGACTTGCTGGGCGAGGCGGGTACGGCCGTCGTACATGGTCATGACGACACCAAGGAGTTCGAGGCGCGGGTTCACGCCGTTGTCGTGGAGCTGGGTCATGATACGGCTGAGCATCGAGATGCCTTCCAGAGCGTAGTACTCGCACTGCAACGGCACCAGCACGCCATTGGCCGCAGCGAAGGCGTTCAAGGTGAGGACTCCGAGGGATGGGGGACAATCAATCAGGACGATGTCGAAGCGTTGGGACTGGATGACGGAGCGCAAGGCGTGAGCAAGGCGGCCAAGGTGGTTTTCGGCGCGGGCCAGCTCGACATCCACGCCGCAGAGGTCCACTTCGCTGGGGATCAAGGCCAGGCGCTCGTAGGCGGTCGGCTGGACCTTGTCCAGGAGGCTGCCTTCGCCGAGGAGAACACGATAGGCGCTGGCGCCTTCGGTTTTTTCGAGGCCGACGCCGCTGGTGGCATTGGCCTGCGGGTCCAAGTCCACCAAAAGGACGCGGCGGCCCGCCGCGGCGACGCAAGCGGCAAGATTCACCGCGGTGGTCGTTTTACCGACCCCGCCTTTCTGATTGGCCACGGCGATGACGTGAGTTGGCACGCGGGGGATGGTATGCATCCGGGGCGCGCTTTCAAGTTTCGCTGGATTTTATTTCAAGCGAGCGGCATGTTGAGAGGCATGAACTTGATCCTTTCGACGCATAATCTGACGCTGACCCAGGCCATCGAGGACCACATCATGAGTCGGATTTCGAAGCTGGAGCACCTGGACCGCTTTGCGATTCAGGCGCGAGTGATTCTCGATCACGACAAGACCAAAGCGCCGGAGCGTCAGTTTACCTGCTCGATGCGGCTGGTGGTGCCGGGGCCGGATTTGTTTGCAGAGGCCGTGGATGGCGATCTTTACGCGGCAATTGACGTGGTCAGCAAAAAGATTGAGCAGCAAATCCGCAAGCGGCACAATAAATACAAGGCCCGCAAGCACAAGCAAGCGGCCCGGACCAAGCGCGCGCTTAAGGATAAAGGCCTGTAGGCTGGTTCCGGGCGGCCCGCCCGGCCCGGCAGGGGCTCAATAGTTGGCAGCCGGAGGGCGGTGGTGACCATTCTGCGGCCCGTAGCGTATTGTTCTGCCATGGCTCGTTCCCCCCTCATCCTCCGAGCGCGAGTGGTGCTCCCGATGGCGGGGCCGCCCCTTTCGGATGGCGCAGTGATCGTCCGGGGACGCAGGATTGTGGCTGTGGGGCGGTGGCGGGAGTGGCGACGGGAGGCCGCGAGTCGGGTGACGGATTTGGGGGAGGTGATCCTGCTGCCGGGGTTGGTGAACGCGCATTGTCATTTGGATTACACGCACCTGGCGGGCCACTTCCCGCCGCCCAAAGTTTTTACCGACTGGCTGAAAGCGATCACCGAGGCCAAGGGGGGATGGGATGCGGGGGATTACGAGGCATCGTGGCTGGAAGGCGCCCGAATGTTGGTGCGCAATGGGACCACAACCGTGGGAGACATCGAGGCGCTGCCGGCCATGCTGCCGGGGCTGTGGCAGCGGACTCCTTTGCGAATCATCTCGTTCCTGGAGATGATCGGCCTGGGCCGACGGCGGCCGATACCCGACGTGCTGGACGAGGCGGTGGAACTCCTCGCCGGGCTGAAACATCCCCGTTGTCGCGGCGGTCTTTCACCCCACGCTCCCTACTCGACGGTGCCGGAGCTGCTGCGCATGGCGGCGCGAGCGGCGCGGAGGCGGCGCTGCCTGCTGGCCATTCATGTGGCGGAGTCGGCGTTGGAACATCGGATGTTTCGGAGCGGCGAGGGGGAGATGTTCCGGTGGCTGCAGCGGAGCGGCCGGGACATGTCGGACTGCGGAATGGGATCGCCCGTTGAACACCTCCAGAAGTGCGGCACCCTTGGGCCGAATGTGCTGGCGGTTCATGCCAATTACCTCGACCGATCGGATGTCTTGATCCTGGCACGGAGCGGCGCTCACGTAGTTCACTGCCCGCGGAGCCATGCGTACTTTCGGCACGATTCCTTCCCGCTGCGGCGCCTGCAGCGCGCCGGCATTAACGTTTGTCTGGGGACCGACAGTCTCGCAAGCGTTTACCGGTCCCGGCGTCAAACGGTCGAGTTGAACCTGTTCGACGAGATGCGCGCCTTGGCGGCGCGGGAATCGTGGCTTTCGCCGCGGGCGGTGTTGCGGATGGCCACGATCAACGGAGCGCGGGCGTTGGGGCTGGGCGGCCGCGTGGGACAAATTTCCGCAGGTGCGTACGCCGATTTGATTGCCCTGCCCTACAGGTCCGGCACCCGGAATGTGTGGGATGCCGTGTTGCATCATTCAGGGCCGGTTTTCGCCAGCCTGATTGACGGGCAGTGGGCGATTCCGGTTGCGTTATGAACTTGGAAGCGGAGCTGAGGCGGCGTCTGGCTGAGCTCCAGGACCAGGGAGTGTACCGGGTCCTGCGCGAGGTTGGATCGGCCCAAGGACCGAGGCTCAAACTCGAGGGCCGGACAGTCTTGAATTTTGGTTCGAACGACTATCTCGGACTGGCGGGCGAGCCGTTGGTGAGGGAAGCCGCGGCCGAGGCGGCGCGGGAATGGGGCGCAGGAAGCGGGGCTTCGCGGCTGGTGTGCGGGGGGCTGGAGCCACACGCGCGCCTGGAGCGGGCGTTGGCCGAATTCAAGGGGACCGAAGCCGCGCTGAGTTTTTCGTCGGGGTATGCCACGGCGGTGGGGACTCTGGGCGCACTGCTGGGCAAGGACGATGTGGTGATTTTGGACAAACGGGTGCATGCGTGCATGGTGGATGGGGCACGGCTTTCGGGAGCCAAACTGCGCGTGTATGCGCACAATGACCTGGCCGATCTTGAACGCATCTTGAAGTGGGCGCTGGGGTTGCGGAAGGGACGCACCCGGACAGACGCTCCCACCCCCGGCATACTGATCGTGACGGAGTCGGTTTTTAGCATGGACGGCGACACGGCGCCCTTAGGGGAGATTGTGGCACTCAAGGAGGCTTACGGGGCGTGGTTGATGGTGGACGAGGCTCATGCCACCGGTCTCTTTGGGCCTGGCGGCGCGGGGCTGGCAGCCGAGCTGGGGGTTAGCGGACGAATTGAGATCGTCATGGGAACCTTGGGAAAGGCGCTGGGCGCGGCGGGCGGGTTTATCTGCGGTTCCGGCGCGTTAATTGACTACCTGGTCAATCGCGCCCGGTCCTTTATTTTTTCGACCGCGCCGGTTCCGGCGGCGGCGGCGGCGGCGGCGGCGGCACTTGGCATCGTGCGGGGGCCGGAGGGCGACGAGCGGCGGCGCCGGTTGAGGCAGAGGGTCTCGCAACTCCGGGCGAGGCTTGGCGAGGGATGCCCGGAAATCCCAACGGCGATTGTGCCGGTTGTGCTGGGCCCCGAGGGGGAAGCAATACGAGCAGCGGCCGAGTTGCTGGGAGCGGGGATTTATGCGCCGGCCATACGGTATCCCGCAGTGGCACGGGGGTCGGCCCGGCTGCGAATCACCCTCAGTACGACGCATTCGGCGGAGGAGGTCGAGCAACTGGCAAACGCGGTTTGTCGGTTGCGATCCGGGCCGGGAAGCGGCGCGTCCTAGTTTATGCATCCTTTAGGCCGACTCGATCATCAGTATATCTGGCATCCGTTCACGCAGATGGCCGACTGGCTCAAGCACGAACCTATTATAATCGCCGAAGGGAAGGGAGCCGTGCTGCGCGACATTCGCGGCCGGACGTATTTGGACGCCAACTCCTCGATTTGGACGAACCTTCACGGCCACCGCCATCCGAAGCTCAATGCGGCGATTCGGCGTCAGTTGGAAAAAATCAGTCACAGTTCGGCCCTGGGGCTGGCGAACGAGCCAGCAAGCCTGCTGGCGGAAAAACTTGTCAAAGCAGCGAACGCAGCCGGGCGCCGGCCTGGGCGGGGAACGGCAGCCGGGGCGGGCCAGGCATCGCGATCGAAACCGAGTCCCCTTCTGGCGAAAGTGTTTTATAGCGACGACGGTTCGACGGCAATGGAGGTGGCGTTAAAACTTGCCTACGAATTCAGTCGTCGGACCGGGCGGGCGGCGCGACCGCGGTTCCTGTCGCTGGGTGGCGCCTATCATGGGGATACGCTGGGGGCGGTGGCTTTGGGCCATATTGGGCTTTTCCATGACCGTTTTGCGGGGCTGCTGTTCAAGACCGACCAAGTTATGGCGCCGTATTGTTACCGGTGTCCGTTCAACCGGGCGAAACCCGAACGGGCGGACGCGCGGATTTGGCGCAAGTGCCAATGGGAGTGTCTTGACCGACTTGAGGGCGCGTTCCGGCGTCAGCGCGCCCGCGCCAACCCTTATGCGGCCTTTGTGTTCGAGCCCCTACTGCAAGGAGCGGCTGGGATGATTCCGCAGCCGGAAGGCTGGCTGGCGCGAGCCACGGCCCTTGCCCGGGAATACGGGGCGTTGTTGATCGCGGACGAAGTGATGACGGGGTTCGGCCGCACGGGCCGACGCCTTTTCGCCTGCCATCAGGAAGGAGTCCAGCCGGATTTTCTGGCGCTGGCAAAAGGGCTGACGGGCGGTTATCTGCCGATGGCCGCCACGTTAACGACCCAGGCCGTTTTCGAAGCCTTTCTTGGCCGCTACGAAGAATTCAAAACCTTCTTTCACGGTCACAGCTTCACCGCCAATCAGTTGGGCGCGGCGGCGGCGCTGGCCAGCCTGGACCTGCTGGCCAGCCCGGGCAGTGTTCTGGCCCGGGCCCGGCTCGAAGAGCGGCTGCGGAACGAATTGGAGCGGCTGTGGCGGATGTCGGCCGTGGGAGACATTCGGCAGGTGGGTTTGGCCGCGGGCATCGAACTGGTAAGGAACTGGCGCACGCGCGAGCCGTTTGACTTGCGCGAGCGGGTTGGCATCCGCGTCTGCGAAGCCATGGCGCGGCGGGGGGTGTTAACCCGGCCCATCGGGAACGTCATCGTGCTGATGCCTCCCTACTGCACCACCAATGCCCAACTGCATCAGATGGTGGACGCACTGGAAGATGCAATTTCAGAATTGCCGTGAGGCCGGCGGACGAAAAGGCCGGCCGCTCAGGACTGGCGTATCAGTTGGGCGTTAAAGCGGGCCTCACTCCCCCGCTTGAGATGCAAGGGAACACTTTTCTGGCCATAACGCAACTGACAGGGATTGCCTGAAAGGGAGCGGATGGTCGCGGTGGTCAGGGCGCCGTCGGTCCACTCGAGACTGATTTCGAAACCGCCCCGGGCGCGAAGGCCGCGGACTGAGCCGGTTGACCAGGCTTTGGGCAAGGCCGGCAGCAGTTCGATGACGGGCACGGCCTGCGCCTGGCCGTCCCGTGCTGCCGGCGCGTCAACGGTGGCATGGCTTTGAAGGAGCATTTCCGCGATACCCGCCGTGCCACCGAAATTGCCGTCAATCTGGAAGGGCGGATGATTGTCGAAGAGGTTCGGCAAGGTGGATTTTGCCAGGAGCGCCACGACGTTTTCGTGGGCTTTTTCGCCCTCTCTGAGACGGGCCCAGAAATTGATGATCCAGGCCCGGCTCCAGCCGGTGTGCCCCCCGCCGTGGGCGAGGCGGTGTTCGATGGATTTTCGGGCGGCAGCCATCATCTCGGGACGGTTTTCGAAGGTGAATTGGTGTCCGGGGTGGATGGCAAAGAGGTGCGACATGTGGCGGTGGCCGGGTTCGGTTTCCGGGAATTCGCGGGTCCACTCCATGAGCCGTCCATCGGATGCAATTTGGGGCAGTGCCAAGCGTTCCAGGGCGGTGGAAACGGCGGCGGTGAACTCGTCCTGGATGCCCAGCTCACGGGCGGCCTGGAGCGTATTCTGAAACGTGTCCCAAATGATCTCCTGATCCATGGAGCAACCCATGGAAAGGGTGACCGGCTTGCCGTCGGGGCCGATAAAGCCGTTTTCGGGCGAGGTGCTCGGCCCAGAAACGAGTTTGCCGGTTGCGGGGTCTGTGACCAGCCAATCCAGGAAGAAGAGCGAGGCTTCCTTGAGGATGGGATAGGCGCGCTGACGGAGAAACTCGCGGTCGCCGCTGAAGCGGTAGTGTTCCATGAAATGCTGGGTGCACCAGGCCCCGCCCATGACCCACATGCCCCAACGGGGACTGCCGTAAGGAACGGTCCAGCGCCAGACATCACTGGTCAGGCAGGCGCAAAAGCCGCGGCACCCGAGCATTTCGCTCGCGGTTCTGCGGCCGGCGGGCACGAGGCCTTCAACAAAGTCAAAGAAGGGCTCGTGGCATTCGGAGAGGTTGGCGACTTCGGCGGGCCAATAGTTCATCTGGATATTGATATTGATATGGTAGTCGCTGTTCCAGGGGGCGCGGATGTGCTCGTTCCACAAGCCTTGAAGATTGGCGGGGAGACCACCAGGGCGGGAAGACCCGATCAGCAGGTAGCGGCCGAATTGGAAATACAGCGCGGCCAGGGCGGGGTCGGCAGCGCCGGCGCGCAAGGCTTTTAACCGCTGATCGGTGGGCAGCGAGGCGGGGTCGGCGGCGTTGGCGGCGGCGGAATTGACTGCCGACGAGCTCGAACTGCCCTGCGGTGAGGGCGGGCTGGAGGTTTGTCCCAGCGAGAGTTGAACGCGTTGAAAAAGGCGTTGGTGCTCCTGGACGCTGCGGCGGCGCAGCCGTTCAAAATTCGTGCCGACCTGTTTGAGCTGCCGGGCGCACGCCTCGTCCAAGTCCCGTTTCAGGGGCTCGAGCGGCGTGGTCTGGTTGTAATCGGTGGCGGCGGCCAACACGAGGACCGCCTCGTCGGCGGCCTGGATTTCGAGGGCGTTTGTGGACGAGCACAAAGTGCCTCCGCGCGGATAGACCCGGAGTTGGGCGGAGAACTTCACCCCTTTGTTTTTTCCACCATGGGCCGCCTGCCCACGGAGCAAGAGAGAGTTTTTGTCCGCGGAAACGGTTGCATCCGGGCGGACGAGGCGGGCGCGAAAGGAGAGCGCGCCGGGAACGCTGGCGGTGAGGCGCATGATGATGAGGTCATCGCTGCGGCTCGCAAGCACCTCGCGGACGAAGGCAACGCCGCCCGCTTCATAGCGGGTGGTGGCCACAGCCGTGTCAAGGTCCAGCTCGCGCGAGTAATTCGTCACAGCTCCGGCATGACCGAAGCTCAGCAGCAAATCTCCCAAGGTTTGGTAACTGCGCGGCTCGATGACGGGAACCAACAACTCGCGTTGAATGACGCGCTCGCCTTCGGCGAACTGGCCCTGAAAGAACAGTTCCCGCGCTCGGGCGAGAATGGCGGCGCCGCCGGGCCGGGGTTCCGGATAAGGGGGGCCTGCCCACAGGCTGTGCTCGTTGAGCTGGATGCGTTCCTCGGGCACGCCGCCAAAGACCATCGCCCCCAGCCGGCCATTGCCCAGGGGGAGCGCCTCCTCCCACTTTTGCGCCGGCTGTAGGTAATGGAGAGTCAGGGGGCCCCGCGCCGGCGCAAGCTGGCCGCCAAGAAACAGGCAGGCCAGGAACACGAGAGGTAAGCCGTTGCGCACGGGATTTACGGCCACCCTTGGACAGCGCCTTGGGCGGGGTGGCGGCGGTACGCTTTGGAGCCGCCGTTCCGTCAACAATGGCATAGGCTTTGCACGCATAGGACTGATTGACACCTGATTCTTCTTGCCGGCACGGTGGAGGCTGACGCCGGGCAGGGGCAGCAAGCCTCCCGCCCGTGAGCATTGTGAAAGAGCAAGTTTATGGCAAGACTTGGTTGTTAACTGCTTATGTTTTGTGTGCCCAAGGGCGCCTTGCCCGTCAAGCCCGCGGCGCAGGTCCTGCCGGACGGCGGGGGCGGGTGAAAAAGCGGAATGTGAGCGAATTTTGGGGTGGGCAAACGCGTCAGAACAGGAGTTGCGGATCGGGATGCGAAAACAAGTGCGTTCGCACGGCTGGGTTGTTAAAGTAGGGTCCGGGTTTGACCTCTAACGGTGTGTTGGTTGAGCGACCGATGGAATCTGACTGGTTTGGAAATCGCAAACGGCAGGCGGCCGCCCATTCTCTATTATGGTTGATGGGCGGGCTGATGGTATTGTGTGGCTGCAGCGCGAAACACTACCGCAAGTCAGCGGACAAAGAGGTCTATGGCATTTTGCAGCAGGTGGAGCGGCAGATTTTCGGGCGAACCAACGCATTCACGATTGACACGGTTTATTCGCACCGCGATCCGGCCACGATTTTGCCGGCGGAAATCATTGCGGACCGCAATGCGACCAACACGCGGGTGATCAACCTGGCGGAAGCCCTCGAGCTGGCGTTCCAGAACAGCCGGGAATACCAGACCCGCAAGGAGCAGCTTTACCTTCGGGCCCTGACGCTGACGGGACGCCGGTACGAGTTCAGCCCCGCATTTACGGCGAGCACCGAAGCGGCCATCAGCGGTTCGGGCGAGGGGTCGGATGTGGGTACCGTCAGCAGCAAGGTCAGCGTCAGCCAACTGCTCAAGACGGGGGGCCGATTAACCGCGGCCCTGGGGAACGACCTGGTTCGTTATTTCACGCAGTTCACGGCAGGGTCCGGCGGGTCGCGGTCGGCGCGCAACACGGCGATCAGTTTTATATCCGTGAACCTGTCGCAGCCCTTGCTGCGCGGGTTCGGCATCAACAATCCGGCCGTCGAGAACCTGACGCAGGCGGAACGAAACGTGGTGTACGAGGTCCGCTCCTTCAGCCTCTATCAGCAGCAATTCGCGGTGGACACCGTGAGCGCCTATTTCCGGCTGGTGACCCAGAAGGATATTGTCCGGAACAATTATCGCAACTTTACCAACCGGGTGGAGACCACGCGGTATCTTGAGGCGCGCGCGGTGGATCGGGAGCGGGAGAGCAACGTGGACGACGCGCGAACGGCGGAGTTGGGGGCGCGGCGGGATTATATCAATTCGCTCGCGGCGTTCCTGACGGCCCTGGACAATTTCAAGCTGCGGCTGGGCCTGCCGATTTCCGAGCATGTGTATCTGGAGGACGCCGATCTCAAGGAACTGATTCAGGCCGGTTTGATCCCGGTGGAGGTGGACCGCGAGGCGGCGTTTCAACTCTGCCTGGAGCGGCAGATGGAGGTGCTCAACGCGATTGACCAGTTCGAGGATAGCAAGCGGAAGGTGCGGATCGCGGCCGATCAGCTCCGCGCCGACGTGAACTTTTTCGCCAGCGGCTCGGTCGAGTCCGATGCTCCGGACGATTACGCGCATTTTGACCCGCAAAAAATTCGATACAACGCGGGGGTGCGGGTGGATTTGCCGCTGGACCGGCTGCTGGAACGGAACGCTTACCGAAACGCGCTGATCTCTTTTGAAGCCCAGCTTCGGTCGCTGGCGCTTACGCTCGATCAGTACAAGGAGCAGATTGACCAGGGCCTGCGCGCCATCGAACAGGCCCGCCTCAATTACCTCAATGGTCTGGAATCGCTGCGCGTGGCCGAGCGCCGGGTGGAGAACAACCTGATGCTGCTGGAAGCCGGCCGGGCCACGATCCGCGACGTTCGCGAGTCGCAGGATAACCTGATCAACGCGCAAAACCAGTTGGCCAACATTTACGCCTCGTACCTGACCGACCGGCTGGGGTTGATGGTGGACCTCGGGGTGATTGACATCCAGCCGGAGAAGTTCTGGCTGCTGGACCCGCTGGCCACCCTCCTCAAGCCCGAACAACGCGGCGCGCCCCCGTTGCGCATGCCTGACGACAGAGTCCTGCCGCCCGAACAATTTCTGGAGCCCGCATCATGAAACCCAGTTCCAATCCCGTGAGTTCCCCCGCCCCTTCGACCAGCGTTCCCAACGGCCTGTTTGCCCGGTTGAAACGGCGGCCGGGTCTGCTGCTGGCGGCGGCGGCTATCCTCCTGGGCTTGTTCTTCCTGGTCCGGCCCTCGCCCCGCAACGCCAGCGCCACCGAGTTTTACGAGGTCAAGCGCGGGGACTTTACCGTCACCGTGGTCGAGGGCGGGACGCTGGCGGCGGTCAGCGAAGTGAGCATTCGCAATGAAGTGGAGGGGACGGCGCGCATCATCTGGATTGTGCCGGAGGGGACCTATGTGAAGAAGGGGGACCTGCTGGTCGAGCTGGATTCGGCGCAGGCGCAGGACCAGGTCAACCAGCAGCAGATCGCCTACGAAAAGGCCAAATTCGCGGTCGAGCAGGCGCAGGCGCAGCTCGAGATCCAGAAAAGCGCGACCAACAGCGACTACCTGGCGGCGGTGCTCAAATTGAAATTCGCCAAAATTGACCGGGAGAAGTACGAGCAGGGCCAGCGGCTGGTGGATTTGATCGAAGCCAGCAACAAGGTGGTCCAGGCCGAGGCGCAATTGGCGGTCAACCTGGACACCTACCGCAACTCGACGAACCTGGCGGCCAAAGGATATGAAACCAAACAAAAGGCGGCCAGCGACTGGCTCTCGGTTCTCAACAGCCTCAACGCCCTGACGGTGGCGACCAACACCCTGTGGCTGCTGCAGAATTTTGACTCGGTCAAGAGCCGGGAAAAATACGAGTCCGACGTCCGGCAGGCGGAGGAGGAACTGGAGCGGGTGGTGAACCAGAACCGGCGCAAGATGGCACAGTATGAGGCGGATCTGGCGACGCAACTCAACACGCTGGCCTTGAACGAGGAGAAGCTCAAACGGGACCGCAAGAACCTGGAGGCCACCCGCATCGTGGCGCCGCAAGACGGCCTGGTGGTGTATCAGGTCAGCGAGAACCGGTTCAGCAGCGAGTCGCTGATTGAAGGCGGCGCGGTGGTTCGGAATCGCCAGGAGCTGATCAAGCTCCCGGATTTGTCGCGGATGAAGGTGACGGTGAAGATTCACGAATCGCATGTGAACATGATCCGCCCTGGTCTGCCGGCCTATGTGACGCTGGATTCGGCGCCGGATCAGCGCTACCGGGGGGTGGTGGAGCGGGTGGCGCC
>CAZVYG010000063.1:12573-31823 GCA_964631605.1 uncultured Verrucomicrobiota bacterium
GCCGCTGCCGGACACCCAAAGCCGCTGGGGCAATCCGAACCTGAAAGTGTACAACACCGAGGTTTACCTGACCGACACCATCCCGAATGTGAAGCCTGGGGTATCCGCCCGCGCCGAGATTATTGTCACAAACATTGCCAACACCCTTTCGGTGCCGATTCAGGCGGTGACCAGCTATCGCGGCACCCAGGCGGTTTACGTGGCCCGTGGGGGCAAGTTCGAACCGAAGCCAGTCGAGGTCGGACTCTATAACACGAAGTTCATCGAGATCACCCAGGGGCTGAAGGAAGGCGAGCGCGTGCTGCTCTCACCGCCGTTCGACACGCAGGAGAAGGACCTTGAACGGGGCGTGCTGGCCGATGCTGAGAAGGCCACGCTTTCAACCAACCCGCCACCCCCACGCGCCGACCTTCCGGTGCGCGGGAGTGATCGCGCTCTCAATGGCGAAGCGGCGGAAACCGCCAGTGCCAGGGACGACAACGGGACGCCTGGGTCGGGGCGGCGCGGGAGTTTCAATCCCGAGGAGATGTTGAAACAGTTCGACCGAAACGGGGACGGACAACTCGATGAAGCAGAGCGCGAGGCGATGCGAACGGCGATGGCGGCGAGGTTGGCCGAGGGCGGCTTTGGTCCAGGCGGCACCAACGCCGCGTCCGGCCGGCTCAGCCGGGAGGAAATGTTGCGGCAATTCGACAAGAATGGGGACGGCGAGTTGGATGACGACGAGCGGGCGGTGCTACGGGCGAGGTTCGGCGGGGGGCGGGGGCCCCGCGGCGGAGGCGAGCGGTCCGGTCCGGACGCGAAGAGTGGCGGGGGCCGGACGGGAGCGGGAGAGGAAGGCGGGCAGCGCCCGCCTGTGACAACGCCACGTTAGGGTTGGCTGCTCATGCAATTGCAAGCCGGCAACCCCGCCGCAGTGCCGCCGTCCTCGAGCGGCAATAACAGTATCATCCGTCTGGAACGGGTTGAAAAGACTTACTATCTGGGGGGAGAAAACATCGTGCGCGCCCTGGCGGGCGTGGATTTGGCCATCGGGGAAGGTTCCTTTGTGGCGATCATGGGTCCGTCGGGCTCGGGCAAATCCACCCTGCTGAACATTCTCGGCTGTCTGGACCGTCCAACGTCCGGACGGTATTGGCTGGGGGGGGAGGATGTGTCGCGGATGAGCGATGATGAGCTGTCGGAGGCGCGGGGCCGGCGCATTGGTTTCATTTTTCAATCGTACAATCTGATCGCGCAGTTGACGGTGATCGAGAACATCCAGGTGCCATTGTTCTACCGCGGAGTGGACTTGAAAGCGACGTATGATCGTTGCGTTGAACTGGCCCGATTGGTGGGCCTGGGGGATCGCCTCCACCATCGGCCGACGCAGCTTTCCGGCGGGCAACAACAACGCGTGGCGGTGGCGCGCTCCCTGGTGAACGATCCCTTGATGATCCTGGCCGACGAGCCGACCGGCAATCTTGATTCGCGCACCGGCGCCGAGGTGCTTGACCTGATCTCGCGGCTGAACCAAGCCGGCAAGACCATCATCCTGGTCACCCACGACGACAAAGTCGCCGCGCGGGCGCACCGGGTGGTGAGGATGAAAGACGGGGTGGTGGACCAGGACATAGACCAGTTGCCGCCCGCGGCAGGAGGCGGCGGAAAGGGGTTATGACGTTGAGGCGGCTGATTATTCCCTACCAGTTCGTGATCACGGTGCGGCTGGGAATCAAAAGCTTGATGCTGCACAAGCTGCGCTCCTCGCTCACGATGCTGGGGATCATTTTCGGCGTGTGCTCGGTGATCGCGATGCTGGCCATTGGCGAGGGGGCGTCGTACGAGGCGCAGGAGGCGATCAAAAAACTGGGGAGCAACAACATCCTGATCCGCAGTTTGAAGCCGCCGGAACAGGCGCGACAGCAAGGGATGGGCGGCTCGCGCGGGATGCAACTCAAATACGGCCTGACCTACGCCGACGGCGGGCGGTTGATGGCGACCATTCCCGGCGTGGTTCGATTGCTGCCCATGCGAATCATTCGAGAGAATGTCCGGTTCGCCCAGAATGAGGTCCCCTGCCAGGTGATTGGGACCCTGCCGTTCTACCCGGAGGTGGGGGGAGCGGCGGTGGTGCGGGGCCGGTTTCTGGCGCCGATGGATGAGCAATACCAGGAGAATGTGTGCGTCATTACCACGGGCCTGGCCCGGCGGCTGTTCCCGATCCAGGATCCGCTCGAGCACAGCGTGCGGATTGACACGTTTTATTATCGCGTCATCGGCATCATCCAGGAGCGGAGCCAGCCCGAGCAGCGGACGCAATCCGGAAAGATGGAGGGCCAGCCGCTCGATAACAACGTTTACATCCCCTTGAGCACCTCGCGAACCCGGTTTGGCGAAATCCTTATTCGCAGGAGTGCGGGGAGCTTTGAGGCCGAGGAGGTGCAACTCCACCAGATCACGGTGCAGATGCGGGATACAGCGGCGGTGGAAACCGCCGATCCCCAGATCAAGACCCTCCTGGGCCGGTTTCACGACCAGAATGACTATGAGATTATCGTGCCGCTGCAATTGTTGCGTCAGGCGGAACAAACCAAGCGGATATTCAGCATCGTGCTGGGTTCCATCGCGGCCATTTCGCTGCTGGTCGGCGGCATTGGCATCATGAACATCATGCTGGCCACGGTGACCGAACGAACGCGGGAAATCGGCATTCGGCGCGCACTGGGCGCCAAACGCGGCGATATCACTTTGCAATTCCTGGTCGAAACGGTGGTCCTCTCGTTTGGCGGCGGGCTGATTGGGGTGATGGTTGGCATTTTAGTGCCCATTGTCGTTTCCAGTCTCACCACGATGAAGACCATTGTGACCCCCTGGTCGGTGCTCCTGGCGTTCGGCATTTCGGGTGCCGTTGGAATCATTTTCGGTCTCTACCCGGCCAAAGCCGCGGCGAAGCTGGACCCAATCGAGGCGCTGCGCCACGAATAGCGTGTTGACACCGCTACTTTAGTTGACAGCCCGTGGCCGATTGGGTAAACCAGCACCGACACGCGGACCAGGATACGAGAATGCAAAAACCAGACCGGTAAAAGTACGAGGTATGCCATGCAACCGAACACTGCCCAATCTCCCACCGCCGCCCCTGCCAGCCCACCCCTGCCGCCCTGTACATCGAACTGGCCGACCGCCCGGTTCCCACTGAAGGTTCCAGGTTCAAATCAGGGGTGCAGTTGCCGGAAAGAACTTGAATCCTGTGAAGCGTGTGGTACATCCGGTCACATGAAGCTCTCGCATGCTTTAATGTTTTTCGCGTTTTTGGCGCCTTGCGTCTTTGTTGCCGGATTGCCGGCGGCGGATGCCAACCCAAGCCCGGACGGAAAAATTCGCGTGCTGGTGGTAACGGGCGGACACGGATTCGAAAAGCCGCAGTTTTTCCAAATGTTCAAGGACAACCCTGACATTGCCTACGAGGCGGTGGAACACCCCAACGCACATGCGAAATGGCGGCCGGAGGCGGCAAAGAGCTATGACGTGATTGTGCTTTACGACATGTGGCAACCGATCAACGAGGAGGCCAAGGCGGACCTCCTGGCGCTGCTGCAGGCCGGCAAGGGCCTGGTGGTGCTGCACCACGCCATCGCCTCCTATCAAGAGTGGCCGGAATACGCCAAAATCATCGGGGCGAAATATTACCTGGCCAAAACCGTGGTGGACGGGGTGGAAAAGCCGCGCTCGGCCTACAAGCACGATGTGCATTTCAAGGTCGGGATCGCGCCGGGCGGGCACCCGGTCACGGCCGGGCTCAAAGACTTTGAGATTCATGACGAGACCTATAAATGGTTTGACGTGGCCGCGGATGTCACGCCGCTGCTGACGGCGACGGAGCCGGAGAGCGGGCCGGTCATCGGGTGGGCCAAGACCTACGCCGCCTCGCGCGTGGTCTATATTCAATTGGGGCACGACCATTTCGCATACGAGAACCCCGCCTACCGCCAATTGCTGCGGCAGGCCATCCGCTGGACGGCCCGGAAAAATTAAAGGACCCGCCTCCCGCGGCGCGAACCTGGATCCCACTCCCGCCAACCCTGGATGTTTCTTAAGGTCATAGCCTGCGAGATCGCGGTTCGGGAAATCTGCTATGCCGCAGCCCGCTCCCCTCACCTGGGGGACGTGGAGTTTCTCACCCAAGGCTATCATGACACTCCCGCGACCGGGCGGGTCGAGATCCAAAAGCGAATTGACGCCGTGGCTGCGGGCAAATACGACGCCATTCTTCTGGGTTACGGCCTGTGCAGCAATATCCTGACGGACCTGACCTGCCCCCATACCCGTCTGGTGATTCCGCGCGCGCATGATTGCATCACCTTCTTCCTGGGGTCCAAGGAGCGTTACCAACGCTGTTTTACCGAACGACCCGGCACTTACTACTTTACCTCCGGATGGATCGAGTGCGCCACGCGCCGGGGCGAGAAGAGCCTGTTCCTTGGGGGCGCGTCGGTGCCGGCGAGTTTGAGTCTGAACGCCAACTACGAAGCCTGGGTGGCGAACTATGGCGAAGAGCAGGCGCGGTTTCTCATGGAGGAGATGGGCCGCTGGGCCAACTCCTACACCCACGGCACATTGATTGAGTTCGAGTTCCTCAAGCACCTCGGACTCGAGGAAAAGGTGCGGAGAATCTGCGCGGAAAAAGGCTGGGATTACGACCAACTCGAGGGGGACTTCAGCCTGTTTGAACGCTGGCTGAACGGCGACTGGCAGGAAGCGGATTTTCTCGTGGTGGAGCCTGGGCAGAAGGTGGTGCCAAGCCACGACGAGCGGATTATCACCGTTGCTCCGGCGTGAGCCCGCGGGTCAAAAGCTCAGCAGCAACTGCCAGATATACATGTTCCCGAAGGCGTCTATGTCCTCCCAGACCTTGCGGATCAGCTCCGGGCAGCCGGTGATCTCCGGCAACTCCTTCACCCGTTCCTCCCACGGAAAACAGACCCCCGGCCGAACCGCGGGAATGGGCCGGCCGGCGAGGCCCTGAACCTGCTGGCGGCTGGCGCGGGACGACGGCAGTTCGGCGGGCGGGGTGGCCGCCGGCGGCTGGTAGCTGCCGGCCGAATACACGCCATCTTCCAGCGCCGTCTCGGTCATGGCGCGCAGGTTCTCGACGCTGGTATCGTCCTGCATAATCGCTCCGGCATCCAGAATGTAGCCGCCGTTGCCCGCGACTTCCTTCAGGACGCGCCGGCAAAAAACCCGGACCTCGTCCGGTTCGCCAAAACTCAACAGGGTGTTGGGGACGCCCCCGCTGAGGGCGAATTTGTCATGGAGCTTTTGATGCACGTGAAAGATGTCGTCCTGGTCGCAATGAAAGACGATACTGCGGTCCGGCAGCTCCCGGAAAGTCTCGAGGTGATGTTTCCACTTCCCCTCGGCATAGAAGAGAGTCTGGTGGCCATGCTTCCAGAATTCTTCAATGATTGGCTTGAGCGTGGGCCAGTAATGGGAAGCGAACTGACGGGGGTTGATGAACGGGACGCAGCCGCGGTGCATCCAGAAGCCAATGGGAACCAGGTTGGCCGGGTCGGCCGTCGTGAGGCCCACGTGGCACAAATGCGGCATGAGCGCTTCGCACGCCTGGAGCACCTTGTGCGGCTGGGTGTGCATGTCCAGCGTCAAGCCGACATACCCCCGCAGCTTGTCGGCGAGGATGTCAAAAGGCGCCTTGAAAATCCCGGCGATGGCAGAGACCGTCCCGGCCTCGGAACGCAGCCGGGCGATCTGGGGACCGAAGGCGTAAAAGTAGGAGAGCATCGCCATGGCGCCTTTCACCAAAGCCAGACTGTGGCGATAGGTGGAGGGAGCGCCGGGTTTTACCGCCTCGGTCGAGACGCGGGGCAGCCAAGTGTTGTAGAGGAACGCGGTCGGGTCGGCGATGAGGGCGTCGTATTCGTCCGCCTTCATGAACGCGTTGCCTTCCGCCGGCTCGATGTAGTTGAAGCCGGTCGTATGCGGAATGCCGATGCCCGGGATGCCGTAGTAACGCAAGCCGACGGCTTGGGCCAGGCCCGTCCAGACGTAAACCATGTTGGGCACAACCGCGTCCCACTCAAACCCTTTGGCGGTCTGTAACGCGGCTTCGAAGGCCTTGGTGTAATCGTGAGCCACCTCCTGACAGGTGAAGCCGGCGTACCGGGCGGTAAACTCGGCGACGAACGGCCGAATGGGGACGCGGTCCGGCTTTTCGTTGCGCATCGCGGTAATGTAGCGGTTCAGGCTGGCCTGATAACGGTGTTCGGTGTTCATGGGCAGGTTGCGCCGCAAGTTGCATGAGCCGCCACGTCAGCCCCCTGGTTTCGCAACCGGGGCCCCGGAACACGGCTCGAGGACGGTGGCGGTCAGTTGCTTGAGCAGCTCGTTGCCTTTCGGGATCAGGGTAATGTCCGCCTCGCCCTCCACGATCTTCTGGGCTTCGAGAATGTCAAACATGGCAAACAGGATGTCCCGGTCACGGGCGATGTCCTGGAGCGCGGCGCCAACGATGCGGGGCCGCAGGGCGGCGGCTTTGGCGAACTCGATGGCGGCGCGGCGCTCGGCGGTGCTGGTGATGATGCTGACCTGGTTGGCGCCATCCTGCCTGATTGCCGAGGTGACCTGTCGCAGCCGGTTGACGACTTTGGACTCGATCTGCTTGATCATGCCCGGGTCGCGGAAATGGACCTTGCGGATGTAAACCGAGCCGAGTTTGTATCCCCAATCGTGCGATTTGGGGGAGACCTCCTCGCGGACGGACTGGCTCATGGCGTGGCGGTTTTCGAGCATGTTCTCGAGCTTGAGGTTGCTCAGGCACCGGACGGCCGCGCTGCTGACATTAGCCCGCAGGGAGCCCCGCGGATCCGCGTTCTTAAACAAATAAGCCACCGGGTCGCTAATGAACATTTCGTACCAAATGCCGATGCCCATGGGGGCGCCCTCCTCGGAATTCACCGGCTGGCTGCGCAGGTATTCCTGGTCCAGGCGCATGTCCAGCACATGACAGCGTCCGATCCAATTGACCAGTGGGGCTTTCCAGCCCAGCTTGAACCAGAGGAGGTGCAGTCCCGGCTCATTGAGAACCAGGACCACCTTGCCGAACAACACATAGACACGGCACTGGCGCTCCTGGACGATGGTGTAAACCCCGAGGGCGCGGCAGAACGCCGACACGACCGGCCCGAGGATGAAGAGCGCGAGGAACGTGCCAACGCCAGCAATGAGGAAATCAACCATGGGGCACCTCCAGGATGGCGCGGCTGGCCTCGCTGAACAGTTTAAGACGCACGTTCCGCACGTAGGCCGGCAGCGCGTCGGGTCCGGTCTTTTTCAACTCGCGCAACTGATCTGCCACGGCTTTGAGCGGTTCCACCTCGGCCTGCGCCTTGAGGGTTTCGATCTCGACGGCCGTGCGCGATTGCACCAGTTTCTGGTCCGCAGCGGCTTGGGCCAGGCTGATGTCGGACGAAACCTGATTATAGGCGGTATTGATGGCCGCGAGAGCGGACTCCACCTCCGGCGGCGGGTCAATGCCGGTGATCAGGGAGGCATCCAGGGCAATGCCGTAGCGCGCCTCGGAGGAACGGCATTCACGGTCCATGTGCTCGTTGATCGCACGCAGGTTCTTCCGGAGGTCATTGATGGAAACCCCTATGGCAACCGTGGCGTTTTCGGGCGTGGGAAGCACTCCTTCCGCGGGTGGCGGCGGAGCTTCGAAGTTCGCGATCCTCTCGCGGAGAACCGAGGTAAAGTAGCCCATGACATGGACGATGGGCCGCTTGACGCCAAACAGGTAGGCGTAAAGATTCTTTTCGGAAACGCGATAGCGGATTTGGCCGGTCAAGCCTGTGTTCAACTGGTCCTTGGTGACCGCCTCGAGCAGGGTGCCGCTTTGGTTGGCTGAGGGCGTCTCCGGGTCGAACGCCATGTTTACCGTCTGCGTGGCGATGGAGACCTTGTAAACCTTTTCCCAAGGCCATTTGAAGTAGGGGCCGCCGGGCGGGATCACCCGCACCTGAGGATAGGCATAGCGCTGACGTTCCTCGGGGCGCAGGTGCTCGGCGATGGGGTCCTGGAGGATGGTGGCCTCGCCGACCCGCTCGGCCCGGCCAAAACCAGTCTTCACGGCCCGCTCGTCCTGGTTGACCGTGTAGATGCCTGCCACCAGGTAGCGCACCAGAAACCAGGCAACGAACCCGGCCACAACTCCCATCGCGATCGTCATGGGGCCTGTCAATGTTAGCGTTTATCCCACCGCTGCTCCTTGATGAGCTTTTGCACTTCGACCCTTGGCCCGAAATCGGCCGGCAGGAACTTGTGGGCAGCCAAATACTGGAAGACGGCGTCCAACCTTTTGACTTCGTCCTTCCTGCCAGCCAACTGGTCCGGCGGCAACTGCCGCAAGCTGGCGACGTACTGCCGGGCCAGTTCTTCCGCCTGCTGCTGGGCTGCGAAGTCTTTTTGATAGATAAGCGACTCAAAAAGGCGATACATCCGAGGCAGGGGGGTGGGCAGCTTGGCGGCGTCCTTTCGAATGCTCTCGGCAATTTCCCGGCGTTTGGCCATGGCGGCCTCGGTGCTCAGCCAGCCGTCGGTTCCCCCCTCGACCGCGCGTGGCGGCAGCTTCCGGTACCAAATATTCCGGAACCGCACGGGATTGCCGTGATCCTGGAGCTTCAGCGGGCCGCGCTCGGGAAACGGTCCGGGCGTGGTTCGTCTCATGTGGCCGGTGGGACCTTCCAAGGGGGTGTGGTCCTGCACCAACACACCATTGACAAAGACGGTTACGTAGCCGGGATCCAGCACTTTACCGTCGCGATAGATCGGGCGGCGAAAAACAATGTCATAGACCTGGAATTGGCCGGGCGGCCGCAAGGGGTTGACCATCGGCGGATTGACACCGTAAACGGAGCCGGCGTAGCCGTCGGCGTAGGTTTCGTTGTTATAGCAGTCCAGTACCTGGACCTCGCAAAGGCCCATCAGAAAGATGCCACTGTTGCCGCGGCCCTGACTGGAACCCTCGACCTTTGCCGGCGCCGCCCACTCGACATGGAGCTGGCAATCGCCGAATTCCTCAATGGTGCGGATATCGCCCGCCTTGGCCACCACCTCCATGTAGCCGTCTTTGACGAGCCATTGGGCCGGCCCGCCTTCCTCTTTGGCGGACTTCCATTTGCTGAGGTCTGTTCCGTCGAACAGCACAATGGCATCGGACGGCGGTTTGCCGGCCTGCTCGGGCGTGCTGAAGGTGCCCGGAGTAACGACCGGCGGTTTGGGCCGGTTCTGATCATGAATCGCCCACGGATGATGATCGTCGGGCGGGTCACCATAAAAAACCTGCCCGAAGGCCGCAGGCAGCACGCTGGTGGTCAGAAAGGTCATGGAAAGCAATGAGAAGCGGAAAGCACGTTTCATGGCTCCGGATTGTCCTCGGCTGAACCCGAATCGTCAATCCCGAAGGTGCATCCCGAAGGTGCTTCGGTGCCTGTTTGAAGCGAGGACGTTCGGCCAGGCCCGGTACGGAGCTTACAGGCATGGGGCGGAGGGTCGCTTTAGGGCCGGCCAGGCTTCGGGAAATTCCGCGATTCATCGTCCAGCACCAACACCCAGTCCTGCATTTCACCCATGGCGGGGGGACTGAATTCCCGCTCGCCGGTATTGGGGAATGTGCCCACGAGTTGGGCACGTCCAGTGCGCGGATCATACCACCACGCCTTCACCTGCGGACCTTTGACTTTGTTCATGCGAACCTTGAAACTGCGTCCCGCCGGGGTATAGACCATCGCGTAGCTGCCCTCGGCGTCGCGCGTGGCAACCATCCGGTATCGCCCCGCGCCCGGGACGGCCGTCGGCACCGAGGTGGTCACGATGATGTCATTGTCCGGCATTCGGGTCAGGAAGGGACGGGACTCCAGCAGCCAGCGGGCATGTTGCATCTGGCCCGCCCCTGGCTGGTCCACAGCCTCGAACCATGGCAGCAAGGGATTGTTGACCGGCTTGCGCGCCGGCGTCCACATCTGCCATACGGAGTGGTGCCCGTAGGTGTGCCCGAACGCGCCGCTGAACAGGTCCCAATAAAGCGGACGGCGCACGTCCGCCGCAATGGAGTGTCCCTGCTTGCCGGCATCGAAGGAGACAGGGTGATCCTCATAGAGGGGTTCACCATCGAGCACCGGCTTGACCGGTTTTCGGTCATAATCGGCCCGGGTGTTTTCATACCTGCCGGTGTACTCCGCCCCATGGCCGTTCTGTCGCATATTGAAGTTCAGCCAATCCGCCTCGTGGAAATACTGCGAGGAACTGCCCCCGCCGCGCGGATGAAACGTGATGAGGTGGCTGCCGCCGTCCCCCCGCCGCAAGCCTCGCGCCATGGCGGCGATGATCTCCTTTTGCGCATCATTATCCACCGTCCGGTCGCCTCCAAGAATCCAAATGAGCGCCTTGTCACGATACCGTTTCCCCAGCCACTCCCCATACGTTTCCGCCTTTTCGCGTGTAAAGAGAGGTTTGCCATCCTTCACGGCGTCATGCCAATAACGCCCCCATGTGGGCAGGAAACCAATGTAAAGTCCCAGCGTCTCCGCTTTGTTCACAATGTAATCCACATGGTCCCAGTAATCATTGTCGGCCCCTTCGCGCACGGCGGGCCGCCCTGGGTCGAGATCCACCAAGGGCAGAAACCCGTAGGGGTTGGGATCGGCGTGTCCATCCAGCTCGGCCAGAGCCACCGCCTGAATCACAGTGAATCCCTTGGCCGCCCGGTTGGCCAGGTAGCGATCCGCCTCCTCGCGGTTCAGGCGGTGGAACAACTCCCACGCCGTGTCTCCCAGGTAGAAAAACGGCCGCCCATCCTCATACACCAGAAAGCGCCGGTTCTCTGACACGCACAATTTCGGGGCCGCAGCCCGGGCCTCAAGCCGCGCGCAGGCCGAGGACCCGAGAACTGCCAAAACCAGGAGTATCCTGAGATTTGCGTATGTGTTGAGCATGACGCCACCGTGCCCGATTCCGAGAAACTTGGCCAGCAATTTTCAGCTCGAAGTCGGCCAATAACTCTCCGCCGGCATGGGAAGTCTCGCGCACACCGCGCACCAGCCTTGGAGCGGGCTGGCGGCTGTCAGAGTGCCCGCCAGCCGAATCTTACCACGGCCCGTTGCCGATCTTTACCGGTTTGCAGAAATAGATGCCGGCCGTGCTTTGTGCGGCGGGAGCAATTTTATTGGTGTCCCCGTTAAAACCGATCCACTCGACGCGCGAATCTTCAAACAGAAAATTGCCACCCGTCGGGACACCACTTGGCCCGGGGTGGCTCGAGGAAGGCCCCGTGTAGCGGATCGAGGGCAGCGAGATCAGCCAGGCCAACGTTCCGGCCCCGCCGTTCTCAATACAGTCCACCATCACCGGCGCGTTGCGATAGGCGCCGCCGCCCTTTTTCCGATAGAACCACTCTTTGACGCCAAATCGCTCGTAGGTCGGGTTGGTGGCGCGGGCCGGTAACCAATGGTAGCCGATCAAGCCCTTCACGTTGTTCCCCGCCTCATAGGCCCGCCGCCACACGTCCGTCGGACAGTAAATGACATCATTCTTCGCTCGCGGAGTCGTACTCGTGCCCACCACATTCTTGAACAGGTACCCCGGGTAGAAATTCGTATGCATGGACGGACTCAACCAAGCCAAATCCGGGGCGTCGGTGTTGTCGGGAAACCGCTCGTTGTTGTCGCCGCCGTACAGGGCAACGGCCACTCCCCACTGCTTGAGGTTGCTCAAGCACTGGGTCTGCACCGCCCGGGATTTGGCCTTGGACAACGCGGGCAAAAGCATGGCGGCCAGGATTGCTATGATGGCGATGACCACCAGCAACTCGATCAGGGTGAAACCATCCCGCGGGGCAACATGCCCATCTGGCAAACCACCACTTACCCTCGAAGACTTTTGCATGGTTCTTGAGCCAGTCACCATTCAACACCACTGGCGGGCGTGCGGCAACGACCGAATTAGCCGCACCGCCGACATGATGAGGGAAGGTGGGGGCAAGGTTTTCCGGTCGTGGTCGGCATCGGCGCCGCCTGAATCTGCTGGACGAAACTCCAGGACAGGCCATGATTTGCGGCATGACGAAGCAACGTTCTTATCGTGGCGGGCCGACTATCATCCTGGGCGTGGTCATTCTGGCCATCTCGGCACGCAGCGTGCCTGCCGCCGGAAACGACGGCTGGATTCCGCTGTTCAACGGCAAGGATTTGACCGGCTGGACCCCGAAAATCAAAGGACACGACTTAGGCGACAATTACGCCAACACCTTCCGAGTCAAAGACGGGGCGATTTCTGTCAGTTATGAAGGTTACTCGGAGTTTGGCAACAAGTTCGGCCACCTGTTTTACCGCGAACCGTTTTCCAATTACGTGCTGCGGGTGGAGTATCGTTTCCTGGGCGACCAGGCGAAAGGCGGCCCGGGGTGGGCGCTGCGGAACAGCGGCGTGATGATCCACTGCCAGCCGCCTGATACCATGACAAAAGAGCAGGATTTTCCCGTGTCCATCGAGGTCCAGTTGCTGGGCGGTGACGGGCAGCATCCGCGCACCACCGGCAACCTGTGCACGCCGGGGACGCACGTGGTGATGGACGGCCAGTTGATCACACGGCATTGCACCGAGTCGCGCTCCAAGACCTTTCATGGCGAACAGTGGGTGACAGCGGAGATTGAAGTGCGTGGCAACGAACGCATCATCCACCGGATCAACGGGGAAACCGTGCTCGAGTACGCCCATCCCCAATTGGACCCCAAGGACGCTGATGCCAGGCGCTTGATCAAGGAAGGTCAGACCGACCTGATGCTTTACGGCGGCTATATTTCATTGCAATCGGAAAGCCACCCGGTGGAATTTCGGAAGGTCGAGATTCGTCACTTGGCGAAGTAATTTTTGAAGTGGCTGTTGAAAAGACGGGGTTAATCCCTGAGGTTAATCCATGACCCTTGAAAGCCGCGCGATTGTGGCGCAGGATACGCAGGTGCTTTCTGCGGAAGAACCAGTTGCAGCGGAACGGTTTCACCCCAGCCCCGCCGAGCGATGGGCCGAGAGCGACAAACTCCGGCACTCCGGCCTGATGCGGGAAGGATTTCCTGATCCCGAACCCAATACGCAAAGTCGCTTCTTCCAACCCGACTCATCGTGTCTGCACGCTGCTCATGGGCGGCCAAGACTGCGTGCTCTGCGGCGCTGCGGAGTTTAGCCGGCATGCGACACGGCCTGGTTTTCAACATTCAGAAGTATTCGGTCCAGGACGGGCCGGGCATTCGCACGACGGTGTTCCTGAAGGGATGTCCCTTGCGCTGTGTGTGGTGCCACAACCCGGAGGGGATTGCTGCCAGGCGGGAAATGGTCGTGCTGGAGACCCGCTGCATCGCTTGCGCCGAATGCCGGCGCGCCTGCCGGTTCGCCCCCGCCCAGGCTGGGGATGGGGCGCTGCCGGTGCGAAACGCGAGCTGCGACCTGTGCGGCCGTTGCGTCGAGGCCTGTCCCACCCAGGCGCGGCAAATCATCGGCGAAGAAATGACCGTGGACCAATTGCTCCGGGCGGTGCTGGAGGACCGCCTCTTCTACGACGAATCAGGCGGGGGTGTGACTTTCTCCGGAGGCGAACCGCTGTTGCAGGCAGCCTTCCTGCGGGAGGCGCTGGCGGCCTGCAAAAGCTGCGGATTACGCACTGCCGTGGACACTTGCGGAATGGCCGGCTGGGAGGACTTGGCCTCCGTCGCCCCGCTGGCGGACCTTTTCCTGTACGACCTTAAATTCAGCAGCGACGCCAAACACCGCCAGCACACCGGAGTCTCAAACCGCGTCATCCTGGAGAACCTCCGGCGCCTTGCCCAAATCCACCCCGCGATTTGGATCCGTGTGCCCCTCATTCCCCGCCTTAACGATGATGCCGCGGAACTCGAGGCAATTGCCGCGATAGCAAAGTCCATCCCCTCGGTGCGGCAGGTCAATCTTCTGCCGTTTCACCGCACGGGAGTGGCCAAGGTCCGCCGCCTGGGCCAGGAACCGCTGCTTGCGGACTGCCCGCACCCTTCTGAGGATTCCTTGTCGGCCGCGCTTGTGCCTTTCCAACGCCATGGCCTTTTGGTTAAACTCGGGGGGTAGGGACCCGTTGCGCCGACCCAACGTCGGGACGACCGCTCCCCCCCAAACCATCTATGACAGACCGCACCGCCAAACTCCGCCGCCAAAGCCTGGACACCCCGCCCTCGATCTCCGGCGAGCGGGCCAGGCTACTGACCGAATTTTACCAGGCCAACCAAGGCCGCTACTCCGCGCCCCTCATGCGGGCCTTGGCTTTCCTTCATCTTTGCCGCCACAAATCCATCCACCTCGGTGAGGATGAATTGATCGTGGGCGAGCGCGGCCCCGCGCCCAAGGCTGTGCCGACCTTTCCCGAGTTGACGTGTCACAGCCTGGAGGACCTCAAAATTCTCAATTCGCGGCCAAAGACGTGGTACCGGGTGGATGAGGAATGCCTGACGCTTTACGAAAAAGTGGTCATTCCCTATTGGCGGGGACGGTCCCTGCGCGACCGGATGTTCCAAGAGCTTTCACCCGAGTGGAAGGAGGCATACGAGGCCGGGATTTTCACCGAATTCATGGAGCAGCGAGCGCCCGGGCACACCGTCCTGGATGACAAGATTTACCGCAAGGGCATGTTGGACTTCAAACGCGACATAGCCGCGGCAATAAGCCGGCTGGATTTTCTGCGTGATCCCGAGGCTTACGCCAAACGCGAAACTCTCAAGTCATTTGATGTCGCCTGCGACGCGCTGATGCTTTTTGCGGCGCGACATGCGGAACGGGCGCGCGAGCAGGCGGCAGGCGAAACGCGGCCGCAACGGCGGCGTGAACTGCTTAAGATCGCCGAGGTATGCCAGCGGGTGCCGGCCCACGCGCCTCGGGATTTTCACGAAGCTCTCCAGTACTACTGGTTTTGCCACCTGGGCGTCATCACCGAATTGAACGGCTGGGACTCGTTCAATCCCGGCCACCTGGACCAGCACCTGCTGCCGTTCTACTGGCAGGGACTTGCCGACGGGACGCTCACCCCCGAGAGCGCGCGCGAACTGCTGGAGTGTTTCTTCATCAAGTTCAACAATCATCCCGCGCCGCCGAAGGTCGGCGTGACCGCCGCGGAGAGCGGCACCTACACCGATTTTGCCAACATCAACCTCGCCGGCCTGCTGCGGGACGGATCCGACGGCTCCAACGAGATCACCCATCTGCTGCTGGACATTGTGGACGAAATGCACCTGCTTCAGCCCAGCACCAATCTCCAGCTCTCGCGCAAAACGCCGGGCACGGTCCTGAGGCACGCCCTCCAAGTGATCGCCCGCGGCTACGGTTTCCCTTCCATCTTCAACGCCGATACGGTTGTCGAGGAACAACTGCGACAGGGCAAAAGCCTCGAGGACGCCCGCGCCGGCGGCTGCAGCGGTTGCGTCGAAGTGGGTGCCTTCGGCAAGGAAGCCTACATTCTCACCGGCTATTTCAACCTGGTGAAGGTGCTGGAGTTGGCGCTGCACAACGGAGTGGACCCCCGCACTGGCAGACCAGTGGGTCCCCAGACCGGCGACCCGGCTGCCTTCCGGAATCTGGACGAGCTGTTTGCGGCCTTTCGTCGCCAGTTGCGGCACTTCCTGGACATAAAGATCTCGGGCAACCGGTTGATCGAACGGATGTACGCCGACCACATGCCCGCCCCGTTTCTCAGTGTGCTGATTGACGACTGCATCCAGCAAGGGCGCGACTACAACGCCGGCGGCGCCCGCTACAACAACACCTTCATTCAAATGGTGGGCCTGGGCAGCATCACCGATTGCCTAAGCGCGCTGCAGCAGGTCTGTTTCGACCCCGCCACCAACGGCAACGGCCCCGGCCTCCCGTTGCCGGAACTGGTCAAGCGACTCGACGCCAATTTTGAAGGCGACGAGATTCTCCGGCAGCGATTGCTAAACCGCACGCGCAAATACGGCAACGACGACGACTACGCCGACAGCCTGATGTTGCGGGTGTTCAACGCCTGTTTCGAGGAAGTGGACGGACGCCCCGATGCCCGCGGCGGTCATTACCGCGTTGAGATGCTGCCCACCACCTGCCATGTCTATTTCGGGAGCGTGACCGGCGCCATGCCGGATGGACGCCAGGCGGGACGGCCGCTCTCGGAAGGGATCAGCCCCGTTCAGGGGGCCGACCGACGCGGCCCCACCGCCGTGATCAAGAGCGCGGGCAAGATGGACCACGTGAAAACCGGCGGCACGCTCCTGAACATGAAGTTTTCACCCGGGCTGGTGAACACCGAGGCGGGCTTGGAAAAGTGGGCCCAACTGGTGCGCAGCTACTTCCGCATGGACGGCCATCACGTTCAGTTCAACATCGTGCGCGCCGACACGCTGCGAAAAGCGCAGGCGGACCCGGAAAACCATCGGGACTTGATCGTGCGCGTGGCCGGTTACAGCGATTACTTCTGCGACCTGTCCCTTGAACTCCAAGAAGAAATCATCGCCCGAACCGAACACGCGAGCTTCTGACCAGAACCGAAGAACCTACCGGGGCTTGAGCTGCGGGAAGAGGATCACGTCGCGGATGCTCTCCTGTCCCAGGAGCATCATGCACAGGCGGTCAATGCCCATGCCCATGCCCCCGGCCGGCGGCATCCCGTGCTCCAACGCGACCAGAAAGTCCTCGTCCAGCTTTTGTTGTTCGCCACCCGCCTGGTGCTCGAGTCGTTCGCGCTGCTCGATCGGATCATTTTGCTCGGTGTAGGCGGGCGCGATTTCCTGCCCGTTAATGCAACATTCGAACACCTCGACGGTGGAAGGATCCTCCGGGGACAGTTTCGCCAGTGGAATCAGTTCCTTGGGCGCGTGCGTGACAAAGGTGGGATTGATCAGCGTGGGTTCAATCAGTTTCTCGAACACCGCCTGGGTGACTTCAAAATCCTCGTATTCCTTTGCGATTTCGGCGCCGAGCGCCACCGCCCGTTCGCGCCGCTGCCCGGGCTGGATTTCAAACCAGTCGGCGCCGGCGCGCTCGCGAACAAGGTCCTTGTATTTGACGCGTCGCCACGGCGGCGTGAGGTCAATGGTCCGGATCCCATTGCCCGCCGCATCCTTGTGCTCGATCCGCAGCGTGCCCAGCACCTGCTGCGCCACGTGACAAATCATGGACTGGACCAGTTCCATCATGGTTTCGTAGTCGCCGTAAGCCTGGTAGGCTTCGAGCATGGTGAACTCGGGATTGTGCTTGCGCGAGAGCCCTTCGTTGCGGAAGTTGCGGCCGATTTCGAACACCCGGTCCATTCCGCCCACCAGCAGGCGCTTGAGATACAACTCCAGCGCAATGCGGAGATAAAAATCACATCCCAGGGCGTTGTGATGGGTTTTGAAAGGCTTGGCGGCCGCCCCCCCGGGAATCGGCTGCATCATCGGCGTCTCGACTTCGACAAAACCCCGCGCCGATAGAAAGTTGCGGATTTCCGTGATGATCCGGCTGCGCTTGAGGAAGACCTCCTTGACCTCGGGATTGCTCATCAGGTCGAGGTACCGCTGGCGACAGCGAATCTCGGTGTCCGCCAGCCCATGCCACTTTTCCGGCGGAGGCCGCAGCGCCTTGGCAAGCATCACAAAGGCGGTAAGCTTAACGGAAATCTCGCCCGTGCGAGTGGTGAACAGGGTGCCTTTGGCGCCGATGAAATCCCCCAGGTCCAGATGCCGGAATAGGTCAAACGACTCCTCGCCCAGCACGTTCTTCTGGGCATAGACCTGCAGCCGGCCGGTTTGATCCCGCACATCCAGGAACATGCTCTTGCCCATGTCACGATGCGCCGTAATGCGCCCCGCCACCGCAACCTCGCGTCCTTCGGCATAGTTCGCCCGCGCCTGGGCACAGGTTTCCGTCGGTGTAAATTTGTTTCGGAACGGGTCAATCCCCCGGGCTCGCAACGCGGCCAGTTTGGCGCGACGCTGTTCGATCAATGAGTTCGTTTCTTCCATAGCCATTGCGGGCCGAGATAGAACATGGAAATCGGGGATTTGTCCAAGGTTTTGTCCCGCGCTAAAAAGGACACCCCCCTATCAACCCAGGATTGCTCCGCAGGCGCTGCCCCGGGTTCCCCGGCCCAAACAACCGGTCCCCTGGAGGAGCACCGCTCTTAGGTCGTCACGTTAAATCCCGCGCTCTGCCACGATTGTGTTCCTGGCGCCGAGAACGACCACCTGCGGCTTCCACACCCTGGCCTTGGCCTCCTCCATCTCGGTGAAGCTCATGATCGTGAGGCGGTCACCGGGCTTTCCCAGGTGGGCGGCGGCGCCGTTCAGGACGATGTCGCCGGACCCTCGTTTGCCAGGAATGGCATAGGTTTCAAACCGCGCCGCATTAGCCATGTTGCTGCAAAGGATTCGTTCGTAGGGCAGAAGACCCGCTTTATCCATGAGATCCAGGTCAATGGTCAGACTGCCTTCGTAATCCACGTTGGCGCCGGTAACCGCGGCGCGGTGAATTTTGGATTTCAGTAAGTGAACTAACATATTCGAGCCGGGCGCGCCAAGCGTCCCGCATAGCAACGCCAATATAGGCCCGCGTCCCCCCGATGCAAGGGAACTTTCCACCCCCCCGAACAGGAACCTCCTCGCTGCCAAAATCCGATTCCGCTTCCGACCGCCCCCTGTCGGCGCCATTGCTTTTGTTTTGAAGAAAAGGGACAAGCGTCCTAACCTGATCTTGTGAAACAAAGTTGGTTCAAGAGTTGGCAGGCCAATTTTTGGGCCGGCCTGGTGATAGTCTTTCCTGCGGTCATCTCGATTGCGGTGGTGGTTTGGCTCTTCGGCACTGTCGCCAACATTACCGACACGCTGCTGTTTTTCCTCCCGCGAGACCTCACGCACAAAGCCGGAGGCGACGGCCCGATGTATTGGTATTGGAGCCTGGTGGCTTTGCTCTTGGCGATCCTGTTGATCGCGCTGGTGGGGAGGCTGGCGCGCAATTATTTCGGGAAGAAAATGATCGAGTGGGTGGACGCGACGCTGCTGCGCGTACCGCTGCTGAGCAAGCTCTATAGCGCCATCAAACAGGTCAACGAGGCGTTGTCCATGGGCAATAAAACCGCCTTTCGAACCGTGGTGCTGGTGCCATTTCCGCATCCGGAATGTTATTCCATCGGTTTCATCACCAACGAGCAACTCGATGAGTTCCGCGCCCGAACGGAAC
>CAZVYG010000064.1:0-25569 GCA_964631605.1 uncultured Verrucomicrobiota bacterium
AGGCCCTGCCCTCGAACTGCGCTACCTCAGCAAGGACGGCGAGGAAGGCTATCCCGGCAACCTGTCAGTCGTGGCGGTTTATACCCTCACGTCCGACAACGGCCTCAAGCTCGAATACACCGCCACCACCGACAAAGACACGGTGGTCAACCTCACCCAGCACTCCTATTTCAACCTTGCAGGCAAAGGCGACATCCTGGGCCACATCGTCATGATTAACGCGGACCGCTATACCCCCGTGGACAGCACGCTGATTCCGACCGGCGAGCTCCCGCCGGTGGAAGGCACGCCGTTTGACTTCCGCAAGCCCACCGCCATCGGCGCGCGCATCGGCCAGGACAACCAACAGTTGAAATTCGGCAACGGCTACGACCACAACTGGGTTATCAGCAAGCCCATGGGCAAGTTCGGCCTGCAGGCCCGCGTCAGCGAGCCGACCACCGGCCGCGTGCTCGAGGTGTTTTCGACCGAACCCGGCCTCCAGTTCTACTCGGGCAATTTCCTGGACGGCACGCTCACCGGCAAAGGCGGCTGGGTTTACCAGTTCCGCAACGGCTTCTGCATGGAGCCGCAACACTATCCCGATTCGCCCAACCAGCCGAATTTCCCGTCGGTGGTGCTAAAGCCGGGGCAAGTGTACAAGCACACCATGATGTACCGCTTCTCGGTGCAGCGATAAGCAGCCTGAAGCCGCCCAGAACCGGCCTTCCAAAGGAACTCTATGACCCCCCTTGATTGGATCATCATCGTCCTCTATTTCGGGTTGATCGGCTGGGTCGCCTGGTGGTATGGGCGGCATCAGAAAGATACGACCGATTACTTCCTAGCCGGCCGCAACGCCGGCTGGGTGGTGATCGGGGCTTCGATTTTCACCTCGAACATTGGTTCGGAGCACATCGTGGGTTTGGCAGGCCAGGGCGCCTCGACCGGCATGGCCATGGCCCACTGGGAACTCCATGCCTGGTGCCTCATCGTGCTGGCCGGGTTGTTCGTGCCGTTCTACTACAAGTCCGGCGTCAAAACGATCCCCGAGTTTCTCGAACGCCGTTTCAGCGCGCGCACCCGCCTGGTGTTGTCGGTCGTTTCGTTGGTGGCCTACGTTTTTACCAAGGTCAGCGTAACGGTTTATGCCGGCGCCATCGTCTTCCAGGCCCTGCTGCCGGAACTGTCCATCCAGTTCCTGGGCCAGACCATGGACGCGTTTTGGATCGGGGCCTTCACGACCGTAATCATCACCGGCGTCTATACCGTCTTCGGCGGCATGCGCGCCATTATGAACACCTCCACCCCGCAAGCCGTCATCATCCTGCTGGGCTCCTTTGTGATCACCTACATCGGCCTGTCCCGCCTCAGCGGCGGCGCCGGCGCCCTTGCGGGGTGGGACGTGCTGGTCGCCACCTGCAAAACCAATGCCGAAAACTTCGCCCTGTGGCGCCCGACCACCGTATCGTCCCTGTTCGACCCCAGCGCCTTCCCAACGCTCGGCATCCTCATGGCGTCGCCGATCATCGGCCTGTGGTATTGGTGCACGGACCAATACATCGTCCAGCGCGCGCTTTCGGCCAAAAGCCTCGCGGTCGCGCGCCGCGGCGCCTTGTTTGGCGGCCTGCTCAAGGTCTGGCCGGTGCTCATCTTCCTCATTCCGGGCATGATCGGCTGGACCCTCGACAAGAAATTCAATGCCGGCGCACAGGACCCCGCGCTCGCCCAGGCCTATGACGTGGCGATGTCCAAATCCGACCAGACCAAACTGATGATGGAGGTCAATGCCCGCCTCCGCGAAGCCAACGGCAAGACCGGCTTCTTCATCCCGCGCGAGCTGAAGGAAACCACGATCAAGACCGACACCGGCGAAACCCGGAAAATGCTCGCTTTCGCGATCAAAGGCGACCAGGTCTTCCCAACACTGGTCACCACCCTCCTGCCGCAGGGTATTCGTGGACTCATCGTCGCCTGCCTGCTGGCCGCGCTGATGAGCTCGCTGGCCTCCTTGTTCAATTCCAGCGCCTCGCTCTTTACCGTGGACATTTATGAGAAACTGCGGCCCGGCCAGTCCGAGCGCCACCTGCTGACCGTCGGGCGCATCGCCACCACTGTCGTCGTCGGGCTGGGCATGATCTGGATTCCGGTCATGGCCAAGATTTCGGGCGGCGGCCTTTACCAATACCTCCAGAGCGTGCAGGGTTACCTGGCCCCGCCCATCACCGCCGTTTTCTTCCTCGGCCTGTTCTGGAAACGCCTTAACTCACACGGCGCCACCTGGGGACTCGCCGGCGGCTTTGTCCTCGGCATGACCAAACTCACCATCCAGGCCTTCTTCGGGTCCGGCAAGATGGAACACCCCGCGTTCCTGGCGGCGATTGGCGACTTTAATTTCCTTTACGCCACCGGCCTGCTCTTTGCCGCCAGCGCCCTCCTGATGATTGTCGCGTCGCTGCTGACGCCGCCGCCGCCCGAGGAGAAAACCCACGGCTTGACCTACGGCTCGATTCACAAAGAGGCGGCCGCGGAAATCAAGGCCAGTTGGGACCTGCCCAACAAACTCATGGCCTTGCTCATCCTCCTGCTGGTCGGCAGCATGTATCTCTACTTCAGCTTTTGGCTGAAGTAACCGCGCTCCTCGCCGCTCCAAGCCTCGTGCCGCGGGACAGTTTTTCGAACCGGCGGCGCCGCCGGGCTTGCTTCCAGCGGGCGGATGGGGAAGGATGGGCCGTCATCGTGGCAGTCTTTAGACCATTGTCTTTGTGATGCAAACGGCGGCTGTGTCCAGCACCCTGACATGGTGGCCGTTTGGCATTCTTGCCATCGCGATCGTGACCATCGTGGTCCTGATCACGCGGCTGCGGTTTCATCCGTTCCTGGCGCTGATCGCCGTGGCGGTCCTGGTCGGGCTGTTGGCGCCGGTCGGCAGCCTGCCGGGGGAACCCGAAAAAAGCCACTGGGTCACGGCCGTCGAGCTGGCCACGTCGGAATTCGGCGCGGTATGCGGGCGGGTGGGTGTGGTCATTGCGTTGGCGGCGATTATCGGCATCTGCATTCTCGAAAGCGGAGCGGCGGACAAATTGGTGCGCCGATTCCTCGCGTTGTTTGGCGAACGCCGGGCCGGCGCGGCGCTCGTCGCGGGCGGGTTCCCGCTGGGCCTGCCCATTTTCTTCGACACCTTTTTCATGCTGCTGGTGCCGCTGGCGCGGGCCTTGCGGCTGCGGACGGGGAAAGATTACACGCTGTTCGTCCTGGCAATCTGCACGGCGGGCGCCGCCACCCATTCGCTGGTTGCCCCCCATCCGGGCCCGCTGGCGATGGCCGAGATTCTCAAGGTGGATTTGGGGTGGTCCATCATTGTGGGGACGCTCGCTTCCATTCCGGTGGTCGCCGTGGGCTGGCAGGTGGCCCAAGTGCTGAACCGGCGTTGCGATGTGCCCCTCCGGGAAACGGTGGGCCTGTCGCTAGACGAATTGCGCGCCATTGCCCATAAGCCGGAGTCCGAACTGCCGGGGATCACCGCGTCGCTGCTGCCGGTGTTGCTGCCCATTTTTCTGATTTCGACGGCGTCGTTCCTGGCCGCCTTTGGAGGCGCCGCCCGGCTGGGGTGGCTTTACGTTCTGCTGGAGTTCCTTGGCAATCGGAACATGGCGCTGCTGATCGGAGCGCTGCTGGCCATGGCGCTGGTGGTCCGCCAGCGCCGGATGAACCTGGTCAGCCTGGGCGCGCTGCTGGGACGCGCCCTGGAAACCGGCGGGGTCATCATCCTCATCACCAGCGCCGGCGGCGCCTTTGGCTTGATGTTGAAACACGCGGGCGTGGGCGAGGCGATCCGCCTGGCCCTGGCCGGACGCGAAGTGAACCTGATCTTCCTGGGCTGGGCGTTTGCCGTCCTGATGAAATTCTCTCAGGGATCGGCCACGGTTTCCATGTTGACCACTGCTGCGATGGTGGCGGGCGTGATCCAGGGCGGCGATTTGCCCTACCACCCCATGTACCTGTTTCTCGGCATCGGCTTTGGCGCGCTGGGCCTTTCCTGGATGAACGACAGCGGTTTCTGGGTGATCGGCCGGCTGAGCGGTTTCACCGAGCGCGAGACGCTGCGCACCTGGACGGTGCTGGCCTTCTCCATGTCCTTCGCCGGCTTGATCGAGACGCTCCTGCTGGCCTGGCTGCTTCCCTTCAAATGACACCCTGGCCGGTGGCGGTGGTCCCCCTCCCGCCTTGCTCCCGGCCTTTGGGCGGTGTTAAATGCCGGCCGTGCTCACGTCTCCATTTGTTTTCGTTCGGACCGCGGCCCGCAGAGTTTCTCGCGGCGGTGCTCGGATTCCGGCTGCGAGCCTTCTCGCTCTGTTGCTCAGTTGCCCGGCACAGGGGGCGGATGCCCGGAACCTTGGCGCGTTTGAGGCCGCCACGGACGTTGGCCGGCCCAGTCGTCCTGGCGCGGTGGTTTATGACCCCGCGGCTCGTCGCTATGAAATCGCCGGCGGGGGCGAAAACATGTGGTTCACCAACGACGCGTTCCACTTTGTTTACACGCGGCTGGCCGGCGATTTTGCTCTTGCCGCAGCGATTGAGTGGCTGGGGGCGGGGGGCAATGAACACCGCAAAGCGTGCCTGGTGGTGCGCGAGGGGCTGGAGCCGGACGCGGCGTATGTGGATGTGGCCATCCATGGCAACGGCCTGACCTCGCTGCAATTCCGGGAGGTGCAGGGCGGGCCGACCCGCGAAATTCAATTCTCGCAGGTTCAACGTGCAATCACGGGGCTGGCGCGCCAGGGCGAGGTGTTTTACGCCCTCGCGGCTGGCGCGGGCGAACCCCTTCGGCCCGCCGGCGCTTTCATGCGACTCGCCTTCAAGGGCTCCCTTTACGTCGGGCTTGGCGTTTGCGCCCATGACGATCGCGCGCTGGAGAAGGCACGCTTCAGCCGGGTCCAGCTTGTCCGCCGGCAACCCGACCCGGCAGTTCAGCCCGTGCTATATTCCTCGCTGGAGACAATCGCCATCGCCTCGAAAGATAGGCGGGTGGTGCTCAGTCTGACCAACCACATCGAGGCGCCCAACTGGTCGCCGGACGGCAGGCATTTTGTTTATAATTCAGGCGGGCGCCTCTTTCGGCTGCCGTTTGGCGGGGGAGAGCCTCAACCGATGGACACCGGCTTTGCCAGCCGCTGCAACAACGACCATGGATTCTCGCCGGATGGCAGCCGGTTGGCGATCAGCGACCAATCCCAAACCGGCAAGTCGCTTATTTACCTTCTTCCCGCCAGCGGGGGGACCCCGCGCCAGGTCACTTCGCTCGGGCCCAGCTACTGGCACGGGTGGTCGCCTAACGGCCAGACATTGGCCTACTGCGCCGAACGGCAGGGTGAATTCGACGTCTATACCATCCCGGCTGCTGGCGGACAGGAGCGCCGTCTGACCACCGCCAAGGGCTTGGACGATGGACCCGACTATACCCCGGACGGGCGGTGGATTTACTTTAATTCCGACCGCACCGGCTTGATGCAGATTTGGCGGATGCGCCCCGACGGCACCGCTCAGGAACAAGTCACCCATGACGATTTCAACAACTGGTTCCCGCATCCCTCGCCCGATGGCAAATGGATCGTGTTTCTCTCTTATGAGAAGTCCGTGTCGGGACACCCGGCCAACCAAAAGGTCTGGCTGCGCCTGATGCCGTTGAACGGCGGACCGGTGCAGGAACTGGCGCGACTTTTCGGCGGCCAAGGCACGATCAATGTGCCTTCCTGGTCTCCCGACAGCCGGCACCTGGCTTTTGTCAGCTACGAGTTGCTGGCCGCCGAGTAAGTTTTTTCTGTCATGCGTCGAATCCTGTGGTTGGCCGTCGGTGGATGCATCCTCCTGAATCTGATCCTGCTGATTCTTGGCTTTCTCGGCCGGCCTAAAACCCCCGCGCACCCCGCGCCGGCAGAAACCAATCTTCCGGCTGCGTCGCAGGCCGTTCCACCCCCCACTCCTTGAACTCCATGAACTATTGGATTGCCGTTTCCGCCGCCCTGGCGATGCTCTCGCCGCGCCTCCCCGCCCAGGACCTTGACTGGCCCCAGTTTCGCGGGCCGCGCGGCGATGGTTCCACTCTCTCCAGTGGTTTGCCCTTGCGCTGGGACGAACAGCGCAACGTGAAGTGGAAAACGCCGATTCCCGGGCGCGCGTGGTCTTCGCCGGTGATCCGGGAGAACCAGATTTGGCTGACAACCGCCACTGAGGATGGGCGCGTTCTTTCCGCGGTATGCGTGGACCGCGACTCCGGAAGGGTATTGCGCGACTTGAGATTATTTGATGTCGAGAGGCCCCAGTACTGCCACCCCTTCAACACCTATGCCTCGCCCACGCCGGTCATCGCCGGCGAACGGCTCTATCTGACTTTCGGCGCCGCCGCCACCGCCTGCCTGGACACCCGCACGGGTGAAATCATCTGGGCGCGGCGCGACTTCGAGTGCAACCACTTCCGCGGCCCCGGCTCCTCGCCCATCCTGCACGGCAGCCGGCTGTTTCTGAACTTCGACGGCAGCGACCACCAGTTTGTGGTGGCGCTGGACGCCGCCACCGGGCGCACCCTGTGGCGGCGCGAGCGGTCCATTGACTTCAAAGACCTTGGTCTGGACGGCAAACCGCAGATGGACGGAGATTACCGGAAGGCATTTGCCACCTGCCACATTCTCGAAGCGCCGGCGGGCCCCATCCTGCTGAGCCAGGGCTCGAAGGCCCTCTACGCCTATGAGCCTGAAACCGGGGCCGAACTCTGGCGCTTGGAAGAGCGCACCAGCTACTCCGGCAGCACGCGGCCGGTGATCGGCCACGGCCTCATCTTTTTGCCCAGCGGCTTCTCCTCCGGCCAACTGCTCGCCCTCCGGCCCGGAAAACGGGATGACATCCTTGATGCCAGGACCAACAGCCTGCCGGGTGTTCAGCTCGAAGTGGTCTGGAGAGCCCGGCGCAACGTTCCCAAGAAACCCTCGCTCCTGCTGGTGGACAAGCTGCTGTTCGGCGTGGATGACAATGGCACAGCCACCTGTTGGGAGGCCTTGACGGGCGGGGTGGTGTGGAGCCAATCCATCGGCGGCCATTACTCCGCCTCACCCCTGGCGGCGCCCGGGCGCCTTTACTTCTTCAGCGAAGAAGGCAAAACCACCATCCTTGCCCCAGACCGCCAGTTCCGCAAGCTGGCCGAGAATCAGCTCGGCGACGGGTTCATGGCCTCCCCCGCGGTCTCCGGAAACGCCTTGTTTCTGCGCTCCCGCACCCATCTTTACCGGATTGAAGCCGAATAGAGGTTGTTGTCTTGGGCGACTGGCGCTGCGGCGGGAGGCCGGGCTTGGAAAGCAGGCGGGAAGCCCGGCCGGGGTGGCAGGGCGCGGGCAAGCCCGCCGATGAAAGACCGGCAATTCATTATTTATGCTTATTGTTTTGTATTGCAATATGCGCATTATTGTCATTGCTTTCTTCCGGGCGTCCGTCTAAGAATGGAGCTACAGTGCGGGTGCCGCGTACTGCGGCGGCAGAAGCGCTCCGCGAATGCGGTATGAAAACGATCTTAAAATCATCCTGTCTCATAGGTTTCGTTTTGCTGCACGGGCCGTTGGTGCTCGCGCAGACCGACGGGGCGGCACGTTTCCGGTGCACGATCAACGACTATAACGGCTCCAGCCAGAAGCATTATACCGTGGGGTGGGTAACGACTGCGGGGGGCACTTTTATCACGAGCCTGCGCAAGCAGGGCCCCAGCAGTTGGACCAGCTCGCAATGGCGTGATCACTGCGGGGTGTGGAACACGGCGCGGGCTGGCAGCACGAACCTGGATGGCTATACCAGCGCCACCGCCCAGGATTATACCGGCACCAACAGCCCGGTCATCTGGACCTGGAACTGCCGGGATGCGAACAACAACCTGGTGCCCGACGGCACCTACAAGTTCTGGGTGCAATATGCCGAGGATTCGGGGCAGGGCCCCTACACCACCAACGGCCTGATCTGGGTCAAAGGGCCCACCCCCCTCACGACCAACTACCCGAACCTCTCGCCGCATTTCACCAGCCTGTCCACCACCTGGACGCCGGTGGCTCCTCCGGCGCCGCCTTACATTGCCTCCGTGCGACTTGAGGGAGGGAATTTGGTTCTCAGCGGCACTGGTTCGGTCAACCGGGCGTATTATGTGCTGTCGGCGACGAATGCCGGGCAAGCCCCGGCCACGTGGGCGCGGGTGGCAACCAATGCGTTTGACGGACAGGGACGATTCAGTTTTACGACCCCGCTTGGCGCCAGCCCACAAAAGTTCTACCGGCTCCAATCGTATTAGCCGGGCGCCTGTGGCTCCCAGACAACCCCCATCCCCGCCTACCCGCCCGGCTGGCCAGAAGGAGTTTTTGTCCGTGAGGCGCCAAACGACATCCATTCCTTCTGCGTTGCTAGCCAGCCTCTGGCTCTGGGTATCGTTTGGCATCGTTGCGGGCGCCCCAGGCGCCCGCGCTGGCGAGCTGCCGGTGACGCGGTGGGAAGGCAGGACGATGGGCAGCCCTTATGTCATCCAGATTGCGGGCGCGACACTGGAGCCGAAACAGCTTGATGAATTACGGGGGGCGGTCGAGCGGACGTTGCTCGAGGTCAACCGCCAGATGTCGCATTATCAGCCGGACAGTGAACTCTCGCAGTTCAACCGCGCACCGGCCGGAACGCCTTTCAAGGTTTCGCCGGAGTTTGCGCGGGTGGTGCGTTTCACCCTGGATCTTTGCCGCCAGTCAGACGGCGCTCTGGACCCAACCCTGGCGCCAGTGATCAACCTTTGGGGGTTTGGGGAAAAAACTGCGGAACGGGCGGTTCCGTCGGCTGAAGCACTCGAGGCGGCACGCCGGCACACCGGTTGGCGGCATTTGCGAGTGACGGCCGAAGACGAATTGGTCAAGGATATTCCCGAACTCGCGATCAACCTCAGCGCGGTGGCCAAGGGTTTCGGAGTGGACCAGATCGTGCAAGTCCTGCAGCGGCGCGGGTTCACCAACCTTTATGCCTCGATTGCGGGCGAGGTGAGAGTTTTGGGACACAACGCCCGGGGCACGAACTGGCAAATCGGCATCTCGGCGCCCGTTTCCAACTGGCGCGAGGACGGTCCGATGGCAGCGGTTGCCTCGTTGTCCAACCAGGCGATTTCAACTTCAGGGGATTACCAGAAGTTCTTTTTCGATGCTCAGGGGCGGCGGCTGTGTCATATCTTTGACCCGCGGACCGGCTGGCCGGTGCAGCACAATGTGGGTGGTGTCTCGGTGGTGGCGCCGGACAGCATGACCGCCGACGCGTTGTCCACCATTCTTTTCGTTCTGGGTGTCGAAGAGGGTTTGCGGTTTGTCGAGGGCAGGACCAACGCGGCGGCATTGTTCATCGTGCGCGAGGGGGACGGCCGCTTTCGAGAAATTCCCAGCTCCCGTTTTGCACAACTGACCGGCCACCGGCCCTGATCGGGGGGGCGGGAGACGTCGGTCCCAGGCCCCAGCACTCCTGCCCATACCCGCAGGGACAAACCGGCAATCGCCGGAGGATAGCCGCTTGGGCTTGCGCCGCTCCCGTTACAGGCCCGGCACGAGGGGGGGCTCCAAGCGACAGCGGTCATTGGGCCTTTGCCTTCGCGAGGCTGCGGAGAAAGGATTCCATGGGAAAGCGTTTGCCTGGGCAACGCGTCGGGGTGGTGTTGATTTGTTGGTGCGTGACGACCGCCGGGTCCGGCAGGCCGCAACGTCTCTGGAGAGCAGCCACCAATGCCGTGAGGCTCTGCATTTGGCGGGGCGTGGGAACTTCGCGGTCGAAATTGCCAACCAGGCAGATGCCCAGCGAGGTGCGATTCTGGGCGGCACTGGCAAGATGACCCCCATCGAGCTGCTTTTTCCACCGATTGCCAACGTAGATTTCTCCATCCTTCATACCGCGGCCGTTGCCGATGACGAAATGATAGGCGAGGCCGTTTTCCATGTGGCGCTGCTGGAGATGGTACTGGTTCATGGCCTTGATGGTGGCCTCGGTGGTGGCGCTATGGTGCAGGACGATCCGCTGCCACCGTCCCGGTTTCAGAGGGGCCGCGGCGATGGCCTTGCGGACACTGGAGGGAAGGGCGGCGTGCGCAGCGGAGAGAACCGTCTCCCGAGAGGGTATGGCGAGCTTCTGGCCGATCCAGAGCCCGGCCGTGGTTTTCAGGCCGTTGCGCTCGGCGAGGTCGGCCACGCTGACACCGTATTCTCGGGCGAGACCATACAGGCTTTCGCCCGGCTGGACGCGGTGCCAGCGTTCCGCTGCGGACAGGGAGGGCAAGGCGGCGATGAGCAGGACCAGAACCCAAAGGTTTGGGAATTGCCGGATCACTCCAGGAATCGTCGGCGCCGTCGGTCTGGGGAGGGAGCCTGACATGTCAGGGGTTGGGCGGCGTGCCGTTTGATGGCGTTCGCGAATTGTCCTGGAACCAGCCCTTGATGGTCCGGAACGGGCGAAGCGGCATGAGCATGAGCCTGGGCAGAAGGTAAACCGGCTCGGTCGTCGGTTCTCCAAGCCTGCCAAACACGCGAAACTCAAAAAGCTTGGTGACAGGCCAGAAAACGGTGCTGACCAGCGGACCGACCACCCAGAGGTCGCGCAGCGGCTCGGCTTCCACCCGGGCTTCGACCTGCTGCGCGAGGTCCACCGTGCCGCGGTACCGCAGGCGCAGGGCCGGGGAGCGGATTTCGAGATTGTCGGTGCGGATGACGCCGTTGGTAATCACGAAGGTGCAGGTCCCTTCCGAGGCGCGGCTGTTGCCCAAGCCGGGGGAGATGCTGTTCAACACGGGGGTGAGGATGCCGAAGATGGGAATGTCCCAAATCAGGCCGTTGGTCAGGGCCAGATTGCCGTAGCCATTTACGGAGCGCCAAGTCTCGGTGTGGCCGTCGGTAACCGTCAAGGTGCCGCTGAGGCGGCCTTCGAGATGATTGGTCTCGCTGGAAAGGTCGGCCATCAGTCTTTCGAGCAAGGCGTTGGTGACCGCCACCACGAATTGAAAGCGCGCGGGCTCTCCCGGACTGAAATCGAAGTTGGCGAAGCCAGCCGCCGCGCCGTCGTAGAATTGGGTTTGGACGTCGGTGAGATGAACCTGGCGGTTGGTCCAATGGACCGACCCGGCGAGACGGGCGACGTTGAAGTGCCACCAATGGAAATCCTCGCCCGTAATGTCAAACCGCAAGTCAGCGCCCTCTTCGCCGTGCATGGGGATGACGCCGTTGACGCGCGCGGTGGGGGGGGCGCGGAACTGGTAGGGCTCGATCGCGCGCGCCACCTGAGGCCCGATCGCGCGCGCGATGACCATCGGCTCGAAAGTGCTCAGCCCGTTGGTGAGGAACACGCGTTGGAGTTTGAAATCCGCTCTGAGGCTGTCGGCCCGGGCGGTTTGCGACCCCCGCTCGACGACGGGCTGAATCAACTCCAGCACCCCGTTGGTGAACTGAACAGCGGTCTCGAGACGGCTGGCCGACTGGCCGCGAAAACTGAAGTTGGTCAGCCACACCTTCCCGCGAAATCCGGTTTGCTCGGGCGCGTGGGCGCGGCCCCAAATCTCGGCGGTGATCCAGGGCGGCTGGCTCAGCTCGAGGAGGTCCAGGGCGCGTCTTTCGTTGTCCTTGAGCACCGGCGTCAGGGCCAGAGGGTCCAGCCTGCTGTGAATGCGCCAGTAGAAATCCCGGGTTTGGTCGTTCGCGCGATGTTCGGCCTCGAGCACCCCTTCGGGGCGGGTGATTTTCAGGTCCGGCAGGTGCCAGCAGCAATTGGAATAGGAGAAGTGGGATCGGGCCGCGGACACCAGCAGTCCGCGATACGAGGCTTCCTGGTCGAGAACGAACGCTCCGTTGAGCCGGACGGTAGGCTGGACTTCGGCGGCCCAGTCCGGCTGGCGATTGGTCCAGGCCGGAAGGACCAGAGCGATTTGGGCCTCCACGCGCGGGGCCTCGCGCCAGGTGAACTGGCCCAGCCAGCGGGCCGCCGCTTGCGGCAGGACCGGCGAGACGCGGTTGGGATCGAGGTCGGTCGTGACGCGCAGCTCCAGATTCCGCGAAGCCACGTCCAACCGGCCGCCCGCCTGTAATCCCGCGCCGTAAGCCTCGAGGTTGAGGTTTGAAACAACCAGGGACGGCGCCTGCCAATGGCCGGCGAGATCAAGCCGATGGGCTGCAAGGTCCTGGACCTGGAGGTTCTCGGCGTGGCCGCGCCAGGATAATTGGTAAGGCTGCAGGTTGGTCCACCACGCCCAGGCCGGGTCCGGGGCGGTCGGCGGGGCCTGCGGGTCGCGCTGGAAATCGGCGAGCAAGGAAACTGCGCCTGCGCTGGCCCAACGGGTGGACAACTGCTCGATTTGAAAAGTGGCCGTGCCGGAGAGAGGCACGGGATGGGTCAGCGCATGCACCCACTCGGCCGTGAGGCACGGTTTGGCCCCGGCCGCCCAGGGCGTGCGCGCATTCGCAGCGGTCAGGGAGAGGCTTCCGCGCACCCGATTCGTTTCGGTTTCCGCGGCTTTCAAGCCGATAAGGAGATGCAGGTTGGTGGCCGCCCCCCACCGCGTTTCGGCGGCGGCCGCGTCGAGTCTAAACTCGGCTTCGCTCGACTGGTTGGTGGCGGGCAGCAGCAGGGCGGCGATTCGGCCCTGGAGGAAAGAGCCCCAGGGGGTTTCGGCTCCGTCAGCCCGCAGGGAAAGCCGGAGTAGAAAACTGCGCAAATCGCGGGCATCGCCGCGCAGGTCGAGTTTTAGCTCGGGGGTGCCTCGGAACCGGATGGCGTCCCGAGTATCGGCCAGGCGCCGCAACCATTCATCGCCGCTACCCGGCAAGGAAGATTCCGAGGCGCGAAACACCGGCCACTCGGGAATGGCGGAGGCGTTGGTGATCATTCCGGCGAGCTGGAGGTTTGCGCCGGAGAAGGCAGCCGTCAGGGAGTCGAGCTCCCAAAGATCTCCGGGCAAGAGACGCAGTTCGGTGTGCAGTTTTTCGACCACGAGTTCGCGGGGCGGGCCGTTGGTATCGGGGATGGGCCAGACGAGGCGGCCATTGCGCAGCCGCAGTCCCGTGATTTGCAATTGGAACCGCGCCAAGGCGGAGCGATCCAGTTGGACCTGAACTTCCTGGGCGTTGAGGCGGGGTCCCCGAGCCGAATCCAATCCGCCGAATCGGACTTGTTCGGCCACAATTCCCTCGATCCAGCGCCAACGCAAGCGCGAGAATTGAAGGTCAATGCCGCGGGCCTGCAGTTTCGCCAAAAGGGGATTCTTAATGAAGGAGGGCAGGCCGACCTGGTTGAGGTAGATCAGACCGCCGAGCAGCGCGAGGATCAGCAACCAGAGGGCCATTCGGAAGCGGCGGAAGTAGAGGCGGCAAAGACGCCACAACCGCGATTTGTGAGGGGTGCGCTTCAACGGACTCTTCAAGCAGGGAACTCCAGAGCAGCGGCCTTGGGCATCAAACGCCGGGTGGCACCGACAGGTAGGAGAGGATGTCGCGGTAAAGCAGCCACGGGAACTCGCAGATCCACAACTGCCCGTCGAGCATGACCGCGGCGTATTGGTACTGTGAGGGGGCTACCCCGCCAAATTGGATTGTGGCGGTTCCGCCGGTTTTGAGCTCGAGGGTGATCTGATGGCTGTTAGTGGTGAATCCATAGCGCGTGAGATGCTCCTGGCCGCACGCCACCCATACCGCCGCCGAGGCGCGGGCCAGGGCGCGGACGGTCTCCTCAACGGCGAGGTCATTGATAATCCCCTGGGAACCGGGGGCAAGCGACCAGTCGTGCGGTCCGCGGCGGAGGATTTTGCGGGTGCGGCCCTCCTGGCGAATGACGATGCCGGCAACGTTGGTCGCCGGGAAATCCCAGAAGCGGCGCTCTCGCAACTGCCAGGGCGCGGCGGGGAGGCGGAGAAACTCGTTGGCAGTGATGGCGTAAACAAAGCTCTCATCCGTGCGGCGGACATAGACTCGATCGTCCTGGTTGGTGGAGACCCCAAAATGCAGGTCGGCGAGCACGACATTGGTTTTCAGCCCCGCGGCATTGGTGATCGAGGACTTCAGCACGAACTGACGGAGAGGCGTCGCCAGGCCGTAGGCCGGCAGGTCCGGTTCGGTGACCACGTCCTTGACGAACTGGGCAATCTGCAGCCCGCTCAAGGTCGTCAGCAACTCGCGCACCAAGTCGCTGTCGGCACGGAAGCCGGCCGGCAGGACCCGCCACTGGTCGCCTTCCTGACGTTCAAGAGTGAACAAGGTCTCGCCTCGCACCTCGACGGCGTCCACCGGTTCAGTCAAGGCCACCAGATGAGGATCGCGGAACTCGTTGAAGCTGGCTCGCCACCCCGTGAGCGGGTCGGTCAGGACAGTGAAGATGGTGGGGGCGCCCAGGCGCCGCGCAAAAACCAGGTTCGGCTGGTTGGTGGGACTGGTCCCAAACTGCAAGGCTGCCACCAGGTTGGTTCCCTGCCGGAACACGATCTGAAGCGGCGGGGACTGCAGGCCGTAAGCCTCCAAATCGGCGGCGGGGTCATCCGACACAAACGACTGCACCTGCAAGGCCTGGAGAACTTCAACCGACTCGCGGATTCGGGCCTGGTGGGCGCGCGCGGGGAAGGGGCGGACCATTCGCCACAGGCTGGTTGCGGCATCCAGTTCCAGCTCGAAGACTTTGCCGGCATTAGTGACGGTGATCAGATTGTAGGCGCCGGGCTTGAGGCTCAGTATGGAAGTGTCGCGCCACTCCTGGGCCGTGCGCGGAAGGAGATTCAGCAATTCGGCATCCACGACAAACGCGCCCTCCTGGCCGACAATCTGGACGAAAACCTGGTCCCCGGGGGCGGTTCGGGCGCCGATGAGGAGCTGGACGCGATAATCCGGCTGGCTGACAATCAGGGAGGCGGCTTGGAGAGAGGTCAGGCCGAATTCCGCTTCGGCGGTGGGCCGGGCGCGGATTTCGGCAGCGGTGATGGTGGTCGCGGGGGTGAGTTGCTCGAGGTGGGAAAGCAATTGGGCGACTTTAATGGCCTGCGCGGGATAATGGACCGGCTCGGTCAGTTGCCAGCCGCTCTCGACCCGTTGGGCGTGAATCTCCAATTGGTTGGTGCCCGGGGGGCGGACCTGGAGGCTCGAGACGCTCTGCGCCTGCAACCGCGGGAGCAATCGGGGGGCGCCAGCCTGCAGGCGGGGATGGGCGTAGCGATGATTGATGACGATGAACGCCAGCAAGCTGGCGGCGACGATCAACCAGATCCAGGTGGCGCGGGCGTTCATCGGCGGCGACGGAACCAGACCACGCAGCCGGCCAGCAGGACGGCGCCGGGCATCACCCCCAGCAGCAGCCATTGGGTGCGGGCCAGTTGTGAAGGAGTCATGGCCAGGCGATATTCAGTGATCGGCCGCGGACCGAGGCCCTCGAGCAGGTGAGGCCGATCCAGCAGCCAGTTGACGGCATAACCGGCGAAATCCCGGTTGGCGGCCGAGTCAATTTGGTGGTTGGCGAGGAAAATGGAATCCCCGACGACAACAATCCGGCTGGTGCCGCGTTCGGTGATCACGTTCTTGATGGCGCCTTTTTCGACGGCGACCGCCAAAGGATAAGACTGCGGGGCCCGACCGGGCGCACCCGTTAGTTCCGATCTGGGCCCCGAGAAAGCGATTTCCTCGACCTGGGCGGAGTCGGCGGGGATGGCCGGCCCCTGCTTCTTGGCCACCATTCGCGGGAGGATGAGGTGCAGACTCATTTGGACCAGCGGTTCCACGATGGGATGCTTGCTGAACCGGCTCACAATCACGTCGGTGCCGGACATGGTGTGCTCGGCATCTTTGACGACGTTGGTGGCAACCTGGACGTTCCACTTGGCCAGCACGCGCTCAAGGCCGGTTTCCCCCTTGCTCAGGGACAACACATTGAACAAGGCCAGCATGCGGCCGCCTTGTTCAAGATACTGGTCTATCTTTTCGAGCTCGAACTCGGGGATGGCCGTGGCCGGACCGGCGACCACCAACAGGTTGCAGTCCATCGGCACCAGGTTGGTGCCCAGCAGCGAGAGCTTCTCCACCTGCACATAATTCTGCTGGAGCAGCGATGCGAACTTGAGATAACCGACGCTCTTGTCGCCGCTGTCCACTTCATGCTCACCGTGGCCGCGGAGGAAATACGCTTTGAGGGGTTTGGGGTTGGTGATGGCGATGAGGGCCGAGGTGAAGGCCTTTTCTCCCTCGAAGGCGGTGGGCTTGCGCCGGTATTCGCGCTGCTCCGGGTTGGGCACCTGCTCAAGCACGTATTTGGTCAGCGCATTGCCATCCACGGACCGGACCCGGCCGCCGCAGTCAAAAACAATGACGTTGCGGGCCGTGGGGCCGGAGAGGAAGGGATAGGCAGTCTGGAGATCGCGGGCCGCCCCGGGGTCGCGGAGGTAATCCACCACGCGAAGGGAAAGTTTGGAGTTGAGCAACTTGTACTCGTTGAGCAGGTCCATGACGCTGCTGAACAAGGGCTCATCCTTGTCGTAGTAAACGGTGATTTTGACTTCGTTGGTGATGGACTCGACGAAATGGACGGTTTGCGGCGAGAGGGGGTTGCGGGGGTGGCTGCTGGCGTTGAGGCGCACGAAATAGGTCTGGCTGATGTAGTTGACCATCACGACCACCGTCAGAACCAGGAAGATGACCAGGCCCACGTGGAACCCAATTCCCCACTTGCGGTAGGGCGAAAAGCTGGGCTTGGGTTTGGAGTCCGGCATACTATTTCCAGCGGCGGCTCTCGACAATGCGGAGGGTGAGGAACAGAAAGAACAACGTGGCGCTGAGGTAAAGCACCACGGCCCGGGTGTCAATGACACCTCGTGCGAAGTCGTGCATTTGCTCGAAAAAGGCCAGGGCGGCGAGCACCTGGGTTTGCCAGCTTGGGCGGAGCGGCAGTTGGCTGGAAAGAACACCGAGCAGGAAGAGGCTGGCGCCAAACACCAGGCTGATCATGGCGGCGGTCACCTGGCTGCGGGTCATGGCCGAGGCGCAACAGCCCAGCGACAGAAACAGGCAGCCCAGCAGGGCGATGCCCAGAAAGGTGCTCCCCACCGCGCCAAGGTCAAAGGCCGAGGGATCATTGGTGTAATGGCGGACAATGAGCAGGCAGCCCAGCAGCGGCAGCCACATCAAGAGGTAAAAGACCAGGGCGGCGGTGAACTTGGCCAGCACCACCTCCAGATCGCTCACGGGCGCCGTCATCAGGGTCTCGAAGGTGCCCGAGAATTTCTCGAGGGCAAAGAGCCGCATGGTGATGACGGGGGTGGACAGCAGGAGGATCAGCCAGAAGAAGGGGGTGATGTAGAACAGTTCGGTGACTGGCATCAGGGTGGGTTCAAGCTGGAGCTTCTCGAGCAGCACCACGAAACTCAGGCCCATGAGGAACAGCGCGGCGGCAATGATGATGTAGCCGGTCATCGAGAGGAAATAACCGGCCAGCTCGCGGCGCGTGAGGGTCAGGTAAGCCTGCATCAGGATTCCTCCTCCTCTTCCCCGGGCCGCGTGACCTGCACATAGATGTCCTCGAGGGAATGCCGGTTGCGGGTCAGTTCGCGGAGCAGCCAGCCGCGTTCGCGCGCGAGTTCGAAGATGCGCGGCCGCAAGTCCAGGCCGTCCCGCGGCGTCAAGGCGCAGCGGTGGTAGGCCCCCTCGGCCGGGGAGACGTCGAACTGCTCGATTTCAGGCATCTGCGCCCAGCATTCGTTGAGTTCGTCCAGCGGGGCGGCGATTTCGGCGAGAATCTGGCTGTGGCCGCTCATGAAACGCTGGAGATTGTCGGGGCTGTCGGCGGCGAGGATGCTGCCTTCGTACATGATGACCATGCGGTTGCAGGTCATTTCGGCCTCGGGCAGGATGTGCGTCGAGATCAAAACGGTGTGGTCCCGGGCAAGACTCTTGATCAATTGGCGCACGGCGCGAATCTGGTGGGGGTCCAAACCGATCGTTGGCTCATCGAGGATGATGAGTTCGGGCTCGTGCACCAGCGCGTCGGCCAGGCCCACCCGCTGGCGGTAGCCTTTCGAGAGCTGCCCGATGATGCGGCGCGAGACGTGGGTCAGATCGCACTGCTCCATAACGACGTCCACCCGCTCGCGCGAGCGGCGGCGGCCCAGCCCCTTGAGGCGCGCCCGGAACTTGAGATACTCGCGAACGCGCATGTCGTAATGGAGGGGGTTGTTCTCGGGCATGTAGCCAATCCGGCGGCGGACTTCCTCGGAATGGTGGTAAACGTCCAGTCCGGCCACGCGCACTGTGCCCGAGGTGGCGGGAAGATAGCAGGCCAGGATCCGCATGGTCGTGCTCTTGCCGGCGCCGTTGGGTCCCAGCAGGCCTACAATTTCCCCCCGCCCGACGGTGAAGGAAATGTTCGACACCGCGGCATGTCCGGAATACCGCTTGGTCAGGTTCTCGACTTCAATCATCAAGCCGTCGTTCATGTCCGAAGCCCAACGCGCAGTCTAATCCACTCAGACCCGGTGGAGCCATAAAAAATTGGAGTGCGAGAAGGGCTCGCGCTTCCGTGGAACCACGCGTTGAAGAGTTCGACGGCGCCGGGGGCGAGAATGTTCATTCACCGCGCCGGAAAGGCGCGCTCCGGGGGTTACCGCAGCCGCAGCTCGACGGTGCCCTGCCGGAACTCGACATAGCTGCCGCCGAGCCGCCGCGGCACGATGACCGTGAGCGTGATGGTTTCCCCGCTCTTCCTGGCGGCGAGGACCTCGCCCACGATTCTCAACTCGCGCGCGGGCTGGCCCTCGATGCCGGTGAGCAGGAAGCCTCGTTCGAGCCTGACCGCGGCGGCGGGGCTGCCGGGCTCGACGGCCTCGATAAACAGGCCGTCTCCCGTGTTCAAACCGAACCGCTGGACGGTTTCAGCGCTCGGTTCGAGCAAGGTTAAGCCGGTTTTTTGTCTGACCAGTTCATCGAAGGGCTGCAGCCGGACAACGACCTCGCGCAAGTCATTCCCGCGCTCGAGGGTAAGCCGGGCGGTCTTCCTGGGCGAGTCCACCAGCGCGCGGTTAAAGGCTGTGAGGCTCCGGGGCGGCTGGCCGTTGATTTTGACAATGCGATCGTTTTCTTCAATGCCGGCCTTGGCCGCCGGGCTGGAGGGCTGGACGGCGGTGACGACCAAAGGGTCGCTCCCGGGGCGCAGCAGGGCGCCGAACCAAAGGGAATCGGTTACTTCCGGCGTGAAGAACCGGGAGATGGCGGCCGCCACCTGTTTGACGGGGATCGAGAAGCCCACGCCCATGCCCCGCTGACCGTCCTCTTCGCGGTAAACGGCGACGTTGAGCCCGATCAATTCGCCGCGCAAGTTGACCAGCGGGCCGCCGCTGTTGCCGGGGTTGATCGCCGCGTCGGTCTGCAGCCAGTCTTCGACGTTGAGGGGCTCGTTGCCGGTCGAGGGGCGGCGGTTTTTCGAACTGAGGATGCCTTTGGTGACCGAACCGCCCAGGCCGAAGGGGTTGCCCAACGCCAGCACCGTTTCGCCCAGCAGCAGGTCGTCATCAGGGGCGAGCTTGATGGCCCGCAGTTTTTCTCCGGGCGCCAGATCCACCTTAAGCAGGGCGACATCGCTGCCCGGCGTGGCCACGATGCGCCGGGCCTCGTATTCGCGGCCGTCCCAAAGCTTGATTTGGACCCGGTTGGCGCGGCTCACCACGTGGTAGTTGGTCAGGATGTAGCCGTCCTCGTCAATGATGACGCCGGAGCCCAGGCTGATGCTCTTTTGTTGGCGGGGCACAACGCCGGGCCAGCCGTAGAAATTGCGGAAGAGATTCTCGTACCAATCGTGCCGCTGGATGATGGTTTCGGTGGCGATGTTCACCACGCTGGGAATCACCAGCTCGATGGCATTCACCGCCGCATCGCGGCGGATGTCCGGCGCGGCCGCCACCGCCGCCGAGGCGGAACGGGCCGGGCCCATCCACGGCAGAAAGATCAGCGGCACCAGCAGCGCCGGCCGCGTCCGTATGGAGGAGGCAAACAACCGCAGTTTCATAATCACCTCTATCATAAACACCGCCAGCATGCGCCAGATGCGCCCAAATTCCAGCCCGAAAAGCCGTGGGCGTGCTTGGGGCTTGACTTTGCTTCCCTCCCAGCGCAAAAGCAGGGCAGGGATGCATGCGGTTTGGTCCAGTTTCTACGGCCAGTGGCGCCTGCGGTCCGGCGCGGTGACGGTCCTGCGCGAAAAACAGGATTCGCCGCCGGAGCGTCTATTGCAATCTATCTGGCTGCACCAGCGCCTGTGCCGGGAGCGGCTCAAGACAGTGGATGGCCGGGAGGTGCGCGTGTTGCATCCGGGGTTTCATAACCGCGAGGGCGGGCCGGATTTCAAGGGGGCGCTCATCCAGATCGGCGACGAGCCGGCCCAGACTGGCGACGTTGAGGTGGATCTGCAGGCGGCGGCCTGGAAAGGGCACGGACACGACCGCAATCCCGCGTTCCAGCGAGTGATTCTGCATGTCCTGTGGGGAAGCCCGCGGGCGGTGCCGGGTGGGCCGCCGACGCTGGTGATCCAGGATTTGCTCGACGCCCCCTTGGGGGAGATCAGCCTTTGGTTGGGCAGCGAGTCCGGCTTCGAGTTGCCGGCGGAACTGCGCGGTAAATGCTGCGCCCCGCTGAGCCAGCTTGGTGAAACGCAGGTGACCGACCTCCTGCACCAGGCCGCCCGTGTGCGGCTGCAGGGCAAGGCAGCCGGGTTCCAGGCCCGGGCGCGACAGGTCGGCTGGGAACAATCCCTTTGGGAGGGGTTGTTTCGGGCGTTGGGTTACAAACACAACGTCTGGCCGATGCAGCGGGTGGCTGAACTTCGCTCGCGCTGGGCAGGGGCGGCCGAGCCTTTGACTCTCCAAGCGCGCCTGTTTGGCATCAGCGGCCTGTTGCCGTCCGAGCTTTCCCGCGCGCACAAAGGAGCCGATCTCTACGTGCGCCGGATTTGGGATAGCTGGTGGCGGGAACGCGACCAGTTTGGGGACTGTCTGATGCCGCGGACCGCCTGGCGGCTGCACGGTTTGCGGCCAGCCAATCATCCCCAGCGCCGTCTGGCCCTTGGGGCGCACTGGTGCTGGGCGGACCGATTACCCGAGGCGCTGGAGAAGTGGTGTGTGCGCGAACTGCCCCGCCCCGAGCTGGTCCCCTCGCTGGCGGCGGCGCTGCAGGTCGAGCCGGACGCGTTCTGGTCGTGGCATTGGACGTTTCGTTCGTCCCGGCTGTCGCGTCCCCAGCCACTGCTGGGGGTGACGCGGGTGACGGACCTGGCGGTGAACGTTATTTTGCCCTGGTTGCTCATCCGGGCCGAGGAGGGCGGGAACGAGGGGCTCGCGCGCCGCATCGAAACGCGTTATTTCGATTGGCCGGCGGGTGAAGACAACGCCGTGCTGCGCGCGGCTCGCCAGCGGCTGTTCGGCGCCTCGGTGCGGAAAGGGCTCTCAGGCGCGGCGGCCCAGCAAGGGTTGATTCAACTCGTGCGCGACTTTTGCGACCACTCGAACGCGGTGTGCGAGGCGTGCAAACTGCCGGCGCTGGTTCAGGATTGGAAGGGCTCTTTCTCCGCGTCTGGCACGGCAGGGTCTCCGCCAGTCAGCCAGTAGGGCCGCTGTTCAGCATTTGGCTCGAGGCGGTTGTACCCGAGGTCAGGTTTTGACTTCGAGCTGGGCGAAGGGATTGTTGGTGAAACCGCTGGGGGGAGAAGGCTCTGGTTGCGGCTGCGGTGGTCGTTCCGACGGTGTCGGTGTCGGCGCCGTGGCGCGGGGCGCCGCCTCGGGCCGCGGGGGCGGGGTACCGGAAGCCTCGCCGCCAGGATGCTTGGCGCGTTTGTTTCGAGGCAGGGGGCTGATCATCAAATTGATGCCCCGCCCCACCAGCTTCGGCTCGAAGTCCGGGTGACCGTAGGGAGCGATCATTGCCAGGAACTTTTCGATCACCTGAAAGCCATATTCGGTGTGGGCCATTTCCCGCCCGCGGAATTTGAGCGTCACCTTCAGCTTCATGTCCTCGCACAGAAAATCAATGGCATGGCCCACTTTGACTTCGAGGTCATGCGCATCAATCTTCGGGCTGAGCTGAATTTCCTTAACCTTGGTGGCGTGCTGGTGCTTTTTGGATTCCTTTTCCCGCTTGTTTTGTTCGTAGCGGAACTTGCCATAATCCACCAGACGGCACACCGGCGGCGTGGCGTTGGGGGCTACTTCCACCAGGTCCACGCCGCGCGAACGCGCCAGCGTGAGAGCTTCACCCAGGGAAAGAACGCCCAACTGCTTGCCGTCGTCGCTAATGACGCGAACCTCGCGGGCACGGATTTTGCCGTTGACCCTGATGAAAGACCCTGACTGAGAAGATTGGCGTGAAGGGAAAGGGCGGCTCAAGACACCCTCATCGGTTGGAGCTTATTCATGAACAGTCTGTACAAGCATCTTGGCACAACAGCCATTTGTGCAATCAACGCAAAAACTCTACCACCGGCCCCGCCAATGGCAAGCCCAAATTGAACCCAAAGTGGGCGAAAGCGCAACCCCCGGCCAGGACGGGACAAGGGTCGGTGAGGACGCGGTCCAGCACGTCCCGGATACCTGAAATGGAAGGGGGAGGGGGCGAAACGCGTCCCTGCCAGCCATGACTGAGGAGTTGCGCCCAAGCCGCGGGGGGGGCAGTTTGTGTTTCGGTCGGGAGATACCCACCATTCAACTTCAGTCTTGTCGTGGTGGCAAAGGCCTGACGGTGGTTTGGGCCACGGGCACCAGCTTTTGGCTGGGGTATCCTTCGACGTTCTGCCCGCGTTGCCGCAAGGACTCCGCCAGGGCCGGACGGAAATTGGCGGGGGCCTGTTTCAACGCCGCCCTCAAGGCCGCGGTCGCCTTTCGCCCCGGAATTCGTGTCAGCGCGCAGCGGGCGTCCTCGCGAACTTCCGCATCCGACAGCAGGGCGGCGATCGGGCCCACCGCGGAGGAACCGCCGATTCCCGACAGCATCCGGAGCAGTTCACGCCTTCGGTCGGCCCCGCCATGTTTGAGCGCCGCAATCAATTCCCGCTCGACCGCTTTGGCCTCACCCCGTGCCCCCGGCCGGCCCGCGTGACGCACAATCCGGTATAGAGCCCTCTTTCCGCGCCGCGCGATTTCCGCGTCCGGGTCGTTCAGCAATTCCGCCAGGGGTCCCACCGCGGCCGAACCGCAGACTTCAGCACTTTGCCAGGCTGCGGCGCTCACGGCGTCCTCCGAACTCCGGATGCGGGCGATCAAATCAGAGCACATACGGGTACCTTTGGGGCCGGCTCAGCATGCGGTTGGCCTGCTCGTCTCCCACCACCACCTGCTTGTTTCCATCCCAGACGAGCTTCCGGCCGAGGAGATAGGCAAGGTTGCCCAGGTTGCAGAGTGTCGCGGTGCGATGGCCGATCTCGATGTCAACCGCGGGCCGCAGGTGCCCCTCGCGAATCGCTTTGAACCAATCGGCCTTGTGATTCATGTTAAAGTCTTCGTACTCATCCGTGCGATACACCTCCTGCCCACCGGGCGGCAGTTTGAAGTTGACGGCTTCGGGATTGGCGGGCCGGTAGCCCCCCTCCCATTCGAGCACCAAATGACCGTGCTCGCCCCAAAACACATTGCCAAATTCGGTCTGCCCGACTTTGTTCCCGGGCTGTCCCCACTCCAAAGTCCAATCGGGGTCTTTGAACTGGTAAATCACCTCCATCTCCACGGGACAATCCCAGAGCCCCCTGGCCGGCGGCCGCCCCCTGGCCTCCACCGTAAACGAGGTCTGAAGGTCCGCATTCATGCACCAAAGGATCGTGCTGAACTGGTGCGCGCCACGGTCCCGAATCTGGCCACCGCCCGATTCCATCAACCACCGAAAATGCGCGGGTTGATATCGGATGTTGTGCGGACGCCAAGGCAACGGCCCCAGCCAAAGGTCCCAATCCAGGCCCTCGGGTGGGGGGCTGTCCGGCACCGGTTTGCCATCCACCGGGTTTGCATAGTGCCAGCAGGACACTTTTCGCACCTTCCCGACAATCCCGTTCCGAATGGCGCGACAGGTGTGCCACGCGCCTTTGGCCGTTCGCGCCTGCGCGCCGACCTGCACCGCCACTTTGTTGGCGCGAGCGGCGGCCACCATGGCCTGGCCTTCCCGAACCGTCACCGACGCGGGCTTTTCCACATACACGTGTTTGCCCGTCTGGCACGCATGCACCGTTTGAACCGCATGCCAGTGGTCCGGCGTCGCAATGACCACCGCATCAATGTCCTTTCGCTCGAGCACATACCGGTAATCCCGATACGGCATCACTCCCGCCCCGGCGTTCTCGACCGCCGCCTCCAGCCGGTTGTCGTCCACGTCACACACCGCCGCCACGCGCACTTTTCCCTCCTTCTGAAAGCGCATCATGTTGGCCAGGTGTGTCATCCCCATTCCCCCCACGCCGATGTGCCCGATCACCAGCCGCTGGTTCGCTCCCGCTCGCCCCAAGCTTCCCAGAACCCCTGAGGGCGCCAGCACAAAAGACGCCGCCCCAGTCGCCAAGGCAGTCGCCTTGAGAAAACTGCGACGCGTCAGAGCGTCAGCTCTTGCGGTAACAACGCGGCTCATTTCATGAATTCAATCCACAGTTCAGCCACAGCAGTTCACATCGGCGGTTGGCGGCCGGTTTGGTTTACAGGTTAACCTCGACGGGCTTACTGACCGTTTGCAGCGCCCCGAGGTCAAAGTCCACTTTCACGCTGACTTTCCTGCCCAACAGGTTTTTTGGTACTCGCCATGAGTACGAGCAAGTTCCCCCTCAGCCAAACTCCAGGTTGCCGTTAAGCAGTTGTTTACCGCTCGAGTCGGTAATGGTGAATGTCGGTTTCGGCGGGTCTTCCCGAAATTGTTGGCCGGTGCCGAAGACCGAATAAACCTCGCCGGCGACGCCCACGACCCGCGCGCTGATGCGGAGTGTGAAATCGGAGTCCGAGGCGGCGGTCTTTCGGACGCTGGGGGTAGCCGAACGTTTATCAGCGGTGATCTCGATCTTGAGGGGTGTGCCGCAGCAGAGTTGGGCGGGCGCGCCCGCCTCGAAGCGGACGGGTTCTTCGAAAAGCCGTTGGGAGCCCGAGACCATAACGGGCCGGCGCTCCGGGCTTTCGCCCAGCAGAGTGCAAGCATAGAACCGGTATTGGCCGGGCGGCAACAGCATCTTCCCACCGGCCGCGGCGACACGAAGCAGTTGCCAATTGCCCTCGGGTTGTTGCCAGCCTAGGCTCACGTTGCGGACTTCTTTGCCGCGGGGCTCGAGGGTCACCTCGGCCAGCGGCTGGGACCACGGCTCGACGCGCAGGGAACGGCACTGGGGGCCCAACGCGACCCGAAGCGGTCGGGCACCCCCATAGAGAAGGGGTCCGAAAGGCACAGCCTCGGTTTGGAGGGGGTCGGTGTCGAACGTGCCGGACCCATCGGCATCCACCAGCAGGCTGTCGCCCGCTCGAAAATACCAGTTGGTTTGGGCGCTGCTCTTGTAAAGCTGGGGCCGGGACGACTCGCCCAAACTCAAGCTGGCATCCCC
>CAZVYG010000064.1:25579-31722 GCA_964631605.1 uncultured Verrucomicrobiota bacterium
TGAGCTGGGTGCCCTCAACCTCGACCGTGGCGTCCAGGTACCACCCGGCTTTGAGCCGCAACTGGCCGATGAGAAGGGCCAGCATCTGGCCGCTGGCGGACCGGATTCCGCCGATGGCGGCGCGGTTGTAAACATACAATTGGGCGTAGTAAACCGGCCGCGCATTTGGAAACAAACCCTCGACCGGCAGCGCGATAGGCCCGAACAAGGCTGTCTCGGTTGTTGCGGAAGAAGTCGGTCTCCGGTCCGTCGGTAGCGGGACGCGTGCCACCACGGGATCGTCCGTCAAATCCCCGTTGCGATTCACATCCACAATCAGCCGGTCATAACCCTTCCCCTTGCCTTCGGACTCGTCCAACCGGAAAACGCACAAACCCTTGCCCGCACTCGTGCGCCATTCGCCATAAAGCGTCTGCGGTGAAACGGCCTTCGGTTCCCGCTTTATCCCCGCAGCCTTGGCGGTCCGCAACATGGCGGAAATCCCGGAGCCCCCCGGAAAGGTCATCACCTCTTTGGCCGGAATGGTCCGAAACTCGAGGGGGAAGTCTCCACCGGAGGAGAAGGACACCGCCATCCCCACCGCCGCACCCGCGCATGCCAAAGCAATTCGCGTCACAACATTCCTTTCGCTCGTGATCTTTGTGCAAGCCTGCTGTCCGGCCCCCAAATTGTCAAGGATACGGAATGATGATGTCCCGACTCTTTGAGAATGTCCCCTTTGGAACTCGATAGAAATGTCCCCTTTAAGCAGCGGTGTGGCACGGCTGCCAATCGGAGGTTGCCAATTCGAGGCTTGGCGATGGCGCGGATATCGGCTATGAACCCGGGCGAATGAATTTGGCGACCGGGAGCGGTTCGTCGTTGGGACGCTCCGGCGGCGCCGAGAGTTGCGATGAATCCAGTAAATGATTTGCCCCATGTGCTGCAGGCCATTGAGACTGCGGTAGTCCGGGTCTGGCGCCAACATCGGGATACTACGAACTATGCGGTGTTGCGCGTTTATGAAGGAGCGATTGTTTACTACCACGCCTTGGAACGCGGGTTGCAGCCCAAGCCCGTCAACTTTACGGGCGTGGAGGGCCTGCTCTACGACGCGGTGCACGAGGTCTGCGAGTGGAGTCTGGGGCGCAGACCGGGGCCGGAATCCATCAAAGAGCCGATCAGCACCGAGGACCTTGTAGCCTGCCTGCGACGGTTGAAAAAATCGGTGGATTTTTGGACCAAACAGGGCGGGCGCCAGGGTTACCTGACCTACATCCAGCAATTCCTTCCCTGATCTGTTTCGTCGCCGGGAGGGGGGGCCGGAGCCGTGCCCTTGCAACCGGCTGCTTCACTCCCGGCCGTCCCAGCAATAGGTGCAAAGCCGCTCCCGGGGCAGGCCAATTGCATTCACCAAGTCGTCGAGCTGCTGATACTGCAGCGTGGTCAGTCCCAGCCGATGCCGTATCCGCTCGACCATCTCCCGGTATTGGGGCGAATCCGGCCGGGCGTATTCGGGCGGCGGCGGTCCCTCCTGCCCCTCGAGTTCCTTGATGGCGCGGCGGCCGGCCAGGTCCAGCTCGGATTTCGAGCGGGAGAAATTCAAGAACTTGCAGCCAAAAATCAGGGGCGGGCAGGCCGGGCGCATGTGGACTTCCCTGGCTCCGTAGTCAAAGAGGCGGCGGACGGTGTCGCGCAATTGGGTGCCGCGGACGATGGAGTCCTCGCAGAACAACAGACGCTGCCCCTGGATGAGTTCCCTGATGGGGATGATTTTCATGCGCGCGACCAGTTCGCGGGTGGGCTGGTCCTGCGGCATGAAACTTCGCGACCACGTCGGCGTGTATTTAACGAAGGGGCGGCGGAACGGGACCCGCTTCTCGAGCGCATAACCCATGGCATGGCCCGTGCCGGAGTCGGGAATGCCGGCGACAACATCCACGGGCGTTGGGTCGCGCCGGGCCAGGGCCGCCCCGCAGCGGTAGCGGGCCTCTTCGGCGTTGACGCCGTCATAGGTCGAAGCCGGGTAGCCGTAATAAACCCAGAAGAAGGCGCACATCTGGCAGCGCGAGCGCGGCAGAGCCACCGTCTCGACACCCTCCGGCGTAAGCCGGACGACTTCGCCCGGGCCCAGGTCGCGCAAGGGCTCATAGCTCAGGTTGGGGAAGGCGCAGCTTTCCATCGTTGCGGCATAAGTGCCCGGCTTGTGGCCGAGCACCAGGGGGGTGCGTCCCAGTTTGTCCCGGGCGGCATACACCCCCTTGTCGGTGAGCAGGAGGATCGAACAGGACCCGGCGATTGCGTTCTGGGCGATTTCGATTCCCTCGGCAAAGCTGGAACCCTGATTGATATACAGAGCCACCAACTCGGTCGGGTTGACCTCGGCTCCGCTCATTTCCGAGAAATGGGCCGATCTCAGGCTGTAGGCCTTTTTGACCAGTTCCGCTGCGTTGGCGATTCGGCCCACCGTGACAATGGCATAATTGCCGAGGTGGGATCCGATGATGAGCGGTTGATCTTCGGTGTCGCTGATCACGCCGATGCCCATCCGGCCCTTGAGCTTGAGCACGTCCTGCTCGAACTTGGACCGGAATTGGGCATTGGAGATGTCGTGGATGAAGCGGGTGCAGCCCGTGCCGTCATGCACCGCCAAGCCGCCGCGGCGGGTGCCCAAATGGGAATGATAGTCCGTTCCGTAGAACAGATCGTTCACACAGTCGTCTTTTGAAACTACGCCGAAATAGCCGCCCATAAAAAAATCAATGCTCTCGCGGATTCTGGATCCGTCGCCGCCAGCTTGCGTCTGAGCCGCCACGCGGTAAAGGGAAAAGTCGGCAGGCCGCAAGGCGACGCACTTTCCTCTTTGCTGGCGCGTTCCCGGGCATACACTGGGTGCATGAGTTTGTATGCAGCAAGCCAGTTTCCCGCTTATCGGCCGCGGCGTTTGCGCCAGTCGCCCGCGCTGCGGGCGCTGGTGCGCGAGACCCGGCTTCACCCCGCCCAACTGGTTCTCCCGCTTTTCGTGCGGTCCGGCCGCAAGCTCCGGCGGCCGATCGGCGCCATGCCGGGCGTTTGCCAGTTGTCGCCGGATGAATTAGTGAAAGAGGCGGCGCAAGCGGCAGAAGCGGGTGTGCCGGCTGTGCTGCTGTTTGGCATCCCGGACCGGAAGGACGCAAAAGCTTCGGGCGCCTACGCCCGGAACGGCATCGTGCAGCAAGCGGTGCGGCTGTTGAAGAAGGAGCTGCCGGGTTTGTTGGTGATCACCGATGTTTGCCTCTGCGAATACATGGACCACGGCCACTGCGGAGTGGTGCGCCGCGATTCAGGCGGCGCCCGGATTCTCAATGATCCGACGCTCAAGCTGCTGGCCCGGACGGCCGCCAGTCACGTCGAGGCGGGCGCCGACTTGGTGGCGCCCAGCGACATGATGGACGGCCGCGTTCGCGCCATTCGTGAGGAGTTGGACCGTCTGGGTTACCCCGAAACGCCGATCATGTCTTACGCCGCCAAGTTCGCCTCCGCCTATTATGGACCGTTTCGGGAAGCGGCGGAATCGGCGCCGCGGTTTGGGGACCGGCGCAGTTACCAGATGGATGCGGCCAATGGGGCGGAAGCGTTGCGCGAGGTGGCCCTGGACATCGAGGAAGGGGCGGACATCGTCATGGTCAAACCGGCGCTGGCTTATCTGGACATCATCCATCGGGTCAAGACCGAGTTCGGCTATCCCACCGCCGCGTACGCCGTGAGCGCCGAGCATGCAATGATCAAAGCCGCCAGCGCCAACGGCTGGATTGACGAACGGGCGGTAACCCTCGAAAGCCTGCTGGCCATGCGGCGGGCGGGCGCGGACATCGTGATTACTTACGCGGCGACCGACGTGGCCCGCTGGCTCCAGGAAAAATAACCAAGCCGCTGAGGACCGGAGGAGCACCGGACTGAGATGGGTCAGGGAGGCGAGGTGTGCGGGGCGCCCGGACGGCTTATTTGCCGGCGATGGCGAAGACGTAAATCAGCAGCAAGACGATCACCACGCCCACGATGATGCCGCCGATGAGGAACATCTTGTTGACCTTGTTTTCCTTCTTGGAAAAACCTTTGCCCGCCGTGTCGAAGCCGGTGGTGCGGGTGCCCTGCTCGAGTTCGTTCAAGCTGACGCCACGAGTCATGGCGAGGGTTTGATCCGCGACTTTCTTGGCCGGGGCGGGAGGCGGTGCCGGAGCGGCACCCGGAGCCCCTGGAGCGCCGGTTTCGAGCCGCATCTCGATCTGGCCCAGGCGCAACACCTGTCCGGGTTTCAGCACCTTCTCGGTAATTTTCTCCCCGTCAATGTAGGTGCCGTTGGTCGAATTCAAATCCCGCACCACGACCTCATCGCCACGCAACAACACCTCGCAATGGTGGCTCGAGACCGAAGGCTCCGGGATCTGGATCATATTGTCCTCCAAGCGCCCGACGGTGGTCTTTTCCACAGTCAGCTCATGCGTGCGTCCGGCCAGTCCTGCGCTCAGGAGAACAAGTTTCGCCATAATGACTTAGGTTTCGCGATTATCACTTTCAGCCGACTCAAGTCAACCGTAAACGTTGGATGGCCCGCCAATCAAGCCATTTGCGCAAGAAAGTTCAAGCTTCCCTTCGACCGTCCTGCGCGCTGGGTTTTTTCGCCGCGGCAACTGGCGTCGGGGCGATGGCTGGGCGCTCAGCCCTTGGTGATCAGCTCCCGGAATCGGGCAAAAAGCGGGGTTGAATCGTGCGGGCCGGGCGAAGCTTCCGGGTGGTATTGCACACAGAAAATCGGCTTCTTCCGGTGCCGCATCCCTTCCACCGTCTGGTCATTGAGATTGATCCGGTCCACCACCACGTCCGCGGGCAGAGACGACGCATCCACCGCAAACCCATGGTTTTGCGAGGTGATTTCGACCCTGCCCGATTCGAGGTCTTTGACGGGCTGGTTGCCTCCCCGATGCCCGAACTTGAGCTTGAAGGTTTTGCCGCCGAAGGCCTGGCCGAGGATTTGGTGTCCCAGGCAAATGCCGAAAATCGGCAGGCCGGTCTGGACCAACTCGCGAACCGTTTGCACGGCGTAGCCCAGCGCGGCGGGGTCGCCGGGGCCGTTGGAGAGGAAAATGCCGGCCGGCTTGTGCTGGAGGGCCTCCGCCGCCGAGGCGGTGGCCGGGAGGACCCTCACCCGAAAGCCGTGCTGTCGCAACCGGCGCAGGATATTGTATTTCATTCCGTAATCGAAAGCCACGATCGGAATATCGGCGGGCGGGAGAGCGGCGCGCACCTGGCGCGGGTCGCCGCCCGTGCCCTGCGTCAGGCGGAATTCCGCGCTATGCTCGTCGTTTTCGTCCCAGACAAAAGCCTGGCGATGTGTAACCTCCTTGACGTAATCCACCCCGATCAATCCCGGCCAGTCCTTCGCCCGCTGCAACGCTTCCTCATCCGCAATGCCCTCGGTGGAAATGAACCCGTTGAGCGCGCCTCGCACCCGGAGTTTCTTCGTCAGCGCGCGGGTGTCCACGCCCTGGATGCCGGGAATCCCGTTCTGCTCGAGATAATCGGCCAGGGAGCCCTCGGCCCGCCAATTGCTGACCACCGGGGACAATTCCCGGATGACAAAACCGGCCACGTGCGGGCGCCAGGACTCGACATCCTGCCGGCTCACGCCGTAATTACCGATCAGGGGGTAGGTCATGGTCACGATCTGCCCCTTGTAGGACGGATCGGTGAGTATCTCCTGGTATCCCGTCATTGAGGTGTTAAAACACACCTCGCCGCAGGCGGAGGCGCGCGCGCCAAAGCCTTCGCCGCGGAACAGGGAACCATCTTCCAGTGCCAAAACAGCCTTCATTTCGAAAAAACCGACCGGCGGATGCTAGGCGACCCCGCCCGGCGGTCAAGCGCAAGGTAGCACAGTCTTTAGGACCGCGCCGCTGCTGACCCGGCTGAGCCGGGACGCCGCGTCGTAACCATAAGCCGTGGCCGTCAGCACCGCCCCCTGGCTGTTGACCACCGCGAGGTTGGTCCGCCGCACCAGAGGGTCATACTTGTTGGTGATCCGCAACCCGGCCAGGGGACCGCCGGTGTAGGACTCCCCGAGCAGGTTGCCCGCCATGTTTGTAGAATGCAACGGCCCCACCATTCATTCCCCAGTTTTTCGGCGG
>CAZVYG010000065.1:0-6664 GCA_964631605.1 uncultured Verrucomicrobiota bacterium
CCACCCTCCTCCCCACCCTTGCGGGATTGTGCTTCGGCCTCGCTTTTCTGATGAAGCAGCACGGGATTTTCTTCGTGCTCTTCGGCGGCCTGTTCCTGCTCTGGCGCTGGATCGAGCCGCGCCTGCCTCGCGATCCGCGGAAGGTGGACCCCAAACTCCGCTGGAAAGCCCGCGCCCAGCGCGAAGCCATCTTCACGAGCGAACCTGTCCCCGAACGCGCCCGGCCCAAAAGCGGCCCGCGCACCCCCGCCCCCGCCGCCCCCGGAAAACGATTGTCCCTGATCGCCCAGGCAAAGGCCGGAGGTCAGAGGTCGGAGGCCGGAGGTCAGAGGTCGGAGGCCGGAGGTCTGAGGTCGGAGGCCGGAGGTCTGAGGTCGGAGGCCGGAGGTCCGAGGTCGGAGGTCGGAGGTCAGAGGTCAGAGGCCGCCGCGCCCCACCTTCCTACTTCCTCACCTTCGCACCTTCCTACTTTCGCACCTTCCCACTTTCCTACTCCCCCACCTTCCCACCGTCCCACTCCTTCCGCGCCCAAATTCATTTCCCAATCTTCGCCGGTTCCCCCGCCGCCGCCTTTGCTGCCGACCCGGACCTTCCTCAAGCAGGTCGCCCTCTTCTCCATCGCCGCAGCCGTTCCCTACCTCCTCACCTGCGTCATCCTCTGGTTGGCGGGCGTCTTTCCCCAGTTCTGGTTCTGGACCGTGACCTACGCCGGCAAGTACGCTTCGGCACTCCCAATCGCTGATGGACCTTCCCTGCTGCGCAATGCGCTAAGAACTGTGATCGGCCCCAATGTTCTCTTTTGGATTTTGCCCTGGGTTGGCGCGACAGTCTTGTGGTGGGATTGGCGGCTTAAGGCCCAAAACCGCTTTCTTCTGTGCGCCCTGCTCGTCTGCTCGCTGGCTTCCGCCAGTGTTGGACTTTATTTCCGTGGACACTATTTCATTCCCGTGCTGCCCGTCCTCGGCCTGCTGATCGGCGTGGCCGTCAGCCGGGCCGTCTGGCTGCTGCGCCATGACCGCACCCTCGAGCTGATGCTGGCGTTTCCCGTCCTCCTGCTGTTCATCGCTGGGATTGTCGTGCCTCTCTCGGGCCACGGCGCTCTCTGGTTTGCCGCCTCGGCTCAGGAGGCCGGCCGTCGGGTTTACTCCACCAGCCTGCTCACCGACGCCGCCCTCGTCGCGGACCACCTCCGAACCAACACCCCGCCTGATGCCCGGATTGCGGTCCTGGGCTCCGAACCCCAGATTTACTTCCTGAGCAGACGCCGCTCCGCCACCGGCCATATCTACACCTATGCGCTCATGGAGCCGCAGCCTTATGCGCGCCGAATGCAGGAGGAAATGATTGCAGAAATCGAACGCAACCAGCCGCAATTTGTGGTCTATGTCGAGGAACCGTATTCGTGGCTCCGCCGGGACGGGTCCGAACCGCGCCTGTTCGATTGGTGGAGCGAGTACTGGCCTCGCGAGCTCGCGCTCGTGAAAACCGTGCCGATCGAGACCGAAATCGAGGATCGGGTCGAGGCGACCGGGGCCAACATCCAGATACGCCAGGGCAAACGCATCCGCACCGGCCAGCTCCTCGTGTTCCAGCGCAAGCCAACTGACCAGACCACCGACAATCAGCCATAGGGCAAAGACTGGGGGACCATGGGATGAGGGGACTATCCGACCATCGGACTATCCGACCATCGGACTATCCGACCATCGGACTATCGGACTATCGGACCATCGGACTTGGGACGTAGTTTGGGTCTTTGCCCACCGCCCGGTTTCCTGCCCCTTTCCGTGTCTTCCGTGTGTTCCGTGGTTCCTCCCCTTTTTAACCACGGAATACTCGGAACACACGGAAATGAACAAATGAACAAAAGAAATACTCCTGATCGAGTGGCTCTCTCCCCACAGTCCAGTTTTATTCCCCCTTTCCGTGCCCTCCGTGTGTTCCGTGGTTCGCTCGCCCCAACGCCGCAACGCGGCTGCGCTTCCTCGCCACTACACGGGGAAGAGCGCGAACCCAAGTAGTCTCCCGGCATCACGCATTCGTCGGTCATTGACAACCAACTCGAGCTGGTTGTCAGCCCGGGCGGAGGCCAAGTGCAGGGCATCGAGTGTACGGATGGCCAACAGAGGGGCTTGGCGATAACACCTGGCAATGATGCCATTGAATTCGTTCTCCACCCGGTTGTCCATCTCGACGATCCGAATCTGGCCGGCGGCGATGTCCTGGTTCACTTGCGCCAGGACACTCTCGGCCATACCCGGCCGGATCAGGCCCTCGCTCTCCTTGCGGAAGGCAACGCACCTCATCTCATAGAGGGCGACTCTCGCGGTCGCTATGACGGCTTCCCCTGCCGCTTTTTGGGTGTACGCGCCAGAGTCAGGCTCGGGTAGGTAGAGCTTGCTCAAAGCCGAGGTATCCCAGTAGCTCATGCCCTCAGTTTCCGCGGTCTTCTTCGAGTATCTGTTCGACGCTGAGGCCAGTTTTGCCAGTCGAAACCCGCTGGCGCAATTGAGCCAACTCTGCGAGCCAGGCCTGCCGATTCGGCGAAGGATTGGCCTGCCGCAACCCCGTAAGCTTGGCCACCGGGCGTCCCTCGCTGGTTATGACCACTTCCTCGCCCTGTTGCACCATCCCCAGCAACTTGACCAAGTCGGCCTGTGTTTGCTCCAACGTCGCAGTCATATACCCCCTTTAACCGCTTTCTGACCGAAAATCAACCCAATCAATTCGCCGCAGCGACGTCGGCACTCAACCTTGTTAAAAACCAACCACGGAAGACTGAGTTAACCACGGAATACACGGAACACACGGAAAGAAAGTTACTTGCTCCCTTCTTTAATCTTTTCCGTGTATTCCGTGTATTCCGTGGTTTATCCCGCCAACCTTTTCCGTGTGTTCCGTGGTTTGTCCTGCCACAAAATCAGCCAATCCCCGCGCCCTTGGGGACAACCCCGCCCATCACCCGCTCCCTGCCTTTGCAAACCGGTCCATTGATAATTCACCCCAAATCATTTTTTATAAGCATCTTACATCAATTCAGTTGTTCTCCGTCCGGTCGTTCTCAATCCTGCGAATACAGCCCGATTTCCAGGCAGTTCAGGTTGGCTCCAAACCTGCTTTTACCCCTTCCCGCAACCTGTCGGGACAAGTACGGAATGAATTGCAGACGTGCCGGATACGTCGGCCATCGGCCCTAAAATGGGGTCCGAAAAAATGTTCAAAAAAAATAAAAAAAACGTTGACTCGGCCCCCGGTTTCATGCATAGTGGCGCCACACACGGTAAACACATAACTACAAAAACAGCATGAAAAAAACACTACTCTGTGCTGCGCTCGTCGCAGCAGGCATCGCCACCTCCGTGGCTCAAAACGTTTATTCCCTAAACGTTGTCGGGTATTACAACATCACCATTCCGGCGAACCAATTGGTCATGATCGCCAATCAGCTCAACACGACCAACAACACCATAGCCTCCTTGCTGCCCAACGGCCCGGCGGGAGCTACCCTCTACAAATACAGTGGTGGTTACACCGCGTACGTGTTCGATGATTTGGACAACGCCTGGACTCCTGACGGCAACGCCACGCTTAATCCCGGCGAAGGCGCGTTCTTCCGCAGTCCGAATGCCACGACTCTGACTTTTGTCGGCGAAGTGATGCAAGGCAGCCTAACGAACACCACCCCGATCAATGTGCAGGTTATGCGCAGCTCGATGGTGCCTCAGGCCGGTGGAATTACCTCCGTTCTCGGTCTCCCGGGTGAGGGTGGTGACACCGTTTACAAGTACGCGGGCGGTTACACGGCCTACGTGTTTGACGACTTGGATCTGGCTTGGACCCCGAGCGAGCCGTCCTTCAGCGTTGGCGAAGCTTTCTTCCTCAAGAAGGCTCCCACCTCTACTCAGGCACTTTGGGTTCGTAATTTCACGGTCAATTAACCAAAAACCAAAGGAAAGTTAGCTAACTCCAAAACCAACAAAAAACCACAACTAGTATGAAAAAAGTCCTACTTACATTGGCTGCCGTCGCTTGTGCTGCTAGCGTGTTTGCGCAGGGAACGGTTGTCTTCAATAATCGTGTCACTGGCACGTTGATCACCCACGTTTACCTCGGCGGTAATAGCCAGTTGGCGGGCAATGGCCCCACGGACCTGCCGGCCGGCTCAACAGCTTGGGGAGCTGAGTTCGTGCCCTTGGCAGGCTCTGGTTACACGGCCGCGTTGTTGGCGGGGCCCGACTTGCTGCAGGCCACCCCGACGACCACCTTCCGCACGGGTACTGGTGCCGGGTTCTTGGCCGGTATTACGGTGACCCTACAGGGCGTGGCCAAGGATGCCCCCTCTGCGCAGATGCAGATGGTCGCTTGGGACAACAAGGGCGGAACCATCACTGACTGGACTGCTGCCAAGGCCGCTTGGCAGGCCGGTCAGATTGCTGCTGGCGCCTCTCCGATCTTCACGGTTGCGTCAATCGGTGGCGACTTCAACGTTCCCCCTTACATGACCGGGCTGCAGAGCTTCAACATCTACCTGATTCCTGAGCCGAGCACGTTTGCGCTGGCCGGATTGGGTGCTGCCGCTCTGATGATCTTCCGCCGTCGCAAGTAAGACGCGGTAGTCAATCTCTCACGGAAGCCGCTCGAAAGAGCGGCTTCTTTTTGTACGTACGCGAAACCCGCCGTTTGCGTACCTGTCCCAACGCATCCATTCCCGCCGCAACGCGGTTCCGTAACCCAGCCCCGTAGGGGCGACATGTCTGTAGGATCCACGGGAGCTTTTCGCCCCAAGCTCCGTAGGAGCGGCATACCTCCCCAATCCGATCCGCGCCCATGCCGGCCTTACGGACCTTCGAAATGGAATAATGGGAACCTTGGTTTCTACCCACATGCCGGCCCTAACGGGCCTGACAACGCAACGAACCAAACGCCGGGTTGTCCAACCATGCCGGCCCTACGGGACTGAAAATGGCGTGGCTAAAACTGCGGCATCCCGGGCGGACGTGGCACTTGCGGCTGCTGTTGCTGCTGTTGCTGAACTTGTTGTTGCTGCTGTTGCTCCTGTTGCTGCAACTGGCTCAACGACGTCGGCGGCAATGGAGGCCAATTCGGGTCGTTCGCCTTCTGCAAACGTTGCGCTTCAACCAGAATATCGTGCTCTTCCGGCGTTAGATTCCTCTCCGGCGGCCAATTAGGTTGCAGCTTGGGGGTGGACGCTGGCGCGAGGAGGGAGCCGGCATTCAGCGCACCTGCGGCGGTGGTTCCGGCAGTGGCTCCGGGCGCGACCGTGGCGCCGTAGGTGGCGCCGTACGAGGCGCCATAAGCCGGCTGCGGAGGCTGGGTGTCGGTCCCGCTGGTGCGCACGCTGCGAGTGGGGATGCTGCGCAGGCCGGCGGCGGTAAATGGGGTGCCCGGGGCGATGCTCGCTGAGCCTCCGACCGGCGTCGCCGAGGCCGTCCCGCCCACCAACGGCATCGGAATGCCAGGGGCGCCCGGCGCCGCGGGAGCGCCGGGAGCGGGGGCGGACGCCAGTTTCGGGCCGTTCTTTTCAAACGTCAGTTCCTCGACCACGCCCGCGTTTCGCACCTTGACCATGCCGGCCACGGGGTCAATTTCAAGAACTTCAATTTCCCCCTCGCGTTGGCCGATGGTGAGAATGAAGGATTGCTCCCCTTTCGGGGTCTCGCCCGGCTTGGCCGGCGCAGCGGGCACCTTCATCAACGCCTGTTTCCGGCCCAGAATGTCGGTGATGCCGGTAAGGATGATTTTCGAGGGCTGCGGCTTGTTGAGCTCGGCGGGACTCGGCGGCGGCGGCGGGTCTTTGAGTCCAAATAGGTTCCGCTCCACGATGCCTTTGTACGGGTTGTCGCCGGGAACCGCGCCCGTTTTCAAGCACAACCCAAGGGCGGCCGCCCCGCACATCAGAGCCGTTCCGAGACGAGTCATATAACCAGCATATTGTTTTAATTAATATACACCACCTTTTTCCTTTCGTTGCGTCTTTCCGTGGGAACCACAGAATACTCGGAACACACGGAAACCTGAGACCCAGCCTGGGCTTTGGCTTCCTTCCTCTTTCCGTGTCTTCCGTGTATTCCGTGGTTTCTCACCTTCTCACCTTCTCACCTTCCTACCTTCCCACCCCCTCTCCCCCCCTCTCCCCCCAAACCGGCTTTGCCTTTCGACACCGAGTCGGGCACACTGCCGGCCCTGATTGCCGCCAATGACTGAGCCGGTTGTTGACAACTCGAGCCGCCCCGAGCGGAAGTTCCAAGCCACGCTGCTGGCGGGGGCGCTGCTGGCCCTGATCACTCTTGCCGTCTATTGGCCCGCGGTTCGCAACGGCTTCGTCAATTTCGACGATCCCGATTACATCACCGGCAACCCGCGCGTGCTTTCGGGCCTGACGACCGAGAGCATCCGCTGGGCCTTCACCAGTTACCACTCGAGCAACTGGCACCCTCTGACCTGGTTGTCGCACATGCTCGACGTGGAATTATTTGGCACTCGGGCAACCGGCCATCACCTCACCAACCTCCTTTGGCATGTCATCAACTCGGTGCTTTTGCTGCTGGTGCTCAAGCGCACGACCCAGGCGCTGTGGCGCAGCGCCCTGGTCGCCGCCCTGTTTGCCCTCCACCCCCTGCATGTCGAGTCCGTCGCCTGGGTC
>CAZVYG010000065.1:6674-25286 GCA_964631605.1 uncultured Verrucomicrobiota bacterium
CTCCGAACGGAAGGACGTCCTGAGCGCGTTTTTCTTTGTGCTGACTCTTGCGGCTTACACCCGCTACGCAAGGCGCCAGCCGGCGGCGGGCGGGCGAACGCCGGACCGCGGCAGGTGGGGCTACTACGCGCTTGCTTTGGCTTTCTTCGCGCTGGGTTTGATGAGCAAGCCCATGCTGGTCACCCTGCCCTTTGTGCTCCTGCTCCTGGATTTCTGGCCGCTGGGCCGCCTGGCCCCCGATTGGCCAAGGGCGCGCTGGACCGAAATCGCCCCGCTGCTGATTGAGAAAATCCCGTTCTTTGCGCTGACCGTTGCTTCGAGCGCAATCACCTTCATGGTCCAGCGCGCCAGCGGAGCGGTGGTCTCGCTCGGACACGCTCCGTTCGAGAATCGGCTGGCCAACGCGCTGGTCTCCTATTTGCGGTATCTGGGCAAGACCTTCTGGCCGGTGGACCTCGCCGCGTTTTATCCCTACCGGGTATATGGGTGGAGCGACTGGCAGGTGTGGGGCGCCTTGTTCCTCCTGGGGGCGGTCAGCGTGCTGCTGGTTTTGATGGCGCGCCGGAGACCGTATTTGCCGGTGGGCTGGTTCTGGTTCCTCGGCATGCTGGTGCCCGTCATCGGGTTCGTCCAGGTCGGCAAACAAGCCTGGGCGGACCGCTACACCTACCTGCCGCACATCGGCTTGTTTATTCTGCTGGTCTGGGCGGCGGCTGATGCAATCCGCCGGTTCAAGTCCGCCCGGCTCCCGGCCTGCCTGGCAGCCGGCCTGGTGCTGATCGCTTGCGGCGTCCTCACCCACCGCCAGACGGCGGTCTGGCGCAGCAGCCGCACCTTGTTCGAACATGCGGCTCGTGTGACCTCCGGCAACTTTGTCGCGTACGGCGTCCTGGCGACGGCGCTGGTGGACGAAGGGAAGCTCGACGAAGCCATCGAGTATTGTCAAAAGGCGCTCGCGTTGTCCCCGGGGTATCCCGAAGCGCACAACACACTCGGCGCGATTTACGCCCGCCAGCGGAAATTCGCCGAAGCCCAGCGTCATTACGAACTCGCGCTCGAGACCGACGCCACTTACAGCGAATCCTTCGCCGGCCTGGCTGACGTTCTCAACCTGCAACGCCGGCACGTCGAGGCCGAGGCCAGGGCGCGCGAGGCCTTGCGCCTGGCGCCGCTCAATGTCGTCGCCCTGTTTCAACTGGCAACCGCCCTGCATCACCAGGGCAAGCTCGAGGAGGCCGAGTCCTGCTACCGCCGCATGATTGAATTGAACCCGGCCCTCTATACCCCCCGCCGCTTCCTGGGCAACCTGCTCGCCTCCCAGGGCAAAACCGACCAGGCCATCGCCCAATTCCAGGAGGCGCTTCGCCTCCAGCCGCGTGATGCCGACACGCGAACGGTCCTGGGCGCGGTCCTCCTCGAAAAGGGCCAGGTCGAGGAAGCCGCCGCTCAACTGGCCGAGGCGGTCCGCCTCGCCCCGACCAACGCCCTCGCCCAATATCAACTGGCGATCGTTCAACAAGGCACCGGCAAGATTCCCGAGGCCATTGCCAGTTATCGCGCCGCCCTCCAGGCGCAGCCGAACTGGCCCGAGGCGCTCAACAACCTCGCCTGGCTCCTGGCCTCCAGCGCCGATGCCACCCTCCGCAACGGCCCCGAGGCGGTTGGCCTGGCCGAAAAGGCCTGCGCGTTGACCGAACGCAAGGTTCCCGTGTTCCTCGGCACCCTGGCCGCCGCGTACGCCGAGGCCGGCCAGTTCGACAAAGCGGTCGCCACCGCCGAGGAAGCCATTGCCAAAGCCGAGGCGGACGGCCAGAAACAAATCGCCGCCCGAAACCGCGAGTTGATCGAACTCTACCGCGCGGGAAAAGCCTGTCACCAACCCGCCTCGCCGGAGAAGCATTAGACCTCCCAAATGGCGCAGCCGAAATTGAACCGCCAACCTTCAATCTCGAACTTCGCCCCCTGATCTCTCTCCATGCCCCCTCCGCCCGACACCCCGCCCGCAACCTTCAACCCGCGCCTGTTAAGCGCGGCCCTCCTCGGCCTGGCGCTCTACGCCGGCTGGTTGGTTTGGCGCGCCTGTTCCGATCCGGCAACCCCGTTCCTGTCCGCTTCGGCCAGGGCCGAATGGATTGTCTATCCCAAACCGCCCGATGCCAACCCCCATTACACCGGCGGTCTCCCCGCCGTGTTCCAATGCCAGTTCGTTCTGACCCAAGCGCCCGCCCAAGCCAGGCTCCTCCTCCGCGCTTTGACTCACGCCCAGCTCACCCTCAACGGACGCCCCACCCCGCTCAACCAGGCCAGCTCATGGAAAACCACCCGCGCCGCGGACATCTCCGCCATGCTGCGAACCGGCACCAACCAGCTCTCGGTCACCGTCTCGAACCGGTTTGGCCCCCCCGCGCTTTGGCTGGCGGTCGAAGACCCCGGCGGCGTCCTGCTTCGCACCGGGCGCGACTGGCAGGTTTCGCTTGCAGGGGCGGCGTGGGAGCCAGCCGCGCTGGCCGCCGACCCCCAGCCCATCCGCCCCGGCAACGACCTCTACGGGCGCCCGCGCGTGATCGAGTCCCTCCCCCGCGTCTGGCCGAGCCTGATCATTTTGACGGGGGTGGCCGCGGGCCTGCTTCTGGGCTGGCGCTGGTTGTCTCGACAGACCCTCCCGCCCGGCCCCAACCTGCTCCGCGCCCTGGCCGATCCGGCCATGGCTGCCCTGATCTTTGCGCTCGGCGCTTGGCTGCTTCTCTTCGCGAATAACCTCCACCAGATCGCCCCGCTGTTCGGATTCGACCGGGACGGCCACACCGAATACATCAATTTCCTCCTGGATCATGGCCGCCTGCCACTGGCCAGCGACGGCTGGCAAATGTACCACCCGCCCCTTTATTACCTCCTCGCCGCGGGCCTGTTGATCCCCTTCGACTGGAACGCCTCGTCCGACGCCGCCCTGCTGTTGCTGCGGGCCGTTTCCGGGGTGATCGGCCTGGGCCAAATCCTCCTTTTGTTTCTGAACTTGAAACTTCTTTTCCCCAACCGGCCGAAATCCCAGGCTTTGGGCCTTCTGCTGGGCGCGTTCCTGCCCGCTCACCTCTACCTCGCCCACCACGTCACCAACGAGGGACTCGCCGCCCTGCTGGCCACCGCGGCAATTTATTTTACGCTGAAATCGCTGCGCTCGGACCGCCCCGCGCTTCGCACCGCCGCCGCTGCCGGCGTCTGCCTTGGTCTGGCATTACTGACAAAATTCTCGGCGGTCCTGGTCGCCCCGTTTGTCCTCGGCGCGCTCCTCTTCCGCACCACTGCGCCCGCACGCCAAGCCGCCCCGGCCCAAACCCCAGACCCCGGATGCGATGTTCAAATCCCGACCTCCAATCCTCATTCCTCGACTCCAGCCTCCAGCCTCCAGTCTTTAGCCTGGTGCCTCCACCCCCGCCCCTTCCTCTACGCGGTGGCGGTGCTGTTGGCGGTCTGCGGCTGGCATTACGCTCGGGTCTGGTATCATTTCGGCAATCCCCTGATCGGCAACTGGGACCCAAGCCTGCCGCTGGCATGGTGGCAGGACCCCGGTTACCGCACCGCGTCCTGGTTTTTCGGCTTCGGTCAGGCGTTCACTACGCCGATGTTTTCGAGCCTGCACAGCTTCGCCGATGGCCTTTACTCGTCGTTGTGGGGCGATGCCCTGGGCAGCGGTTCGTCCAAACTCGCGTTTCGTCCCCCGTGGAACCCGGACCTTGCCAACGTCGGTTATTGGCTGGCGTTGACCCCGTCGCTTCTGGTCTTGGCGGGGCTGGCGCTGGCGGCCATTCGTCTTCTAAGGCGGCCGTCGGTTGAACTGGGGCTGCTGGCCGGTCTGCTGGGCGCATTCGGTTTCGGCTTGGTTTACATGAGTCTCCAGGTGCCGTCCTACGCCCAGGTCAAGGCGTTCTATGCGCTGCCGGCGCTGCTGCCTTTCTGTGCGCTGGCGGTTTACGGCTGGGAATGGCTTCGGCAGCCGTTCCGGGCTGTGGCATGGCTGCTGATGGTGCTCTGGGCGCTTGGCATGTTCTGCACGTTCTGGATTCGGTCCTGGGACCCCCACACCCACGTGGCCCGCGGAATTAGCGACGCCGATCACGGCCTGCGCGAGCAGGCCCTCCAACGCTTCGCCCGCGCCCTGCAACTTGACCCGCACCACACCCCTGCGCGGATTCAACTGGCTGCCACGCTCATCCAGCTCGGCCGCCTCGCCGAGGCCAGGGAACAAATCCAGGCCGTTGGAGCGCGGACATTCTTGTCCGCCGAGGGAATCAGCCTGCCATCCGTTCCGGCAGCCAACAACGGCCCCACCCTCACCGACCGCGCCGAACTGCTGTTTCAATCCGCGGCGGTGCTGGTGGTCGAGCGCCGCTACGAAGAGGCGCTCGAGCCGTTGCGTCAAACCGTCGCGCTGGCCCCGGATCATCCGGTCGCCTGGCGGCAGCTTGCCATTTGTCTCGGCTTGGCGGGACGGGAGGCTGAAGCGGTGGCGGCGCGGCAGCAGGCGCTGCGGATCAATCCTTACGATTTGGCCCAGCACCAGCAGCAGGCCCTGGCCTGCAGCCTCCTCGGAAACGATGCCCAAGCCGTCGCGCACTACCGCTTCGCCCTGGCCCTGCAACGGGACAACCCCGGCCTGCTCAACAATCTCGCCTGGATTCTGGCCACCAGCCCCCTCGCCGACGTCCGGCGCGGACCCGAGGCCGCAGCGCTGGCGGAGCGCGCCTGCGAATTAACCCGGCGCAACGAGGCCGTCCTGCTCGGCACCCTCGCCGCCGCGTACGCCGAGGCCGGCGAGTTCGACAAAGCGGTTGCCACCGCCGAGGAAGCCATCGCCCGCGCCCAGGCCGCCGGCCAAACCGACGTCGCCCAAAAAAACCAGGAACTCCTCAACCTTTACCGCGGCGGCAAAGCTTACCGCGCCCCGGCCGCGCGGCCTGGGCGCAACAGCCCTTGATCACAAACGCGTATGAGTCTTCCATTTAACTCTTCCCGAATCCCGAGGCGGTCCGTGGCCCTCTGCCATTGCCGCGGCAGCGAAGCGCCTCGTAACAGGCGGGCCGTTTTCGCCCCGGACAGCCCTGCCTGGTCCACCCTCGCGGCGGTGGTTGTGGCGGGGCTGCTGGGGTTGCAACCGGCGCGCGCGGCGCAGGACGCCTTCCACGTGTCCAATGGCCGGTTGCGGATCGCGGTTGACCCCGTCCAGGGCCGCCTGGCCGAATTGATTGACTGCCAGTCGGGGAACAACTGGGTCAGCCCCGACGCTGGGCTGGCCGGCTTGTGGGAGGTTGAAACCGTCGCCGCCGGCAAGACGGAAATCCTCTCCCCAGCCTCTGCGCGGATGTTCCGTTGCGAGCCCGCCGCCGGAAGCAGCCCGGGACTTCGGCTGCTCTGGGATGAGTTTCCTCCGCCCGCCCCCGCGGACCTGCGCGTCGAAGTGATCGTCCGCCTGGACGAGCAACTGCCGCTGAGCCACTGGAAAATCCGCGTCCAGGGTCCGCCGCAAGGCGCGCTGAGCCGTGTCCGCTTTCCCCGCGTGTCGAGCCTGACGCGGCAGCCCAACGAGCGGCTGGCGGTCCCCTCGTGGATGGGCCAGGAAACCGCCGAACCCCGGCGGGTGTTGGCCGGCGCGAACGGGCGCGGCGCGCGACTGGCGTGGTCCTATCCCGGCCTGCTTTCGCTCCAATGTATGGCCTTCTATGCCCAGCCCGGCGCCGGTTTGTATGTGGCGTGCGATGATGTCGCGTCTTACTGCAAGGATTTCGTCTGTTTTGGGGACAGCCGGCAGAACCTCGGCTTCGAGCTGGCGCATTTGCCCGAGCAAACCGGCCCGTCGGCGGGCGCCTGGGAGCTGCCTTACCATGTGGTTCTGGGGGTGTTCGAGGGCGATTGGCTGACGGCGGCCGAGCAGTACCGCGCCTGGGCCACCAACCAGGCCTGGGCCGTGGAAAGCCGCCTGGCGCTCGGCCAGGTGCCCGACTGGGTCCTCGAGACCGGCTTGTGGGTCTGGAATCGCGGCCGGTCCGACCAGGTGCTCGAGCCTGCTGCCGTCCTGCGCAGGAAACTGGGCCTGCCCGTGGGCGTCTTCTGGCACTGGTGGCATGGGTGCGCCTACGACACCGGCTTCCCGGAATACCTCCCGCCGCGCGAAGGGACCGAGGCCTTCCAACGTGCCCTGGCCAAAGCCCGCCGCCAGGATTTGCGCGCGCTGGTGTACATGAATCAGCGGCTGTGGGGCATGACCACCCCGAGCTGGACCAACCAGGGAGCCGCCCGCTTCGCGGTCAAAGGCCCGGACGGCAGAATCCATCCCGAGGTGTATAACACCTTCACCCGCCAGCCCTGCGCCTCGATGTGCATGGGCACCGAATTCTGGCGCCACCATTACGCCTCCCTCGCCGAACAGGCCGTCCGCCAGTTGGGCGTGGACGGCATCTACATGGACCAGGCCTGCACCAGCCTCGCCTGCTACGACCCCGCCCACGGCCATCCCCTCGGCGGCGGAACCTACTGGATGAACGGGTTCAAACAGCTCGCAGCGGACATCCGGCAGCGATGCCAGGCGCCCCCGCCTGCTCCCGCAACCAGGGGCGTGTCGCCGCGCAACCCGCCCCACCGCACTGCGCCCGCGCTGGCGGGCGAGGGATGCGGCGAATCCTGGCTGCCTTACCTCGACCTCATGCTCAGCCTCCAAGTCAGCCGCGAGCGCTATGCCGCGCCGGATGGCTGGGACACCATCCCCTTCTTCCACGCCGTCTATCATCCCTATGTGATTACTTACGGCAACTACTCGTCCCTCACCCTGCCGCCTTACGACGAGTTGTGGCCGGCTGAGTTCGCGCCGGCCGAACCGCTCAAGCTGCTGGACCGGAAATTCTCACGCCAGTTCTGTCTCGAACAGGCCCGCGCCTTTGTCTGGGGACAACAACCCACCATCGCCAACTTCCTGCCCGTTCACCTCGAACAGCGCCCCGACGAGGTTGCCTATGTGATGCAATTGGCCCGGCTCCGCAGTCGCGCCCTGAAATACCTTCGCGAAGGCACTTTCCTTCGCCCACCCGATCTCCGCGCCCCTGAGGACACCCTCGATATGTCGCGCCTGTCCATCTATGCCGGCCAGCAGGGAAGTCTTGCCTCGTTTCAGAGGCAGTCTCCGCTCGCCCTGGCCGCCGCCTGGCGCGCCCCCGACGGCGCGGTGGCCGTCGCCCTGGCCAGCATCGCCAACGAACCGATCAGCCTCCAGCTCGAGCTCAAGCCCAAGGCCTGGGGCCTGCCACAAGGCGCCCGGATTTATCGTCTGGAAGCCACCAGCCGCAAACGGCTCGGGCGGTTCACCGCGGACCTCGCGTCTCTGCCGGTGCGGTTGCCCGCCCGCGGCGCCTGCCTGATCGAATTCGTCCCGGACTAACGCGCCCGTTCGCGCGCGTCTTTGGTCAACGACTTGATATACCGCACCTCTTCCGCCCGGTACGGCGTGCCGTCCCGGCGCAGGATGTCATGGAACCACTCCGGCGGCTCGGCGGTGTAGGTCTTTTCCCACGAATCCCACGGGTAGATGGTCTGGGTCTTGCCGTCCACGAACCCCCAGTTGTAAGCGCCCACGCCTTGGGATTTGAAGTAGCCCAGAATGGGGTCGAAACGGCTGTCCCGCGGCCGGGCCATGTACTCGGTGCAGAGAATCGGCCGGCCATGGCGCCGCAGATTATTCACGCATTGCTTCGCCTCCTCGAGGTTGCCATACGAATGAAAACTGATCACGTCCGACTCCTCGAGCTGAACCTTCTCCATTTCCGTCAGCTTCGCCGGGTCGGACCAGGTTCCGATCCATACGCCGCACGTGATCGGCTGCGACGGGTTCACCTCGCGCGCCCAGACAAACGCCTTGCGCAACAACACCAGCGCCATCTCGGCTTTGTTCTTCAATTCAATATCGCGATACTGCGGCACCGGGTTGTCCGGCTCGTTGAAAATGTCCCACACCTGCACCCGGCGGTCGTTGCGAAACCGTTTGATCACCTCCTGCACATACGGCTTGAGCTCGTCATGCCGCGCCGGGTTGCCCAGGATTTCCGCCCCCGGGCTTTGCACCCAGCCGGAGTTGTGCACGTGCGGCCTGGGGGCCCGCTGCTTGCCCGGCTTCGGATACGGGTCCCACACGGCGTCAAACAGCACAAACATGACGCCGATCCCATGCCGGTCCGCCATGTCGAGGAACTGGTCCATGCGCCGAAGGAAACCTTTCGGGTCCTGTTTCCATGCCAGGTCATGTAGAAACACCCGCACGCTGGTGAATCCCAAGTCCCCAGCCCAGCCCAGTTCCCGGTCAATCGTCACCGGGTCCCACGTCTCGGCCTGCCACATCTCCAACTGGTTGATCGCGCTGCTTGGAGAGAAATTGCAGCCCACCAGCCACGGCTGCCGCGCCTGCCACGCCGCCGCCTGCTCGGGCGTCCATTTCTCCCGCGGAGCCTTGCCCGTCCGCGGCGTGTTGCACCCGGCCAAGGCCAGCACCAGAACCAGCGGAAGCATTCGAATTGGCGTCAGAACTTTCATGTGCATGTCACTGTCTCGCTTTCTGTTTCGGCATGGAACCGCCCCGGGTGTCACCGCTGCAGCGCGGCCCGGCCCCCGGGCGCCGGGGCCAATCCTCGGAAACCCCAACCCTGCTGGCGAGCGAAAAACGCCTCCTCGTCAACCGAGTGTCTCCCCCGGAATGAACCGCGGGATGATGCGGTGATGGCACCCGCGGGCGTCTCCCCCCGACGCAATTTCGAGCACGACGCGGGAAAGCTTGTTCGCAAACACGACCGGATCGGCCTGATACCGCGCAACCGAGGGAACAACATGCTCGAGGAACGAGTCGTGATCGCGCGCGATCAACACGGTGTCCCGGGGCAAGCGCAATCCGCGCTGGATGAGGTGGCCCAGCGCCGTCAGTGCGTGCGTCGGGCGCGACACCAGAAACGCCGTCGGCCGGTCCGCACGCCGCAACAACCGGTCCAGCGTCGCGCAAATGCCAGGAACCGTGCGGTCGTGCCGGGCAATCACAGTCCGCGCCTGCGCTCCCGCCTCGCGAAAACCCGCTTCGCTCTCCAGGTCGCCGGCCGCAACCGATTCCGGATTCAGCAGCGCCAGATGCCTGTGTCCCCGGGCAAGAAATTTGCCCACCGCGTGCCGGCACGTGGCGCGGTAGTCCACATCCACCGACGGCAGACGCACCCCGCCGTATCGCGAGCCGGAAATGACCGCTGGCAGGCCCCGCTCGTAAAACCATTCCTGCATCCTTTGCGTCGAGAGGTACAGCAGCCACACTGCCGGCCGAAGCCGCGAGACCAGCTCCTCCAGCGCCGCCTGCGGACGGTTTGTGTAGCAGTTCCGATGGTTCAGATAGTCAAGTTTATACCCCTCCTTGGCCAGCGCGTCCCGCACCTCGTCTATCCAGAACAACACCCGCGGTTCCGCGCTCGGCAGCGGTACCGGCGAAAGAACCACCACTTCCCGGCTGGCTCTGGATTTCGCGGCCCCAGGTCTTGGCCCGATGATCCGGCGGCGGTATCCTCGCCCGCTGCTGATCACCCCCTCGCGAACCAGTTTCGCCAGCGCGCTCCGTAAAGTCATCCGGCTGATCCCCAACTGCCGGCATAACTCCCGTTCCCCGGCCAACTGTTCGCCCGGCCGGGCCGCCGCGATGTGCTCCTTGAGAATGGCCACCGTTTGCGCCACCAGCGACAATCTTTGAGGAGACCGCAACATGCCGCTTATTCTCGAAACCTTATGCCAACTGTCGAGCCTTTGCTTCCCACCTCTCCCTCCCGATGCTCCGGGACAAGCACCGGGACGTGCCGGGAGGGCCCCCCGCCTGCCCCTCTCCCATTTGGTCCAAAACTCTGCGTTTACAGTGGCCCCTCGGCCGGCGTAGTGACCGCAAGCGATTTCATGCGTGTCAAAAATAGTTGGGCGGGGGACCGAACTGGTGTAGAATGCGCGCATTGGAACGCGGAACATGAGTCCACAGCATCTCGCACGTTTGGTCGGAGTCGCCTTGTTGATCTTCGTAGTCGTGATCATGGCGGCGTCGGGAACCTATGTCGTGCACCCCGGCTATCGCGGCGTCGAGGTGACCCTCGGAAAGGTGTCGCCCGCCTTCAAGCCTGAAGGCTTTGGCTTCAAAGCGCCGCTCATCACCCACATTCACCCCATCTCCATCCGCCAGCAGACCGCCCAGGACAAGGCCGAGTGCTATTCCTCGGATTTGCAGCAAATTCAGGTCGTTCTCCGCGTTCTTTACCGAATCCCGGAAAGCTCCGTCGTCAAAGTTTACCAGGAATATTATGGAGATCCTTATGAGACGCTGGTCGCCCCGCGGGTGCAGGAGGCGTTAAAGGAAGCCGCCGCGCAACAAAGCGCCGAGCAGGTGGTCAAGACCCGCGAACAGATCAAAACCCGGTCGCTGGATCTGGCCCGCAAGAAGGTCGGTTCCCTGCTGGTGATCGAGGACATCGTGCTCGAGGACATCACCCTGACGCGCGAGCTCGAGAGCGCCATCGAAGCCAAGATGGTCCAGGAACAGGAAGCCGCCAAATCGAAATACGTCCAGCAACGGGCCCAGATCGAAGCGGACACAGCCGTTATCCAGGCCAAAGGCGAAGCGGAATCCATCCGCATCCGCGGCCAGGCGCTCAAGGACAACCCGGCTTTTGTGGATTTGAAAATTGTGGACAAATGGGACGGCCTGGCGCCGCTGGTCATTGGAGCCGGCGACAACCTGCTGTTCCAGTTCCAGGAACTCGAACGTTTAAGACAAGCTGCACCTCATGCCTCCTCCTCGCATGCCCCGACCCCCGTACCCCAACGCAGGCCCTTACGATAACCCGTTGAACCGCCCGTTCATCCCGAGGCTCATCGGCATCGCGGTGCTGGTCTTCATCGTGGTTATTATCTCCTCGACCGCCACCTATGTGGTCGAGCCCGGCACACGTGGCATTAAAGTGACCCTTGGCAAAGCCGCAGACCAGTTTCTCCCCGAGGGATTCGGCTTCAAGACACCCTTCATTACCACCATCGTTCCCGTCAACGTCCGCCAGAAGACCGTGCCCCTGCGCGCAGACTGCTTTTCCTCAGACCTCCAGCAGGTGATCATGGAGTTGCGCGTGCTCTACCGCGTCCCCGAGCAGTCGGTCGTTCAAATCTACAAGCAATACGCCGGCGACCCGTTCGACAGCCTCATCGCTCCCCGCGTGCAGGAAGCCATCAAGGAAGTCACCGCCCTCCTCACCGCCGAGCAAATCGTCAAGAATCGCGAGGAGATCAAGAAAGATGCCATCGCGGGCGCCCGCCAAAAAATCGGGGAAATGCTTTGGGTCGAAGATATTGTGATCCGTAACCTCGAACTCTCTCCGGAACTGGAGAAAGCCATCGAGGCCAAGATGGTCGCCGAACAGCAGGCCGCCCAGGCCCGCTTCACCCAGGCCCAAAAACAGGTCGAGGCCGAAACAGCCGTCATCCGCGCCCGCGGCGAGGCCGAGGCCATCAAGGTCCGCGGCGAAGCCCTCAAACTGAATCCGGCCTTTCTCCGGCTCGAAATTGTCGAAAAGTGGAGCGGCAAATCCCCGTTGGTGGTGCCCGCCGACCGCACCACCTCCGGCACCGGATTGCTCCTCCCCCTGGGCGAGGCCCCCGCTTCCACCCCATGATTACCCCCCGAGCCCGGGCCATTGCCCAGATCTGCCTCCTGCTCGGGGTGCTGGTAGCCTTGGTCTTGATTTTTCCCAGAGCCCTCGCCTTCGTGGAAATGGCCGCCCGCGAATTGCGCTATTTCTGGTGGCTGATCCTGTTGGTCATTCTCGGGATATGGTTCATTTGGGGGCTGGGTCGAAAGCCGAAGCAGTAGCCATCGGTTTTTTTGTGTCGAGAAAGAACTTGGCTTTCGCTGGGGGGCATGCTACATACTCCCTCCGCTTCACACTTGGAGCGGACTAGTTGATTGGAAAGCAGACGATTTTAGATATGTCACAGCATCGTAGTTTGCGGGCGGCAGCCATGTTGGGCGGAAAGCGCAACGTGTTGAAGCGTTTCGAGCGGCTCGAGGTATTGAAAAAGCGCGGGCAATGGAAAGAAGGCGACCGGATCACCGGTCTGCGCAAGACCAAGCCCGACGCCTAATCTTCACTGCCACTTTCAGGTCGAACCCGAGGTCGGAGCCGGCAGGCGCCTGACCCGGGTTCTGACTTTCCAGCCGGAGATGGTGATGGTGAGACTGCAAAAATACCTGGCTGATGCGGGGGTTGCCTCGCGGCGCGCCAGCGAGCAGATCATTCTCGCCGGCCGCGTGCGCGTCAACGGCGTCGTCGTCACCGAGTTGGGCGCCAAAGTGGAGCCCGACCGTGATCATGTGAACCTGGACGGGAAACCGTTGCGGGCGCGGCGGAAGATTTATCTGGCGTTGAACAAACCGCGGGGCGTGGTCTGCTCCCGCAAAGACGAGCGGGGGCGCCCCACCCTCTTCGAGTTGCTGCCCAAGGAGTGGGGCCACCTGCACTCCGCGGGCCGGCTGGATTTCAACAGCGAAGGCCTGATCTTCCTCACCAACGACGGCGAGTTAAGCCTGCGCCTGACCCATCCCCGCTATGGCGTCAGAAAGAAGTACCTGGCAACGGTTGAAGGCCGGGTGGACGACGCGCTCCTGGAAACGCTGATCCGGGGCGTTTACCACGACGGCGAACGGCTCAAAGCGGAGCGCGCCCGATTGATATCCGGCGGCCCCTCGCACGCCGTCGTGGAGCTCGAATTGGCCGAAGGCAAGTACCGTGAGGTCCGCCGGCTGTTCGAGTCCCAGGGACGCACCGTGCGCCGGTTGCAGCGCATTCAAATTGGCAAAATCAAGCTCGGCGAGCTGCGTCCGGGCAAATGGCGGACATTGACAGAAACCGAAATTAAATCTCTACTGGAGTCCTGAATTTTATGAAAAGAACTTTTTGGCTTTTCTGCGGGGCCATCCTGACCTCGAGCCTGCTGGCGCAGCAGGTTGCCGATGCGCCACCCGCGACCCCATCAACGCCGTCGCCCGCTCCCGGCGCAACGCCGGCACCCGCACCCGGCACCACGCCGGTACCCGCCGCCTCACCGGCTGAAAGCCCGGCGGCTGCCCCGCCTGCCGCCCAGGTCGTGGCTCCCACTGCGGCCTCCAAACCCGCCGCTGCGCCCAAAAAGAAGACCGCAAAGAAAGCGCCTGCGGCCCCGAAAAAAGCGCCCGCTGTCGAGCTGCGCACTGTCCCCCTGGTGGCCGGCCCGGCAGTCGTGGTGGCCAGCAATGTCAACGTCCGCGGTCAGGCCAAGTTGCGCAGTGAGGTCGTAGGCCGCGTGACCAAGGGCCAGCAGGTCACCGTGCTGGAGGAAGTGCTGCTTAAGAAATCCGCGCCCGACGAGCCGTCCGCCTGGGCGAAGATTCTCCTGCCGGCCGGCATTCATGTGTGGGTGAATACACATTACATTGACCCCACCAACAAAGTCGTGGTGGCAACCAAACTCAACCTGCGGAGCGGGCCGGGGGAGAATTACAGCATCCTGGGCCAGTTGCTGAAGGGAGACGCCATCAAGGAATTCGGCTCCAAAGGCGACTGGCTGGAGATCGAAGCGCCCACCAACGCCTACGCCTTCGTCGCCGCCCAATATTTGCAGCAACTGCCGGCCGAGGCCCCCGCGGTGGCCGTTACCCCACCGGCCGAGCCCGGGCCGGCGCCCACGCCGGCCACGGTCACCGAACCGCCCATGGTGGCGGTCGCGCCCACGGAAACGCCCGTACCCGAGCCGACGACGCCTGCGCCGGACACCAATGTGGTTGCCGCGGCCCCCGCCGAAACCGAGATGGCCGAGCCGGCGGAGGAGGAACCCCCACCACCGCGCATTGTTGAGCGCGAGGGCATCGTCATGCCCACCGCCAGCATCCAGGCGCCCACCGTTTACGGGTTGTACAACCCGGACAACCGCCGGTTGATCGAGTATTTGCATAATCCCTCACCCCACCTTGACCTGTCGCGCTACAAAGGCCTGCGCATCGTCGTCACCGGCGAGGAGGCCATGGATCGGCGCTGGAAAAACACCCCGGTGCTGACCATTCAGAAAATCCAGGTGATCGAGTGACGCGATGGCCCTCGAAAACCTGATTGACGGCCGCGCCATCGCCCGGCAGTTGCAGGAGGAATTGGGCCAGCGCATTGGCGCCCTGCGAGCCCGCGGCATCCAGCCGGGCTTGGCTTTCGTCCGCGTTGGCGAGGACGCCGCCTCCAAGGTTTACGTCGGGCGAAAGGAGAAAACCTGCGCCGAGCTTGGGATCTTCTCCGAAACACACGTCCTGCCCGAGGCTGCAACCGAGGGCGAACTGCTGGCGTTGCTCGAACGCTTGAACACCGAACCCCGACTTCATGGGGTCCTGGTTCAGGCCCCGCTTCCCCCGCACATCCGGCAGGCGGTGGTTTATTCCACCGTGCGCCCGGAAAAGGATGTGGATGGCTTTCACCCGGTCAACATGGGCAAGCTGCTGCTGGGGGACAAAAGCGGGTTTGTGCCCTGCACACCGGCGGGAATTCTGGAATTGCTGGTTCGGTCCGGCATCAAGACCTCCGGCGCGCATGCGGTGGTGCTGGGCCGCGGCAACATCGTGGGCAAACCGCTGGCGGCCCTGCTTTGTCAGAAGGAAAAAAATGCCAACGCCACGGTGACCTTGTGCCACTCGGGCACGCGTGACATCGCCGAGCATTGCCGCCGGGCCGACATCCTGGTTGCGGCGATGGGCGTGGCCGAGTTTGTCAAGTCGGGCATGGTCAAACCGGGGGCGGTGGTGATTGATGTCGGCGTGAACCGCGTGGCCGATCCGGCGGCCAAAGGCGGCTCGCGGCTGGTGGGGGATGTGGACTTCGCCAGCGTGCAGCCAATCGCCGGCAAAATCACGCCGAACCCGGGCGGGGTCGGGCCCATGACCATCGCCCTGCTGATGCTCAACACCGTGCGTGCCGCGGAAGCCGCGACCCGCTAGCGTCGCTTCTGATCCATTCGAAACCTATGACACCGACTCGCATTCTACCCGATCTGCAATGCTCGCTCTTGTGCGAGGAAATCCGCCAGGAAATCACCGGCAACTTCATCCTGGTCGGCGTCATCAATTTCATCCGCGTGCCCCAATTGCCGGTGGTGGCCCTCAAGCTCAGCCTGTTCAACCGCTGGACCGCCGGCGTCGGCCAGTTCACCGAAACCGTTCGCCTGATTGCGCCGGATCAGACCACGGTGTTGCGCAAGGGGGAAGTGAAGTTTGTCCTGCAGGACGCGGCCTTGCACGCCACCAACGTGACCATGTTCGCCCAGGTCGAGTTCAAAACCGCCGGCACCTATTACGTCGAAGTCCTCGTGGACGATGTCATGAAGCTGCGCTATCCCGTCCCCGTGCTGCTGGCGCCGCCCCAGTCGCAACAACCTCAGCCTCCCGCCCCTCCGCCGGCCCCGCCGCTGGAATAAGCCTCCCGGACCCGTAACCCGGAGGCCACTTCCTCCGAAATTCAAATCCCGCCTGACGCGCTGCGGCGCCTCACAGCCTCGTGCTATTCCTGCCAGACGAAATGGTCTTCCTCCCGCACCGACTTGGCAGCTTCACTGGAAAGTTCGGGCGTCAGCCAGCGCCGGCGATGCGGCATCTGGTCGCACACCGGGCAGGGCTCCGGGTCGGCGTCGCGCAACTCGTCAGCGTCCTCCCTCGGGAGCAGGAACCTGAAATGTTTGCAGGTCTTCATACGTTATAAATGAACACCCTTATTGTGACGGTTGTGTGACAGCCGTATCACGTTTGGGCAACACCGGCCCACGCGTTCTCGCCGCCTCGCGCCCCTGCACACCCTTTGGTGCAATCTCAATGCTGAAGGAGCTTGGACCATGCCAACGACTTCCGTTTGAATAGCTCGCGGGGATTATTTGACGTTCTCCCCCATTCCCTCCACTTTCGAACCATGCAAAACGCGGATGCGATCAAGGCCTGGCTGGAAGCTAAACTGCCTGCCGCATTGGAACTCCTGCGCGAAATGGTGGAAATCAACAGCTTCACCGCCAACCCCGCCGGTGTGGAACGCCTGGCCCGGCTGACGGCTGAACGATTTGCACCCCTGGGATTTGGCGCGGAGCTGGTGCCCTCAACCAACCCCGAGTTTGGACCGCACCTGGTGCTGACCCGGCGCGGCAAGACCGCGCGCAGCATCGCTCTGATTTCACACCTCGACACCGTTTTTCCGCCCGAGGAGGAACAGCGCAACCATTTCCGGTGGCAGCGGGAAGGGGACCGCATCTACGGTCCGGGTACCGAGGACATCAAGGGCGGGACGGTGATGATGTGGCTGGTGCTGGGCGCGCTCCAGGCCCACGCCCCCGACTGCTTCGAGGCCATCGCTTGGAAGCTTTTGTGGAATTCGTCTGAAGAACGCTTTTCACCCGACTTTGGGGATCTGTGTCGGCGGCAGTTCGATGGCCAGACTCTCGGCGCCCTGGTGTTTGAAGCCGAAGGGCGGGACGGCCGAACGCCGAGGCTGGTCGTGGCGCGCAAAGGCCGCGCAACGTGGCGGGTCACCGTTCGCGGCCGCGGCGCCCACGCGGGCGGAAAACATGCCCACGGCGCCAATGCGATTGTCCAGCTCGGCCGCACCGTCCAGCGGATTGCCGCCCTGACGGACTATTCACGCCAACTTACGTTCAATGTGGCCACCGTCCAAGGGGGGACGGTTCTCAATCGTGTTCCCCATGAGGCGGTCGTCGAAGGCGAGTTTCGGGCCTTCACCCCCGAGGTCTATGAAAGGGCAAAGGCGGACTTGCTTGCCTTGGCCGGCCCCGGCGAGGTGCACAGTCCGGATGATGGCTTTGGCTGCCAGGTCCAGGTTGAAATCCTTACCGAATGCCGCCCCTGGCCGCGCAACGAAGCAACCGATCGTCTTTACCACGTCTGGAGGCAGGCCGGTGAAGAACTCGGGTTGCTGGTCGGCTGGGAGGAGCGCGGCGGCCTGAGCGATGGCAACCTCATCTGGGATGCGGTGCCAACCCTCGACGGCCTCGGCCCCTGGGGCGACAACGATCACTGTTCGGAACGCAGCGCGGACGGTTCGAAGCTCCCGGAGTACGTCGAGGTTTCTTCCTTTGTGCCCAAGGCTCTGCTCAATGTCGCCGCGCTGATCAGGCTGATTGATAACCCACGGGCGTGAGCCGGGATTCAATCCTCCCCCTCCACGGCAAGCCTGTCGCCGGTTGTTGCAACCCGTTCGTGGCGCAGGTTGGCGCAAACCTTTAGACCTTGAACCGAAACCTCGGCGTTGAATGGTCCCGGCAGACCCCCACGCCCATTCTCATGGCAACGGTCCGCTACGGTGTCGGCAGGCCGCCTTCCTGGTATTCGAGTTTCCAAAACCGCTGAGGCCCGGCGCCGCCGCCCGGGTGGACATACTCGACGGGGCCATTGACTTGATTCCAGGTGGCGAGCGCCTCCCAGCCGACCAGATTGGTGGACATTGACAGACGGTAGCCCCAGCTTGGGCGGGCGACGAAGCTCAGGACCGCGTCCGCGCCGCCGTTGGTGAGGGCGAGGTGCAGGGTTGGAGAGTGGGCGAAATACGCCGCCGCATTCCACTCCAGGACACCAATCTGCGAGGCGTTGTTGGCCGGGGGCGTGTAACCGAGCCCGCTGCTGGGCTGGTAGAGGATATGAAGCGAGTTATCACGCTGCCAGCGGGCCAGGTCAATCACCGGCTCATAATGCCCCAGATTGGCGGTGGTGAGGTCGAAGGAGGTCCAGGCGACACGGTCGGGGTCCACGGCTTTGGGCAGGCTGTGGACAATGGTCAGCCCGTTGCTGCCGAAGTTGTCGCGGTAAAGCACGATGATGCGGTCCTGGCGGTCGCAAACAACCACAGGCCGGCCCAGGTCGCGAACGTAGCTCTCCGAATACTTGGTGGCGGGTGGATCGTTGGTGCGCTGGGAAACCTGCCGGGTCTGCCAGACGCCGTTCGCATCGCGGAAGGCAACCATGTATTGCCGCCGGTAGTTGTTGGTGGCCGTGCCCGGCGCCCACCAGGATGCCAGAATCGGCTCGTTAACACTGTCCAAACACATCCCCGCCTGGTTGATGAGGCTCCAGCCTTCGGGAATGGACAGAATCTTCTCGGCCCTGGTGTTGGGGTCGCCGTTCTCACCACTCTCCGATATGGGCAGGGTGTAGGGCGTGCCATCCGAGCGCAGCCAGGTGACCCCGCCGTTGGTCGAGCAGCCGTAATCGAAATCGTGATTGGTTTGGTAGCCGGCCTCGCCCGCCGGCGAGTCGCTGTTGTATCGCCAGGTCCAGATCAGGTGCAGATTCCCGCTGGGATCAAGGCAGGGCATGTTCGGATAGGCGTTGTAGTCCGGGGTCCAGCCGCGCCCTTTGATGAAGGGCAATTGGGTGGAACCGCTGAGGTGAACATTGGTCCAGGTTTGGGTGGCGCGAGAATAGCGATTCAGGTAAGTGTCGCCGCTGCCGGAACTGCCCTCGCGAAAAAGGTAAAGCAGGTCCCCGTTGGGCAGCGCGAGCCACTGCGGGTA
>CAZVYG010000065.1:25296-31321 GCA_964631605.1 uncultured Verrucomicrobiota bacterium
AGGTCACGGTGTTTTCCTTGCCGGTCATCGTGGTGTCGGGTCCAAAACCGATGGGCAGGGTCCCCGTCACGGGGTTGGTGCTGCGGGCATAATGGAAGGCGTCGCCGTGCATGCCCCACGACAGGTGCATGTAGCCGTCGCCATCTATCCCGAAGGAGACCACGTCATGGCCGTCATTGATGTTGTTGGCTGTGAAAGTGGTGCGGAACACCTCCCAGAGCCGCGACCCGACGCTGCGGCGCCCAATCCAGATTCTGTTGTTGTACGCATAACTGGCGTCGGTCTGGTGGCGGCCGTAGTAGGCGACGAACTGCTGGTTGCTTACCGTCGCCAGTGAAGAGCAAATGAACGACACGGCGTTGATTGCCGAAGAACCGGCAAAACCGTATTCACTGGTGTTGGCATCCCCGTCCTCGACGGGAACCAGTCGAACGAGCGGGGGCTCAGGGACCGATTCCGGATCGGTGGGGTCCGTTCCGTCCTGGTATTCTTCGAGGTTCGTGTAGTCGTCACCATCCGGATCCCCCGCGGCTCCCTCGGCCAGGGAGCCAAAATGGAGTTGCTCCCAGGCATCGGGCAGGCCGTCGGCGTCGGTATCATTCGGGTTCGACGCAGGGTTGTTCGGATGGGTGCCGGCGGCTCGTTCCTGCGCATTGCTGAAGGAATCGCCGTCGGGATCATCGTCCGGGCCATAAACCAACGAGCCCAACCACGTCAGTTCCCATGCGTCGGGCAAGCCATCGGCATCGGTATCGTTGGGGGTTGACACGGCAACAACAGGGTTGGACCCGGCCTCGTATTCCTGCAGGTTGGTGAAGCCATCGCGGTCCGGATCATCCGCGCCAGTGTAAGCGCCAATGCCTCCAAACCACAGGGTTTCCCAGTCATCCGGCAGTCCGTCCCCGTCCGTGTCGTTTACGAAGACGAATTCGGTCGGGCCGCGCGCGACGCTGCTGATGCGCACTTCGTCAATGAGACCGATCCAGTTGTCGCTCGCGCCGCCCGTGGCCCGGCCTTCATTCCCGACCACGAAGTCACAGGCCACCCCCGGCAAAAGATCATTGGCCATGCTCGCCGCGGCAATCAGGTTCGCGCTGGTCACGCCGGCGTCCAGGCGGGTCCAATAGAACTTGAGATTGTTCACGGTGTTCTCGTTGCCGTCGTAGGTCACGGCGACATGAAACCAGCCGTTGGACTGGATGGCGTGGACCGTGTTGGTGGGGAGGGGCACGACCAGGCTCTGAACGCCGGCGGTTTGGTGTATATTGATGAATTCAAGCCGCGGCACGCCGGTATTCCCGGTTCCATAGCCCACCGGGTCCAAGCGCCATTGAAACAGCCGGTCGGCCGTGCCGTCACCGTCGCCGCTGAGAATCTGCATCCCGCTGTTGCGCCCAGTGCCGGCCGGCGTCGTCCCCATGTTGAGCGCGGGATCGAAATCAACCCGGACAATGGCCTCGAAAGTGAAGGCGCCGCTGAGCGGGTCGGCATACGCAAGCGCCACGTCATCGGCCGAGCCGTTGGCCAGGGGCAGCACCGACAGGTGGGCGTCCTTGTTGGTCGCGACCGTTCCGGTCTGGCCGCCGTCGAACGTGCTCAAGGCCGAGCCAAAGCCCGAATAGGACGGGTTACCCAGCGTCGCGCCATTGGCCAGCACCGCGAGGTTGGTGCCCCCGGGAACCGCGTCCACGCACGGGGGCGAAGTCTCATTCAGATGCCATAAATGCAGCGTGTAGGCATCGGGCGCCTGATAGGGAGCGATTGCCGCAGCCGCCGAACTCACCTGCAACAGGATCCCAAAAGCCGCGCTGCCAATGACGGCCGTGAGGCTCCGACTCAACTTCAAACTCTTAAACATAAACAACTAAAAAACGACACCTCTCGGCTGTTCCCGCACGGCGACACAAGGCTGGCGAGAGGCTCGGGCCCGACCGTTTACCGGATGCGCTGCAAATTATTGCGCATGGGTTCAAGCTCGCCCAGGTTTTCCTGCCAGAAATACAATTCCCGCGACGAGGGATTCCAACTGTGGATGAACCGCATCTCGGCCGCTTTCACCCAGCGCGCGGAACCATCAATAAACACTTCGTTGCCGCCCTCCGGCAGGCCGCTGGCGGCCCGGTGGGCGGGCAGACTGGCAAATCCGCTGGGAAACGTCTCTCGCGGGTCGCCCCAAACAAAGCCGCTGCCCAGATTAAACCGGATGACGAAATCGGCGGCCAGCATCATATAGGCTCTCGCGGTTGAGGTCTTGACGGGGCTCGCGGCGGCGATGCCGCTGGGACGCAGGTTGTTGAGCCAGTTGGTGATCCCCCCGTAATACTGGTAACCAATTCCCCATTGGTTGTATTGCGGATTGTAGGCGGGGAACAAGGGGCGGTTCGGGCAGGTCCACACGCTGTTGGCGTTCGAGCGGGTGTAAAGGCCGACGCTGGCCCAAGCCTCGACCTGAATGTTCGGGTCCAGGGCGATGGGCTGGATGCGCTGGTAGGCGGGCACCAGCGTGTCCCGGTTGTCGCCCGCGTAGAGCTGGCTGAAGACCGCCAGTTGCTTGAGGTTATTCAGGCACGCCGCTCGTTTGGCGCGCTCCTTGGCGCGGGAAAGCGCCGGCAGCAGCATGGCCGCCAGGATGGCAATGATCGCGATAACAACCAGCAGCTCGATTAAGGTGAACCCGGTGCGGAGGCGCCCCGCCCGACGGGGCTTGACCCCTGTCGGGAACGGGGCGGCGAGGTTGCACGCCACAGCCCGGTCAAGGACGTCGCAGACGATAGAAAACATTCTGCGTGGCAGGGTTGATGGTTACGCTAAAGCTGGTGCTGTTCTGCGAACCAGGGATGTCGAACCAGGCGCCGGACGCTGCGACGCCAACCCCGTTGGATTGCAAAATCCACCCCAGGTGCGTCTCCGGCCAGGCAAGGTTTAAGGTGGAACCACTCAACCCGATGCTGATGTTCGTCGGGTAGCTCGCCACCCCTGTTACAACGCTCAGGATGCCGCTGGCCGGCTCGAAGTTCCAGGCGTAGCCGCCGCCGGGGGCCGGAGTGATGCTTTCGAAGTTGCCGGAAGCTGTTGCGGCGCTGAACAACTGGAAGCTGTCTCCCAAGACAAGCGTGCCGGCCAGGTTGCTCACCACCAGCTTGCCGCCGTACGACGCGCTGGTCAGGCCGATGACTTTATCCCACGTGCCCGCGGTCTTGTTGATCTCGACCGAGGTGGTGCTGCCCGATTGCAGCGTGAGCGTGTTGTTGATGGTGAGGGTGCCGATCGAGCCGCCGGGAGCCAGCACGCCCTCGGACTCCACCACCACGGGACCCGCGATGACTCCGTTGCCCGACAGGGTGCCGCCGGCCACCCGGACAAGGTTGGTCACCTCGGTCAGTTGACCATTGATCACCAGGGTGCCGTTGCTGATTACGGTCGGGCCGCGAAGGGGGCTCACGCCAGACAGCGTCCAGGCGCCGGAACCCAGCTTGTGCAGACTCAAGGCCGCGGCCACGGTCTGGGTCAGGGCCCCCTGGATTTCCCCCGTCCCCGCGCCCTTGAGCAGAACATACTTCGGCCCCCCGCCCGCCGTGAAGTCCACGCCTGCATTCAGGGCGAGGTGCCCCCCGGCGGACTCGAAGGCGATCAAATTGCCGCCGGCAGCCAGGGCGATGTCATAAGGGGGGGCCAAAACGTTGGTGCCGCCGAGGTTCACAAAGTGGGCCGCACTGTTGGGAGGAGTGGTATCGGCGGGGAGATAGGCGCGCGGGCCGATGGCGATGGGGTTGGTCAGCGTCAGGCCACCGGTCAACTCAACCCGGCTGGTGTCCTGGTTTCCCTGGCCGACGGTATTGGTGCCGCTGCCCAGGGCGTCTGGGCGCGTGAACCGGACCGCCGCCCCACCCCCAACAACCAGACCGCCGCTGAAGGAGTTGCTCGCCCCCAAGGTATGCGTGCCCGGCCCCGTCAGGCGCACCACCCCGATGCCTTCGATCGAATCGCTGATGGTGAAGTTGCGCGCGCTGGCAATGACAAAAGCCCCGTTGTTGGTGATGGTGCCGGTTCCCAGACTGCCGTTGGTGCCGCCGTCTCCAATCTGAAGCGTGCCGGCGTTGATGAAGGGACCCGCCGTCCAGCTATTGTTCGTCCCCAGCAGGACGGTGGTGGCGCTGTTGTCGCTCGACAGGAAACCGCTCCCGGAGATGTTGCCGGGGATGATGAGGGTGCCGGTGCGGTTGATGGACAGTTGCCCATTGTTGGTGATGTTGCCGGACCCGACGGCGCCGGTGCCGCCGACGTTGCCGACCTGTAGAATCCCGCCATTGATGGTTGTGCCGCCGGAGTAATCGTTATTTGCCTCCAGTGTCAGCGTCGAGGTGCCCAGCTTCGTGAGGGCCATCGGCCCTGAAAGCTTGCCGGGCCCGCTGATCACGTAGTAATTGATGGCGCTGTCAACAACGACCGCGCCCGGCATGATCGTCCCGCTCAAGGCGATGGGCGCGTAACCCAGGCCAGTGTCGTCGAAGCGGACCCGGTCGCCCGTCTGGTAAGCTACCGGGAACGCCGTGCTAACCGAGTTGGACCAGTTGGCGGTGGTGTAGTCCCAGTTGAAGTCGAAGGTGTTGTTGTTGTTCCAGACCAGCGAATCCACCACCGTCCGGACCGTGAGCGTCGCGGCAGCCGAGGTGGCGGGGGAGCTGACCAGGTTGGTAACCACCACATCATAAGGGCCGGCGTCGGCCGCGGTGACCGCGGCGATGAAATACGAGGCGTTGGTTGCGCCGGGCAGGTTGGTTCCGTAATGACGCCACTGGTAGCTCAACGGCGGGACTCCCGCGGCTTCGGAAGTGAGGACCACCGGCTGGCCAACCGCAGCCACAGTGTTGGAGGGATTAACCGTGAAAGTGATGAAGGGGCTGGCGAAGAGCATCTCGCCAGCGCCGCGGGCCACCCGGCTGATCCGCACTTCGTCAAGGTAGTTCGCCGCGGCGCCCGTGGCGCCGCCGAAGCCCTCGCCGAAAGCCGCGCGGTTCTCGTTGCCAACAGTTAGAACGGCAGTGATGGCGCCACTGAGATCAGCCGGCAGGGTTTTGCTGGAGACCAGGTTCGCCTGCACATTCGTCGCGTCCACCCGCGTCCAGTATAGCTTCAGATTATCGGCAGTAGCCTCCAACCCGTTGTAAGTCACCGCCACGTGAAACCAGGTGTCTGGCGCATACGCGTGGTCGTCAAAAAGGTTCGCGAGGTCGAAGGTGAGTTGGCCGCCGGAAACGCTGATCGGGTTGAAGTCCAGCGTGCTGCCATTCAGGCGAAATTGGAATCCGCGGGTGGTGGCGCTGCTGTCGGTCGAGATGAGGTGCTTAATCCCGCTGGCAGCCAGTTGGCTGATGTCAGCGTAGCTGAAACGGACCATCGCCTCGAGGGTGAACGCGCCGTTGGCCCCCATGATCGTCGAAAGGGCCACCTTGTCGGCTGTGGACAGGTTGTCCGGCTGTATATTGCCGTCGCCATTGGCATCCATGCACAGACCGAAGGTGCGGTTGGTGTTGATGTAAGTGGCCGCGGCGCCAAAACCGGTGAAGCCCGCTTCACCCACCAGCACCACATTGGTCTTCGGCAACGGATTGACTTGCGTGGCGCCGTTGACCGCGATCAGGGCTGCGCCGCCGGCCACCGCATTGGTCGCCACGGTGCCGGGCGCATCGTCAAAATGCCACAAATGAACGGTGCTGGCGTCCGGGGCGTAAGGTCCCACGATCAGGGCCGGGGCCGTGGTGGCAACCCCCAGGGTGGCGGCGACCAAGACCAGCCACCCCAGCGGCCGCAGAGAAGTTGAGGTCAGTTCCACATCCATGAGTTTCATGAGTTTATCCTGGGTTGAGGGTTCGAGGCGTTTTGATTCTTTTATTTGCCGATTCACTGATTTCAGTTCCGAACCATTAGTCTAAGCCCTCTTCCCCGCGTCGTCCACCTAAATTATGGGATGACAGCGATTCCGCAAGGTGGGGGAGGCTCTTGGTGTTTCTCTCGGGAGGGCCAG
>CAZVYG010000066.1:0-30367 GCA_964631605.1 uncultured Verrucomicrobiota bacterium
CCAACACCATGCAGCCCGTGGTCAAGGTGGTTTGGGCGCCGGTCTTGCAGCAGGGGTTGTTGTGGGATTTCTATCCCAACGTCGCCAATGGAATCGCCAACCTGTTGGCGAACCAGTACTACCCCGTCGCCCCCTATACGAATCTTTCGACGACGGCGTTTAACTCGCAGCAAATCACCGGCGGGGACCTGAAGAACCGGCCGGATTTCGGCCCCCTGGGTGAAAACTACGGCTGCAGTTTGTCGGGGTGGATCACACCCACGGTCACCACCAACTACTACTTCTTCCTGGCGAGCGACGACGCCTCGGAGTTGTATCTGAGTCCCAATGCCGATCCGTCGCAGGCGCAACAGATCGCCTATGAATCCAGTTGCTGTCATGGATTCCAGGAACCTGGCAATCCAACCACCTCCGCACCGCAATTACTCCAGGCCGGAGTCAGTTACTTCATCCGGGCGCTTCACACCGAAGGGGCGGGTGGTGACTACGTGCGGGTGGCCTGGAAGATGGAAGGCGATCCCACGCCGGCCGCGAGTCTCTCGCCGATCAGTGGCAGTGTCCTCAGCGCGTATCTGCCCCTGCCGGCGCCGCAGTTCAACGCGCCGGTCCTGAGCGGTGGCCAGCTTACCATCAGTTGGACCGGAACGGGCACATTACTCGAGTCGTCCGACTTGATGACCTGGACTCCTGTGCCGGGTAATCCCAGCAGCCCCTACACCGTCAATGTCAGTAGTAGTCCCTTGAAGTTCTATCGGCTGGTTCGGTAATCGGTCGCTGGAGAATCTCACGCGCGAGAGCAGGGGCAAGCCCCTGGTCTCGCGCTTTTTTTGTCGCCCGCCGCCTCTGCTGCGCGGGGGGGGCGCAGCGGCCGGATTTTGCGCTTCACATTCGGCCGGAATTGGGTAGAATGGGTCTCGTGACTGCAGAGACCTTCAGGAAAGAGATAACGGAAGCCTTGAAAGTGTACGATCGCTACATCGTATGCATTGATAAAACCCCCGACGAATTTGAGGCCGCGTTGACTTCCCTCCTGAACAAGGCCATCAAGGCTTATGAGACCCGCAGCCCCGAGCTGCGCCACGGCATCGCGCTGGACCGTCACATAACCGTCATTCTGAGCCAGACGGAAAACTCCCGCCCGTTGTGCGGGATTTATTTCAACCTGCACTCCCCGTATCAGAAGGCGCTGCCGGGCAAGGCCGTCAAGCGCACTCGCGAACCGATCAGCGGCGGGGCCGAAATCTGAGGCTTGTCCGCCGCGAGGACGGGCATGCCAGCGCTTCCCGTCTGGCGGCTATTGGTCGCGAACCAGATCGCCCAAGGCCAGCTCGCCGGTGATCACATCCGCGACGATGTTGTCATCCAATTGGGGACCGGTGATTCGCACCTGACCGACTTTCAATCCCTGCCGATAGACCTCCATCACGTGGTCCACCGGCGGCACCTGCACCACGGGAAAATTGATCACCACAAATCGGCCGCTGGGGTTGTATTTGACAATTTTGCCCGTGCGAATCTCGGAGGGAGTCAGCGTGATCTTTTGGGCCTGCGAACCGGCACCGGCCGGCTGGGTTTGGGCGGCGGGGTCGGCAAAAGGCGGCTGGGATTTTCTGGCCGCGCAGCCTGTTGTCAGGGCAAACGCCAATGCCATGAGTACTACAAGAAATCGCATGGGAGCAGTTAAGTAAGCCGCGCAAGGAAGTCAACCCGCAAGTCCGGCGGGTCAAAATCGCTTCATAACTGATTGACTCTTTTCCGGCGGATTACACAATGGGCATCATTCGAGTAGAGAATCCTCGAGGTGATTATGGATTTCGATGCCTTAACCTTGTCGCGGCTGCAATTTGCGCTCACGGTGATGTTCCACTACCTCTTTCCGCCGCTGACGATCGGTCTGGGCGGGTTGATGGTTTCCCTGGAGGCCATGTTTCTGAAGACGGGCGACCGGCAGTATGAACAGGCGGCCCGGTTTTGGACGAAGATTTTTGCGGTCAATTTTGCCATGGGGGTGGCGACGGGTATTGTAATGGAGTTTCAGTTCGGCACCAACTGGTCCACCTACTCGCGGTTTGTGGGGGACGTATTCGGGTCCGCCCTGGCCGCGGAGGGCATATTCGCCTTTTTCCTGGAATCGGGTTTCTTGGCGGTGCTGGTCTTTGGCTGGGACCGGGTATCGCCGAAGATGCACTTTTTTGCGGCGTGCATGGTGGCGCTGGGAGCGGTTTTCTCGTCCATCTGGATTGTGGTGGCCAATTCGTGGCAGCAGACGCCGGCGGGATTCCACCTGGTCGGTGAAGGCGCGGCGATGCGCGCCGAGATCACGGATTTCTGGGCGATGGTGTTCAATCCCTCAAGCGTTCATCGGCTGCTGCATGTGCTTATTGGTTGTTACATTCTGGCCGCGTTTTTTGTGATGAGCATCTCCGCCTACTATCTCTTGCGGGGCCGCCACGTGGATTTTGCGAAGAAAAGCTTCGGGTCCGCACTGATCCTGGCCACGGTGATGTCGCTGGCAGCGCTGGTCCAGGGCGATATTCAGGCGCGGCAACTGAAGGACACCCAACCAGCGAAGTTGGCGGCAATGGAAGCCCATTTCCAAACCGGCACGGCCGGCACGCCCTTGTATGCCTTTGGTCTGCCGGACGAGGAGAAACAGGTCGTGAAGTACGGCGTCGCGATTCCGGGCATGCTGAGCCTTCTGGTGCACGGGAACACGCGCGAGCCGGTGGCCGGCCTGGATCGGATCCCGCGGTCGGACTGGCCGCCGGTGGCGATGACGTTCCACTCCTTTCACCTCATGGTTGGGCTGGGATTCTTTTTCATCGCAGTGACGCTGTTGGCCTGCTGGCTGTGGTGGCGCGGCACCTTGTTTCAGACACGCTGGCTGCTATGGGTCTTCGTGTTCAGCATCCCGCTGCCCTACCTGGCTAACCAGCTCGGGTGGGCGACCGCTGAGGTCGGGCGCCAGCCGTGGGTGGTTTATGGCCTGATGCGGACCACCGAGGGCGTCTCCAAGGTGGTCAGCGCGTCCCAAACGCTCAGTTCCATCCTCATGTTCGGTCTCATCTACGCGCTGCTCTTCGCCGTGTTTCTGTATGTGCTGAATGACAAAATCCAGCACGGGCCCGATCCAATCAAGCCCGGCGGGGCAGGGGGTGGGGGAGGACTGGCGGCGGTCACGGGGCTGCGCGCCGGGACGGGTGGCGGCTCGCTGACGAGGCCGGAAGACGCCTCGACGGCAAACGATTCCCAATCTTCAAACTGACTATGGACCTGAATCTGTTTTGGTTTGTGTTGCTGGGCGTTTTGCTCGCCGGGTATGCGATTCTGGACGGCTTCGATCTGGGCGTCGGAATTTTGCACCCGCTGGCGCGGACGGACTCGGAGCGCCGGGTCTTGATGAATTCCATCGGGCCGCTGTGGGACGGCAACGAGGTGTGGCTGGTGACCTTCGGCGGGGCCTTGTTCGCGGCATTCCCGGAGGTCTATGCAACGGTGTTTTCGGGGTTCTATACGCCGTTCATGGCGCTGCTCTTCGCGCTGATTTTTCGCGCGGTTTCGATGGAGTTCCGCAGCAAGCGCGAGGCCGCGGGATGGCGGCGGTTCTGGGACTGGTCGTTTTTTGGAGGAAGCACGCTGGCCACGTTTCTGTTTGGCGTGGCGGTGGGCAACGCCATGCAGGGCATGCCGATCGGAGCGGACCGCGAGTTTCAGGGCGGCACGCTCGACCTGGTGCGGCCGTATCCGTTGTTAATCGGGGCGCTGGCGGTGGCCACCTTCGCGCTGCATGGCTCCCTTTACCTCCACCTCAAAACGGAAGGCGAGCTGCAGCAGCGGGTGCATCGCTGGAATTGGCGCGCGTTTGGCGTTTTCCTGGCGCTCTATCTGTTTGCGACCATTTACACCCTGGTCGAGATTCCCATCGCCACGCGCAATTTCGGACGCCACCCCTGGGTGTGGGTGGTCGTGGCGCTGAACATTCTGGCCGTGAGCAACATTCCGCGCGCGATTTATCGCGGCCGCCCGCTGGCGGCGTTTATCAGTTCGTGCGCGACGATTGCGGCGCTGACTTTCTTTTTCGGAGTCGCCCTCTTCCCGGAGCTGGTGCATTCCTCCCTGGACCCGGCCTGGAGTCTGGATGTTTACAATGCCGCTTCGTCGCAGAAAACATTGGCCATCATGCGGAACATCGCCTTTCTGGGCATGCCCTTTGTTCTCGCCTACACCGCCGTCATTTTCTGGGTGTTCCGCGGCAAGGTGAAGCTCGGACACTTCAGCTACTGAGCGCCAACCCGGCTTGCCAGAGACTGCCGGTCGCGTCATGCTGCGGTCATGGACTGGACTGTCTGGATTGTGGCGGCGGCCGTGATCGCGGCCTTCTTTGCCTGGAAACGCCTGGCGCTGGTTTCAACCCGTCAAGCGCGCGAATGGCTGGCGAAAGGCGCCAAAGTCATTGATGTGCGAACGCCCGGCGAACACCAGAGCCGGCATGTCCCCGGCGCGGTCAACGCGCCGCTGGACCAGTTGATGGATCAGATTGCGCGGCATGTCCCCGGGAAGGATCAGCCGCTGCTGCTCCACTGCCTCAGCGGTGGGCGCAGCGCCGTGGCGCAAAGCCGCCTGAAGCGCATGGGCTACCAACACGTCTTCAACCTCGGCTCCTATGGCCGGGCGGAACGGATTGTCACCGGCGGCGGGTCAGGCTAGACCTGCGCACCGGTGACTGTTTGAAGAGCTGCCGAAGGAAGCCCGGTCAGGTGGCGAGGATGCCGCCCTTGCTGGCGTTGGTGACCTGTTTCTGGTATCGGGCGAGCCAGCCGGCCAGGTCGCGCTTGACCGGTTGCCAGCTCTGCCGGCGCTGGTCCAGCTCGGCCTCGGACACCAGGATGTCAATGCGCCGGTTCGGGAAGTCTATGCGCAACCGGTCGCCGTTGCGTAGCAGGCCGATGGGGCCGCCTTCGGCCGCCTCGGGGGAGACGTGGCCGATGCAGGCGCCGGCGGTGCCGCCGCTGAACCGGCCGTCGGTGATGAGGGCCACCTTGTCGCTCAGTCCCATGCCGACGATATAACTGGTGGGGGAGAGCATCTCCTGCATGCCCGGGCCGCCGCGCGGTCCCTCGTTGCGAATGATGACGATGTCACCGGGTTTGACTCCCCCCGCCAGAATCCCGGCGCAGGCATCTTCCTGGCTCTCGTAAATCACGCAGGGTCCCTCGAAGACATAGGCTGGCCCACAAGCCGCCTTGAAGGCCTCGCTGATGCCGGCGGTCTTCACCACCGAGCCCTCCGGCGCGAGCTGGCCGTAAAGGATGGCCAGGCCGCCGTCCGGGGAGTAGGCGGTTTCCTTGCTGCGAATACAGTCTCGTGCATCGAACCGGAAGGCGCTGTCATGGGGCATGAGCCCGCTGGGCTGGGCTTCCTTTAGTTGGGCGGGCCGATACTCGTGATAGGCCTTGCTGATCTGCCAGTTGCGCAACCGGCCGGTTCGCACCAGGCAGACCATCTTCTTTTCGCCGCCTTTGCTGTACTGCCAGATGACCACCACCGGCGTGCCTTTGAGCTGGCCCAACTCGGCCCTGACCAGGCCGCGGAATTCGGCAAATTTGGCGTTGAGCCCCGCCTGGATCTCCCCCGGCCCTTTCCAGGCGAGCTGCTCGTCCACTTGAAATTCAGCGTCGGGCGTGAACAAGGCGGCGGCAGCCTCCGCATCGCCGGCGTTGAACGCGGCGGCAAAACGCCACAACGTGATGGCCCGGGCGTCGGCGGGGAAGAACAGGAGGGGTTTGGGGACCAGGTTGCCGCTGGGAGTGCGCGCGGCCGGCCCCAGTTTATCGTTGGGATCCAGCACGAGGGCCGAGCAGCCGGACACGCGGGCGGCCTTGGCCCAGGCGGTGCATTGCGGCGACCGAATGTCCCACTCGTCAATGTTCTCGCCGATGGTTTTGCCGGTCACCGTTTTGCAGTTCACGTTGAGCGCGCCCATGCGCTTGAGTTCTCCCAAAATGGTGTGGATGCCGCCGGCGCGGTGCACATCCTGCACATGGTAATTCGACGAGGGGGAGACTTTGCACAGGCACGGGATGCGGCGGGAGATTTCGTCAATGCGCCGGATGTCATATTCGATCCCGGCCTCGCGGGCGATCGCCAGCGTGTGGAGAATGGTGTTGGTCGAGCCGCCCATGGCGACGTCCAGCATCAGCGCGTTGTCGAACGCCTCGGGCGTGGCGATGTCGCGCGGTTTGAGATCGGCCTCGACGAGCTTGACGATGGCGCGGGCGGCGCGTTCATAAAGGGCCTCGCGCTCCTTCGAGACCGCCAGGATGGTGCCGTTGCCAGGCAGCGCCATGCCCAGCGCCTCGCAGAGGCAGTTCATGGAATTGGCCGTGAACATGCCCGAGCAGGAGCCGCAGGTCGGACAGGCGCTTTGTTCGAGCCGTTGGAGGTCCTCGGCGGTGATCTTGCCGGTCTGCAGCTCGCCGACGCCCTTGAACACGGAAATCAGGTCCGATTTCTGCGTGGCGGCGCGCAGGTGCTCGGGCAGTTCGCCCTCGGCTTCGACCTGGGCGACCCCGGCGGCCATGGGGCCGCCGCTGACGAACACCGTGGGGATGTTCACCCGCATCGCGGCCATCAGCATCCCGGGCACAATCTTGTCGCAGTTGGGAATGCAGATCATGCCGTCAAAACAATGCGCCCGGAGCATGGACTCGACGCAATCGGCGATCAGCTCGCGCGAGGGCAGCGAGTATTTCATGCCGCTGTGGCCCATCGCGATGCCATCGTCTATGCCGATCGTATTGAAAATGAAGGGCACACCCCCGGCCTCGCGCACCAGCCGTTTGACCAGTTGGCCGATCTCGTTCAGGTGCGCATGCCCCGGAATGCAGTCGGTGTAGGAATTGGCGATGGCGATAAAGGGCTTGTCCCAATCCGCCTCAGACTCGATTGAACCGGTGGCTCGCAACAGGGAACGATGGGGAGCCCGTTCCATGCCTTTCTTGATGATGTCAGATCGCATAGTCTTTTTTCCGATTAATGCAGCCAAAACCCTAACACCCCCTTCGGGGGTTGTCACGTGTTCTCAACCGGAAGTTTTCTGCGGATGAAACCGGCGCTTGCGGGGTGCAGCGACGTTCATAGACTGGCGGGGCTTGCGTTGCATGTTATGAATTGGATGAATTTTCTTGTCGCGGAAATGGCGGGGTGGACGCTTTTGGCTGGGCTGGTGCCGGCGGCCGCCGGGATCGAGCCGGTTGCCGAGCTGGACCTTCGGGAGATCGCCCAACGGCAACCCAAGGTGGCCCGGTGGCTCGAGGGAGGTCCGGGCAGGGGCGGGTGGCTGCTGTTTGCCCCCGGACGATCCGAGGAAACGCTCGAGCTTTGGAACGCGGCACGGCCCCTGGACTGGGCTGCGGCGCGGTACCTGGTCTGCGAGGTGTGGCACACGAATGACGCCAGCGCGATTCTGAACCTTGACTTCCACCGCCGGAGCGGGGCGCGCGCGGAGGGCGCACTGGAGCAACAGGGCGGCCAAACGACTGCGGGTGTGGCCCAGCGTCCCCGCATTTCGCCGAAAATCGGCGTCCTGCCCGACCTGAAAACGCAGGTCATTTTTCCGCTGTCGCATTTGGACGGGCAGGAGATTTTTCTGGCGCGCTTTCCACGCCAACTTAAGGGCACGGTGTCGGGGAGCCGGTTGGCGTTGGACGAGATTGGCGCTGTGCGGCTGCGGCTGTCGCCAGTCCAGCCGCCGGGGAATCAGGGGAGGCTGATGGTTGGACGTGTTTGCCTGACTCGGGAGCTGCCGGAGCCCTTGCCGGCGGAGGCTTCGCCCTACGTGGACGAGTTTGGCCAGTGGTCGCGCCGCATTTGGCCCGGCAAGACCGGCTCGGAAGCCGAGCTCAAGCGGGAACTGCAAGGCTTGGAACGCCAGGTTGCGGCAGCCGCCTTCCCCACGAATTGGAGTCGTTTTGGCGGCTGGAAAGCGCTGCGGTTCCAGGCCACCGGTTTCTTCCGCACGCATCATGATGGCCAACGCTGGTGGCTGGTGGATCCCGAAGGCTGCGCGTTTCTGAGCGCGGGCATGGACTGCGTGGGACCCAACATCTCGACAATGGTGCGCGGACAGGAGGACTTGTTCGCGTGGCTTCCCCAGCGGAACGGACCGCTGGGGGAAGCCTGGTCCGGCCAAGGCACGGTGGATTTTCTGAAGGCCAACCTGCTGCGGGTTTACGGGTCGGACTGGCGCGCGAGGTGGGAACAACTGACCTCCGGCTTGTTGAAAGCGGCGCGGTTCAACACCGTGGCGAACTGGTCCGATTTGGGTTTTGCCCGGGCGGCCCGGCTGCCGTATGTGCTGCCGATGCGGGGGTTTCCCCGGACGTCGCGGCTGTTGTATCGGGACTTTCCGGATGTGTTCGCACAGGAATACGCCGAGGCGGCGCGGCGGTTTGCGCGGCAACTGGAGGAGTTCAAGGACGATCCGTTCCTGGTCGGTTATTTCCTTTGCAATGAGCCGCACTGGGCCTTCGGGAAAAACAACCTGGCTTTCGAGATGTTTGCCACGTCACAAGGTTCGGCCACCAAACGCGAGTTTGTGCAATGGGTCGAGCAACGTTATGACTCGGACCTGAAGCGTTTTAACTCAGCCTGGAGGTTGTCCCTGGCCCGCTTTGCCGATCTGGAGGGACAGGTTTTTCGGGATTTGCCCTCCGAGGCCGCGGAAAAGGATTTTTGGGAGTTTTCGGGACTGATGGCCGAGCGATTTGTGGCGGTTCCATGCGACGCGGTCAAGGCGGTGGACCCCAACCACCTCAACTTGGGGATGCGTTATGCGTGGGTGAGTTCGGACCTGTTATACCGCGCCGGGCAGCGGTTCGATGTCTTCTCCATCAACGGCTACAGTTTTCCCGGCCCGCCCGAGACCGCGGAGATTGCCCGGCGGTCCGGCAAGCCGGTGATGATTGGAGAATTTCACTTTGGCGCGACCGATCGCGGGCTTCCGGCCACGGGCATCCAAGGGGTTTCAAGCCAGGCCGAGCGGGGCAAAGCCTATCGTTATTACGTCGAGCAAGGCTTCAGCCGGCCGGAGATTGTCGGGTTGCATTATTTCCAATGGTTCGATCAGGCCATCACCGGCCGCCACGACGGCGAGAATTATAACATTGGTTTTCTGGACATCTGCCACCGGACGTATCCCGAGCTGATGGAGGCGGCGCGCCTCACGCACGAGTTGCTGTATCGGGTGGCGAAGGGCGAAGCGAAGCCCTATGCGGAGAAACCCGCCAAGGCGCCCGCGATCTACTATTGAACGCGGGCAGGGTCAAGTCTCGTTAGCGCCGCGGCGCGGGGTTGGGAACGGGGAGTGTTTCCCCGCTGCGGTCGCTCTTGTGGTAAACGCCGGGTTCGAGTCCTTTAAGCGGGTCGGCAGTGTGGTAATGGCGCCAGAGCAGGAAAGCCAGCACGGCCAGGGCCAGCACCACCAGCACGCTCAAGACCGTCAGGCCCTTGTGCCAATCCACCTTGGACAATTGCAGTGTGACCGTATCCACCACGCCCTTGGGGGCTGAGGAAAGGGAAGGCGGTTCGGCGAATCGGTCGGTGCGGCCCAGCTCCTGCTCGAGGGTTTTCATGAGCGGCTCGACCTCCAGCTTGAGCAACGTGGCGTAAGTGCGGACAAATCCGCGAATGTAAACCGGCGCCGCAAAGAGGTCGTATTGCCCCTCTTCCAGCGCCCGCAAATGGTCGGTGCGGATTTTGGTGATCTCCGCCACTTGTTCGACCGAGAGGTTTCGGGCCTCGCGGCCATGGCGGAGTTGCTCTGCAACCGTGGACATGACAAGGCATCTTTAACGCTATTTTTGGGCCAATGGCAATATCCGAATGGATGAGTCTCCGAAAGGGATGGGCCGGCGCTGGTGTTACCCAGCCGTGCGTTCCCCGCTGCGAGAACCAGGCGGCAGGGGTGTGGAGAGCGTTCCCGGGCGGGATTCGTTGCCCAATCCCACTCGAGTTTTCCCAAGCCCGCGGCGTTCTCACCCCGGCGGCCAGCCCAGGCGGCGCCCTCCCAGAATGTGACAATGCAGGTGCGGAACGGCCTCGCCCGCGTCGCGGCCGTTGTTGAAGACGAGTCGGAACCCGGAGCGTTCGAGACCCAACTGGCGGGCGACCTCGGCCGCTTTGAGCAATAAATGGCCCAGCACCGCTTGATCCTTGGCCTTGGCCTCGGCAACACGGGGAATAGGCTTCTTGGGGATGATCAACACATGGATGGGGGCCTGCGGATTGATGTCTTGAAACGCCAGTACGAGGTCGTCCTCGTAAACGATCTTGGCCGGCAATTCCCGGGCAATGATCCTTTCGAAGATGGTCTTGCTCATGCGGACAGAAAAGTGGGGGGCGGCCCCTGGCGCGTCAACTGGATAACCGACACTGGATAACCGCCGCCGGGCCGCTCGGAGCAGGGCGCAGGGTGGCTGGCAAACCCCGCCCGGCCCGGGCGCGATGGCCGCGCCTAAAACTTCTCGCGTGGGCGCCTTGGCACCGCTATAAGACCCTGCATGTCGGAATATCGCATCGGCATCATTGGCGGCAGCGGCCTCTATCACATCGAAGGCTTCCAAAATCAGAAGTGGATCAGGCTCAGGACCCCCTTTGGGCCGCCCTCCGATGATTTCCTGACCGGCACGCTGGCGGGGCGGGGGGTGGTCTTTCTGCCGCGCCATGGTCGGGGACACCGGCTGTTGCCCAGCGAACTCAATCATCGCGCCAACATCTGGGGGATGAAAAAGCTGGGGGTCGAATGGATCATCTCGGTGAGCGCGGTGGGTTCCCTGCAGGCCCGGTATCGTCCGTGCGACCTGGTGCTGCCGGACCAATACGTGGACCGTACCAAGCAGCATGGGGCGCACAGTTTTTTCGGGCGGGGCATTGTGGCGCACATTGCGTTTGCCCACCCGGTTGCCGAGGAGCTGCGCGCCCTGCTTCTGGCCGAGGCCCGGGCGCTGAAGCTGCGCGTGCATGACGGCGGGACGTATGTAAACATGGAAGGCCCGGCGTTCAGCACCCGGGCGGAGTCGCTCACGAACCGGAAGCTGGGTTACGACGTGATCGGGATGACCAGCCTGGGCGAGGCCAAGTGCGCCCGCGAAGCCGAGATCGCCTATGCGACCCTGGCGATGGTCACGGACTACGATTGCTGGAAAGACGACGAAGCCCACGTGACGGTGGACTTGGTGATCGCCAATCTGTCGAGGAATGCGGAAGCGGCCAAGGCCATCATCGCGCGAGTAATTCCGAAGATTCCGGCCGCCCCATGCTGGCCCTGCCACCGCGCCCTCGAGAACGCGATCATGACCGATCGGAAACTGTGGCCGGCGCGCACGGTGGCTGAGCTCAAACCAATCCTGAGGAAGTACTTGTAGGTCCGCGCTCGCCCCGCGAGGGCGCTCGGGCACCGAGGCAGTGGCTCCATTTGCCCGGCGAGAGAACCCTCGGGTTTCGGAGTGCCAATTTGGCGCAGGCGGCGGTTGGTTTTTGGCTTTTCAGGAGCGGCGGCGGCTGGCAGCGTTGTTGAAAGATTCAATTTAGCCGAATTCTGAACTATGAAACAACTCGCGATCCTTCTAACTGCTAGCTTGGTGGCAGCAACCCTTCCCGCCATCACAACCTCCGCCTCCGCCGCGGAATCGCAAAAGGAAAAAGACCAGCGGATGAAATGGTTCCGCGAAGCCCGGTTCGGCATGTTTATTCACTGGGGGGTGTATGCGGTGCCCGCGGGGGAATGGAACGGGAAAACCAACTACGGGGAATGGTTCATGGAAGAAACCAAAATGCCCGTGTCGCAGTATGAGCAGTTCGCCCGGCAGTTCAACCCGGTCAAGTTCGACGCTCGCGAGTGGGTGCGCATGGCCAAAGACGCCGGGATGAAATACATCGTCATCACCTCGAAACATCATGATGGCTTTGCGCTTTATCCCTCGCAACTGACGGATTGGTGCATCAAGTCCACGCCCTTCCAGCGCGACCCGCTCAAGGAACTGGCCGACGCCTGCCGCCAGGCGGGCATCCGGCTGTGTTTTTATTACTCAATCATGGATTGGCATCACCCCGACTGGGGCACCCGGCGCGCGTGGCATGACAAGGCCACCGGCAAGCCGGATATGGACCGTTATGTCGCCTTTATGAAAGGCCAGCTCAAGGAACTCATCACCAACTACGGGCCGCTGGGTATTTTGTGGTTTGACGGGGAATGGGAATCGCCCTGGACGCCCGAGCGGGGCCGGGACCTATACCAGTACGTGCGAAGTCTGCAGCCGGACATCATCATTAACAACCGCGTGGGCAAAGGCCGCGCAGGCATGGCCGGCATGGACAAGGGCGAGGGGGCGGTGGGCGACTACGGAACCCCGGAGCAGGAGATTCCGGCCACCGGCTTCGGACCGGGGGTGGATTGGGAATCGTGCATGACGATGAACAATCATTGGGGCTATAACAAGCACGACCAAAACTGGAAGAGCGCCACCACGCTGATTCGCAACCTGGTGGACTGCGCCAGCAAGGGCGGCAATTACCTTCTGAATATCGGACCGACGGCCGAGGGCCTTTTCCCCCAAGCCAGTGTCGAGCGGCTGGCGGAAATCGGAAAGTGGATGAAAGTCAACAGCGAGTCCATCTACGGCACGCAGGCCAGTCCTTTCGAGGAACTGGGGTGGGGACGCTGCACGCAAAAGCCCATCGGGGGCTCCAAGACCCGGCTTTACCTGCACGTTTTTGACTGGCCCTCGAGCGGCAAGCTGGTTCTCTCCGGTCTGGCCAACAAGCCGGTCAAAGCCTTCCTGCTGGACGGCGACAAGCCCTTGGAGGTTTCGAGCGGTGATAACCAGGTCACGATCACTCTGCCGGCGACCGGGTCGAATCCGCATCCCACCGTTGTGGCCTTGGAAATCCAGGGCCGGCCCAGGATCATCAAACCCGATCCCTACGCCGACGAAACGCCGGCCCAACGTGACGCGCGGATGAAATGGTGGCGCGAGGCGCGTTTTGGCATGTTCATCCATTGGGGGGTGTACTCGGTGCCCGCCGGCACCTACAAAGACAGGCAAATCCCCGGCATCGGCGAATGGATTATGAACCGGGGGAAAATACCCGTGGCCGAGTACCGGCAGTTCGCCCGGCAGTTCAACCCGGTGAAGTACGACGCGGATGAATGGGTGCGCCTGGCCAAGGCTGCGGGCATGAAATATATCGTCATCACCTCGAAACACCACGACGGCTTTGCCATGTTCGATTCTCAGGCCAGCGATTGGACCATTATGAAAGCCTCCCCGTTCGGGCGGGACCCGTTGAAGGAACTGGCCGCAGCCTGCCGCAAGCACGGCCTCAAGCTCGGCTTCTACTATTCCCAGGCCCAGGATTGGGTCAACGGCGGCTCGGCGGCGGGCGGAAAATGGGACCCCGCCCAGGAGCGCGACATGGATGACTACATCGCCAACGTGGCCGTGCCCCAGGTGCGGGAGATTCTCAGCAACTACGGCCGGCTCGGGGTGCTGTGGTGGGACACCCCGGTCAACATGAACAAGGAACGGGCCGAAAAACTGCTGCCGCTGCTGCGGCTGCAGCCGGGTATTATTCACAACAACCGGCTCGGGGGCGGTTACCGCGGCGATACCGAGACGCCCGAGCAGTTCATCCCTGCCACGGGCTACCCGGGGCGCGATTGGGAGACGTGCATGACGATGAACGACACCTGGGGATACAAAAGTTACGATCACAACTGGAAAAGCACGGCGACGCTGATCCGCAACCTGGTGGATATCGCAAGCAAAGGCGGCAATTATCTGCTGAATGTGGGACCGACCGCCGAGGGGCTGATCCCCGAGCCTTCCGTCGAGCGCCTCAAGGCAATTGGCAAATGGATGGATGTCAACGGCGAAGCCATCTACGCCACAACGGCCAGTCCGTTCAAACGCCTGCCGTGGGGCCGCTGCACCAAGCAGGTCGCCCGCTCGGGGGCCACGCTCTACCTTCACGTCTTCAATTGGCCCGCCGACGGGCGTTTGTTGGTGCCGGGGCTCAAAAGCCCGGTCACCCAGGCGTATCTCCTCGCGTCCAAGACCCGCGTGCCGTTCGAGCCTTCCGCCGAGGGGGTGACGCTCAGTGTCCCGACGCAGGCGCCCGATCCGGTGTCTTCGACGGTGGTGCTCAAGATCAAAGGGCCGGTGGAGGTCGAGCCCACCGCTCTGGTGCAGGACTATGACGGCTCGATTGTGCTGGCCGCCGGCGAAGCCAGCCTGCATGGGAACGAAATCAAGTATGAGTCGGGCCATCAACGTGACAACATTGGATTTTGGACCAACCCGGCGGACTGGGCGGATTGGGAGGTGAAGATCAGCCGGCCCGGAACCTTCGAGGTGAGTGTCGAGGCCGCGGCCATGGCCAATAGCCGTTTGGAAATCACCGCCCAGGGCCAGAAGACCCAGGGGGCCGTCAATGCCACCGGTGATTACGGCAAATTCCGAGTGGCCAAACTGGGCACCATCCAAATCACCACCCCCGGCAGGGTCAGCATCGCGGTCCGGGCGGTGAAAGAGGGCTGGCAGCCGGTCAATGTGAAAGCCGTGCGCCTCAAGTGGGTGGCGCAGTGAGCCGTGCCCCGCGCGCCAACGGCGGTTATCGCATCGTGCGGCTGGTCAGCGGCGCCCACAGCGTTCACTCGCTGGCCGAGGCCGAGACGTTTCACCCCGTGGTGGGGCCGGTGGCCGAGGCGGAGGCGCTTTATGTGCGCCAGCTTCACCTGGTGGACCGTTTTCGCCAGACCACCGAGGAGTTTGTCGTGTGGGATGTGGGGCTTGGAGCGGCGGCCAATCCGGTCACCTTCCTCCGGGCGGCGGCCGAGGTTCCGGGCCGAATCCGCGTGCTGAGCTTTGACCACACCCTCGAGCCGCTGGAGTTTGCCCTGCGCAACGTCGAGCACCTGGATTACCTCAAGGGTTACGAGGAGCCGCTCCAGCGGCTCTTGCGCGAACATCACGCCCGCTTCCAGGCCGGCTGCCCGCGCGTCGAGTGGAGCGTGCGGGTTCATGATTTCCCCTCGCTCCTCCAGCAGCCCGAGGTCGAAGACTATCCCAAGCCGCACGTGATCATGTTTGACGCCTTCTCGCCGGCGAAAAACCCGGCGATGTGGACCCGGCCCCTGTTTTCCCGGATTTTTCAGTTGCTCGACCCGCACCGGCCTTGCGCGTTGCCAACCTATTCGCGGAGCACGCTGCTGCGGGTGACCTTGCTGCTCGCCGGGTTTTTTGTGGGGGTGGGACACGCCACCGGCGAGAAAGAACAAACGACCATCGCGGCCAACTCGCTGGCGCTGGTTCAGCAACCACTGGACCGGCGCTGGCTGGAACGGGCCCGGCGGTCCACCAGCGCCGAACCGCTCGAAACAGCGGTTTACCGGCAGGCCCCCCTGTCGGAAACAACGTGGGAGCGCCTGGCGCGGCACCCTCAATTCCGCTGACCACCGCATGGGTGGGGAAGTGACACTGGACGCGCTCATGGCCCGGCCGGGGCCGTTGCTGGCCTTGGCGCCGATGCAGGACGTGACCGACCTGCCGTTCTGGCGCCTCCTGACCCGGTACGGCGGCGCGGACCTTTATTTCACGGAGTATTTCCGCGTCTATCCCGGCTCGGTGCTCAACAAACACATCCTCCGGTCCATCACCCAAAACCCGACGGGCAGGCCGGTCATCGCGCAGATGATCGGCCATGACATCGCCGCCCTGGTCCGCACCGCGCGGGAATTGCAGCAATACCCCATTGCCGGCGTGGACCTGAATCTGGGCTGTCCCGCCCCCGTGGTTTTCCGCAAAAGCGCGGGCGGCGGACTGCTCCGCGAACCAGCCCGGGTTGACGCGATCCTGGGCGCGCTTCGGGAGGCGGTGACCACCAGGCTCAGTGTGAAGACGCGAATCGGCTTCGACTCGCCGGCGGTTTTCGAGCAGTTGCTGCCGATGTTTGCCCGGCATCGCCTGGACCTCTTAACCGTTCACGGGCGCACGGTCCGCGAAGGCTACACCAGCGGAGTCCATTATGATTCCATCGCCCGGGCCGTTCGCGAGGTTCCCTGTCCCGTTCTGGCCAACGGCAACATTTATTCGTCGCAAAAGGCGCAAGCGGTTCTCGACTTGACCGGCGCGCGCGGCCTGATGATCGGCCGGGCGGCCATCCGCAATCCCTGGATTTTTGAACAAATTCGCCAGCAGGAACGGGGCGAAGCCCCGACTTTGCCGACGGGACGCGACGTGCTGAATTATGTTTACGAGCTCCACGCTGCTGCCTGTGACCCGCACATGGCCGAAAGTTCGCAGGTGCAGCGCATGAAAAAATACATGAATTACCTTGCCCTGGGGGTGGAACCGACCGGCCGGTTTTTGCACGGCATCCGCCGCGTCGTGACCCGCGCCGACTTCTTCCGGCTCTGCGAGGAGTTTCTGAATCACGACGATCCGCTGCCGCTGCATCCCTTCCGCCTCAACCTCCATGCCGGCGACTTCCTTGCCGGCGAGCAGGGTTGAACGGCGCTTGGTCGCCGGGGCTGGGCCGGCCGCCGCCGCCCCCTTACCCGACGCCGGCGTATTCCTCGTCCGTCTTCAGGTTCAACCCCATGAGGACGTAATCGTGCGGAATCGCCTGCATATCCTTGACGTATTCGGGCAGGCGCACGAGGTTGCTGAACCCCAGCAACGCGAACATCTTGATGGCGGCGGTCTGCTCGCCGATGAACTCCGCCTCCACCTTCTCCAGGCCGACTCCGCGCGCGATGGACACGATTTCGGTTACCAACGCCCGCGCCAGGCCCCGCCCGCGGTACTGCGGCAGCACCAGGACACTCACCCGCCCAATGTGCCGCTTCCAACCGCCCAATTGCTGATGAAGGGTGGCGTCGGCGGCGATTTTTCCGTTGATGAAGGCCAGCAGCGGGAGGTTGCGCCCCAGGTCAATATTCCGGCACCAGTCGCGAATCACCTGCGCATCGGCAACCCGGTGTTTGATGAACATCCGTTCCGGCTCCGGCACCGCGCGGAAGAAGTCGTGGAAGGCCTTTTCGTCATTCCGCTCCAGGGGACGCAGGGTGCAGGGAGAGCCGTCTTTAAGAGTGATTTCCTTCGGAAATCGCTGCAGTTCAAACTCGAGTGACATAGGTTAATTGGACTTGCAGGTCATCCTCGCAGATTCGCGCTTTTAATGCAAACTATTATTGACCTGCCCCACGGGTACCTCCTCGGCCCCGCCTGTGCGCAACAGTCAGTTTTGCCGCGCTGCGGGGCGGATCATTGCGCGCTTGCGGCCGCCCCGGTTCTGCGCAATTGATTACCTCATGCGCTGTCATTATCTGGGGGCACTGGCCTTCCTGCTGCTGGCAGGTTGCGCCTCGGATGTGCGGACCGACCCGTCGCCGCCGCCGTCATCGCCGCCACCCGCGACGCCGGCCGTGTCCCCACCGGCGAGCCAGTCCGCGGCGGAGTCTGCGTTTGCAGAAACACTGAAAGCTGCGGCGGCCAAGCCGGCGCTTGCGCCCGACGGCGAGGGATGGCAGCCGATGTTCGACGGGAGCAGCCTGCGGGGCTGGCGGCCAACGGAGTTTGCCGGGCACGGGGACGTTGAGTTGGTGTCGGGGCTCATCCTGCTGAACATGGGAGATCCTTTTACGGGCATCAATTGGACCAACGACTTCCCGAAGACGAATTACGAGATTGCTTTGGAAGCCATGCGCGTGATGGGCACCGACTTCTTCTGCGCGCTGACGATCCCGGTGGGCACCAACTGCTGCAGCCTGGTGGTGGGCGGCTGGGGGGGCTCGCTGGTGGGGATATCCTCCCTGGACAGCCTCGATGCGTCGGAGAATGAAACGACCAAATACTGTGAATTCGAGCGGCAGCGGTGGTACCGCATCCGCGTGCGCGTCACGGAAGGCCGGATCGAAGCCTGGATTGACGACGACAAGCTGATCAACTGTGTGACGACCGGCCGCAGGATTTCGGTTCGTCCCGGCGACATCGAGCTCTCTCAACCGCTCGGCATTTGCGCCTGGCAAACCACTTCCGCCTTGCGCGAAATCAAGTTCCGCCGCGTGACCGCCCCCGCCGGTCCTCCGCCCAAGGGATTTTAGCTGGCGGATCGCGACGGGCGGAAGACCCCGGCGCGAAACGAGGGCGCGTGGCTGGAGCCGGTGGGCGCGGGACGAGGCACGCCGGTAGCTGGCGGATTTGGCAGTATGAAAAAGAGCGCCCGAATGCTTTTATGGACAGGGGCCGTCGCGCTGGTTGTCGTGGCGCTGGCCGCCGGCTATTGGCTGTACCGTTTTGGACGCTACACGCCCTCCGAGGTGCGCGCGGACCTGCGGGCGGCAATTGCGGCGCGAGACGCGCCCCAGCCCGTGGCGCGATTTCTTGAGTTGCGTTACGGTTCGATGGCCGACCCGGCCAATCGGCGGAAAGCCTTCCTCGAGTTTTTCAACCCCGGCCACATTGAAGGCCTTCAGATTATTGTCCGGCATACGCCCGAACACCTGAAAGCCAGCAACACCCTTGCCATGGCGGAATGGGTGGCCCATTACCGGCGGACCATGACCCCGGAGGAAAAAGCCGCGCTGGGAACCTATTTCAAGTCGGAAGCGGGGCGCGCCCGGTTGCGGCAGGCCACCTCGCGGTATCTGGCCCAGGACGTGCACTACCGCGCCCACACCGCGCCGGTCATCCGCGAACTGATGATCACCGTCGCGGCGGCGCAGGAACCCTGACCTGCGCACCATGAAGCATCCGCATCCGTTTCCGAAAGGCCCAGCCAGTCGCCGGGCGTTCACGCTGATCGAATTGCTGGTCCTGATCGCCGTGATTGCCCTTCTGGCCAGCCTGCTGCTACCGGCGTTGGGCCGGGCCAAACGCAGCGCCCACGCCACGGCCTGTATCAGCAACCTCCACCAAATCGGTCTGGCCCTGCAACTCTACGTGGAGGACAATGAGCATCGCCTGCCTTACTGCGCGATGATCCCCAGCGCGAACACCAATCTGAAGTCCATCAGCATGACCTTGGCGCCGTACCTGGGTCCCAAGCAGGTCTTCAAGTGCCCCGCCGACCACACCTTGTTTGAGAAGGAACAGACCAGCTACGAATGGAACAGGTTCCTGAACGGCGCGTCGTACGACCGGCCCCAGGATTGGCTGCCGGAGACGCAAGTGATTGTGGAGACGATCTTCGGCGGGCGGCTCAACACGCCATTGCTGGGCGACGCGGAGGCCTTCCACCCCGCCAGCGGCGTTTGGTCGGGCAAGAACGCCCTTTATTTTGAGGGACGCGTCGCGCGGGCCCAGCGCGTGTCGTTTCACTGAGGCGCGGCGTTGTCGCGGCGTTAAAGGAGGTGGCGGGCGAGTTGGGCCCAGGAGCCGGTGTCGTTGCCGGAGGCGTCGGCCGCAGTCAGCAGCCACGTTTGCCAGCCGTGACGCCGCGCCGGGTCAGTGTCGTTATCGGCGCGGTCGCCGACCATGAGGGTTTCGGAAGGCGTGATGCGGTGGCTTTCCAGCCGGGCGGACAGGATTCTGAAGACGTGCGGATCGGGCTTGCTGAATCCGAATTCAAATGACCAAAAGCAGAGCTCGGGCTGGAAGAGGGTGAACTCGAGCTTTGCGGCCTGGAGGTGTTGTTTGAGCTCGCGGAGCGTGTAAGCCTGGGCGTTGGAGGCGATGCCAAGCAGCAGCCCGGCCCCCCGCAGTCGGGGCAGCAATTCAGTGACCCCATGCGCCAGCCGGGTCGAGTGTCCCGTTTGTATCTGGCGGTAAATGAACTCCTCGCGGCGCGCGGCGGGCAGCAGCCCCAGTTCGGGCACGACCTCCATCACCACCGAAGGCCACTGCACTTCCGGGTAGGCAATGCCCAGCGCCCGGGCGGCGTCGTGCCGCATGGAAATGGCGCGGCTGCACGCCACCGCAAAGTCCAGCCGGCGCAAACGGGGGGCCACCCCAAACATTTCCCGCCAGAGGTGGTGCCACGTTGTCTCGGCGTCCTGCCGGGGAGGGCCCACCTCGAGCAAGGTGCCATAGACATCAAAAATGACAGCGCGCGGTTTCAGGTCTGCGGTCTCCATGTCAGCGGATACAGGTTCTCCGAGCGGAGCTTGTGCTGAATGAACTCCGCTTGTGCCCGTGGTCCGGAGCCAGTGTTTAACCCGACTGAGGGGCGGGTTCCAAGCACTTTTGAAAAACGACGGACGAAGGCGGTTTCGCCGAACCACCGGTCCGCCCGTCTGGGCCAATGGGAAAGGTGAAGGGCACCGGCGGCCGCCCGTTGCCGCCAGGCAAACAACCAGGGGTTGAGCTGTGCGCAGGCGGCGAACGATGCCTGCGGCGGCTGCGCCAACACTTCCAGTTGGGCGGTGAGGGTGAGACGGCTGAAAGGAACGGGGCGTGGCAGGCAATCGCCGGCCAGCAGCAGGGGATGGCCGGCGTGGCAACGGCAGGGTTTGGGCAGGCCGGCCCGCCATTGGCGGAACAGGCGCTCCTGCCGCTGAGTTTCAAGCTGCCAATGGAACAAGGACGGATGCACCCACACCTCGCGGTAGCTCTGCGGAAATCGCAGACCAGCCTGCCGCAGGTCCGGAGCGATGTTCGGCAACTCCCGGGCGAGGAGGGGCACCCCCGCGGCAGCGGCCTCCAGGTAAGGCAGCCCAAAGCCTTCCTGCAACGAGGTGAGCAGGATTGCTTCGCTGGCGCCGAGCAACTCGTCGAGGGTTGGCGCCTGATTCTCCCGTTGGTGCAAGATGCCAAGGCGGAGGGGCCACCGGTGCAACCGAGCCGCGGCTTGGAGGCGGTTGGCATAAATCTGTTCCTCCGTGGAGGTCACGCCGCCGGTCGTGACAAGCCACGCTTCGGGACGCAGCCAGCGCGTCAACAAAAGAGCTTCGGCGATGTTCTTCCGCCGCAACAACCGGCAGGGCATCAACCAGACGGGTCCGTCGTGCCGGATTTCCCGGCGCAACCAGCGCCGCGTTCCAGCCAGCGCCGCTTTCCCGGGCTGAGAGTTCTTTGTTCCCGGGTTGGGCACCCACGCGGAGCAGGAGTGAAAATGGCGATGAAGAATCCTGGCGTCGGCATGGTTGATGGCCAGGTGTCGCACCTGGGGGGTTGGTGGGAAGATGGCTCGCGCGACCTGGTCGAGCGTGCGGGTGCCGTGGCGCCGCATTTCGGGCCAGCGCTGCCAGCGGTTGTCGAACCACCAGTCGTGGTGATGAAAAAGCAAGCGCGCGCCGGTTTGCGCCGCGCCCCGGGCCAATGCCCGCGTCAAGAGCAAATTGCGTCCGAGGCCCTGGTTGTGGGCCCAAATCACGACGGGTTCATCTCCCGCCGGCGACAGGATGGCGTTCAGAAAATTGGCGATGCGGTCGGCGATCGAGTGGGTCGGTCCGTTCTGCTCGGCCAGATAACTCAGGGCGGGTTCGGTGCGGCAGTGCACCGCCACGGGGGCGACCCGCGTTCGGAAATCCCGCAGCCAGCGGGCTTCCGGGGGCTCGCCGCCGGTCAGCACGATCTCGCGCACGGGTGGCCGCAAGCCCCGGCAGAGCCAGGGCGTTGCCAGTTCGATGACGCGGCGCACCCCGCCTGGCCGATAATGATTGTGAACAATAACAAGTTTCAAACCGTTTGGTGCATTGTGCCAGACCGCCAGGACTGAGGCGATTCTTTTCCTTCGGAGATTGGCATTGACCGCGAGGGTCTTTGCGCAAAAAATAGCCCAGCGCCTGCGTGCAAACGAGCGCAGGGGGGCGTGTCAAGGGTCCGGCGGTGCGGGCTGCCGGAGGTCAACGGATGGTCGGGCCGCCATCCACCAACTCGGCGCGGGAGAGAGTCTTCCTTCCCGCGGAAACGGCTTGGGCGCCAGAGCGGAAGGGGACGGGGTCCGCCGTGTGTTCCAAGCCAGTAATAACACCATTATGTCCGACTTTTTTCAAACCGGCGCCGTGGCCACCCTGCACCGGCTCGGCCCACCGAATCTGAAACGTCTGGAGAGCGACCTGGTGGAATTCGCGCGTGAAACTCCGATTGCACTGGTGCTGCCCTGTCACATTCGCGAGGTGGGCACCCGTGCGTTGAAAGGCATTCTGCGTGAACTGCGCCACGTTTCATACCTGCAGCAGATCGTCGTGGGCATTGACGGCGCCACCGGCATCCGCCAGTGGCGCAAGGCGCGCAATTGTTTCAGTCAACTGCCCCAAAAGCCGATGTTGGTGTGGAATGACGGTCCGCGCCTTCAGGCGCTTTACCGGAAACTGGAGGATGCCGAGCTTTACGCCGGTCCCGGCGGGAAAGGGCGCAATGTCTGGATGTGCTTTGGGTTTGTGCTGGCCAGCGAGCAAAGCCGGATGATTGCCTTGCATGATTGCGACATCAACACCTACAGCCGGGAATTACTGGCCCGGCTCTGTTACCCGGTGGCCCACCCCGTGCTGGGATTCGACTTTTGCAAGGGCTACTACGCGCGCGTTACGGATCAACTCAACGGGCGGGTGATGCGCCTGCTGGTGACGCCGCTGATCCGCGCCCTCAAGAGCATATTGGGCTCTCACCCTTACCTGGTTTACATGGACACCTTTCGCTACCCGCTGGCCGGAGAAATGGCCTTGGATACCGACCTCGCTCGTCGTGTCCGCATTCCCCATGATTGGGCGCTCGAGGTCGGCATGCTGGCCGAGGTGTTCCGCAACACCGCCCCGCGGGCGATCTGCCAGTGCGACCTCTGCGAAAACTACGACCATAAACACCAGGAACTATCCGCGCGGGACCCCGACAAGGGCTTGAACCGGATGGCCATTGACATAGTGAAATCCTTCTTCCGGCGGATGGCCGCCGAGGGCATCAAGCTCGATGCGGGCCTGTTCGACACGCTGTTGAGCGCCTTTAACCGTCAGGCCGAGGACACCTTGCGGTTCTATGGCGCCGACGCCGCCATGAACGGCCTCAGGTATCCGCGCCATGAAGAGGAGAATGCCGTGGCCACCTTTGTCCGCTCCATCCGCACCGCCGCCGACACCTTCCAGCGCGACCCGTTGTGGTCTCCGTTGATCCCGAACTGGAACCGGGTGGAGTCGGCCCTTCCCGGCTTTCTGGACGAATTGCGGGAAGCCGTCCGGCTGGACATGAAGGATTGACAATCTTTTGGCTTGCGGCTTACATGGCTTGCACAGCGTTCGTTTACTAACATTGGCCCAGGAAACTTATGACGGATCTTAAGAAACTCTACGAAGCAGTTGTCAGCGGCGACGCGAAGGCCGCACACGCCATCACCCAGCAGGCATTGGCCGAGGGGGTGGACCCTCTTGTGCTGGTCAACCAGCACATGATACCAGCCATGGACGAAGTGGGGCGCCGCTTCGAAGCCAGCGAATATTTCGTGCCGGAACTGCTCATTGCCGCCCGGGCCATGAAATCCGCGCTGGACCTGATCCGGCCGCTGCTGGTCGCCCGGGGCGACAAGCCGGTCGGGCGGGTGGCAATCGGCACCGTCAAAGGCGACCTGCACGACATCGGCAAGAATCTGGTCGCCTCGCTGCTCGAAGGCGGCGGTTTCGAAGTGATTGACCTTGGCGTCAACGTGCCGCCTGAGAAGTTCATCGAAACGGTTCGGGAAAAGCAGGCCAACATTGTCGCGATGTCCGCCCTGCTGACCACCACCATGCCGGCCATGAAGACCACCATTGACGCCTTGAAGCAGGCGGGGGTGCGGGCGCAGGTCAAGGTGTTGGTGGGCGGCGCGCCCATCACCGAGAAATACGCCCAGGAAATCGGCGCCGATGGCTACAGCGAAAACGCAGTGGGGGCGGTGGCCCTGGCCAAGAAGGTGGTGGCGGCCTGAGCCCGGCCATGCATTCCCTCATCGCGCAACTTCTGGCCTCGGGCCCGGTCCTTACCGATGGCGCGTGGGGAACCCAACTCCAGGCCCGGGGCTTGGGCCTGGGCGAGTTTCCGGACGCGTGGAATCTCTCTCATCCCGACCGCGTGGCCGAGGTCGCGGCAGCCTACGTGGCCGCCGGCAGCCAGATTATCCTGACCAACACCTTCGGCGCAAACCGTCTCCGCTTGGGCGACCACGGGGCGGCCGACAAGGTTCGTGCATTGAACGAAGCCGGCGTGAAGATTTCGCGCCGGGCGGCCGAGGGAAGGGCCCGGGTGTTTGCCTCAATTGGACCCACGGGCAAAATGTTGCTCAGCGGCGACGTCTCGGAAGAGGACATGGCGGCGGCCTTCGCGGAACAGGCGCGGGCGTTGGCGGACGGCGGGGCGGAGGGGCTGGTGGTTGAGACCATGGCCGATCTGCAGGAAGCCATCCTTGCGGTGAAAGCCGCGGTTCAGACCAGGCTGCCGGTGGTGGCCTGCATGGTTTTTGACAGCGGCAAAGCCAGGGATCGCACTTTGATGGGCAACACGCCGGAGCAGGCTGCGGAGGCGCTTGCCGCCGCGGGGGCGGACGTAATCGGCGCCAACTGCGGCCAGGGCATTGCCGGATTCGAACCGATCTGCCGGCGCCTCAAGGCTGCGACGGACCGTCCGATCTGGATCAAAGCCAACGCCGGCCTGCCCAGAATGGTCGAAGGGCGTCCCCACTACGACACCACGCCGGAGCAGTTTGCCGGTTACATCCCGGCCCTGATCCGGGCCGGGGCGGGTTTTGTGGGCGGCTGCTGCGGGACCAGCCCCGCGTTTATCGCCGCGGTTCGGCGCGTGCTTGCCGCCGAGCACTGATGGCCGGTCCGCAGGGCGATTCCCAGGCAGGGGAGGCGGCTGAGAGGCCTTTGGGCCGCCGTTTCGAAGTGCTGGAAAGGCAGTCATCATGAACAGTCGAGAACGAGTTTTAGCCCATCTGGAAGGGCGGCCGGTGGACCGTCTTCCCCTCATGCCCATCACGATGATGTTTGCGTGCGCGCAGATCGGCGCGCGCTACCGGGACTACTGCTGCGATTATCGCGTCTTGGCGGCGGGGCAAATCGAAACCGCCGAACGCTTCGGGTTCGATTATGTGAATACCATGTCCGACCCGGCGCGCGAGGCGGCCGACTGCGGCGCGCGCGTCGAGTATTTCGACAGCCAGCCCGTGGCCCTCGTCGAGGATGACGCCCTGTTGGCGGACAAGACGCGGCTGGCAAGGCTCAAAATCCCTGACCCCCTGGGCGGCGGCCGCATGCACAACGGCATCCGGGCGGTGGCCCTGCTCAAGGAACGGGTCGGCCGGGAAAAAATCGTTGAAGGCTGGGTGGAAGGCCCCATTGCGGAGGGGGCCGACCTGCGCGGTATCAACACGCTGATGACGGATTTTTTCGACGACCCGGCCTTCGTGAAAGACCTCTTCGACTTTGTGGTCGAGCTGGAGCTGCGCTTTGCCCGCGAGCAGGTCCGGGCGGGGGCCGATGTGATCGGGGTGGGTGACGCGGCCGCATCGCTGGTCGGACCGCAGGTTTATTCCGAGTTTGTCTGGCCCGCGGAGAAGAGACTGGTGGCCGGCATCCAGGAGATGGGGGCGAAGGTTCGGTTGCATATCTGCGGCAACACGCGGCGCCTTCTGGCCGGCATGGGACGCCTCGGCTGCGAGATTGTGGACCTGGACTCTTTGGCGCCGCTGGCCGAGGCGCGCCGTGAGATGGGCCCGAACCAGGTGCTCTTGGGCAACCTCAACCCCGTCACCGTCCTTCGCAACGGCACGGTTGAGCAGGTCACCGAGGCGGTTGCCAGGTGCCATCAGGAGGCGGGCCCGCGCTTTATCGTCGGCGCCGGCTGCGAAGTTCCTCGCGACACGCCCGCCGAGAACCTGCGTGCCCTCTGCGCTTACGCCCACGAGCACCAGCCGTGAGGGCTTCGGCCCCGGCGTCCAGTTCCTGGGTGGCGCCCGTCAGGCATTCCCCGCGGTAATCTTTTCGGGCCAGGGGCGCCGCTCGGGGGTGGAACGGCCCCGTGAGGAAAGTGGGGCAGCAAGAATTCCGTAGAGCTACGGAAAACAATTTCCGTAATGAGTGGAGTGGAGGGATTTACCCGCGACAAGTAAGGTATTCGATGTTGGATTGTAGTGAGCCATTTTGATGCAGGAATGAAAGCGAATCTCATGCAGCGACACATCGGGCGGGTCCTGGGCCTGGTGCTGGTATGCTTCACCGCTCCCGTTTACAGCCAGTTGTTCTCGGACAATTTCACTCGGGGAACCGATCCCGGTCCCTTGACCCCGTGGATTGCGCAATCGGGCACCTGGACCGTCACCGGCGGCGCCATGCAGGCGGGCACGAACTCGCTCATGAGCTACGGGAGCGCCTACATCACAAATTCCTACTACAATTATTCAGTCGAAGGGCGGCTCCGCATGCCCGTCGGGGCGTACGGCGGCGGGATCGCCGGGCGGCTGAATCCCGCAACCGGCGCGCGGTACGCCGCCTGGCTTTACCCGGAGAATTCGGGGGGCGGGTCGAATGTCGTCAAGCTGGTCAAGTTCCAGACCTGGACCAGCTTTGGTTACAACGGCGTGGGCTACGTCCCCATGCAGCAGGTTGGCGTTGGCACGGTCGGCACCAACTGGCATACGCTCAAGCTGACATTCCAGGGAAACCTGATTCAGGTCGCTTATGATGGCGCCCAGGTGATCAGCACCAATGATATCGAAGCGACCACCTATTCCTCCGGCGCCGTCGGGCTGGATTTGTGGACCGACGCAACCGGCTACAAGCTTTTCTTTGACGATGTAGTGGTCACCAGCGGCGGCCCGCCCGTCGCCAACAACGACAGTTACACTGTCAGCACCACCGGGACGCTGGTGGTGCCGGATCCCGGGGTGCTGGCGAATGACACAGGCGGCACCGGGCCGTTGCGGGCGGTGTTGGTCAGCGGTCCGACCCGGGGCACGCTCACGCTCAGCACCAACGGCGGTTTCACCTATACGCCTAACGCGGGTTATGTGGGCAATGACAGTTTCACTTACCGTGCCAATGACGGACAGACCAATTCACCCAGCGCGACGGTTTCCATTACGATCACCCCCAACCAGGCCCCGGTCGCCAATCCGGACAGCTATGCCGTGCTGGCCAACACTCCACTGACGGTGGCGGCGCCCGGCGTTTTGGGCAATGACACCGATCCCGAGGGCAAGCCTTTGCGGGCCATTCTGGTGACCGGCCCGTCTGCGGGCACGCTCAACCTCAGCACCAACGGCGGTTTTACCTATGCCCCGAATGCCAACTTCACCGGCACGGACAGTTTCACCTACCGCGCCAACGACGGGATCAGCAACTCGGCCCTGGCGACCGTCAGCATCAGCGTCGTGTTTGGCGGCACCTGGTGGCTGGAGAATTTCGCGCGCACGAACGAGCCGGGAACGCTTGACCCGTGGATTGCGCAGGCGGGCAATTGGACGATCAACAGCGGAGTTCTGTACGCCGGGACGAACGTCAATCAAAGCTACGGCCTGGCTTACGTGACGAACCAATGGACCAACTTCGCGGCGCAGGCGCGGTTTCAGTTTCCCGCCGGTGCGTATGGCGGGGGGCTGGGGACTTGCGTCAATCCTGCGACCGGCGCGCGGTATTCCGCCTGGATTTACCCGGAGGGTTCCTTCGGGGGGTCCAATGTCCTGAAGTTGGTAAAGTTTCAAGACTGGACCAGTTTTGGTTACAACGGTGTGCCTTCGAGCGTGATGCAGCAGGTGGGCATTCCACCGGTGGGCACCAATTGGCATACGGTCAAGACGGCGGTGATGGGCGGCCGCATCGCGGTCTATTACGACGGGCGGCTGGCTCTAACGGTTTCGGATGCTGAGGTGCAGCCGTACCCGAGCGGCGGCGTCAGTTTGGACATGTGGACCGCGACCGCGGGCTACCGGATGGCGGTGGATGACGTCATGATTGATCCGCTGGTGACTCACGATGAATACTCCGTGGATGAGGACACACCGCTGACACTGCCGGCTCCCGGGGTCTTGGCCAACGATTCTGGTGTCTTCGGCACCAACTACTCGGTCTCACTGGTGACGGGCCCGACCAACGGAACCTTGATCCTGAACTCCAACGGCGGGTTTACTTATACCCCGGCTACCAATTATTACGGAGCGGACAGCTTCATTTACCAGGCGAGCGATGACCAGACCAACCTGGGCACCGCCCTGGTCAGCATCCAGGTCAATGCGGTTAACGATCCACCGCTACTACCCGCCCTGCCGAACCTGACCATGGACGAGCTTTCGACCCTCGTGGTTACTAATACCGCCACCGACCTGGATGTCCCGGCACAGACGCTGACCTATGCCCTGATTTCTCCCCCGGCGGGAGCCAGCATCAACGCCCAGGGCGTGATCACTTGGACCCCGACCGAGGCGCAGGGACCGACCAATGCAACGATGCGGACCCGGGTCACCGACAACGGCACCCCGCCCCGGAGCACCACCAATTCCTTTGTGGTTACCGTCAACGAAATCAACACTCCGCCAACCCTGCCGTCGCAGCCGGACCTCGTGATCCAGGAGTCCTCCACCCTGATCGTGACGAATAAGGCGGCCGATCCGGATCTGCCGCCCAACCCGCTGAGCTATGCCCTGCTGACGGGCCCCGCCGGCGCGACCGTCACCAACGGGATCATTTTCTGGAAACCGTCGGAGACGGACGGCGGAACCACCAACCTCTTCACTATGCTGGTCAATGACAATGGCGTGCCGGCTTATCAGGCGACCAACTCCTTCACCGTGGTCGTGCTGGATGATAACCAGGCGCCGACGCTGCCATTCCTGCCGGACCGCACCATTGCGCCCTTGACCGAGTTGCGGATCACCAACACCGCCACCGACCTGGACATTCCGGCGGACACGATCTCTTATGCCCTGCTGATCGCGCCCACGAATGCCGCCATTTCAACCGAGGGGGTCATTACCTGGACGCCGGCCGAGGAGCAGAACAACAGCACCAACCTCTTTGTGACGGTCGCCACCGACAGCGGCACCCCGCCACTGAGCGCCACCAACAGCTTCACGGTCTTTGTGAATCGAAATCCGGTGATTGTTCTGGAGGCGTTCGAGTTGGTGGCGGAGAGTTGCGTGCCGACCAACAACCGGGTGGACCCACAGGAAATGGTGACCGTCAGTTTCACTCTGAAGAACACAGGCACCGGCAACACCACGAACCTGATGGTCAGTCTGCTTGAAACCAACGGGGTGGTGTCACCCAGCGCCGCCCAAAGTTACGGGGTGTTGCTCGCCGGCGGGCCGGCCGTGACGCTGCCGTTCGTCTTTACCGCCTCGGGGCCCTGCGGAAGCAACATCGCGCCTGTTCTGGAATTCAAGGAGGGCGACACGATTCTCGGCACGGCTGCCGCCTTGTTCACGATGGGCGTGCTGGCCACCCAGACCACCCAAAACTTTGACACCGTGACCGCTCCGGCTCTGCCGGACGGCTGGACAACCTTTGCCACCGGCGCCCAATCGCCGTGGGTAACGCAGACAACGGTGCGCGATACGCCGCCCAACGCGGCCTACACGGCCAATGCCAGTTCCCTTGGCCTTAGCGCGTTGGTTTCTCCCCCGATCATGCTCTCATTTACCGAGCCCAAACTGTCATTCCGCCACAGTTATAACATGGAGTCCTCTTCCTCGGGAACGGCTTATGACGCCGGCGTTCTCGAGATCGCCATCGGCACCAATGCCTTTGTTGACATTTTATCGGCAGGCGGAACGTTCCTCAGCAACGGCTACAACAAGACGGTTTCCACTGCCTACGGCAGCGCTTTGGCCGGACGGCAGGCGTGGAGCAGCAGTAGTGGCGGGTTTGTCACGGTGCTCGTCAGCCTGCCCGAAAGCGCGGTTGGTCAAACCATTCAATTGCGCTGGTTGTGCGCCACCGATACGGGAGGTGTCAGCGGCAGCGGCTGGCGGGTGGACTCGATCGGCATTTCCGGCCTGGCCTGCTGCGCGAACAGTCCGCCGATCCTGGCCGCGCTCGAAAACCAGACGATGGCCGAGCTGGGCACCCTGGTGGTGACTAACACCGCGCTCAGCTTGGGTAATCCCGCCAATCCTTTGCTCTACGAACTGGAAGCCGGCCCCGCCGGCGCGCAAATAGACACCAACGGCGTGATCACCTGGACGCCGAGCGAATCGCAAGGTCCGGGCACTTACACCCTTACTACCATTGCCCGAAATAGCGGGGCTCCGGCGATGACGGCCACCAACAGCTTCACCTTGGTGGTCGAGGAAGTGAACAGCGCGCCAGTGCTGCCGGTGCAGCCCGACCGGACGATTGCCGAGCTGGAGACGCTGGTGGTGACCAACAGCGCCAGTGACGCCGACCAGCCGGCCAACGGCTTGAGCT
>CAZVYG010000067.1:0-29304 GCA_964631605.1 uncultured Verrucomicrobiota bacterium
ACCGGGGACCGGAAATACCTCTTCAGGGAATACCGGCCCAGCTTGGGCAGGTGGCATAGTCGAGATCCAATCGGGCAACTCGGCGGGAACAACCTGTATGCGTTGGGCGGAAACGACCCGCTGGCTTCCGTAGACCCTCTTGGGCTCTGCGTGGGATCGTGTGTGGCTGCGATGGCCACCACACGGTCTGCAATGGGGATTGCCACTCCGGATATCCACAAGAGTCTTTGCACCTGGCTGGAAGGTAAAATTCGCGGGTTTTTGCATTCCCCAGAAGAGATCAGCGCTTGGAATCGTTTTGTCGGGGGGAGCGCCAATGACATCGCGCTATCTGATACGCAAATGGGGTCCGTTCTGGAACTCGCAAGCACATTTCAGGCTGAGCTTCAGAGGCAGGCTCAGCGGTGCAAGACCACATCATTCTATTGGTTCTCGAAAAAGACAACCGTTGGAGACATGATCGGTGGTCCTTGGACCCTGGCAATAGGCGGCGTTTCTATTGATCTCACGACCTCCTGTGTTTGCAGGACACTTACTTGGGAAGCTTGCATCTTTGACAAGTACAATTTCGATCCAGAATGGTGGAAGACACATCGGTCGTGGAGTGGAGAGGCACAGACTATATTGGTATGGGCAGCGCAGAACATTGGTCAGTGCGGTTGGAAAGAATTCCATCACAAGGGGTGCAAAGATGGTTTCATCGCGAATTAGGATATCGAGTGTCATCTATGTCTTTGGCCTCTTGCTCACGCCGATGGCGATCGGCCTAAGCGCGGCCTTGGAGGCGCTGGGCAAGCCTGCGCGGCCAGGGCCGGGCGTTACCTGGTTGTTGCTCGCGAGCTTCCTGGTCTGCACGGGTGGGGTTCTAGCAATGAAAAAGCCGGTCGGACGCAAGGTGGTTTTGATACTCATCCCTGCGATAGTCATACCGCTTGAAGTCCTGCTTATAGGAGCGTTGTTAATCGGTGTATTGGGACTCCGTGGAATTCAGTGAGCCCCGCTGAATATGTCAATAAAAGGGGTCAACCCATAGATGGGTGCATTGTCCGGCTTGACCTGCTACCGCAGTGTGGACCCCTAAAAGGTCTCCAGGCCCCGCAAGCTGCGCGTTGAATAGCCCGGGGCGATGGATCACGTCATGAGCCGCGGCGATCGTCGCGAGAAGATCTTTCTGGATGACGTGGACCGCCACGATTTCATCAAGACCCTGGCCGAGGCCTGCCGAAAGACCGGCCTTGCCCCGTGAGATCTGGGCGGTGTGCGCGCCAATCAATGCGCCCGTTATCTCACGGGGTGAACAGGTGCATGCCGACTGCCTGATGCCCCATCACTACCACGTGGTGTTGGAAACCCCCGAGCCCAATCTCGTCGCCGGGATGGCCTGGCAGCAAAGCAGCTACACCATCGGGCTCAATCAGCGGCACCAGCTTTTCGGGCATGTGAACGGGCGGCCCAGTGACACGGGCGGTCGGGTGCGCACCCCGTGCCGGCGGGGGAGCGCGAAGATGGTCAGGCCAGCGGCAGGCTCCAGGGCGCCCGGTAGGGACGGCTGGCCCAATTCGCCAATTGCGCGTCCCCGACGATTTGCTCCGTTACGGGGTCCCAAACGACCTTGCGTCCAGTGCGGATGGCGATGTTGCCCAGGTGGCAGACCGTGGCCGATCGGTGCCCGGTCTCCACGCTGCAGACCGGGTCTTTGCGGCTCTTGATGCACTCGAGCCAGTTCCGGTAATGATCGCTGCTCGCGTACAGTTTGACCCCGTCCGAACCCAGCGGCTCCTCGAGGATCTCATCGGGCGTGGATTCAATGCTGCCGCGGGTAACGAAAATACTCCCTTTTTCCCCTTCAAACAGAGTCCCGCCCCGATATTTGCCCGTGCCGCTGCTGCACAGCAACGTGGTGCCGTCGGCATATTTATAAGTCGCCTCAAAGGTTTGTGGAGTCTCGTAATACTTTTCCGCGTTATAGGTCGCTGTGCCCGTGACCTCGATGGGACCGCTGCCATCGGCGCCCAATCCCCATTGAGCAATATCAAGGTGGTGCGCGCCCCAGTTGGTCATCTGGCCGCCCGAGTAATCCCAAAAGAAACGGAAGAAGTAATGAACGCGGCGCTGGTTGTAGGGACGCCAGGGGGCCGGGCCCAGCCACAGGTTGTAATCCAGTTCCGGGGGCGGGTCGCTGTCGGGAAAGCTCGGCGGGAAGCCCTCCCGCTGCCAGTTCACGCCCGGCAGTCCCACTTTGACGGTTTTGACCTTCCCGATGCGACCCGAGCGGACGTACTCGCAAGCTTTTCGAAACTTGCTGTCGGAGCGCTGCTGGCTGCCGGTTTGTAGAATCCGCTGATGGCGCCGAACGGCTTTTACCAGCGCCTGTCCCTCCGCGATGAACAGCGTGAGCGGTTTTTCGCAATAGACGTCCTTGCCAGCCTGACAGGCATGGATTGCCGGAAGCGTGTGCCAATGGTCGGGCGTCGAGATCACCACCGCGTCAAGGGACTTGTCCTCGAGCATTTTCCGGTAGTCGGCGTACGCCGCGCAGGGGCGTCCAGTGGTTTTCTCCACCCGCTGCCGGGCCGCTGCCAGATGCTTCTGGTCCACGTCACAAACCGCCACAGCATTCTTTATTAGGGCACGCAGGTTGTGCTCGCCCTGGTTCCCCACGCCGATAAAGCCCAGACGAATGAATTCGGACGGGTTCTCGCCGCTGGCCGCCCGGGTCCGGTTCAAAAACAACGTCGGAGCCGAAGCTCCCAGCGCCGCGGCCAGGACGGCATGACGGCTCTTTCGCAAGAATTCGCGACGGGAAAGCGCGGATACTTTCTGCATGGGACCTTTATCCGGTTTCAGAGGGGGGATGTCAATCGCGCTGAAGGCAGGAAGCTTCGGACGGCGACAGTGCTCGCACTCAGGGCAACCCGTACACCTCGATCTCTTGGTGGCAGTTGAGGGCCCCCGAGCTGCTCCCCTTGGTATAGCTCCGCAGATAACGGGCCTTGACCCCTTTGGCGTCCACCAGCTTTCCCTCCGCCGTTTCGAAATATTCGCGGTCGGTCCCAATACCCAGACTGGATGAGTTGTCCATGTCGTTGTTGAAGAGGGTCTGGACACCTGTCTTGAATTCGGGGTCGTCCGACACCTGGATGATGACATCGTGCATGGCCTGGACATACCGGTGGTCGTGCCAAACCACGACGGCGTAGATGGCGCAGGGCGCGCCCAAATCCACCTGCACCCACTGAGTCCCCTTCTTCATCTCCACGGCGTGATCGTCAATGGCCTCCTTTTCGCCATCGGTCACCTGCTTCAACTCGCCCGAAAAGGGTTGCACACTGCCGCTGACCGGTTTGCCGAGCGCCACGTTGGTAACGCCTTTGGGCACCAGAAAGGGCGGGCGCGGTTCTTTGGACAGCGGTTCCAGGTGCGGTCCCGTGGGCAAGTCGCCCGGAGTCCCTTTCAGGGTGGGCGCCGGCAGTTTCAACAGCAGTGGCTCTTTGGGCAACTCGGCCCCTTCACTGGCCAGGAGCCCAAAAGATAAGAACACCACTGCCATGCCGGCTGCCGGCAAGACTCCCAACGGGACGCTGCGTTTCGAACTCTTCATAGACAGTAACACCATGATCTGACGGCGATTCTACCTCCTCCATTCAACTGTCAAGCGCGCAATACGCCCGCCAGCGCCCCCGCACCGCCGCCCCCCGCCCAAATCTGAATCATGGCCTCCTGCCGGCCAGCAATCGTCCGCGGCGGCCCGGCGGACGCCCAAACACCAGCCAGGCAAGCCCCAGTCCGATGAAAACAATCGTGCCTGGCTCGGGAATCGGAGTGAGCGAGAGCCCGTAGCCGTCAACGGCAAAAGTCTTGCCCTCCGATGTTCCACTGAGAATCACAGATCGGATGTTGAGCGAGTCGCTCCACAATCCAACAAAATCAAAGCTGGCCGACCAGGGCCCTTCCCAACCTGAACTGGCCACAGACCCGAGCAGGCGCCCTGAGCCATTCGGTCCCTCGTAGGCAAACAAAGTCGCCGGCTGAGCCGCGCCCCAGGTCCCAAAAACATGGTCGGGGGCAAAGTGGGCAAAAGTGAGACCAAATGCGGCCACCGGCGCGCTGAAATTCAAAGTCAGCGGACCGGCCTTCCAGTTCCCTTTAAGGGAGGCGGCAAAGCCGTCCCCGCTCGAGGGATCAGCCGGATTCCCCGAGGGCGTAAAGTTGAAAAACGCCCCACTCATATACAAGTTGTCCGGCGTGACCGTCACGGGCCCGGAGACCAATGGCTCCAGCAAGCTGGAACCGGGGAGGTCGAGAAACTCCGCCCCGGAAATGTCTTGAAAGCTGGTGGTGGACCACAAGCTGCCCATCCCGCAGGCGTTCACAGCCAGCAGCGTAGCGGCGACAACACCCGCGGAAGGAGATACATTCATGACTTTAATTGTTTGCCGCACCGACTTGTAGCAGCGACCACGCCAAATGTCAAGACGTTTTTTTGATGATAGATGTTTTCCCCGCCCGGCAGCCGTCGCGGCGCTGGCCTCGGCTCCGATCATCCGCTTGAAAACCAAGCTCAACAGCCGGGCCGACTCAGCGCCGGCCGTGAGACCGCCTCCCCGCCACAGGCATAAACCCGGAAGCGGTTGCGGCGCGAAGGTTTGACACGTTGGCCTGAGCATGCAAAGGTACGGCTATGAACAGCCTGTTGGCGGTGGGAATTCCTACTACCGGCGACGATCGCGGCTATATCCTCTGGCTTTCTGCAAATTGGCCGGTCCTCGTCATCATGGCCGTTGCCCTGGGCACGCTTGGGGTCTGGTGGCTGGTTCAAAAGGTTCGTTCGTGGACTGTCCGAACGCCCGGCCCGCAGGCTCCGCAAGCCCCTCCTCCTCAAACCCTCGAGTCTGCCGAGCCAGGTCCTGCGCAAGACTTCCAACTCCAGGTTCAGTTCACCTCGGGGGTCGCCTGCTGAATTCCACTGCCCCCGAATGAACCGATGGTTTTTGTGCATGGCGGTGTTTTCAGTCGGGCTGAATTTCCCGGAAACACCCTGTCGCGCCACCGGGGACTACGCCGTCCTGAGCAACGCGAAACGCGCCACCCCCTGGCGGCCCTACCGTTGCGAAGCCTTCAACGCCTGATCAATGTCGGCCTGGATGTCCTCGACCGCTTCCAGACCGATGGACAACCGGACGTAATCGGGCCGCACCCCGGTTTCCGCCTGCTCTTCGGCGCTCAACTGCTGGTGAGTGGTCGAGGCCGGATGGATGACGAGGCTCTTCGCATCGCCGATGTTGGCCAGGTGTGAAAAAAGTTTCACCGAGTTGATGAACTTTCTGCCCGCCTCCAGCCCGCCTTTGATGCCAAAACCCACAATGCCCCCAAACCCCTTCTTGAGATACTTTGAGGCAAGCTGATGATTCGGGTCGTCGGGCAGGCCCGGGTAGGTCACCCAGGTGACCAGCGGATGCTGTTTCAGAAATGTCGCCACCGCCAGGGCGTTTTCCGAGTGCTGCCGCTGCCGCAGCGTGAGTGTCTCCAGCCCTTGCAGGAACAGCCAGGCATTGAACGGACTCATGGCCGCCCCAATGTCCCGCAGCAACTGAACCCGCAACTTGATGATGAAGGCCACATTCCCCAGCCCCGGGAAATTGCCGAATACATCCCAGAACTTCAGGCCGTGATAGCTCGGGTCCGGCTCGGTGAACTCGGGAAACTTCCCGTTGTTCCACTGGAACCGTCCGCCATCCACCACCACCCCGCCGATCGAAGTGCCGTGCCCGCCGATATACTTGGTTGCCGACGCCACAACGATGTCCGCCCCGTGCTCGATCGGCCGCACCAGTCCGACGCCGATGGTGTTATCCACGATCAGCGGCACCCCGGCCTGATGCGCAATCTTCGCCAGCGCCTCAAAATCCGGAACGTCCAGCTTCGGATTGCCAATCGTCTCGGCAAAAATCGCCCGGGTCCTGGCGGTTATGGCGTGCTTGAACGCTTCGGGATTGCGCGAATCCACAAACTTCACCGTCCGTCCCAACTTGGGCATGGTATAATGAAAAAGCTGGTAAGTGCCCCCGTACAAATTATTGGCCGAGACGATTTCGTCACCGACCTGGGTCACCCCCAGCACGGCAAAGGTGCTCGCCGCCTGCCCCGACGCCAGCGCCAGCGCTCCGCTCCCCCCTTCGATGGCCGCCACCCGCTGCTCGAACACGTCGGTCGTGGGGTTCATGATCCGCGTATAAATGTTCCCAAACTCCTTCAGGGCAAAAAGGTTCGCCGCGTGCTCCGTGTCCTTGAACACGAACGACGTGGTTTGATACAGCGGTACCGCCCGCGCACCGGTTGTCGGATCGGGCGCCTGCCCCGCATGCAGCGATATCGTGCTGAGATGATTCGATTTGTTATGCATAGGCGTTAAAGATGCTCATTTGCCGCTTTTTCGCAAGTGGGAGCCGCTTGCCCGGCGCCCAGGGCAACACTTTTCACCGGCCGCCCAAGGCCATTGCCCGGCGTACCCTCCCCGCTTGGCGGCCTGCCGCGCCGGCGATGCCATTTGCGCGCGTGACATTGGCCGCCGGCTTCGGTCTAATCCCCGTTGAAGGCGATTGTGAGCGAACCGTTGGCAGAGCGTCCGGACGTGGAAGAGCCGCGAGCCAGGCTCGAGGCGTCCCCCTTCGCCGACCTGTACCGCGAGCACAGCCGCGCCATTTACTACCTCGCCCTGCGCTACCTCGGGGATCCCCAGCGCGCCGAGGATGCCACCCAGGACGTCTTCCTCAAGGCTTTCAAGAAAATGGACCAGTTCCGCGGCGAATCGTCCTGGCGGACCTGGCTCTACCGCATCACCATCAACCACTGCCGCAACCTCCTCCAATCGTGGCATGACCGCCATGTGGTGACCGCGGTGGATGACGCCATCTGGGACACCACCCCCGCCGCCACCGACTCCCCACTCCGGGTCTTGGAAACACGCGAACTCGGCGAGCGCATTCAAAAAGCCCTCGACGGTCTCTCGCCCGAATACCGTCTCCTGCTCCTCCTGGTCGCGGACGAAGAGCTCAGCTACGAGGAGGTGGGGGCGCTGACCGAGCAATCGCCGGATGCCGTGCGCGGCAAACTGCACCGCGCCCGCAAAGCTTTCACCGCCTTGTTTCGCAAAACCGAGGATGAATCCCATGAAACGCCAAAGTAAGAACCGGGCCGCAAGCGAGGCCCAGCAACAGCCCGCCCTCCAACAAGAGACGCAACCGGCCGTCCTCGAGTTCAACTCGGTTGAAGAATTATTGAGGCACGACGCCATTCACACCCCCGTGCCCCCGGCCATTGAAGATCACCTCGCCAAGGCGCTGCCTTCTCCCCCGCCCCAGGCGAGCCCCCGGTGGTGGCGCCGCTGGTTTGGCGGCAAACGCTCTTGATACCCCCTCTTGGCAAAGCTCGAACATGAATTTCCAAGCTGAACTTGAGACACTGATCCGGGCCCGCTACCCGGTGCTCTACATTGTCACCAGCGAAGAAACCCGGGTGCAGGAGACGGTCCTGGAAATCGCCGCGCGCCGCCAGAAAAAGGTGTTCGAGTGGAGCTGCACCCTCGGCATCATGCCCGCCGGTGCTTCCATACAATCCCAGAAATCCCGCAACCCGGGAACCAGGGAACCCCTGGCCGCCCTGGACCAGGTCATCGAACACGTCGAACCCGCCCTCTACCTGTTCAAGGATTTTCACCCCTTCCTCTCCAAAGCGCATCCCGCCGTCATCCGCAAGCTCAAGGAAATCGCCCTTCACCTGAAAAACAGCTTCAAAACGATCCTCCTGGTTTCCCCCGTGATGGAAATCCCAACCGAGCTCGAGAAGGAAATCACCGTGCTCAATTTTCCGCTGCCGGCGCGGGACGACCTCGCCCGACTGCTGGATCGCATCGTGTCTGAAGTCCGCTTGCGCAAGGACCTACGGATTGACCTCGACGAGCCGGCACGGGATCGGCTGCTGCAGGCGGCTCTCGGCCTGACTCTTGGCGAGGCCGAGAATGTCTTCGCCCGCATCATTGTCAAACACGGCCGCCTGAGCGGCGAGGACCTCCAGGAGGTCTTTGCCGAAAAACAGCAGATCATTCGCAAAAGCGGCCTGCTGGAGTACTTTGCCGCCACCGAGAATTTCGACCGCATCGGGGGCCTGGACCTGCTCAAGCAATGGCTGCTCAAGCGCGGCCGGGCCTTCTGTCTCGAAGCGCGCAGTTTCGGGCTGCCCGCTCCCCGCGGCATTCTCCTGCTCGGGGTGCAGGGCTGCGGCAAGAGCCTCTGCGCCAAGGCGGTCTCGAACCAATGGCAACTGCCCCTGCTCCGTTTCGACATGGGGCGCATGTTCAACAGCTTCGTCGGTTCCTCCGAGGAAAACGTGCGACGTGCCATTCAGGTGGCCGAATCCGTCGCTCCGGCGGTGCTGTGGGTGGACGAGATTGACAAGGCGTTCGCCGGCACCCAGGCCTCCGGCGCCACCGACGGCGGCACCACCGCCCGCGTTTTCGGCACCTTCCTCACCTGGCTCTCGGAAAAAACCGCCCCCGTCTTTGTCGTGGCCACCGCCAACGACATTCAACACCTCCCGCCCGAACTCCTGCGCAAGGGGCGGCTGGACGAAATCTTTTTCGTGGACCTCCCCAGGCGGGACGAGCGCGCCGACATCTTTCGCATTCATCTCGCCAGCCGCGGACGGGACCCCAGCCGGTTCGACCTCGACCAGCTCGCCGGGGCCAGCCAGGGCTTCAGCGGAGCGGAAATCGAGGAAGCCATTATCAGCGGGCTCTACGACGCCTTTTACGCCGGCACCGAACTGGACACCGCCACCGTCCTCGCCGCCCTGAAGCAATCCGTGCCCCTGGCCCGCACCATGGAAGAGCAAATCCAGGCCCTTCGCGCCTGGGCCGAAGGCCGCGCCCGCAACGCCAGCCACGGCGCTGCAGTCAACGGCTCACTTCCCCGGGATTGAAGGCAGTCCCGCTGCGGCCGTCAAAGGGTCGCCACCATGCCGTGGCGCCCCATGCCCCCCTGCTCCGCACCTTGGGACGCCGGGAGATGCGCCAGCGCCAGCACCGGCGCGTCAAGCAACCGCTCGGCCTGCAGCGGCAGGGTCGGGTTCTCGTAGTCCACGCCGGCGAACTGGGTGTAATGCCGGAACACGTCCACGTTCTGGATGAACCCCCGGAACCGGTTTGCGCCCGGCCCCAACGCCACCACGGGTACCAGGTCGGACGTGTGGGCCAGCGAAGTCCAGCCAATGCCAGTTTGGTTGGCCAGGAACTGGGCCAGTTGAAACTCACCGCTGTTGGCCAATTCGTAAAGCGCGTCGCCCTGGCCCGCAAAAAACTGGCGCAGTTTTACGCTCTGCTTTTCGCTCACGGCAAAGCCCGTCGCTTCCTGGATGATCTCGGCCAACCGGGCGGGCTCGACCAGGCCCGCTTTGGAAGGATCCACCTCGAGCATGTCCTCCGTGTCGCTGTCCGGAATCGCATAAATGCGGCGAAGCATCCACTCGTGGGACTGGGTAATTTTTGTAAGCTGACCGAACAGGCGGCTGGATTGGCTGTAACGCGTGCCGGTGCCGTTGAGGCCGGGATTCCCCGTGCCGTGGTCGGTGGTGACGACCAGGAGCGTGTCCGGATGTTTCTGCCGAAACGCCACGCAAACCGCCAGTGCCTCGTCGAACGCAATCTGGTCGTGAAACGCCCCCGCGGCGTCGTTCAAGTGGGCGGCGTGGTCCACCCGCCCGCCTTCGACTTGCAGGACGAAGTGTTCCTCACGCTCCAGCTTGCCCAGGGCGGCGGTTGTCATCTCGGCCAGTGTGGGAACCGTGGCCCTCAGCTTGCCGTCGGCCTGGTGGTCGAGCGTGAAAGGCAGGTGGCCGGGGCTGAACAGCCCGAGCCACGGCTTGTCGGTTGGCGCGACAGACAACTCGCTCCGGTTGTGAAGAACTTGATAACCCGCTTGTGAAAACTCCCCTGGCAAATCGCGTTGGTCGGAGCGGGAGCGGGAGGCGAAAAACCGCGCGCCGCCCCCGAGCAGAACTTCAATCCGACGCTCCAGGAGCTGACTCGCTATCAACTCGCCCTGCGAACGTTTGGGCACGTTCACGGCGAAGCCGGCTGGCGTCGCGTGGGTGATTTCCGTGGTGGTGACCAGCCCGCGGGTCCAGCCGGCGTCGCCCAGCAGTTCATAAAGCGGACGCAATTTGCGACCGTCAGGCAGCACGTTAAGCGCCCCATTGACCACGCGGGAACCCGAGCCCCACGCGGATGAACTGGCGGCGGAATCCGTCACCAGCGAGTTGAGCGACCGAACGTTCATCAGTCCCGTCACGACGTTGGGATCACTGTGGAGTCGGATCCACTCCAGACCCCGCCCGCGGGTGAGCTGGGACAAATGCTCGGCACAGCTCAACGTGCCCTGGCTCATGCCGTCGGACACCAAATGAATGATGTGACGGGGCCGGTCGCCTGGGCGGAACGTGATCTCCGAGGAGGCGCGCACCACCGCGGGCGCGCCGGCCACCCCGGCCACTAAAATTCCGGATCGGCTGAAGAACGATCTGCGGTTAACTCTCATGCGCCAACTTTAGACGGCGAAACGCCGCCCGCCAACGACCGTAGGGTGACAACTCTGTGACTTTTGGATCCGATCAAAAAACGCCGCTTCAAACCCGCACCGCGGCGTCTCCGCCACCGCCCGGCGGCAGCGGCCCCTCTCCGCATGTCTTGCCTCAAGGGCTGGGGCTGTTACCCTGTCCGCATGACGACTTTTGCCATTGAAGTTGCCCCCGCGTCGGGCTGCCGGGCAGAATCACGCGCATGAGACCGCTGCTTGGACTACTGGTTTCGTTGGCTCTCCTGTGGGCAGGTGGTTGTCCGGGGCAATCCAGCCTCGAACGCGCCGCAGATTTGGAATTGCGCGGACAGTTCAAAGAAGCCGCCGCCCTGTTGGAGTCCGCGCTGGCGGATGCTTCGCTCGAAGCCTCCAACCGCCACCTGCTTCGGTTCGAGCTGGACCGCCTGGAGCGTATCCGCAAGGATTTTCCCTACTCCGTCGAAGAACTGTATGCCGCATTGAAGCAGAACCTCAAGGGCCTCACCCGCGACGAATTCGACCGCTGGGTGGCGGAGGGCCGGTTCGACTACCGCGAGATTGACGGAGAACGCCGGTTCATGACCTCGAGTGTCAGCAACCTCTTCTGGCGTTACCCTGAGCTGGAGCCGCGCCGCACTCCCCCCCAAAACACGCGCGCCCTCGAAAAGGCGCGGTGGGAAAACTGCGTTGCCATTCGACAGGCCGCGCTGACTGAGAAGAAACCTTACGTTTTGCCCAAGCGCTTTCGCATGACCATGACGGTGACCGCCAAACCCGGCGCGGCGCCGGCCGGCGAAACCGTGCGGGCCTGGCTCCCCATTCCTCGGGAGTATCCTTTCCAGACCGACTTCACTTTAATCACCTCCTCGCCCCGCAGCGTCCTGGTGGCTCCGCCCGACAGCCCCATTCGGTCGGTGTTCTTCGAGCGGCCGGCCCGCAAAAATCAGCCCACCGTGTTCGAGGTGGTTTACGATTACACCACCTTCGGCGTGTGGTTCGAAGTGGACCCCGCCGCGGTCAAGCCGTGCGACCCGGAGGACCCGGTCTTCAAAACCTTTACCCGCGAGGCGCCGCACGTGGTCTTCACTCCGGAAATCCGCGCGCTGTCACAGACAATCGCGGGTTCCGAAACCAATCCTTATCTCAAGGCGAAGAAGTTCCACGATTGGATCGCCGAGAACATCAAATACAGCTACGCCATCGAATACTCCACCATCCGCAACATCAGCGATTACTGCCGCGCCCGCGGCTATGGTGACTGCGGCCAGGAGGCCCTGCTCTTCATCACCCTCTGCCGCCTCAATGGCATCCCCGCTCGCTGGCAATCCGGCTGGAGCACCTTTCCCGGCGCCAAATCCATCCATGACTGGGCCGAAATTTATGTGCCGCCTTACGGCTGGATGCCGGTGGACCCGTACATGGGGATTTTTGCAATGCGCTACGCCACCAGCCTGTCGCCCGGGCAGCAACGCCAAATCCGCGACTTCTATTTCGGCGGCCTGGACGCGTACCGGATGGCTGCCAACTGCGACCACAACCAGGAGCTCACCCCGCCCAAACGCTCGTTGCGCTCGGACAATGTGGATTTCCAGCGCGGCGAACTCGAATGGGGGGACCACAACATCTATTTCGACCAGTATTCCTACAGCCTCGTTGTAAAGGAAGTGCCGCTGAAAAACGCTTCCGGCCTGCGTCTGGTTCCCTGAATCATTGCAAGGCGTCAAAATACCTCCCAACCCTCTCATTTTATGGAATCTCTGCCCACTGTCCTGCTCAAACCGGGGGAAGCGGACCGCATCGCCGCGGGCCACCCCTGGGTTTATAGCACCTCCATCCTGCGTCTCAGCCGCCCCGCCACCGACGGCGAACTGGTGCAGGTCAAGGACCATCGCCAGCGTTTGCTGGGGACCGGCTTTTTCAATTCCCGCTCAAAAATCCACGTGCGCCTGCTCTCATCCGAACGAGTTCAGCCGGACCTGGCTTTCTTCGAAGCGCGCATTCGCGCAGCCTTGGAGGTCCGGCGCCGGCACCTGCCGACGGCATCCTCCTTCCGCGTCGTCAATGCAGAAAGCGACTTCCTCAGTGGATTGATCGTGGACAAATACGAAGATGTGCTCGTGGTTCAAATCAGTTCCCTCGGCATGGACCAGCGCAAATCCGTGATTGTCGAGGCGCTCCGGAGTATCTTTTCGCCCCGCGCCATCCTCGAGCGCGGGGACATGCCCTCGCGCAAATTTGAAGGTCTCCCCGAGGCGAGCGGCATCCTGCACGGCGAATTGAAAGGTCCCCTCACCGTCCAGCTCAACGGCTTGAAGTTCGAAACCGACCTGGCTGCCGGCCACAAAACCGGCCTCTACCTGGACCAGCAGACCAACTACCAGCGCGTCGCCGGCCTTGCCGCCACCGGCCAGGTCCTCGATGCCTTCAGCTTTATTGGCGGCTTTGGGCTGCACCTGGCGCGCGCCGGCGCCGCCCACGTGCATCTCCTGGATCAGAGCGCCGAGGCCATCGCCGCGGCCCAGCGCAACGCGGCCATCAACGGCCTGGCCGACAAGTGCTCCTTCGAAAGTGTCAACGTTTTCGACTGGCTCAAGGCACAAACCACCACCCGGCCGCATGAGAAGATCGTGCCCCGATGGGATGCCATCATCCTTGATCCGCCCTCCTTCACGCGCAATCGCGCGGCCGTCCCCGACGCGCTGCGTGGTTACAAGGAAATCCACCTACGGTCGTTGAAACTGCTGAAACCGGGCGGCACCCTGGCCACCTTCTGTTGTTCGCATCACGTGCCCGCCAATCTCTTTCGAGACACCGTGCTGTCCGCCGCGTATGATGCCCGCCGAATCCTCCGCCAGGTCGCCACCTTCTGGCAGGGACCGGACCATCCCATCATCCCCATGATTCCAGAAACCGAGTACCTCAAGGGTTTTGCCTTCGAGCTGGTCCGGTAGGCAAACGAGCCCCCATCACAGCGGCAAGCTCCGCCCCTTTAGCCTCCCTCCAAGCCCCGCCGTCGGGGCCTCTGCGCCCGAGGCGCGCCACCGCCAGACATTGCCTTTTTTCAGCCGACGACTACCTTACCGGCCAATGAAACGACTGGATTCGACTGTGACGCTGGCGACGGTGGCTATCGCCTTTTTTTCGCAGGAAGCCCTTACGCTGGCGGCCACGAGCACGGGGACAGCGCAGTCACCAAACCTTGTCTGGACCGATATTCGCCAATTTCATGTCGAAGGGCGCGGATGGAACGATACGAAGGATTACTACGATCGGCTGCCAGCCAAAGCCGAGACAATGGTTCGGACCCCCGTCTGGAATCTGGCGCGCAACTCCGCGGGCATGCTGGTTCGCTTCCGCACCGATGCCACCGCGATCCATGCGCGCTGGGCACTGACTTCGCCCAACCTGGCCATGCCCCACATGCCCGCCACCGGCGTCAGCGGGCTGGACCTTTACGTCAAAATGCCAAACGGCCAATGGCGCTGGCTGGCTGTCGGCCAGCCCAAAGCCCAAACCAACGAGGTTCAACTCATCAGCGGCCTCCCCCAGGACGAGCGCGAATACCTCTTGTATCTGCCTCTATACAACGGCACCCGGTTTGTCGAAATCGGGGTGCTGGCAGGCGCACACCTGCAACCGGCCGGCCCTTGGGGCCCCGGGCAGCGCAAGCCCATCGCCTTCTATGGGACTTCCATCTTGCAGGGCGGATGCGCTTCCCGCCCGGGCATGTGCCACAGCGCCATCCTTGGCAGGCGTTTCAACTGGCCCACGATCAACCTCGGTTTTTCCGGCAATGGCAAAATGGAGCCCGAGCTGGCCGATTTGTTGGCGGAACTGGACCCCGCGGTCTATGTGCTCGACTGCCTGCCCAACATGGTCGGCCGCGAAGTGGCCGAGCGGGTGGTTCCCTTCGTTCGGCGACTTCGCGCCGCTCACCCCAACACCCCCATCGTGCTGGTCGAGGACCGAACTTATGCCAACGCGTTCCTGGTGCCGGAAAAGCAGTCTCGGCACGAGGAAAGCCGCCGCGCCCTCAAAGACGCCTGGCGTCAGCTCAAGCGGGAAGGCGTCAGACACCTATGTTACATGCCCGGCGACTCCTTGATCGGCCTTGATGGTGAAGGAACGGTGGACGGATCCCATCCGACCGACCTGGGCTTTATGCGCCAAGCCGAGGCCTTTGCCAAAGTGCTTCGTCCCCTGCTCAAAACCAAATGAAGCGAGCCACACCTGCCCCCCCATCCTCTCCCACCAGGAAAGCCGAGTCCGCGGCGCCCGCGGCCGCTTTGCCCCTTTCGCTGCGCCGCTTCTTCTACTTCACCGCGGCGCTCACCGGCGCGGCAATCATGATCGTCGAGATTCTCGGCGCCAAAATGCTGTCGCCCTACATCGGCACCTCCCACTTCGTCTGGACCGCCCAGATCGCCGTGACCCTCGTCGCGCTGGCCGGCGGCTATTATGCCGGCGGCCGGCTGGCCGACCGGTCGCAGCAACCCCATTGGCTGTATGCGGCCATTCTCGGCGCTGCCGTCTATCTCGCCCTAACCGTTCTGGTGGTCGAGCACATCGCTTATTGGTGCCTGGACTTGAATCTCGCCCTTGGCTCCTTACTGGCTTCGGCGCTGCTCTTCTTTGTGCCCCTCAGCCTGCTGGCCATGACCGGACCCTTCCTGGTCCGCGTCATTACCTCCTCGGTTGCGGGTGTGGGCGGCAATGTGGGCCGGCTGACCTCGATCAGCACCCTTGGAAGCTTCGCCGGAACCCTCCTTATCGGCTACGTCCTCATTCCCTTCCTGCCCAACTCCGTAACCATGTATGTCACCGCGCTGGCCTTGATGCTCCTGAGCCTGGTCTATTTCGTGGGATTTCGCCGGCGCGCAACGGCGCCTGTCGTCATCGCCCTGCTGACGCTCGTCACCGTCGGCATTCCCTTGCGCCAATCCTTCAACCACAACTACCGGCTGGTTATTGAACGGTTTCGCACCAATTCCCATTTCGGCCAGATTCAGGTGCTCGACCACCGCCAGAAACCAATCCGCTATTTCTTGAATGATAACCTGATTCAGAATGCCTACGACCTTGACCGCAAGCTCAGCCCACTGAGTTTCAGTTACATCCTTGCCGGCCTGGCCCGGGCTTACACAATCGAGATCAACGACGTTCTGGTCATTGGCATGGGCGTGGGCATCGTACCCATGGACTTTGCCCGGGCCGGGGTGCGCGTTGATACCGTCGAGATCAATCCCGCCGTCCTCCCTATCGCTGTCAAATTCTTCGAGTTCCAGCCCGACAAGATCAACCTCACCCTCGGCGATGGACGCCATTTTCTCAACCGTTCAAACCGCCAATACGATGTCGTGATCCTGGATGCTTTTCTGGGAGATTCCTTCCCTTCCCACCTGATGACGCGCGAGACCTTCACCACCGTGCGGCGGCTGTTGCGACCGAACGGCTGCATCCTGGTGCATAGCTTCGGCGACCTGAAACCCGGCCAGGACTACCTCCTGGGCTCTCTGAAAAAAACGTTGCAAACGGTCTTTGGCAGCTTGCGCGTGCACACCAACGGCGAAGGCGCCTTTTTCTTCGCGGCGGGGGACTCTCTGCCCGATCGGCCAACCCAACCCTTTATTCCTCAGGCTGTCCATCCCGAGGCCCAGGCGGAGGTGCTGGCCGCCTTCTCCTCCACGGTGAATGCCTTGCCCGACACCGGTTCCGTCCTCACCGACGATTTCAACCCAGCGGACTATTACGACGCCCACAACCGGGAAATCCTGCGCCGACGCCTTGCGAAAACGGCCCGCCAAATGTAGGGTCGAGCCTTTCATAAATATCTAATTTACAAAGGTTAGCGAAATTTCAGGAGCCCACTTCAGCCGCTTTAATGCTTCCCTCGGCGGAACCCGTTCGGCTCCACCCATAGCCCCGCGAAACAACACGGTCTCGGATCGGTTCCGCGAGGATGAATGAATAAATGCGAGTCACCTAAATTAGTTCTGGCCATCGCCCTGCCCTTAACGTAATTTCATAATATTAGCTTGCGGAATTGGGGACGCGAGGATGCAGCGTCGCAAGGTCCGCAGCACGTTGAAACGCATCGAACCTATTTATCGCATGAAACCGTTTCCCGGAAACCGACGCGCGAGTCAAAGGCCGGAAGCGCTTGCCGGGCGTCAATCCCGCGCGGCAGGTTTTACCCTGATCGAGTTGCTGGTGGTGATTGCGATCATTGCCATCCTCGCCGCCATGCTCCTCCCGGCCCTGTCGCGCGCCAAGACCAAGGCCCAGGGGGTTCAATGTATGAACAACTCGCGGCAATTGATGATGGCCTGGCGCATGTACGCGGAGGAAAACCGCGATGTTCTGCCTTTTGGTTACGGCACCATCGCCGCCGCCGCCCCCTACGTCTGGGTCAAGGGCTACATTGATGTCAACAACGACGCCGCTCGCGAAAACTGGGATGTGGATTACACCATCAAGCAAAGCTTGATCTGGCCGTTCTGCAATTCCCCGGATATTTTTCGTTGTCCCGCAGACCCCAGCACCGCGATCAATGCCCAGGGCCAGCGCGTCCGCCGCGTTCGCAGCATGGCCATGAGCAACTGGGTTGGCGGCAATGGCAATGATCCTCCCTCCTATCGCGGATACTGGGGCCTGGCGGGCCGCTGGAAGGTTTACCGCAAGATTACCCAGATGTTAACTCCGGGGCCTGCCATGACCTTTGTCCTTCTGGATGAACGCCATGATAGCATCAATGACGCCTATTTCGTCGTGGAAATGGACGGCTTTCCCAATCCGGCCACGACAGAAGTCATTGATTATCCCGCCAGCTATCACGGGCAGGCTGGTGGCCTGGCGTTTGCCGATGGCCACTCCGAAATTCATCGCTGGCGTGATCCGGATACCATGCCCGCCTTGACGCGCGACCTGACTCGAAAAGCCGATCCCAACAACCAGGACATCATCTGGCTCCGCCAGCGTTCCTCCCAGGACAAAGATTAACCTGACCGTCCCGCCCTTTCCCGCGGTTCCTCCAGCGCTGGGGGAACCGCTTTTTATTGGCCAAACCAGAGCAGCGCGATCCCAACCACCAGCGCCACGCCCACCAGCCACCAAAACCAGTGGATTCCTGCCGGAACCACCTCCCTTCCGCCAAATTCCCGCTTCACGAAACCCTCGTAGTCAAACTCCTCGTCGGGCAAATCCAAACCGCCGGCCTTCGCCTCCTCCGACCAACCTGTCTCCGCGTCGGAACCGCACTCGGGGCAGGCTCGCGCCCCCGGCGGCACTTCCGCTCCGCAGTTGGGACATACGTCTGGGCTCATGACTTGTTGCTCGTGCCAACGGATTAAGCAGAGTGGCGTCCAGCGATCTGCCTTCGCGAAAGAGGCGCCAGCCGCGCGGCCGGGGCCTGTGCGATTCGCTTAATAATCGTACAGGCCACTGTCGTGCGAGTACCCTCCCTCGCCGCCGCCACCCTCCTCGTCGGGACCGCCCATAAAGTCCCCGAGCACATCCCCCATGTCCTCCTCGATTTTCTCCGGGTCCTCGCCCGCCTCCAGGCGCTTGATCGCCACATCGAGCTCCTTGGGCACGGTGCCCGGGGGCATGATGTCCTTCATTTTGCGCATCATGTGGGCCATGTGCTTCGGGTTGTTCTCATCCAAATGCTCCATGTCCCGCTCCAACTGCATCATGGCGCGCTCGACCCGCGGATCGTCGAAGTCCGGCATCGGGGGCTCGTCGCGGTCCCCTTCGGCCTTGGCGGCGGGTTCCTGCAGACCGCGGGTCATGGCGAAGCGGCTCATTTGCTTGACCATGTTGCGATTCCCGCACTTGGGACAAACGGGCGTTCGGTCCGGGTTGACACGCTTGGAAAGGAAATTAAAGATCACCCGGCACTTCGGACACGCATACTCGTAAATTGGCATAGCACGTTCTCTTCTCTTCCTCCGCGATCTTAGCGAAGATTCCTTCCAGTGCAAGCCGGGCTCCGCCCCGTCTCGAGCCGCCGGCTGCCGGCCGTTCATCCAAAGTCTGGCGGTCCCGAATCATGATTTCCGGAGCAGAGCCGGGGACAGTCCCATCCGCCACACAACCAGGCAACGTGTGGGTGAAGGTTGGTGCCCCGAGCCCTGCGGTACCTGCTGAGATGTTATCGGCGCAAATCAAGTGTTGACCGCGTTCTCGGAGGCGACTACAAAACGTCGGCATCCGCGGCAATGCGCCGATGTATGTGAACGGATGGCAATCATGACCAAAACTGAACACGCTCTGCGGTCCGTCAAAGAGATCGGCGGCCTGGTGCGCCCCGGGAACCTGGCCAGTTAAATAATCCAACCGAATCGCAAGACACCATGCCCGCCTTAGACCAAATCACGCTCAAAGGATTCAAGTCGATCAAAGACCTCACCGACCTCCTGGACTAAATCCGCCAACTCATCGCCATCTTCACAACCATTGACAAAAAGGCTAAAGGCCAAAGGCTGAACGCTGAATGATGATATGAACCAAAACCTCCCATCAATTCAGCTTTTAGCCTTCAGACTTCGACCTTTCCTTTCAGCCCTTAGCCTTTAGCCTTTCCCCATGCCCCCATCTGCAAACGCCTCATCGAGGTGGAGATGTTCAGGCGGGAGTAGGAACCCAACCAGCAAGCAGTATCCGCACCCATAACCCAGCACGACGGGGAAGCCGGGGCCGCAGCCGAACGCGGTGGTTTCTAAGGAAAAGCGGGGTTCCCGCTTGGGGCTCAGCCTGCCAGCCCCCCGCCCAACTCGCTGACGGGCCGATCAAACTCCAGCTTTACCACCATGACCGTGTTGGCCAGCTCGTTGACGGGCAGCCGGCATAACCGCAGATAGGCCTTCTGCTCGACGTGGTCCGTCGGCAGCAGGTCCACCCGGCACTGCACCGGCCGCCCATCGTTGAGCAAGGTTGCCCTCTTGGGCAACTGGGTCAGCGGTTTGAGCTGGACGCTCTCCTCCACCGGGTCTTTGTGAAGGTGAACATACAGCGTGCTGCCCCGGCCCGTGAGGAGCACGTCGCGATTCGATGTCAGATGCGAACACGGCTCCACCCCCTCGAATGACTCGCGCACCCGGCGATGCCAGCGCCCGACCCGGCGCAGGATGGCCGCGCTTTCCCTGGGAATCGTGCCGTCGCTTTTGGGCCCCACATTCAGCAGGTAATTCGCCTTCCGGGCGAGGTACCGGTCCAGGCTCCGCAGCAGGTGGCGGTCGGCGTAATAATCCTCGTCCTTCCGATACCCCCAACTCTGCCGCCCCACCGATTGACAGGCTTCGGTCGGGCGCTCGAACGCGAGCCCTTCGTCTTTTTCGTAATCGCGCTCGGGAGTGCCGAAGTCCCCGTCGTCAAAGCCGCGGTTGTTAATGACGGCGTTGGGTTGCAGGCGGCGGATCAGCGCATTGAACGACGGGTCCCGGTGTTTGGGAACATTCATGTCCCACCAGAACCCGTGTATCTCGCCGTAGTGAGTGCACAGTTCCGTAACCTGCGCCCGCACAAACTCGAGATACCGGTCCCAGTCCGGCCGATCACCCGTTTGCGGCGGCAGCTCATGATGCCGTCCCTGGTTCGGATAATTGGGATGGTTCCAGTCGGCAATGGAATAATAGAGGCACAAGGGGATGCGCCGCTGGTGGCACGCGTCGGCGAGCATCCGCAAAATGTCCCGCCCATACGGCGTGCGGCACGTGTTAAAACTCGTTTGCTTCGTGTCCCAAAGACAAAACCCGTCGTGATGTTTCGTCGTGAAGCAAACGTAGCGCATCCCCGCCTCCTCCATGAGGTCCAGCCACGCGTGCGGATTGAACCGCTTCGGATTCCACTGCTCCGCCAGCCGGACGTAATCGGCGCGGGCGATGCGCCGACGCCACTGGTCCTGCTCGTGCCAACCGTTGATCGCGTAAAGACCCCAATGCACAAACAACCCGAACCGCTTCTCAAAAAACCAGTCCCGGCCATCGCCAAAGCGGCCTTGAACACGCCCCAACCCGGCCGCGGCCTGCGCCTCCGCCCCCCTCAGGCGCAGCATCCCGCCCGGCAGGCCCGCGGCCGCAACCATGGCTCCGCTCACCCGGAGGAATGTCCGGCGGTCCATCATGCGCTTTCCAGAATCAGGTTGGCGTATTGAATGGTATCGCCGGTTCGCACCAGCCCGATGGCCTGCGGCACCCGCTTCTTGAACTCGGGGTGCGGGTTCAATATCCCCTGGATTAACATAGGGGTGTGAATCACGAGACCAACCCGCTGCGCAACGCGTAATACACCTCGTTGAAGCGCAGCTCTTTCTTGAAATCCCGCAGGCGGGTCTGCTGGTCAATGATCACCAGCTCAATTCCCGCAATCTCCGCGAAGTCCTCGAGCATCTCCGTGGTCACCGCCTGGCTGAAGCCGGTGTGATGCGCGCCGCCGGCGTGAATCCAACACGCGGCGGCGGTCGGCAGGTCGGGACGACACTCCCAAACCGCCCGCGCCACGGGCAGCTTCGGCAGCGGCTTCTCCGGAGGCACCACGTTGACTTCATTGACCAGCAACCGGAAACGATTGCCCAGATCAATGATCGAGGCATTCAATCCCGGCCCCGCCGGGGTGTCGAAAACCAGCCGGACCGGGTCGGCCTTGCCGCCGATGCCCAACGGGTGGATTTCCAGGGATGGCCTGCCTTGCGCTATCGAAGGGCAAATCTCCAGCATGTGCGCTCCCAACACCAGCATCCGTTTCGGATTCAAATGGTAGGTGTAATCCTCCATGAAGGATGTGCCTCCCTTCAGCCCCGAGGCCATCACCTTCATCGCCCGAACCAGCGCGCAGGTCTTCCAGTCGCCTTCAGCCCCAAACCCATACCCCTCCGCCATCAATCGCTGAACCGCAATGCCCGGAAGCTGCGCCAACCCGTGCAAATCTTCAAACGTGTCGGTGAACCCCTTGAAACCGCCCTGCGTAAGAAAGGCCCGCAGGCCAAGTTCGATGCGCGCCGCTTCCCGAAGCGAGGGCCGCATCTTGCCGCCTTTCCGCAGTTCACGCGCAACCGTGTACCGAGCCTCATACTCCTGAACCAGCCGATCCACGGCAGGGTCCGGCACGGCCGACACCTGCTTGACCAGGTCGCCGACCCCATACCCGTTGACCGAGTAGCCGAACTGCATCTGGGCGGCCACCTTGTCGCCCTCCGTCACCGCCACCTCGCGCATGTTGTCGCCAAACCGGCAGAATCGCGCCCCCTGCCAGTCATGCCACGCGGCGGCGGCGCGACTCCACGCCCCGATCTGCGCCTGGACCGACGGCTCCTGCCAGAACCCCACCACCACCTTACGGTTCATTCGCAACCGACTCTGGATGAACCCATGCTCGCGATCCCCATGCGCCGCCTGGTTCAGGTTCATGAAGTCCATGTCTATGGTCCCCCACGGAATGTCGCGATTGTGCTGGGTGTGCAAATGCAGCAGCGGCTTGCGCAACAGTTTCAACCCGTTGATCCACATCTTGGACGGCGAGAACGTGTGGCACCACGTGATCAGCCCAATACACGCGCCGGACTGGTTGGCTTCCTGACACAGCGCGGTCGCTTCCGCCGGCGTCTTCACCACCGGCTTGAACACCACCCTGACAGGGATTGAATGCGCACCACTGAGCGCTGCGGCCACTTCCTGCGCGTTGGCCGCAACCTCCTTGAGCGCCTTGGGGCCATATAAGTGCTGCGTGCCAGTTACAAACCATGCTTCGAGTTGCTTGAGGTCAATCATAAGAAATACAAGCAGACTTATGACGGTTTCACCGTCATTAGTCAAACCCGTAGATGGGTGAATTGAAACTTTGAAGCAACCGCCTTGGCCGCAATTACTTGCGCGCAGAACCCGTCATCGGAACAAAACGCACCGGCAGCACCGATTTGCGCTCCAGCCTCCCCTCCCGCTTCCGCAGCAACACCAGTTCCTGGTCGCCGCTGGGTCCGACAGGAATGATCATTCGCCCCCCTTCCTTGAGTTGCTCAATTAGCGGGGCTGGCACACGCTCCGGCGCACAGGTTACGATAATGGCGTCAAAGGGCGCCTTTTCCGGCCAGCCCAGGTAGCCGTCGCCGGCCCGGACGAAGACATTCGTGTATCCCAAGCGTTTGAGATCAGCGGCGGCGCGCGTCGCCAAAGCCTCGATGATTTCAATGGTATAAACCTCGGTGGCCAACTCGGCCAGCACGGCCGCCTGGTAACCCGAACCGGTGCCAATTTCCAGAATTCGATCCGAGGGTTGCGGGTCCAGTTGGGCGGTCATGAACGCCACGATGAACGGCTGCGAGATGGTCTGACCGTAGCCGATCGGCAGGGGATAGTCCTCGTAAGCCTCGCGCTGGAGGTGCTTGGCAACAAACTCATGCCGCGGCACGCGTCCCATCACCGACAACACCCGCGCGTTGGTAATGTTCCTCCCCAACCCGCTCAGTTGCTCGGCAACCATCCGCCGCCGCGCGGCGGCAAATTCGTCCGTTTGCCCCGCGAGCGCCCCCGGAGGCGTCGCGTCAAGCCCCACCGCAGTGGCCAGCCAGACAGGCAATAACATAGGCGAAAATCTCACCCCTCAACATAACGTATTCCGCGCAAAAAAGCGCGTTTTTCTTGAGGCCGGAACCCCCACCGGGCACCGGCCGCTACGTCGCAGCCGTTCCCGTAACGGCCTTCTGTCCCAGCAATTCGTTGGCGCTCCCGCGCCGATATCCCATCAGGTCCAGCGTCACGTGCGCGTAGCCAATCTTCTTTAACGCCTCGGCCGTTGCCGCCGAGGCGCCGTTCTCGAGGAACCGGCGCATCTCCGCCGGCCCCACTTCAATCCGGGCCAGATGCGTCACCGCCGGCACCGTCAGAGTCAAAGCCGACCTGCCCGGTGCCGCAGCCGCTGGAGGCGGCGTCAGTCGAAGCTCATGGTGGCGAACCCGGACATCATGAAAGCCCAGATCGCGCAGAACGTTTTCCGCCGCCTCTATCATCCGCAGTTTTTCCGGTGTGACCGGTTCCCCGTAAGGCACGCGGGAGCTCAGACAGGCCATTTGCGGCTTGTCAGCCGTCGGCAACCCCAGTTGCGCGGACAGTTCGCGAATATCGGCCTTGGTCAACCCGGCCTCTTTGAGCGGAGCCCGCACCTGAAACTCGGATGCGGCCTGGGCGCCGGGACGATAGTCGCCCGTGTCGCTGGCGTTTTCTCCATAAGCAATCACTCTCAGCCCTTCAGCCCGAGCCAGCGGAAGCAATTCCGTGAACAGCTCGTGCTTGCAGAAATAACAACGGTTGTTGGGATTGGCCAGGTAGCTGGCGTTTTCAAACTCACGCGTGCGGACGACCCGGACGGGGAACTGAAACTTGCGCGCTATCTCCAGCGCCTCCGCCAACTCGCGCCGCGGCAGGCTTGGCGAGTCGGCGATGGCGGCCAACGCCCGGTCGCCCAGCGCCTGGTGCGCAACAAAGGCCAGAAACACCGAATCCACCCCGCCCGAATACGCAACGAGGCACGACTCGTAATTCCGCAGCACGGCACGGAGCTGCTCTAATTTGTCAGATACCACGCCATCATAATGCCACCGCCAAGGCACGAAGTCGAGCCACCATGCGCGAAGTAACAAGCGTCGGGCCGCCTCACATTCCCTGAAATTCCCCCCCCTGTTTTGTGGCCGCGGCGGCGCCAGAGTTCTTGACGACGGAACAACGGGCGCCTATCCCCAGAGCATGACTTTGCTGCGCGGCTATGTTCTCTTGGGATGGATGCCTTTGTTGGCCTGTGGTCTGGCGGTTGGAGCGGTGCCTGAGGAAGCCAGGCCCAGCCCCGGGGATTACCTGGTGTTTTACCGCCAGCCGGCGGCGCGCTGGACCGAGGCCATCCCGGTCGGGAACGGCCATCTTGGCGCAATGATCTTCGGCGGCATCGAACACGAACGCCTGCAGCTCAACGAAAACACCCTGACCTCGGATGAACCGGGCTACCGCACCCTGCCCCTGAATCTCCAAACCAACTTCAGCCAGGTGACAAATCTCCTCGCTCGAAGACAATTTGCCGAGGCGGACGACCTGATCACCCGCACGTGGCTCGGCCGGTCCTGGGCTTGTTATCAGCCCCTGGGAGACCTGCATCTGGATTTCACCCACGCTGGACCGGCCACTGAATACCAGCGCGAACTCGATCTGTCTCAAGCCCGTTGCCGCATCAGTTACAAAGCCGGCGGCGCCACCTTCACGCGCGAAATTCTGGCCAGCCATCCCGACCGGGTCCTGGCCATCCGACTACGCACCACCCAACCCGGCACCCTCAGCTTCCGCGCCCGGCTGACCTCCCCGCATTCCAACGCGGTCGTTACAACCAGAGCAGACGGACCGCGCCTCACCTTAACGGGGCAGGTTCCCGGCCTGGTTCTGCGTCGCACTCTGGCCTGGGTCGAACAGAAGGGAGACACTTGGAAATACCCCGAGTTATGGGACGAACATGGTCGGCGCCGCCCTCACGCCGCCCAGGTGCTTTACGGAAAGGACATAGGCGGGCGCGGAACATGGTTTGATGCCCGCCTGGGCATTCGGATCCAAGGCGGCCGCGTTGCCGCCGATGCCGGCGCCCTGGTGGTCGAAGGGGCCGAGGAGGCGGTGCTGGTGCTGAGCGCCGCCTCCAGCTACGCGGGTTTTGACAAAAGCCCAAGCCGGGTCGGCCCGGCTGTTCCCGCACGGAAGGCGGAGTCCTTCCTCAAAGCTGCGGAACGCCGCGCATTCGACCAGTTGGCAGAACGTCATTTGCGGGATTACCGCGCGCTGTTCGATCGCGTCTCACTCTCACTGGGGCCGCCCACCGACCAGAGCCGGCTCCCGACGGATGAACGAATCAAACGTTTTGCCAACGGTCAGGACCAGCCCTTGGCGGCGCTGTATTTTCAGTTTGGGCGTTACCTCATGATCTCGGGTTCGCGCCCCGGCGGCCAGCCTTTGAATCTGCAAGGCATGTGGAACGAGGAGATCATTCCGCCCTGGGCCAGCAGTTACACCATCAATATCAACACCGAAATGAACTATTGGCTGGCGGAAACCGCCCACCTGCAGGAATGCGCCGAGCCGCTCCTGCGCCTGATCCGCGAGCTGGCGGTGGACGGACACCGCGTCGCGCGCGACATGTACGGCCGCCGCGGCTGGGTTGCCCATCACAACACCACGCTTTGGCGCGACGCCCAGCCCGTGGACAACATCGCCGGCGCCTCCTTCTGGCCCCTGGGCAGCGGCTGGCTCTGCCAACATCTTTTCGAGCACTACCAGTTCACCCGCGACCTCTCCTTCCTGCGCGAAGCCTATCCCCTGCTCCGCGGCGCGTGCGAGTTTTACCTCGATTGGCTCGTCCCGGATGAGCAGGGGCGGCTGGTCACGCCCGTCGGCACTTCCCCCGAAAACGCCTTTATCTACCTGAACGCCGCCGGCCGAAAGACCAAAGCCAATGTCTGCGTTGGACCGGCGATGGACCTGGCAATAATCCGCGATTTGTTCCGCAACACGATCACCGCGGCGGAAACCCTCAAGCGCGACACCCGCTTCCAGGCCGAATTACGGGCCGCCCTGGCCCGCCTCAAGCCTTACCAGGTCGGCTCCAAAGGCCAGTTGCTCGAGTGGCAGGAGGAGTTCGAGGAGGCCGATCCCCACCACCGGCATGTGTCCCACCTCTTCGGCCTGCATCCGGGCCGTGAAATCGCCGGGCGCACCGCCCCAGAACTGGCGGCGGCCGCCAAACGCTCCCTCGAACTGCGCGGTGACGGCGGCACTGGCTGGAGCAAGGCCTGGAAAGTCAATTTTTGGGCCCGGCTGGAAGATGGCGATCACGCGCACCGCATGCTCACGGATTTGATCAGCAAATCCACACTGCCCAACCTCTTTGACACGCACCCGCCTTTCCAAATTGACGGCAACTTCGGCGGAGCCGCCGGCATCGTCGAGATGTTGCTCCAGAGTCACTCCGACGAGCTGGTCCTCCTGCCCGCCCTGCCCAAGGCCTGGCCGGCGGGGCGCGTCAAGGGACTGCGCGCCCGCGGCGGGTTTACCGTGGACATCGCCTGGCAGGACGGGCGGGTGACCGATTACCGAATCACAGCTCCCAAACCCCAGCCCGTCCGCGTGCGGGTCAACGGCCAACTATTGAACCTCATGAGCGCCACCCCCTGACATCCCGCCAGCATGAAATCTCATTTCTTTGCCTGTGCCCTCATCACCACGCTGGCCGGCTGCTGGCACGCGGCCAGGGTGCAGGATAACCTCGCCATGATTGACAACGTCCGTTACGAAGGGGAGCCGCAAGCACGGGCCGCTTTGTGATCTTCAACTACGGGGTTCGCGAGTGCCAGGACTTGCTCCCAGTGCTGGGCATGGGCATTACCCGCCGCCCGCCCTGCCTTTGCGGCGCGCCGGTTTTGCCCGAGACCGGCAGTTTGCAGACACTCGGATGGGTGGTTCCGGCCAGATGCGCCCGAAAGCGCTGCTGGCCAACGTGAAACAAGCTGGTGGTCGTCCCAAGAACGGGCCACAATATCCAGCAAGCACGGCACATGACAAACCAAACACCAATCTTGGAAGCAATCCGTTCGGTGCTGGGAGCAGCTTATGCTCCCAGGTTGCGTCGGATCGTGCTTTATGGGTCAGAGGCGCGTGGGGAAGCCCGTGCCGATAGCGGCATTGACGTGGTGGTGTTGCTGGACCAGGTGGCCGATCATGGCGATGAGTTGCGCCGCTGCCTGGACGCACTCTACCCGCTCGCACTGCGGTGGGACCGCCCCATCAGTGCTACGCCCGTGGCTGCTGAAGAGTACGAAACGGTGGTGTGCCCCTTGTACCAGCGAGCGCATCAGGAAGGAGTCGGTGCCTGAGACAATCTGCTGCCAGTAAGTGGCGACGCGCCGGCCGGGCGCTTAAAGCTCGCGAAGCGTCTTGGAGTGCGGCAGTCCCCTGCCGCTTTTCCCCGCCAGCGGGGCGAAATGTTTGTAGCACCCGGGCCTCCTCACCTTTTGCCTTCTTGTTTTTCGGCGGCGCGGCGCCACCCCCGGCCGAAAGCCGCGCGGGCATTCCTGCTCGCCCGCAGGGAGACCGCCCGCGCCGCGCCGCCGAAAAACTGGGGAATGAATGGTGGGGCCGTTGCCTTCTATCAACATGGCGCCCCGCTGGGGCTTGGGGTTGGTTGCAATCGCCCCGTGGCCAAGAGGTCCCGGTCTGGGATGTGGGGCGACTTCCAAAAGCCGCCTCCGGGATTATCTCACGGGGTAAAGGCCAACAATTCGAGTATGCGTTCGATGACACTTGCCCCGTGAGATATGGCGCCGAGGTTCCTGTGCTTTGCGCCGCCGGCTGGCCGGCGCACCTGACGGGGGCGCCATGCGTGTTGGTTTTATCTCACGGGGTAAAGAACCGCGCCGGCACGAAGGCCGGAGGCGATGAGAATGGCGTAGGCCTCCGGCCCGCGTCCTACAGCGCCAACGCCCTCAACCAATACACCAGCCGGGACGTGTCGGGCTTTGTGGACTTTGTGGGCGTGGCCAACCAGGGCGGGGCGGTGACGGTCAATGGCAACGCGGCGCTGCGGCAGGGGGAATATTTTCACCAGGCGCTGGCGGTGGCCAACAGCAGCCAGCCGTGGTATGGGACGGTGGAGGTCAGTTCGGCCTATCCGCCGGGGGCGGTGGAGAGCGGGGCGGTGTTCGTGCCGCGGACCCCGGAGAGCTTCTCCCATGACGCCGACGGGAACCTCACCCATGACGGCCAGTGGGTTTACACGTGGGACTTGGCCCGTGAGATAGGCCGATTCGGTGGCGCGGGCGGGCAACCCTTACCAGTTGAATGGCAAGGCTGCCGTATCACCGGCCGATTTATCTCACGGGCTGAAGAGAACCGGCTGGTGCGGATGGTGAGCGCGAACACCAATCCGGCGGTGGGGCCGCAGCAGCGGATTGAGTTCGGTTACGACTGGCACGGGCGTCGAATCAGCAAGCGGGTGTGGAACAACACCTCCGGGACGGGGGCGCCGGCGTTGGACCTCAAGTTCGTGTATGACTGGTCGGCCGGTCCGAGAGGCGGGTGGAATGTGCTGGCCATTCTGGATTCAGCCTTCAGCCTTCAGCCTTCGTTTGCCTGGGGTCTGGATTTGAGCGGAACGATGGACAGGGCCGGGGGCGTTGGCGGCTTGCTCTGGATGACGGGCCCGTCCGGCAGCAACGCGGGAACCTGTTTCTACGCGTGTGACGGCAATGGGACCGTGATGGGGCTGGTCAGGGCCGCCGACGGCTCCGTTGCCGCGCGATACGAATACGGCCCCTGCGAGGTCCTGCGGGCCACCGGCCCCATGGCGATGGTGAATCCCTTTCGGTTTTCCACAAAATACCAGGATGATGAGACCGGGTTGTTGTATTACGGGTACAGGTATTACGATCCGCACACCGGGAGGTGGCCAAATGGAGCGGACTCACGTCCGCTGCTACTTTTTCAACGGGCTCCTCTGGAGCTGCATGGTGGTTGAGTTGCGGGTGCTACAAACGTGGTTGTGGAATGCCCGACGGGGGAGGGGCGCCGCCCTCGGTTACAGGTCCCCTGGCGCCCGTGAGCCTACAAGGGCGCCCCAGCCCGTTGGCGTGTTGGCCTATCCACCGTCTGAATGCGACGGGGCCCGTCACGGTCCTTGTGTGTCC
>CAZVYG010000068.1:0-29226 GCA_964631605.1 uncultured Verrucomicrobiota bacterium
TTCGGGAACCAGAGCCGTCCGTCCGCAGAACGCGCCGCCACCGGCTGCCCGGCCCCAGAAGCCAGCTTGCCGGGCAGGCCGTCCCGCACGGATACCCGCCAGAAAAGCACCGGTGAGCTCCTCCCCCGCCCATAGTTCTTCAAGGCCTCCCGCGAGCCGCCAAATATACCTTTGTTCGAACGAAACCACAAATTCCCCTCCGCGTCGGACGCCACGGCGCGCAAGAGCATGTCCGGCAGCCCATCAGCCGAAGTCCACTGGCGGAAGTCTCCCTTTTCAAAGTGGAGCAGCCCCATCCCTTCGGTGGCAATCCACAGCCCGCCGTCCGGGTCGGGGTAAAGCCCATGAACGAACCTCACAAACGGCCAGCGCTCAACCGAAAACTTTTCAAATGTCTCTCCCGCCAGCCGGTATAAGCCGCGCTCCCAGACCGCCAGGCAAATCCGGCCCTCCCCATCCTGGGTGATGGCCCGGATAAAATAGTCGTCCAGACCCTGCTCCCGGCCATAAAACCGCACCGCCCCATCACGCGCCAGCCGGAAGAGTCCACGCTCGCCACTCCCCCCCCAAAGATTGCCCTGAGCATCCTCGTGCAAAGCGAGCACCCTGAACCGCGGGGAATCGGCGCCCAGCACCGGCCGAAACTGGGCCCCATCCCACCGATGTAGCCCCTGCCATGTCCCCACCCAAAGGTTCGTCCGGCTGTCCTCCAGCAGCACCCCGATGTGGACGGACGCCAAGCCATTGGTGACGCAAACAAAAGCTCCCTCTTCAAACCGAAATACACCGGCATCATCAGTGCCCACCCAAATACTGCCGTCTCGTCTCACACACGCGGAAGTGATCGTGCTGCTGCCGGCCTCGGGCGGCAGCGCCAGGGCGGTGACTTTCCGCTCCGCAATGCGGTGCAACCCGCCGTCCCGTGTCGTCATCCAGATCAGCCCATCTTCATCCTCCGTAAGAGCGTCCACCGGATGCCAGGCGGTGGGCTGATCGGGTCGCGGTTGCCGCCAGCCCTGGCCAGGTTCCCAGCAGAACACCCCGTTGACCCATGTCCCCACCCAAAGCCGCCCCCGCCGATCCTGCAGCATCGTCGTCACCCGATTCCGCTGCGAATCCTGCGACCACGGATACGGGGCCAGTTCCCGGGGAGGCGAGCCTGCTGGGAATTGCACAATTCTGGCGCCGTGTTGGGGTAGTGGATTGGGCGCTGTCACTGCCAGCCAGCCACTCTCCTGCCGATGATCGGCCACCATGGCATAAACCGAGGCCCGGGGATCGAATTGAAAGCGCTCGCGCTGCCACACGCCTTGGTTCCATGAGAACAGCATCTCGCCAAGATGCGCCCATAGCCGCCCCTCAGGCCCAAAAACAAACGAAGTAATTGTACCGCCGGGAGGAAGCCCCTGGCTGGAAATCGGGTAATCCCAGGAGTTGCCCTTTCGCCGGACCAATCCCTGACCGGCGGCCGCAAACCAAAGCGTGCCCGCGGCATCCACCGCCATGTGGGAAATCGGCGCGCCATTCAGACGCGAGTCCAGGGCCACCGCCGCAAAGTCGTCGCCGGTGCGAACGGCCAGCGTGCCCGCCGCCGTGCCGACCCACAATGCCCCGCTCGCATCCACCAGCAAACTGAGAATGTGGTTGTTTCCGAGCGCGGGGACCACATTAGTGGTCAGGGTGACGAATCGGGCGCCATCAAACCGCACGAGCCCCACGTCGCTTCCGATCCACAAATAACCGTCCGGAGTGCGGGCCAGAGCGTAAAACCGGGCGACCGGCAAGCCATCATCACTGTCCCAACTGTGCACGGTGAGGTCCGGCCCAACCGCCGGGACCGCCCCCTGCGCCGACACAACCGCAGCGGCTGCCAGCGCCGCCACCGCGCCAACGTTGCTCAGACATCTGGCTGCCGACTTCATGAAGACTTATTCTATCCTGCCCAATTTACCCCCTGTTGGCGAGACCGAAACGTGATTTATAAGCAGGGCCAGGGAATCCAATTGAGGCGGCGGCGGATTCGGCTTCCGGCTGGGCCGCGGGGCCTGCGGAAAGCCGGAAGCGCCGGCTCGTCGTGAAAGGGTTTGTCAATGGGGCCGGCCCGTTTGAGGTGCCCATCAGAAGGCAGGCGGAGAGGTTGGTTCTCCACCCCTGACCCGGGGTCATCCCGTCACGGTTCCAAACACGCCTGTCGAAAGCGCGGCCGCGTGGCCGCGTGGCCGCGTGGCCGGGAGTGAATGCAGCGCGCTGGATCAAGTGGTCAGCCCGCCATGTTTGGCCACGGCCTCCACCCGGTTGCGAACATGCAGCTTCTCGCAGTTTTTTTCACGTAGGTGTGGACCGTTTCGATGCCAATCCCCAACCGGTCGGCGATCTCTTTGTAGATGTAGCCGGCCGACAGGAGACGGAGCACCTCCTGTTCGCGAGGCGAAAGGTTTTCCGATTCCTCGGGCGAGGGGCCAACGAAGTGGAAGTGCCGGACGACCTTCCGGGCGATGGGGCTGGACAGGGGCCAGCCGCCATCCAGCAAAATCGAGGATGGCCAGCACGCCCGCCACGCTGCTAACTTACTCCCATGCTTGAACCACGGTGCCGGCGCCCATGAGACGACACATCCTCGTTTTGGTCCTCAGCTTTCCGGCTCTGCCGGCTGCGGCGGCGCCAAAGCCGAGCTTCCTTGGCATCCTTGGAGATGCGACGAAAGCCTTCGCCATTCTCCTTTTTGGTCTGTGGCCCTTGCAGAGCGAACTCTACGGGGCCGATCCGGCGGGCCCTCCCAAGCTCAACGTGCTGCTCATCATGGCCGACGATTTGCGCGACTATGGCGGCGCCTTCACGCGGGAGGTGGTTAAAACGCCGAACCTGGATCGTCTGCGGGCCCGCGGCACGACTTTCGAGCGAGCTTATGTGCAGTACCCGGTCTGCAACCCCAGCCGCTGCTCGATGATGGTTGGCTTGCGGCCGGAGCAAACCGGGATTGTCAACAACAGTGTCCGCCTCCGCCAAAGGATGGCCGACATCATCACCCTGCCGCAGCTCTGCAAACAAGCGGGCTGGCAGGCGCACGCCTTTGGCAAACTGTACCATTTGGGCGGCGGAAGGGACCCCAAACAAAAGGCGCTGTGGGCGGACCTGGGCCGCTCTTGGCACACGGCGCAGGATTTTCCCGCCGCTCAAGCCGGCCGCAGAATCCTCGAGGGTCGCAATGTGACCGACGGCGCCCTCGACTGGTGCGCCTGGGGAGCGGCGGATGGCAAGGATGACGACCAACCCGACGGCCGGATCGCCGCCGCCACCGTGGCGATGATTGAACGACTCGGCGACCAACCTTGGTTCATTGGTTGCGGCTTCATGAAGCCGCATGACCCGTTCATCGCCCCGAAAAAGTACTTCGACCTGTATCCGCCGCAGTCGCTGCAACCCTGGCACGATCCCGCGGATGTCTCCAAGGCTCCCGCCCAGGCCGTCGGCTTTGGCCCTTATGGAGTGGCTTTCAACAAGTTCACCGACCGGGAGTGGCGGGAGTTGCTTCGCGCCTACTGCGCCGCCACCAGCTTCATGGATGCGCAACTGGGTCGGGTGCTCGACGTGTTGGATAAACTCAAACTCTGGGACAAGACGCTCGTTATCTTCGTCGGGGATAATGGCTACCACACCGCGGAGCGCAACTGGTGGAACAAGAACACTCTTTTTGAGCGATCCTGCCGGGTCCCGCTCATTATCGCCGCTCCCGGAATCAAGGGCGGGCAGACGACCCGCTCGCTGGTCGAGTTTGTTGATCTCTATCCCACCGTCGCCGATCTCTGCGGTCTCCAGTTGCCACATCCAGTTGCCGGAACGAGCTTGAGACCAGTTTTGGACCAACCTGAGGCCCGCATCAAGGACGCCGCCTTCACGCTGGTGACTCGGGGACCGAAGCTTCACGGCCAAAGCGTCCGCACCGCCCGCTGGCGATTCACGCGATGGAGCGACGGCCAAACCGAACTTTACGATCAGGACAATGACCCCGAGGAAAACTACAATGTCGCCGAGGCGAATCCTGCTGTCGTCTCGCAGCTCGAGGCTCGTCTCCGAAGCCTTCCACCTTTTCAACCCACCCCATGAATGACCTCTGCCGCCCGCCGATCCGTGCCAAGCCCACCCCTGTCCGACCAGCGGCTTCGGCCAGTGACACTCGCAACCCCTGCTTTTAACCCCCCTCTTGTCATGACCACCCTTACCCTCATCACTGCCCTTCTACTCCTGCCGCTCGCCGTGCTTCGCGGCGCCGATTCAACCAGGCCGGTTTCCAAACCCAACATCGTCATTCTCCTCGTGGACGACATGGGTTACGGCGACCCGGGCTGCTACAACCCGCGCTCGAAGATCGCCACGCCAAACATTGACCGGCTGGCACGTGAAGGCGTCCGGTTCACCGATGCCCATGCGCCCGGACCGCTCTGTCATCCTTCCCGCTACGGGCTGCTGACGGGAAGATATCCCTTCCGCACGGATGTCTCACGATGGCCGAAGGAACCGCTCATTGAAAAGGGCCAGGTGACCCTCGCGTCGTTCCTGCGGGACCAGGGCTATCACACCGCCATGATCGGCAAGTGGCATGTCGGCTTTCGCGAAGACGGTTACGACCAGCCTTTGCCCGGCGGACCGCTGGACTGCGGGTTCGACAGTTTCTTCGGCCTGCGCGCCTCCACGGATATTCCACCTTACTTCTACATCCGGGGTCGGCGCGCAGTCGCACCGCCCACCGAGCACATTGCCGAACATCACTCGGAAGGTTGGGCGCCGAATCAGGGCGCCTTTTGGCGGGAAGGCGGGATTGCCCCCGGCTTGGACCTGAAAGATGTTTTGCCAAGACTCACGGACGAAGCCTGCGCCGTCATCAGCGCGCAAGCCAGCCGGAAAGCGGACGGGCGCCAGCCGCTGATGCTTTACCTCGCCTACACGGCGCCACACACCCCCTGGCTGCCGGCGGCGGAATTCACCGGGAAAAGCGGCGCCGGCCTCTATGGCGATTTCGTCATGATGGTGGATGCCCAGATCGGCCGCGTGCTCGCCGCCTTGGAGCAGGCGGACATGACCCGGAACACGCTGCTGATTTTCACCTCCGACAACGGACCAATGTGGCTGCCGGCCAACGTGGCGCGGTTCGGCCACGATGCCGCCGGCGGACTGCGCGGCATGAAGGGCGACGCCTGGGAAGCCGGACATCGAATGCCGTTCATCGTGCGCTGGCCGGGACGGGTCAAGGCAGGAACAGTCAGCGACCAGACCATCTGCTTCACGGATTTGCTTGCGACCTTTGCCGACGTTTGTGGGGCGAAATTGCCCGCCGGCGCCGGGCCGGACAGCTTCAGCTTTCTGCCGGTGCTCGAGGGCCGCCAACCCCAGGGGCAGCCGATTCGCGGCCCGATTGTCATGCGGGCGGGCAGTTCCCCGGCCATGATGATCCGATCCGGGGACTGGAAACTCATCAACCAACTCGGCTCCGGCGGCTTCTCCCAGCCCAAAACCATCCAACCGCAACCCGGTGGCCCCGCCGGCCAGCTCTACAACCTCCGCGACGACCCCGCCGAGACCAATAATCTTTACTTAAAGCACCCCGAGATTGTCGCCCGGCTGGAAGCGGAAATGAAGCAAATCATGGACATCGAATCCCGCTCCAAGCCCTGAGTCATTCGCCCAACAGTGACGACCCAAAAGGATCAGGGCGGTGTGAGGGGCAGGACGCCCGAGACCGGAATTTCGCCTCGCAACATTCTAGAAGCCTGGTCGGCCACACGGAGGTACCAATCGCTGGGCAAGGGGTGACCGTCAATATTCAGCGGCACGAACGTGCCCTCAACCGGTAGTTCGTTTGTCGTCGGGGCCATTTTGAACATCGCGGTGCCCTCGTCCACTTCGTCAAACATCGCGCCGTAGATCATGGTGCACCCCGCGGAGATGGCATTGAACACCTGCCGCCAGTAGAATGTCCCGCTATTACGGGGAATCTGGTTCAGCGGCGACGGCTCGCCCTTCAGGTTGTGCCATGAGAAGCCTGGAAAGACCACCGGCATGTAATCAAGCCCGCGGGCGGTGCACTCCGCCAGATCGGGCACGATGTATGTGCTCTTGAAGCTGTCCGCTCCGGCCAGGGTGCTGTATCGTCCCACCGCCCAGGGGCTGATAATATCGAAGGCACGGTAGGCGTCTGCCCAGGCGGCGTTGGTTTGTGAATCACCCTTCAACGTCCGCCAGTTCGTCGGAACCCCGCCCATGACCGTGCACCCGGCGGCCTTGAACCACTGGATTACGGTCAACGCGTCTTCCGGCGTCCCGGGCCGGTCGGTAAACCCAAACCCCCAAATGGCCACCACCGGTTTGCCCCGGTGCCGCACATAGGCCGGACTGGCGGTGATCCGGAGCGAGTTAACCAAGTAGGTCCAATCGTTGGTTAGCGTACTCACGAGCGTGCCGGCGTTCTGGCCGGAAATGTCGTACATGATCGCAAAGACCCGCCCGTATGTTTCCGCGCCGGTGCGCACGTTGAGCGCCACCTGATTGCGGAATCCGAAATGGTCCGGGCTCGACAGGCTGGAGGAGAACCGTTGCAGAAAAACCCCGTCCAAATTGTGGTCCTTCATCCAGCGGAAATGGCGTGCCACCGTCTTCTCCTTGTATGCGGAATATACCTTGGCCGGACCGCCGCCGGGCAGCGTCATGGCCGTGGCGAAAAGCTCATCGGCATCCAGCTCGGCAATGTCCGGCCAGAAATCCACCGTTGCGTTGGTCGCCGTTGGGGTGTTGTTGCGAAACCAATGCACCCAACGATTCAGGGCTGAACCGTCGCCCGGACAGGCGAACCAGCCTTGGTATCCCATCATCAGCTTGCGCTCCAGCGTTCCGGGGTCCACGCCCAGGCCCAGCCGGAAAAACCGTTGCGTGCCGGCAGGCGGCAAGGTGGTCACGCAGTGGCCGTTGCTGACCGATACCGGGTTGGTCACTATCACCCACGCCCTCGGCGTGACCACCGCCGGGGCCGACAGCAGCGAAAGCGCGGTCGCCGAAGCCGGCCAGGACAAGACCACATTGGCTCCGGCGCGGGCAACGGACAGGCGCATCGGCACGGGCGGAGCCGTGACCGATGCGGTAATCGTCACCGGGGCAGACACGGTTGAGGCGCCACGTTCATCCGTCGCCACGGCGGTGAAGGTGAAGCTGCCCGAAGAGGGAATAACCCAGTCCAGGGCGTAGGGGCCGACGCTCGCTTCCCCCAGTTTCACGCTGCCGGCATAGAACACCACATTGGTCACCTCCCCATCGTAGTCGGAGGCCCAGGCGGCAAGCGTCAGGGTTGCCGCTGAGTCCACCCCTACGATGTTGGTGCCGTTGGGAGGGGCGGTGAGCCGCACCACCGGCCGCAGGTTGCCCTCCGAGCCGGCCGGCTGGGGCGGAAGGAAATCCACCGCGCGCGTGATTGCCACATTGTCCCACTGCGCCGCAAGTGGCCAGTAGGCCGCCGCCGCGCCCGTGCCGGTGAGCCCATCGTAGAAGACTCGGACGGTGACGTTCGATCCGGTCAGACCGGTGTTGAAAAAGCGATAGACAAAGTAGCCCCGGTCCGCGTTGGCATCCGAGTACGACAGGGTGATTTGCGGTTCCTGCGGCGCGTCGTTCAGGTCAATTACGGTGGTGACGCGATTGGCGGCCTCGCCCATGTTCCAGAGGTAGGCGCTCAGCACATAATCGGTGTCGGGTGCGAGATTAACCGCCTGGCGGTACTGGCACACGGGGGCGCCGCCGCTCACCAGGGCGCGGGCAACCACGCCGGCATTCGCCGTAACGAGGTTGGCGCCGGCATCCGCGTAAATGTCCGCCACTCGAGTCCAACCGGTGGGAAAGGGGTGCGTGTTCGTGGAGGTTTCGGGACCTTGGAATTGGAAGTCGCCGTTGTAAACCAACTGCACGTTTTCGGTGCCCGGAATGATGCCGGCCAGCTTGAGCCGGGTCTGCGCCCGGGCCGAGTCAAACCCCAGGCAAAACAGACACCCGAGCAGGACTAGATGATACTTCATGGCGTAATGTGCGGCTGACCGACACGAACTGCAATCTCCGGCATGGCGAACCCGGAGGTTGGACGACAAACAATTGCCCGCCCGACCTCCGGGCCGGGCGGGCATATCCAACCCCTCACTCTCTCAACCCCTAACCGAACGCCTGTTACAGCCGCCTGACGGCGACCCGAAAGCATCGGCTGCCAAGGTTGTCCGGCGCAAGCCGGCTGGCTTTCGCATCACTCCTTCCACACCTCAGGGTCACCAGAGGCCACGTACATCACGGCAGCGGAATTGACCAACGGGGAGTTCGCACGCCGGACTCTTCGACCATCAGCCCATTACCACAGTTCGCTCCGTTAGTCACCCGTCCTGGATTCGCGTGTCGAACACAGAACGAGAACGATGCGTTAAATTTGCACGACTCTAAGAAGACCGCCTGAGCGATGTTTACTCCCCGATAGGGGGTAGGCCGAGCCGTGGAATTTGGCATAAACCTTGCCTAGAATGGCGCGCCCGCCGCGATTCGAACGCGGGACCCTCTGCTTAGAAGGCAGATGCTCTATCCAACTGAGCTACGGGCGCACTTGATTACCAACAACCTGCAACAATACAAGCACCAGACTCTTGACCCCGCCCGGAACTTGTCCCAGTTGTGATTTGTGCATACAAATTCGTGGAAACAAGCCCACGACGAGGCGAACCGCCGTGTGGCGGTCTCTGGTTCCGTAACCGCATATATTCAGTCCAGACGACGCTACTGGACGCCCGCACGGGCGTCAAGAAAGTAAGGCGCATAGGCCTTGAGGCGAAGACGCTGCCAGACGCCAGGAACGAGATGGCAGCACTGCTGCAAACGATTGCCGAAAAGGGTGCCACACGCCAACAGGGGCGGACGTTCAAGGACCACAGGGAGCATTACATCAAGCGTGTGGCCTCGCAAAGGTCGCGGTTGTTGTCATAGTCTGCCGCCGAGGCCAACAGGCTCCGAGACGTTACACACGTTTGCCGCGGCCACTCGGTATCACGAAAGGGGACGGAGGGTTTCCCAGCCTTCAGCCCATCTTCCAACTCCGCAAACGGAGGGCATTGCCGATGACGATCAGGTCGGACAACCCCATTGCCGCTGCGCAAAGAATCGGGCTGAGGAAGCCCAAAGCAGCCAACGGCACCCCGGCGGCGTTGTAGAAAAACGCCCAGAAGAGGTTTTGCTTGATCGTTCGAAGCGTGGCGCGGGCAAGCCCCAAACTTTCCGGGACCGCTTCGATTTCGGATTTTAGAAGGATGATGTCCGCGGCTTCGCGGGCAATATCGCTGGCGCGGGCGACGGCAATCCCGAGGTCGGCCTGTTCCAGCGCCGGCGCATCGTTGATGCCGTCGCCGACAAACGCCACGCGCTCGCCGCGCTGCTGAAGGTCACGAACAAAGTCCGCCTTGCGCTCGGGCCGAACTTCGGCAAATACGTTCGTCGGCGGGATGGCCGCCTGACGGGCGATGCCGGCCGCCGTCAGCGCGTTGTCACCGGTCACCAGGAAGGTTTTCAGCCCTTGCCGTTGGAGTTGTTCGATCACCTTGGCGGCGGCGGGTTTGAGGGCGTCCTTGACCGCAAACAGGCCGCGCAACTCCCGGTTTGCCGCCAAGCCAATCAACGTGGCGCCCTCGGCGGACCATTCCTGAATAAAGGCCTCGCCGGGGCGCGTGTCCACGCCAGACTCTGCCAGCCAGCGTAGCGATCCCAGCCGGACGATGATCATGCCGCCTGATTCCCGCAAGCTGGCCTGCACACCTGCTCCGCGGACTTCTTCCCAATTCTCCAGTGTGACCGCGGCTGCGTCAGGCGTGGCCAGCGCCTGGCTGATCGGGTGGCTCGAGTGACGAGCCAGGCTGGCCGCCAGGCGGGAGGCGAGCCCGGCAGGCGCATGGGCTGAGTCAGGCTCCCACACCTTGACCAGACTCGGTTTGCCCACCGTCAAGGTCCCGGTCTTGTCAAAAACCACGGCCGTCACTTTTCCCGCCTTCTCCAATGCCACACCATCCCGGATCAGAATTCCACGGCGGGCGGCGGCGTTCGAGCCGGCCATGATTGCCGCGGGGGTGGCCAGGCCCATCGCGCAGGGACAGGCAATAATCAACACCGACGCGGCCACCAGAAAGGCGGTTGCCACCGGTGTGCCGGGCAAATGCGCCGGCCACAGAAAACGACCCACCAAACCGTGAACCTGCTGCGCGGATTCAGGAGCCAACCCCCACCCTAACGCGGCCAGAACCGCGATCACGATGACCAACGGGACGAAAACGCTGCTGACCCGGTCGCCCAGTCGTTGGATGTTCGCCCGGCTGTTTTGCGCCCGCTGCACCGCCGCGATGATGTTCGCCAAAGCTGTCTCCTCCCCCGTCGCCGTCACGCGAAAGGCCAGCCGGCCGCTGACATTGACCGTACCCGCATAAACAACGCTCCCAATCCCCTTGTCCACCGGCGCCGATTCGCCGGTCAGCATGGATTCGTCCACCGCCGACTCTCCTTCAATGACCACGCCGTCGGTGGGGATGCGGTCCCCTGGCCGCACCGCGACCACGTCGCCCGCCTGCAACACGGCGACCGGCACCTCCGTTTCACTGCCGTCGGCGCTCCGCCGCCGCGCCCGGACCGGTGCGAGCGTCAGCAACTGCCGGAGCGTGGCGGAAGCCTTCAGGCTTACGCGGGCCTCGAGCCAGTGGCCCAGGCTGATTAACGTGATGATCGCCGCCGCCTCCATGAAATAGACGTGCCCCCCCGGGGAACCAAACAAGACGCACACACTGTAGGCGAAGGCGGTCGTCGAGCCCAGCGCGACGAGCGTGTCCATGTTCGAGCTGCCGGCCTTGAGTTGACCCCACGCCCCGCGGTAGAACCGGCCGCCGGCGATAACCTGAACCACAGAAGCCAAAGCAAACGCCACCCACTGGAACCATCGCACCGCCCCAAGGCCAAAGACCCATTCCCCGATCATCAGTGTTGCCGTCACGGGGATGCCCACCATCAGGTTCGTCCGCCAGCCGCTCATTCTCCCTCCGTCGTGCGCCTGAGCGCCTGCATCCAACGCAACCGGCTTCGCGCCGAATCCCTGCGCCTCGACCGCGCTGACCACAGCATCAACGTCGAGCTTCGCGCCGGCGGCCCATCGAACGGTTGCCTGTCCCGCCTCCAGCTCCACGACCGCGCCGGCCACACCCGGTACGCTCTGGATCGCCTGTGTCACATGCCGGGCGCAGTTCCCGCAGGTCATGCCCGTGACCCTAAAGAGGCTCACGAGGCGGGTGTTCCCCGTTTGCAAAGGCGCGGCCGCCGCCGCGGTGTTCAGTTCGTTGGCCATAAGAAACAAATCACTATCAGGTTACCCGAAATAATCGGGTTGTCTATGCGGCCGGGCTGACTCCTTGGGTTCGACACCTGCGCGCTTCCGCCGGGCGGATTCACTGGAGCAACAGTGTGAGGGCCCAAATCCAGTACAGCGTCAGCAATGCGCCCACAACAATAATCCCCAGGACACGCAGGACCCGGCTCCGCCGTTGACGCCGAATAGCCGCGCGGGCGATGGCAACGGCCGCGACGTATTCGGGGGTGACCGAACGCAGGGCAGGGCGGTCGCGGAACCGCCCCCTCAAAAAGAAGCGCCGTTTTAGCGAATCAAGCGACGGGAAAGGGTCAATCCCGTCGAGCATTTCCGTCCGCTCGCACCACGGACAAACGCGAAGATGCTTCCCGTAACGGTGTTGCGGGTTGACGGCGCAGGGGGTGAGCGACAGCTCCGCCTCGAGCAGAGCCGCCTGCCAGCTTGCCGCGGCGGGACGCCGCTCCGGTTGAGCATGGCCCAGGTTAAAGCACTGGATGAAAAGGTCGCGGATGCTCGGCGGCAGCATCTCGAACGGGGGCGCCGTTGGCATCGGCACGGTGCCGGCGCGGCCGACAGGTGCGTAGGGAAACCAGCCCTTTGCCACGCGTGCTTCCAACGGAAGGGGTTCGCCCCGCCCCAGATGTTTGCCCGCAAAAGGGTGAATCCCCTCCATCAGAAGCTGAAAGATCAGGACGGCCAACCCAAAAAGATCATGCTCTTGTTTTCGGTCCACCCAGGCAAAACTCACACTCTGCAGTTCGGGCGGGGTGAATTCCGGTTTGCCCACCCGGCAGCGATAAACCTGGCCATTGCGGGGGTCCGGCACCTGGAAGGAATCGGTGTCCACCAGCGTCACGAGCGCGGTTTCACCCACAAGGATGTTGGACTCGTTCAGGTCCCCCACCACGTATCCCCGCGCATGCAGGGCATTGACGCAGGCCGCCAGGTTCCGAGCCGTGCGAATCAGATACTGATAATTGAACAGTGGATGCCGATGACGCCGGGTCTTGGGATGATAGAAATCAATGATGGGGTGCATCCCCCTGACCCGGGCCATCAGGAACCCCATCACCTGGCTCGGGCCTTGAGCCGACAACAACAAATCGCTCGGCCACGCAATCGAGACATGACCCTGGCTGGCCATCGGGTCTTCCGGCGGGTTGGCCAGCATCGCCGCAAGCTTGGCCGCCCGCTCCGCCGTCGGCCGGTGATATACCTTGGCCGCCAGTTCAGGCGTGTCAAGGACCGCGAAAACTTTGGCTTCGCCGCCAGCCCCCAGCGTCGCGGAGGCGGCCAGCCTGAGCACTTGGCCGGTGGATGCCCGCACCAATCGCATGCCCGGTCACTCCCGCCACGTGGCCAGCACCAGCGTGACGTCGTCGTCCGTCCGCTCGCGAAGACGCTCCGAGCCGAGAAAACCCGCCAGGGCCTGAGTGGCCTGCTGCGCGTCGGGCTGGGCCTCCAGGAACTGAAACAAAGGCGTGAAAAAGCCCGGATGCGGTTCGCCCGACGGCATCCGAAGCGCCGCCATCTGCAGGCCGTCGGAAAAGATCGCCAGACGCCCGGCCCGGCCCCGCCAAACCACTGGGGTCAAGGTGGCGACCCCCTCAACCGAAGTCAGAAAGGTGGTTTCGTTAAGATACTCCCCCACCGCTGGCCGCACCAGGCAATGCAGACGCCCTTCCGCATCCCCCACCACGACGGCGCCATCGCCAACCTGAACCGCAGCCACAACCTCGGGCGTGGCGGCCGTGATGCTCAAGGTCGTGGCCAGGTCCTGAAGCGCCACCCCCCGGGCTGCCGCCTCCGCCTCGAGCGCTTTCTGCGCGGCCGCCAGGCAGTCGCGCAAAAGTCCTTCCCAACCCGCGTCGTCAAGGCCGGCCGTCACCGCCCGAGCGCAAAGGCGTTGCCGCGCGTGTTCCACAGCCGCGCGGGCCGCCAGCGAGGCCCCGACCTCGGCCAGGGGGGCTGAACCGGCTCCATCAGTGACGGCTGCCACCAAGACTCCCTTCCCCACCGCTTCCCACTGGTGGGCGTCCTGACACGGCATCCCCAGCTTCTCATGGCTCGCGCCCCGCACCGAGGCGGCGGCGACATGCCATCGGCGCGACTTCACTATACCGTCCCCCAGCCGGGTGGCGGCAGGGCCACCTGGTCGCTGGTCTTGGAATGCGATACCACCTGCGCGCTGCGGGACAGCCACACAAACATCTCCACGAAATTCAATCCGCGCAGCTTCACCGGCGCCCGCACCGCAATTTCCGCCAGCCGTCGCATGTTGGCGTTTTCCACCCCCACCGCGAAAAAGGCCACCCGCTTGGCTTCCTCCTCCGCGTGGACCCGACGAGCCACCCGCCGCACCACTTCCTCCGGCTCGCCCTGCGGTTCCCCGTCTGTGATCATGAACATCCAGGGGCGGTAATAAAGCACCCCCGCCGCCTTGTACTGGGCTTTCCGTGCCGCAATCATGTCCAATCCCTTCTCAATCGCGGTTCCCATCAGGGTCTGGCCCTGCGCCACGAGACCCGGCGGCTCAAACTGGTCCGCGGTCACAAAATCCTGAACCACCTTCACCTCGCTGTCGAAGGTCACCACGGCCACCTCCACCCGGCGCGACGCCAGCGGGTCCTTGCACAATTCGTCGCGAAAAACCCGCAAACCCTGGTTCAGAGCCAGAATGGGCTCCCCCTCCATCGAGCCGGACGTGTCCAGCAGCAACACGCACGGACAGCGCGCCTCGGGGTTGTCGGCAAACTCCACCGTCGCCTCAAGTTCAATCGGAGTCATCATCACAAGTGCCTGCAGGATGCGGCGCCAAACCCAAATAGTCAAGGCAAATGGAGGCGGCGGCTGGACTGGCTGCACGATCGCGGGGCGGCGCTGGTGTGAGGCAAACCTCCGCACGCCGGCTTTTGATTGGAACCCGGCGGTTTCCAGTCCTATGCTGCCTCGCATGACAGTCCCAATATCTTTCACTCGCGCGAGCGCCGGCGCCGTCTGTTTCCTCGGCCTTGCGACATTAGTTGGCGTCGCCGGCGTTGAACCGCTGGAGATCGGCAACCGGCGGCAGGTTTTTTTGGATGACCGGTTCATGGCCGAAGCCCGGAATGTGACCCTGGAAATCCACCCACCGCGAAAGACGGGAGACCGGACCATCCAGCCCGAGCATCCCTGGGAGCGCGGGGGCATTGGACCGTATAGCAATGTGCTGCACGATGGCGCCACCTACCACTTCTGGTATCACGCGATGGACGACGCGCAGTGGGACCAGGGCCACACCAACGGTTCGATCTGTTATGCCTCCTCGAAGGATGGAATCGCGTGGGAAAAGCCAAGCCTGGGACTGACCGAATACCGGGGGTCGCGCCAGAACAACATTGTGATCGGCCACGGTGCGATGGGCCTGACCATCGGCCAGGACGGCGGCATGGTTTTCCTTGACCCCAATGCGCCGCCACAACACCAGTTCCGCATGCTCTGCCGCTTTGGCGGCATTGGAGCGCCCGGCCTTCACATTCTCTCATCTTCGAACGGCATTCACTGGCAGCTCACCCACAAGAGTATCTGCACCTTTCGGCAGGAGGGGAAGCGTCACCATCTCGACTCGCAAAACATCCTCTTCTGGGACGACCGCCTCGCCAAGTACGTGTTGTATTGCCGCCGAAACCTGTTCGGGGAAGGGGTGCAAGGGCGGAGCGTGGCGCGGGCCGAGTCGGCGGAGTTGGGCAATTTCCCCGCGGTCCAGGACATGCCGGTGATGATCGGTCCGGAGGCCGGCGACCGCTGGGTGGACTATTATTCGAGCTCGGCGCTGAAATATCCGTGGGCCCAGGACGCCTATTACATGTTTCCCCAAGCCTACTTCCACTACCTGGGCGGCGCGCTCCCGGAGTTTCCCAAAGAGACGCCCATCAACGCCGGGCCCCTGGATACCCAGTTCGCCGCCAGCCGCGATGGCCTTGCCTGGCGCCGGTTTGACCGCCGCCCCTTCCTGCGCCTCGGCATGAAGGGCGAGTTCGACTGGGCCTCGGTGCGCCTGATTCACGGACTGGTCCCGGACGTTTCCGGCCGCGAAATGTACCTCTACTACCGCGCCAGTGATTGGCTCCACGGGTGGGACCGCAACGAAAACAACAAGCGCCTCCTGAAAAACGCCGGATTGGGCGCCGATCAAAACATCGCGGTGATCAGCCGCGTGGTCCTGAGACGCGACGGATTGATTTCCGTTCGCGCGCCCTGGACGGGGGGCGACTTCACCACCGAACCGCTGCGCTTCAAAGGGAGCAAACTGTTGCTCAACGCCGACACCTCGGCCACCGGAACGATTCGCGTGGGCCTGGTCGAGCCCGACGGCACGCCGATCCGGGGGTTTGCGCTCCAGGATTGTGACCTGATCCACACCTGCAACGAGATCAACCGGATGGTTCGTTGGAACGGTTCGCCCGACGTAGGCCAGTGGGCGGGACGCCCGGTCCGGTTGCGCTTTGCCCTGAAGAACGCGGACCTCTACGCGTTTCAGTTTCTGGACTGAGGGCGCGGTATCGGCTTGCTCTGCACGGCGGTTCCGGGTTCGATATCGGCGCTGATATGCTAAAGCTGTTTTCCGTTGCTCTTCTGGGGCTGGCGGCCCTCGACATCCATGCAGCCAACTGGCCGCAATGGCGGGGACCTTTTTTCAACGGCTCGACTTCCGAAACGAATCTGCCGGCGACCTGGAGCAAAACGGAGAACGTGGTTTGGACAGCGCCCCTGCCGGGCATGAGCGGCGCGACACCCGTGATCTGGAACGACGCGGTTTTCGTTTCCTCCCCGGACGAGCAAAAGAACCTCTTGCTGCTGTGCCTGGACCGGCGAACGGGCACGGAGAAATGGCGGCAGGTGGTGGCGACGGGCAACCGGGACAAGGGCCGGAATAACATGGCCTCGCCCAGCCCGGTGACCGACGGCCGGGCCGTGTATGTCATGTTTGCGACCGGTCACCTGGCCGCTTATGACTTCGAGGGCAGGCCGCTCTGGTCCCGGGACCTGGCGGCGGAATACGGCCGGTTCGCGAACATGTGGATTTATGGCTCCAGCCCGATGCTTTTTCAGGACCGGCTCTATGTCCAGGTCCTGCAGCGCAGTCCCGTGCCTGCGGATTATTCCCACGCGCTGGACGACAAGCCCACCCGCGAGTCTTTCTTGCTGTGCCTGGACCCGAAGACGGGCAGGAACCTTTGGCGCCAGGTCCGGCCCTCCGACGCCCGGGGAGAATCGCAGGAAGCCTACAGCACGCCCATCCCGTGGGAGCGCGCGACGGGGGCGGAAATCCTGGTCGTGGGGGCCAATTATCTCACCGCCCACGACCCGCCCACCGGGCGGGAAATCTGGCGCTGCGGCGGCTTTAACCCCAACGGCGAGCAGCATTGGCGTATTGTGCCTTCGCCGGTGGTGGCGGGCGAGGTGGTGATTGGCTGCGCGCCCAAGCGCGACCCGGTGCTGGCCATCAAACCGGGCGGCCAGGGCGCGCTCCCTGAGCAGGCCATCGCCTGGACCTTCAAGGATTACCCCTCTGACTGCGTCACGCCCCTTTATTATCGCGACAAACTGTTCGTGCTCGATGGGGACCGGCAGGTCATGACCTGCCTGCAACCGGGCACGGGACAAGTCCTCTGGCAGGGCAACCTCGGGGTGCGCGAGATATTTCGCGCCTCACCCACCGGCGCCGATGGCCGGATTTATTGTATCAGCGAAAACGGCACGGCCGTGGTGCTGGCAACTGAGGAGTTCAAAGTGCTGGCGAGGATACCGATGGGCGAATCACCGGTGCGCTCCACGATCGCCGTCGCCGCAGGCCAGTTGTTCATCCGCACCGCCAAACAGCTTTATTGCCTTGGCCGGAAGGCCAATCCCTGACACCGCCCATGGTGCTGCCCTATAAAATCTCGACCCTGCTTTACTGTTTCAACGCGCGGGATGAAATTCTGCTGCTCGAGCGCGCCCAGGAACCCAACCGCGGACGGTGGAGCCCCCCCGGAGGCAAGTTACACATGACGGAGGGAGAATCGCCTTATGTGTGCGCCTGCCGGGAGGCCGCTGAGGAGATGGGACTCGAGCTAACGCCGGCCGATCTCCATCTGGCCGGCCTGGTCAGCGAGCACGGCTACCAGGGCAACACGCATTGGCTGATGTTCCTCTTCGAGGTGAAACGGCGCCTCACCCGCGTGCCCCCGGACCATCCCGAAGGCCGCTTCCGCTTCTTCCCACGGTCCGCGCTGGCCAGCCTCCCGCTGCCGCAGACCGACTTGGAGAGCCTCTGGCCCTGGTTCTGGCAATATCGCGGCGGCTTTTTTGCCGCTCACTGCCATTGTTACCCCGATGGACGAAATTCCTGGTCTCTGGAGGAAAGCTGGCTGCCATCGGCCATCACCCCTTCGCCGCCGGAGCGCGCAAATGCCTGACCAGCCTGTCATAGATTTGCACAGCGACCATTTCTTCATGGGCGAAGCCCTCCGGCAGGCCGCGCGCGCCTGGGAGGCCGAGGAGGTGCCCGTTGGCGCGGTGATCGTCCGCGAGGGACGAATCATCGCCCGAGCCTTCAACCAGGTCGAGCTCCTCCGCGATGCCACCGCCCACGCCGAAATGCTTGCCATCACGCAGGCCGAGGAGGCGCTGGGGGACTGGCGTCTGAACGAGTGCACCCTGTATGTGACCAAAGAGCCCTGCCCGATGTGCGCGGGCGCCATCGTCCATGCCCGGGTCGGCAGGGTGGTTTTCGGAGCCAGTGATCCCAAGGCCGGCGCCGCCGGCAGCGCGTTGAACCTCCTGCAATTCCCCACCTTCAACCACCGCTGCGAGGTGACGCAGGGGCTGCGGGAGCCTGAATGCCGCGCCCTGTTGCAGAACTTCTTCGCGGACAAACGCGCCCGAGCAAAGGCCGGGGATGTGGAAGGCTCCGGCGACGCCGCCAGTCCGTAGCGGGACAAAAGTTGCGCGTGGAGTTGCCAGTGGGCAAGAAACCGTTGGCCCGGATTACCAACGACCCAGTCTTGCGCGGGCCTCAAAGATCAGGGACGCTATGCGGGTCATGAGAAAGAAACCGTCCAGCCAGCCGCCGAAGGCGCGGGGACACACTCCCGACGGGCGCACGCAAGGAACCCGTCGGCAAGCCCGCCGGGCCGGGCATCGTCCGGCGGGAGCCACTCCAAGTGGTGGGAAGCCGGGGGCGCGAAAGGTCTATCTGGTGGAGGATCACCCCGTCTATCGGGATGGTTTGGCGCGGATTCTGAATGACCAGCCGGACCTGGCTGTGTGCGGCGCGGCAGCGCGCGCGGAAGCCGCCCTGCCGGAGGTGCGGCGGCTTCGACCGGACCTGGTGCTGATTGACCTAACGCTGCCTGGCAAGAGCGGGCTGGACCTGATCCGGGAAATTCGCAAGGAGGATCGTGCCGTCAAGCTGTTGGTGGTTTCGATGCATGATGAGGCCTTGTATGCGGAGCGCGTCCTGCGCGCCGGGGGCGACGGCTACATTATGAAAGAGGAGGATGCCCAGGAGATTGTTCGGGCGGTGCGAGACGTTTTGCTGGGCCGCATCTACGTCAGCGAGGAGGTTCTGGCCGCCGGCCGCAAACCCGCTCGGAAGAACTGCTCGCGCGTCAGGCTGCCGCTGTTGGATCGCCTGGCCGATGGCGAGCTTCGGGTATTGGAGTTGCTGGGGCGGGGCAAGGATGTGTCCGAGATGGCCCGGGAACTCGGCGCGACGGCGTCGCACGTGCGGCGGCAATGCCTTCGCATTCGGCGGAAACTGGGATTGAAAAACGAGGTCAGCCTGGTCCGCTATGCGGTTTGCTGGGTCGAGAGCGGGAAAGGATAGCCGGGGTGGCCTGGCGCGGCACTCGTGGCGCAAGCCGGCCTGGCATGAAGGGGGGTACACAGTTTTCCGGTCACCTGCGGGACAAGCCGGGTTTTACTCCTTCGAGTGGTCGTGGGGCGGACCGGGAAGCGGCTGCGGCGCGCGCAGTTTGCGGTAAATCCAGGTCTCCAGCGGTCGTAACGGCCGGAGCCAGCGATAAAACGGGGAATAGATCAGCCGGATGCGGATGACGGACAGAAACATGGTCAGCGAGGTGCGGAACAGCGTCACCTTCGAGCCAATCTTGTCGGTCCATTCGGTGGGCACTTCCAGCACGCGGTAGCCGGCCCGTTTCAGCGAGTAGAGCAGGTTGATGTCGAACGCCATGTCGGCAATTCGCAAGGAGGAATGAATGCGTTCCACCGCTTCGCGGTGCATGACTTTGGCGCCGCACTGGGTGTCCCGAATGTGCATGCCGAACAGCGCCTCAACAATCAAATGGAACACACGACTGGCGAACCGCCGCTTCCCACTTTGCTCCACATGCAGCACCGATCCCGGAAGCCAGCGCGATCCGATCACGCAATCGGCTTCACCGGCGCGCTTCACCAAGTCGTGAAACGCGCGCGGCGGCGTCGCTCCGTCGGCATCCACATAGCCGATCAAATCCGCCAGCGGCGCCAGCTTCAACCCTTCGATGAGCGCTCCCCCTTTGCCAATCGGGTCTGCGAACTCCAGCGTGCTGATGGCCGGATAATCCACAGCCACCCGCCGCACCACCTCGAGCGTATTGTCCCGGCAACCGTTGAGCACCACCACCAGTTGGAATTTGCCGTGATAATGTTCCTGGAAATAGCGGCCGTAGTCGCGCAGCACCGGTTCGATGCGGCGCGCCTCGTTATAGGCGGGGATGAGGAGCAACAGGCTCGGTTCGGTCACCACAGGCGAGTTTAGCACGTTTTGGCGTCGTAGGCCATGGCCAGCTCGCGGAGGTCCGCCGCGAACGCGTCCACATCCTCCGGCGTGGTGTCCCAACTGCACATCAGCCGCGATTCCTCCCATCCGCCCACGTGCGTGTAAAACCTCCAGCCGCGCGCGTGAAGTCCCTCAATCACCGGCTCGGGCAGGCGCGCAAACACCGAGTTGGTCTGGACCGGGTAGGCAATCTCGACGCCTGGAACCGTCCGCAGCGCCGCCTCCAGCCGGCGGGCCATCGCATTGCTGTGCGCGGCGTGCCGCAGCCACGCCCCGTCCTGCAGCATGCCCACCCAGGGCGCCGACAGGAACCGCATCTTCGACGCCAACTGGCCCCCCTGCTTGCAGCGATAGTCAAATTCCCGCGCCAGGTCGGGATTGAAAAAAACCACCGCCTCGCCCACGGCCAGGCCGTTTTTCGTGCCGCCGAAACAAAGCACGTCCACTCCCGCCTGCCATGTCACTTCCTTCGGACTCACCCCCAGCGACGCCACCGCGTTGGCGAACCGCGCCCCATCCATGTGGATCCGCAGGTGGTAACGCCGCGCCGCCTCGGCCAGCGTGTTCAATTCCGCCAGCGAATAAACCGTCCCCACCTCGGTACCCTGCGTCAGGCTCAGCACCCGCGGCTTGGGATAATGAATGTCCGTGCGTTTGTTCACCGCCTGCGCAATCGCGTCAACGTTCACTTTCCCTTCAGCGCCCGGCAACAGCAAAACCTTGGTGCCGTTGGCGAAGAATTCGGGCGCGCCGCACTCGGAAGTCTCCACATGGGCGCCCTCGTGGCAGAGGATGCTGTGGTAGGACTGGCAGAGCGAGGCCAGGGCCAGAGAGTTGGCCGAAGTGCCGTTGAAGACGAAAAAGACTTCGCACGGGGTCTCGAACACCTCACGCAGGAGGTCCGACGCCCTTTGCGTCCAGGAATCGTCGCCGTAGCTGACCTCGTGGCCCCGGTTTGCCTCGACCATCGCCGCAAAGGCTTCCGGGCAAATCCCCGCATAATTATCACTGGCAAAATGCCGCGCGCGTGCCGCCGCCGTTGACTTCATGGTCCAAGGGTAACGGTCCGGCGCCCGGGTTGAAAAGGGGCGATTTGCGCTTCCGGTTTGCCCCCGATTCCCTAGACTCCGCCGCGTATGGAATGGCTCACCGACCTCATCTGGCACAACGGCAAGTTTCTGGGCATCGAGTGGAGCATCTGGAAAGTTGTCGGGTGGACCGGCAACGCCGTGTTCTTCTCGCGCTTTTTCGTCCAATGGTACGCGACGGAAAAACTGAAACGGGTGGTGGTGCCTACGGCCTTTTGGTGGCTGAGCCTCACCGGCTCGCTGTTGCTGCTGATCTATTCGCTTCGCCAGCGGGACTCCGTCTTCATCTTTGCCTACCTGTTCACCTGGATTCCCTACATTCGCAACCTGGTCATCCACCATCGCCACGCGCAGGCCCACCTCGAGTGCCCCCATTGCGCCATCCGCTGCCCCCCCCACTCCAACTATTGCTTTTCCTGCGGCAGCCCCCTCTCGCCCGAAAAAGCCCGGGCTTGAACGCATCCGCCGATCGGAAAGGCCGCCCCACCCCGCGACTGCCATTCCGCCCGGCGGCGGACGCCGGCTTTGACAGACACCCGTCCCCGCGCGAAATTACCTTTACCCGGCTTCCAAGTTTTATGGCAACGTCGCCTTCAAATCCCGGTCGGGCCGCGCCACCCGCGCCGGTTGCAACCGCTGCGCGTTCAGCAGCAGCCGACGAGACGTTGGCGCAGGCGTTGGACCGTCATACCGTCGTCGGCACGCTCTGGCGCGCCGAGAATGGCCGCGTTCGCTGTGTCGCCTGCGGGCACCGCTGCCTGATACCCGAAGGCCGCCGCGGCATCTGCAAAGTCCGTTTCAACCAGGCCGGCCAGCTTCGCGTCCCCTTCGGTTACGTGGCCGGCGCGCAATGCGATCCGGTCGAGAAAAAGCCTTTCTACCACGTTTACCCCGGCAGCAATGCCCTCACCTTCGGGATGCTGGGCTGCGATTTCCATTGTTCCTATTGCCAGAACTGGGTCACCAGCCAGGCGCTGCGCGATCCGGCCTCGCGCGCCTCCATCGAGGTGGTCACCCCCGCCCAACTGGTCGCCGCGGGCCGGCGCGCCAACGCGCGGCTGGCGGTCTCAAGCTACAACGAGCCGCTCATCACCGCCGAGTGGGCGGTGGCGGTCTTCCAGCAGGCCAAAGCCGCCGGCATGGCCTGCGCGTTTGTCTCGAACGGCAACGCCACGGCCGAAGCCCTCGATTTTCTCCAGCCGTGGATCGTCGCTTACAAAATTGATTTGAAGGGTTTTAATGACCAGCGCTACCGCACTCTGGGAGGAACGCTTGACTGCGTCTTGGAGTCCATTCGCATGGTGCATGCGCGCGGCCTGTGGCTCGAGGTGGTCACCCTCCTCGTGCCCGGATTCAACGACAGCGAAGCCGAGTTGCGCGACATCGCCAAGTTCCTCGCCTCCGTCAGCCGCGACATCCCCTGGCACGTCACAGCGTTCCACCCCGATTACAAGCTGACCGGTCCGGCGGCCACCACCCCGGCTCAGTTGATCCGCGCGGCTGAAATCGGCACGGCCGCCGGCCTGCGCTTCGTGTATGCGGGCAACGCCCCCGGCCGGGTGGGCCGGTGGGAGGACACGCTCTGTCCCCAATGCCACGAAACGTTGATCTCCCGCCACGGCTTTTATGTGCGTTCTTACCGCCTCACCGCCGATGGCAAATGCCCAAAGTGCGGAACTGCCATTCCCGGCCTGTGGGCCGCCAACAGCGCGTCGGAGCAGGCCGGCCCGGAATCGCCCGACCGCTTTCCGCGTCGCATCCGCCTCTGAACCTTGCACCGCAAACCCAACATGAAAACCCGAACCCGTCCCGCCGCCGTTGCCGGACGTTTCTACCCGGCGGACCCGGCTTCGCTGCGTCAGATGATTCAGTCGTTTCTTGCCACCGCCCCATGCCAAGGCGCGGACCCCAAGGCCGTCATCGCTCCCCACGCCGGCTACGTCTATTCCGGCCCCATCGCCGCCTCCGCCTATGCGGCGTGGGCGGGGTCGCGCGACACCATTCGCCGCGTCGTGCTGGTGGGGCCGGCCCATTTCGTGCCATTCCGAGGCCTGGCTCTGCCCTCCACCGATGCGTTTGAGACCCCGCTCGGGCTGGTGCCGGTGGATCAAGCGGCCATCCAGCGGTTGCTGACTCTGCCGCGGGTGCAGCTTTTGGATGAAGCGCATGCCAATGAACATTCCCTCGAAGTCCAGTTGCCGTTCCTGCAAATCGTGCTCGACCGGTTTTCGATTGTCCCCATCCTTGCGGGTCAGGCCGCCGACGCGGACGTCGCCGCCGTGCTCGAGGCGCTCTGGGGCGGACCCGAAACCCGGTTCGTCATCAGCTCCGACCTGAGTCACTACCTCGATTCTTCAACCGCCCGGCGCGTGGACCGGGCCACGGCCAAGGCCATCGAGACCCTCCACCCCGAGGCTATCGGCGAGGAGCAGGCGTGCGGCCGCATCCCCATCCGCGGCATGCTTTCGGCCGCCCGCGAGCATCATCTGCGCGTCCAGACGCTGGACCTGCGCAACTCCGGCGATACCGCCGGATCGCCCACCCGCGTGGTCGGTTACGGCGCCTTTGCATTTGTTCCCACAACCGCCTGACCCCGCTTGCCAGCGACGCGCGACTGGCAAACAAACACAGTCAGCAGCAGGCCCTCTTCCTTGCCAGTGGCACCCCGTGTCAGCGCCGCTGCCCTCGGCTTCTCGAACGCGCGTATTCCAACCCCCAAACAGACAAGGAGTTGCTTCGCGCCTTGCACCGGTTGACAGAGCGCGGGGCACCCGCTATGTTTTGCGCACCTTGGGCTTCCGCTTCAGCCACGCTGAAGTCATCCTGCGAAGCCAGCGAGGGGGCCGGGAGGCCCCCTTCCTTGTTTGGGGCATCTTACTTGAACTCGACCTGCAGGCCCATCGGCTCGAACAGGTGCTTCAACTGCGCCCGGGCGCGGTCTTCCGCGTCCTTGAGGATGCCTCCGCTGCGCGCGCTACGGCGGATTTCGTCAATGGCGCTTTGACGGGCGGTTTGTTCCATGTCCTTGTCAAAAAACCGCAACAGGCCGGTGGTGCGCTCGACCACGCGCGTCTGTTTTTCGTCCAGGTACGCGTCCGTGATGCGGGCCGGCGGCAGCTTGATCGTCAGGCGGTTGCCGGACAGTTCGAGGTCGCCGGGCTGCATCTGGCTCAGGTCCATACCGGCTTTGACGATCCCGTGCGCGATCATCAGCACCCGGTTCTCGCCCAGCCCGGCGATCCATTTGACATCCTCGACCACAACAACCTTCTCGATGACGTACTGCACCGTGACCAGCTCGGAGATGGTGCGGACTTGCTGGAGCAGCGTTGCGGTCGAGTAGGCAACCGGCTGCCGGACCCATTGTGCCAAACGGGGCAGCAACACCCCGAGGATCAGCCCCAGGCTGAAGAGCAGGGCCAAAACCAGCCCCAGCACGGCCATGCGCAGCTTTGACATGCCCCCCAATCTAACCCCCGCCGGGCTTTTGCAAAGCCCGAACCCACCCGACGCGAATAATCCCGGGGCAACCGGCACGCCCGCCGTTGACCTCGAACGCCGAACCGAGCAAGCTGTGAAGCCATGGACATCACAACGCTGGGCGACGCACGGTTTGACTCACCCCTAAAGCGGTTCGTTCCGGACCATTGGCGCGTGCCGGCGCAAATCATCCGCGGCCGCGAGCCGGACCCGACGGATGATTGGTGGTTCGAGCGGGCCGGTCCGAGAGCCCGAATCTTTTTTGACCCCGCCCGGACGCGCGCCGGCATCGTGACCTGCGGCGGCCTTTGTCCCGGCCTGAACAATGTGATCCGTTCGATTTTCCTCGAGCTCCATCACGGGTACGGAATCAAGGAGATTCTCGGGTTTCGGGACGGCTACCAGGGTCTGGACCCCCAGCGCGGCAAGGAGCCCCTGCGGCTGACGCCCGAGATGGTGGATGACATTCACCGGGAAGGCGGCACGCTGCTGGGCACCTCGCGCGGCCCCGTGGACACGAAAGTCGCGGTCCAAAACCTGATCGCCCGCGGCGTGGACATTCTCTTCACGATCGGCGGAGACGGCACACAACGGGGCGGGCACGACTTGTTTCAGGAAGCCCGGCGCCTGGGGCATCCCCTGGCCGTGGTGGGAGTACCCAAGACCATTGACAACGACGTGCCGTTCGTGTCGCGCACCTTCGGGTATCTCACCGCGGTCGAGCAGGCCTCGAAGGTGCTGGATTGCGCCCACACCGAGGCGCATAGCGTGCACAACGGCATTTCGCTGGTGAAGCTCATGGGCCGCGAAGCCGGCTTCATTGCCGCCGGCGCGACCGTGGCCAACCAGGACGTCAACTTCACTCTGATTCCCGAGCTGCCGTTCAAGCTGGAGGGGCCGCGCGGCTTTTTGCCGCTGCTCAAGGAACGGGTCCTGCGCCGGGCACACGCCCTGATCGTCGTGGCCGAAGGCGCGGGTCAGGACTTGTTTCCGGGCGGAAGCCAGGCGCGGGATGCCTCCGGCAATGTCAAACTCCGCGACATTGGCCTGTTCCTGCGCGAGAAAATCGAGGCCTATTTCAAGGCCCAAAACGTCCCCATCGTGCTGCGCTATTTTGACCCGAGTTACATCCTCCGCAGTGTGGTGGCCGATGCGGAGGATTCCATCCTGTGCGACCTCTACGCCCGCAACGCGGTGCATGCCGCCATGGCGGGCAAGACCGGCCTGGTCATCGGCCTGTTGCACGACCAGTTTATTCATGTGCCCATCGAGCTGCTGACCGCTCAGAGGAAGCGGTTGAGTCTCCAGGGCAGCATGTGGCACGCGGTCCTCGCCACCACCGGCCAGCCGGAACGCTTTGAATGACGAAACACGAGGAGATTCCATGAAACGACGCAACTTTCTTCGCGCGGCGGCGGCTTCCGCCTCATGTTCGGTTTTCATCAACCTGTCCGGCTGGGGACAAACCAAGGACAGCTCCCCGCCCTCCGTGCCCAGCCCCGGCCTTGGAGCCGGCGGCGGTTCGAAGACGGTCCTTTTCAACGGGGAACCCAATATGCGGCTGGTGGACCACGAATGCGACCTGCTGGTCGCCGGCGGGGGGCTGGCGGGGGGCTGCGCATCCCTCGCCGCGGCGCGTCACGGCGCCCGGGTGCTGCTGGTCCAGGACCGGTCCCGCCTCGGCGGCAATTCCTCCAGCGAAGTGAAGATGCACGTGGTGGGGGCGGATATGAGCGGCGGCCGCGCCGGCTGGCGCGAAGGCGGCCTGATCGAAGAACTGCGGCTCGAGGAAGCCGTCCACAACCCTCAGCGCAGCCGCGAGATGTGGGACCTGCTCCTTTACGACAAGGTGAAATCCGAACCCAACATCACCCTGCTGCTGGACACCGCGGTCTGCGCGGCCGAGGTCCGTGACGGCCGCATCCAGCGGGCTCTGGCGCGCAGCGACAAGCAGGAGACCCTTCACCGGATTGCCGCCCGGCTTTACGCCGATTGCACCGGCGACTGCCGGCTCGGGCTCGAGGCCGGGGCGGACCTCAGGGTCGGCCGCGAGAGCAAGGCGGAGTTCGGGGAATCGCTGGCGGTCGAAAAGGCCGACGAACAAACCCTCGGCAGCTCGATTCTGTTCACCTCGCGAGACTTTGGCCGGCCGATGCCCTTCACCCCACCCAAGTGGGCGCGCAAGGTGACCCGGGACATGCTGCGTTTTCGGTCCGTCAAAAGCTGGGAATACGGCTATTGGTGGGTCGAATGGGGCGGCGACCTGCACACCGTCCGTGACGAGGAACGCATCCGGTTCGAGTTGCTGCGCATCGCGCTGGGTGTGTGGGACTACATCAAGAATTCCGGCGAACACCCCTCGAGCGCGAACTGGGCGCTGGATTGGCTCGGTATGGTCCCCGGCAAACGCGGCAGCCGCCGCCTGCTGGGCGACTACATCCTCAAGGAGCAAGACCTCATGGGCACCGCCGAGCCGCTTTACGACGGAGTCTGCATCGGCGGCTGGAGCCTGGATGACCACCCCCCCACCGGCTTCGACCGGCCCGAGGAACGCCCCGCCCGCCAGGTCCCGCCGCCGTTCCCTTACAATATTCCCTTGCGCTCGTTGCACAGCCGCAACATCAGCAACCTCTTTATGGCCGGACGCAACCTCAGTGCCACCCATGTCGCCTTTACCAGCACCCGCGTCATGGCCACCTGCGCCGTCATGGGCCAGGCGGTCGGAACCGCCGCCGCCTATTGCCTTCAACACAAACTCTCCCCGCGGCAACTCAGCTCCGACCGGCAACGGGTGGCGGAACTGCAGCAGCTCCTGCTGCGGGATGATCAAACCCTTATGGGGGTGCGAAACAACGACCCGCTCGATCTGGCCCGCCAGGCCGAGGTGACCGCTTCCTCCTGCCTGCCGGAAAGCGACCCGGCCAGGGTCATCAACGGGCTGGTGCGCGATTTGCCCGTCAAGCGCGACAACCAGTGGTCCGCCGAGCTGAACCAAGGCGCGCACCTCGACCTCGAGTGGCCGGCCCCTCAGACCCTACGCACGGTGCAAATCACCTTCGACACCGGCTTCCAGCGGCCCCTGACCCTCACCCACCAGGACAGCTTCAATGCCAGAATGGTTCGCGGGCCCCAACCCGAAACGGTTCGCGATTATGAGTTGCTCTATCGCACCGCCGATAACGCCCCCTGGACCAGCCTCGGTTCCTTTACCGGCAACTATCAGCGGTTGCGCCGCCACCAGTTCCCTCCGTTCACTGCCAAGGCTTTGCGCCTCAAGATCAACGCCACCAACGGCAGCAAGGAAGCGCGCGTGTACGAAATCCGCTGCTACGCCACCTGAGCGCTTCCGAGGCAGCCGCCTCACCGGGCGCCAGACCGGCGGGGCTGCGGGGCGCACCCCGTGAAGACAAAAAAAACCGGGCTAGTCGGTCAGGGGGTGACCAAAAAGCCCGGGGAATTTTCGAATTAAGTACAACAGTAGGATTACGGAGAAATTCGGCCCGAGTTTGTACCAGAACCCTGGCCGAAACCTGCTGCCGGCTGACAAAGAACAAATAACCGTAGTGCCGGCGAAATCTGGTCCTAATCAATCACAGCCGCTCATTTTTGTCAATCCCGCGACTCAAGTATTAGAATCGCTTTAATCTGTCATTACTTCGCGGCCTATTGTCAGGCTTACATAACTGAGACGTCCACTCCCCCGGTTTCGTTCAATTTTTTTTCGCCACCCCAGTCTTTTGCCAATGTTCATCCCCGTGCCGGCAAAGCCATGGAACCTCCTGCGTCAGCCGGGCAACGAAAATCAAGTTCAATCCCCGCCCCTCGCGCGTCCTCCGCATGCCGGCATCGCCAAAGTCCGCATTCGTTCCGGCTTGGGCGCGCCGGGTTTTTGGAATTTTGCACATTCCTGTTTACAGGCTTGGGCCGGTTGCTAGTATCCCGCCGTAATCGCAAGCACGACATGAAAAAAATTGAGGCCATTATCAAGCCGTTCAAACTGGAAGACGTGAAGGAAGCCCTCTCCAGCCTGGGCGTTGAGGGAATGACCGTGCTGGAGGTCAAGGGGTTTGGACGTCAGAAAGGGCACACCGAGATTTACCGGGGCAGCGAATACACCGTGGATTTTCTGCCGAAGATCAAGATCGAACTGGTGCTGGCCGATGGCCTGGTTTCACAGGCGGTGGACGCCATCGTGAAGGCGGCCAAGACCGGCAAGATCGGCGATGGCAAAGTGTTTGTGAGCGCGATCGAAAACGCCGTGCGCATCCGCACCGAAGAAACCGGCGAACAAGCCATATAAGCAAGCCGCCGCCGGGCGCGGTTCCCCGTGTGTGGTGCGGAACCCGGAGGGGAAACTCGTTCGGCGTCGCAGGAGGATTGGAAGATGAACACACCCAAGAGCGTAATTGAGATGGCCCGGAAAGCCGGGGCGAAGATGTTCGACA
>CAZVYG010000069.1:0-28977 GCA_964631605.1 uncultured Verrucomicrobiota bacterium
AGTTTCAACCGGTCGAGAAATGCCTTTGCGGTCACGATTGTTTGAAGCTCGCACTGCCGCGCGCAGGAAGCCAGCGTTTCGGCCAAGAGCGTATAGTTCAAATTCACTGGCACCTTGCCTGCCAGCAGGGCCGCGAGGTTCACCAAGGCACCACCCACCGACGGCGGCAGGCAGATTCCCACCATTTTCTGTCCCTCCCAGTGTCGGCGCAGCCGGCGGGCAAGGAACACCGTCTTGACCAGGGCGCCTTGAAAACGAAGGGCGGGCACCCGGCTGTCCGCCATGGCGAAACGCCACGGATGGTGCCGCGCCTGCTGGACAAAGGCGCGCCCCAACGGCTGCATGGTCAGCCGGCGTTGCGGCCAGGCCTCGGTGCTCAGCTTCTGGATGGCGCTCCGAACCTCGACGGCGCTGGCCTTCGCCGGCAGCGGCTCGCCAAAGCTTACGGTCACCGGATAACGCAATCGCCGCGGAATCTTCCAAAAAAACCGTCCGGCGGAGTAGCTGAAGATGCTGCCCCAGACCCCGTCCAGGCACACGGGAATGATGGGCGCCTCCACCCCATGCATGATTCGCTCAAATTCGCTTCGGAAGGGCAACAGGAGTCCGATACGCGAGATGTTCCTTTCTGCAAAAATGCCCACGACTTCTCCCGACCGAATGAGTTCTCCCGCCCGGCGCAGAGCCGCCTCCATTTCTCCCTTCCGGTCCTCGGGCGGCAGCGGGATTACCCGCAGCAATTTCAGCCACGGCCGCAACAGGGGCAACGAGCAGATACTGGCGGGGAGCAAAAACCTTACAAACCGCGGAGCGCTCGCAAGAATCAGCAACATGTCCACGAAGGAAACGTGATTGCTGACCAGCAGCGCGCCGCCCTGCGGCGGAACGCGGTCGGGACACAGCGCCTTAAGCCGGTAACACACGGTCGAAAAAATCCACAGAATGACCCGCAGATACCAGGGTTTCATACCTGTGCCTTCCCCTCGTTCACCACCATACCCTTGCGTTCCGGGCGGGTTTCGTCCGCAGAGGAACGATGCGGGGGCTCAAGGTCCCGCCTTTCCGCCTCAATCAGCGCGATCAGCTCGGCCCGTGCCGCCAGCAGCCGGCGGGCGGCGCCAGGAAGCCGCAACACGACCGCCAGCGCCTTCAAGCTGGCGCCAAAACGACGCAAATGCCGGACATAGTGGTAGGCCAGCAAGCTGCTCAGCGGCAGGGACAGGGCGTACCACGCGGTGGCTGGCATGCCAAAGAAGGCGTAGAACACCGCGGCACAGCCGGCATAAAAACCCGTAAACACCACCAACCCTCCCAAGACGGTCGCGGTGGAGACCTGTGTCTTGTCGGTGGGCCTGGCCGTGCGCCGGACGATCCCTTCCACCAAGAGCGCCGGCAACCACCGGTGAATCCAACCGTATAAGGCGATCGGCGCCCCGGCGAGAGCCAACGCCGCCCACCCCAGACTTCGCCACACCCAGCGCTTGCGGTCGGGGAATTCCGCCAGCAGCTCGTCGGACAAATGGAGCCGCTTCATCCTGCCTTCGTAATGGTTTAACTTGCGAACGAACTCGCTGGCCCGAGCGGGGTGCTCAGCGAAACTCAAGTCCACGGCCCTGGCAATTGTCTGAGTCAGCAGCAGTTCTCCAGCCTGAGGCGGGGCTGGTTCGTGGATTACCCGGGTCCCGACCTGGAGGCGGTCCAAGTAGAGCCGCTTGACCGCTTCCACTATGCAACCTCGCTCCAAATGCGGGAGGTGCAAAATCAGGGCTTGAATCCGCCTTTGGATCTCCCCGTTTAGTCTCTGGATGCCCGCATGCCGGTTTTCGCGGTAGTCCGCGAGGAAATCAGTGACGCGGATGGGTTCGCCAAAATGCACCAAAGCCCGGCTGCGGTAGATTTCCTTTGCCGAAAAGGTCAATCCGACCGGCAGGATCAACAAGCCCAGGTTGCCGCCATGCCGATCCTCAAGTTCCAGCGCCATCCGCGCCGCCCCAGTCTTAACCGCCTTGAGTTGCGGGTCATCATGGGTAATTCCTTCGGGGAATATGGCCACCGCTTCACCGCGCTCGAGCACACGAAAGCACGCCTCGAAACTGTCTTTCACCGTGCGCATTGCGCGCGGATCATCCTTTACCCGGTTGATGGCAATGACCCCGCAGCGTTCCAGCACCCAGCGAATCGGACGCCAACGGAACAATTGCACCGTGGCAACAAAATTCACTTTTCGCCTCACCGAGGTGCCAATGACGAAAGCATCCGTCAGCGAGTTTGGATGATTGGAGACAAACAACACGGGCCCGTGGACCGGCACTCGCTCGGAGTGAAATCGCTCGACGCGCTCGAAATAGAAACCCAGGGCCAGCCGCAAGAACCAACGACCGCTGCGGTAGAACATTGGCGTTCGCACACTCGCAACCTTTCTCCAGTCCATCCTGCGCCGTCAACCGGCGAAAACCCTCATCCTTTCGCCTGGCGTATCCGGGCGGTTCCCAGATCAATCAGCCGAGGGTCTGCTTAAACAAGCATACTCCACAAGGCCGGAACGTGCCATGCAAATGATGCGCTGCCACGCGGCAGGGGTTCCACAGCCTTGAACTGCCTGATCAATCGCCTTTTTCGGGGGCCAGGAGTTCCTTCAAATTATATTGGGTGTAGCGGGTGTGGGCGGCCACGTTCTCCGAGTCGGCGTTGGCCACCCAGAAGTCGAGGGTTTCGGGAGCGAACAGGGCGCAGTGGATGTTGGAATTCATGCTGACGGGGCGTTTCATCAGGTCACGCGCCCCCGCCGCGTCCAGCTTGCCATAGCCAGCCTTCACGCGCCGGGCCAGTTCTTCATAGCGGTCTCCCCCCGACATGAGCACGGCGTCCGAAATGGGGTGCGGCAGTTGCGGATGGCTTTCGCCTGGCGCGATGGTTTCGAAGCGGGTGGGGGTGGCCGCGATGCCGACCGCCCGCCGGGATTTGCCGTCTGAAATGACGTAGTAGTATTCGCACGTGCGCGGTCCTTTGCGCATGATCTCCACCGCCTCGTCCAGCGTGTCGGCCTGCTCCATCACCTCGCGGACCATTTGGGCCATGGGTTTGCCGTCCCACTCTCCTTCACCCCGCCCGCCCATCTCGCCGATGGCGACGCCTTTTTCGTTCATGGCTGTGACCGAGCCGATGAAACCCGCATACCCGACATTGACCCACGCATTTCCGCGATCCGGTTGAAAGACTGTCACCACCGCGCTTTGCTCGAGGCCCAACCCCCGCAGATAATCCAGAATCCGCCCATGATACAGCCGCCCGTCAACAGTCGCCTTGCCAAACACCGCGAACCCGCTGCAATGAAACATTTCGGGGAAAAAATTGGCCAGCCGGACCTCTTCCCGCGGCAGGCCCGCCGCGCTTGCCAGCGCATCCATCTCCCGGAAATACCGCTCGTCCGTGAACGGCGTCACCCGCCGCTGAGCCTCTTCAATCTGGCCGAGCACCCAGGCTCCTTTCTCGAATGAGCTGCCCACACCGACCCCGAACAACATGTGGTCAACCAATTCGCGCACGTCTTTCTTGAGCAGCGCCCCGTGCTGGCGGCCCATCTCCTCGGGCGTTCCTTTTAGGAACAGCACTCGCGTGCCATCCCTCAGCTCCAGCCGCCCATCCCCTTCCCGCGCCATGACCCGCCGATCCCCGGTTGCGGGCCCCAAGGGCGGGACCTTTTCGCCCAGCATTCGCATGGCGACATCAAGGAATCGCGTCAAGTGCGAGCGCGCGACGGTCTCCACCCGCACCCCTTCCCTCGCCCGCAGTTTCCATCGTTCGGCCGGCCACCCCGCCTGCAACTTCGGCTCGACCACCTCGATCTGCATCTCGGTTCCGCGGCCCTCGCGGTAGGCCAACCGCAGCGGCAACCAATCGTTCGTCCTGACCCACAGTTGGAGCGTGCCCCGGGGCAGCTTCAGGGCGTCAATCGCCTCCGGTTTCGCGGTCGCCTGCAACACAGAGCAGGCAGTGGACCCGATGCGTTCATCAGGCAGCGCCTTGACGTCCATCAGAAAGGGCAATACAGCCAATTGCTCGGTCTTGAGGGGCAGCTTGATCGGTCCCAAAGGCTTGTTGTCCTTCATCTCGGGAGCGGCGGCGAACAGCGGTTTGCCCGGGGACCCCACCACTCCAAACTTTTTTTCCGGCGTGTAAATCCAAAGGTCTTCCCCGTCGCGGCCAATCTCGATTTGTCGTCCATCCCAAGCCGTTGCAAGCCAGAGCCGGTCGGGGGCTTGAAAAGCCAGGTCCAAGCTGCGCCCCTCGAATCCTTTCGGAAGCCCTGCGCCCTGCGACAACTTCAGCGTGGCGGAGAAGGTTCGCGGCGCCTGCCCGGCCGGGGCATCCACAATCGCCACCAGTTGGGTCAACACCTGGGTGAGCACCTGGGCCGGCGCCGGGGCTGTTGTTTCCTGCGCCGGGGCAAACCGCGGCGAGATTAAACCGACCACGGCGAACCCCACTGCCAGCCCCGGCAGGAGGGTTCTGCGCAACCGCCCGCGCGGACGATGTCTATCGGAGGCTCTTGCGTGAGGACGCGACGTCTCACTCAAGACAGTCAGAACTTTGCTCTCAAAGCGGTTGAAGGTCATTGACGGGTTGCTCATATCGGCTAATTGACCTTATTCATAGCACAATTCCTCTCCACTGCCACTGAATTCCGCGCCTCGCAGGGCGGTTGGGCGGTTGGGCCCGCACTTGGACGATTCAAAGCGCAAGTAGGGCCTCCGTCGCAGCCGCCCTCGGTTCGACGCCAGTTGTCACAACGGGATTGCTTCAAGTCAGTTCGCTATTAGAATGGATGAGCAGTCCCCGCCGGGGGGAACAAGCGAACATGAAACCCGCTCCATCGGCAACCAATTCGAGCGTCCCTGACCAGGACTTGGTGCATCGTGCCAAGGCTGGGGACTTGGAGGCCTTCGAAACGCTGGCCAACCGTTACGAGCGAAAGGTTTACACCTTGGCATTGCGGATGTTGCGCAACGAGCACGATGCCGAAGACGTCACCCAGGAGACATTCCTCAGCGCTCTGGAACATTTGGCGGGCTTCCGAGAGGAAGCCACCTTTTCGACCTGGCTGCTGCGGATTGCCTCCCATGCCGCCCTCAAGGTCATCCGCAAACGCCGTGGGCTCAACACGGTTTCTCTGGAAGAAGCCACCGACCCGCAGCCCAACGGCGAGCCCATTCCTCATCCCGAGTTTATCGCTGATTGGCGAGAGTCCCCGGAGCAGTTGGTGCATTCCCGCGAAGTTCAGCGCCTGCTGGACGAGGCGCTGGCGGAATTGGACGAGAAACACCGGCTGGTGTTTCTCCTGCGCGATGTCGAAGGCCTTTCCGTCGCCGAAACTGCGGCGGCGCTGGAACTTAGCGAGGCGAACGTCAAGGTCAGGCTGCTGCGGGCCAGGCTGCAGTTGCGCGAGCGCCTGACCCGCAGGCTCGGGGAGCCCTCCCGCCGGATTGTTCGGTCCCATGCACATTAAGCTGTCGGGTTGTAACCATTGCCGCCTTGCCGGCTCTGTTTGTTTTGAGCGCGCGCTATGAAGTGTGAAGATTTGTTAAAGTTGCTGAGCGAATACGTGGATGGGACGGTGGACCCCGCGGTTTGCGAAGAGTTTGAGAAGCACATGTCCGGCTGCAACCCCTGCCAGGTCGTCGTGGACAACATTCGCAAAACGATCACGCTCTACAAAGGGGAGCAGCCGTGCGAACTGCCGGAAGGGTTTCGTCAGCGTCTTCACTCCGCCCTGCGCCAACGCTGGAGGGAAACCCATCCCACCGATTCGACTTCTCCGCGTTAGGGAGCTTTCCGCCGATGATCCCTGCCGGCCCCAGCATTGTCACGTCCCAACCCCCTTCACCCTCCCGGGTGCAATCATTACCCGAACTGCTCGCGCCCGCCGGAGATTGGGAATGCGCGCGCGCGGCAGTCGAGAACGGCGCCGACGCGATTTACTTCGGTTTGGAGAAGTTTAATGCCCGGATGCGGGCGCAGAACTTCACCGAGGCTGACCTGCCGCGGCTCATGGAATTCCTGCACCGGCGCGGGGTCAAAGGGTATGTCACGTTCAACATCCTGGTGTTCGAGAACGAGCTCGAGGAAGCCGAACAGTTTTTGCGCGGCATCATTGCCGCCGGAGCAGACGCGGCGATTGTGCAGGATGTCGGCATCTGCCGGCTGATCCGGGCGCTTTCGGATGATTTTCCCATCCATGTTTCCACTCAAATGACCGTCACCAGCGCCGGAGGGGTGGACTTTGCCCGTCAACTTGGCTGCAATCTCGTGGTGCTGGCCCGCGAGTGTTCCCTCAAGGAGATCGAGCAAATCCAGCGCGCAGGCGGCGTCGGCGGGCAGCTTCCCTTGGAAGTCTTCGTTCATGGCGCGCTCTGTGTCGCCTACTCGGGCCAATGCCTGACCAGCGAAGCCTTGGGCGGGCGCTCCGCCAACCGGGGCGAGTGCGCCCAAGCCTGCCGTCTCCCCTACGAACTGATTGCTGACGGCCAACCGGTCCCCCTGGGGGACCGCAAGTATCTGCTCAGCCCGCAGGACCTTGCCGGTTTGGAAGTCCTGCCCGAGCTGGTTCGGCTGAGGGTCGCCTCGCTCAAGATCGAAGGACGCCTGAAGTCCCCGGAATATGTTGCCAGCATCACACGCCTTTACCGCCTGAAGCTTGACCAAATCGCCAGCGCCGGCAGGGCGGATACCACGGTGACGGAGGGGGACCGTTATGAAATGGAAATGGCGTTTTCGCGCGGCCTTTACACCGGCTGGTTCGGCGGCACCAACAACCAGCAACTGGTTCACGGCCGATTCGGAAAGAAACGCGGCGTCTTCCTCGGTGAAGTCATCGGCGTGCGCCGCGACGGAGTCCTTGTGGCCCTTAAGGGCCCGCTTAAACCGGGCGATGGCGTTGTATTTGATGCCGGCAGGCCGGAGGAGCCCGAGCAGGGGGGGCGCGTTTACGAGATCGAACCGACGCGCGATGCGGCCGGGCATCGGCTCACGTTCGGTCGCGGCGACCTCGATTTGAGCCGGGTCCACGTCGGAGACAGGCTCTGGAAAACCAGCGACCCCGAGCTCGAGCGCCGGCTGCGCCAGAGTTTCACCGCCGGGACGCCGGGGTACCAGCGTCCCATCACCATTGAAGTCCATGGGACGGCTGGAGGCTTTTTGACCGCCCTGTTTCGTGATGAATCCGGCCGAGTGGCGCGAGCGGATTCCTCCATGAAGCTGGAACCGGCGCAACGGCAGCCGCTTACCACAGCGCGTTTGCGGGAGCAACTCGGCCGGCTCGGGGGGACACCGTTTCGGCTCGAACACCTTGAGAATCGCCTCGAGGGCGAAGTCATGCTTCCACTCAGCGAGCTCAACCGCCTTCGTCGGGAGGGGATGGCACGACTCGAGGAATTGCGCGCCCGCCCCCTGCGCTGGAGCCTGCGCGCGAGCTCGGGGCTGGAATCGGTCAGCTCACTCGCCCCTTCGGCCACGTCGGTCAAGCCGGAGGCTGTCGAGCTCCAACTGCGGGTGCTTGTTCGCGACCTCGCGCAGATGCAAGCAGCCCTTGGCGCGGGGGTGCGGCACCTTTACTGCGAATTCGAGGACCTCAAAAAATATCGCGAAGCGGTGAGCGCATTCCGTGCGGCGACAACCGGCCTGCCGGGCGCTGAGATTTTTGTCGCGCCGCCGCGCATTTTCAAAATGGGCGAGGAATGGACGCTCAACCAAGTCCGATCTTCCGAAGCTGATGGCTACCTGGTTCGAAACTACGATCATCTCCGGTTCTTTGCCGCCGACCGGCGGGTGGGGGACTATTCCTTGAACATTGCCAACCGTCTGAGTGCCGCGTGGTTTATGGAGCGATTCGGTCTCGAGCGCGTAACGGCTTCCTACGACTTGAATGTGGGGCAACTCGAGGCGCTGTTGAAAGGCGCCCCGCCCGCCTGGTTCGAGGTCACAATTCACCAGCATATCCCCATGTTTCACATGGAGCATTGCGTGTTTTGCGCCTTTCTGTCGGACGGCGTGGATTATCGCGACTGTGGCCGGCCTTGCGACCGACAAGAGCTCAAGCTGCGCGATCGGGTGGGAGCCGAACACCCGGTCAAGGCGGATGCCGGATGCCGCAACACGGTGTTTAACGCCGCAGCGCAGACAGGGGCTGAATTCGTTCCGCGCCTGCTCGAGCTGGGCGTGCGGCACTTCCGCCTGGAGTTCCTGACCGAACCGCCGGCTCGCGTGCGGCAGACTGTCGAACGTTATCAGGACCTGCTGAGCGGGCGCGTCTCGGGCACTGAACTTTGGCGCGAGCTGAAGCTGTTTAACCAACTGGGGGTCACCCGGGGCCAAATGGGCGGCCCTGCCTCCCGTTAAACGCGCCAGCCCGTTGCGGCCGCGGCACCCCGTACGCCTTTAACGGTATTCCTGCCACTCGGGCTCGTTTTCGAATATCCAGCGGTAGTAATCCTTTTCCTGCAACAGGGCGGCGGCTTCCTCGTCCACCACCACCGTGCAACGGGGATGCAACTGCAGCGCCGAAGCGCTGACCATGCTGGTAATGGGTCCCTCGACGGCCTGCGCCAGCACCCGCGCCTTGCTGTCGCCGGTGGCCAGCAAAATGCAGCGCCGCGCTTCGATGATGGTGCCCACCCCCATCGTGATCGCCCGCCGCGGCATCTTGTCCTCGCCGCCGAAGAATGGCGCATTCTGTTTCAGCGTTGTCGGGGTCAGGGCTTTGACCCGGGTGCGCGAACGCAACGCCGAGAGCGGCTCGTTGAATCCGATATGACCCGCCTTGCCGATGCCCAGCAATTGGAGGTCAATCCCGCCGAATCGCTGGATCAAGGCTTCGTAATGCCGGCATTCGGCCTCCAGATCTTCCGCCAGGCCGTTGGGCAAATGGGTGTTTCGCGGATCAATGTTGACCTGGTCAAAAAGGTGCCGGTTCATGTAGTGACGATACGAGTTTGGGTCGGTGGGAAACAGCCCCACATACTCGTCCAGGTTGAACGTCCGGCACAGGGAGAAATCCAGCCCTTCCTCCCGGTGCAGTCGAACAAGGTTGCGATACACCCGCTCCATCGTCGCACCGGTTGCCAACCCCAGCACCAGGTGCGGATTGGCACGCAGTTCACGAGCAATAATACGCGATACCAGCAGTGCCGCCGCCTCTTTGTTCGGTTGTATGATAACTTCCACGGGGGCAATTCAAGCAAATCGCCCCTGCCTTGCCAGCAAAAAAAGCCCGTTGGCCACCCGGCCCAGCCGATGCGATACCAACGGCCTAGAACGGATGAAAATTTTTCATGCTGGACATCTTTCAGGCTAAACGTTCTTTGTGTTGGACGTTTTTCATTGACTCCAAAGCCAAAAACCGCTATAAAAGGCACCACAAATCATTTCTTCACCGGCGCAGGCGTAAACGCTGAGTTTACGACGAAGTAGTAGTATGTAGTATGAAAGCAATCGAGTTAGTTGCTGTTCTAGCAACGGCTGTATTAGTGTCCTCGCAAGGTGCCACTGCTCAACCTTTTACATTCACCGCCATCGCGGGTACACCCGGCCTGGGCGGCAGCGCGGATGGGACCAACAACAATGCCACCTTTATTGCCCCGGCCGGGATGGCTCTCGACAGCGTGGGCAACCTGTATGTTGTGGACCCCAACATGGTTCGGAAGATCACTCCTGTGGGCTCTGATTGGGTGGTGACCACCTTCGCCGGGGTTGCCTTGCCCCAGGGGAGTCAGGACGGCACCTCGACCAACGCGCGGTTCCGCTTCCCGCAGGGTATTGCCGTGGACAGCGCGAACAATTTGTATGTTGCCGACACGTATAATCACACGATTCGCAAAATAACACCGGCCGCCGTTGTAACGACGATTGCGGGCGAGCCCCGATCCACAGGCACCAATGACGGTGTGGGCGCGGTGGCCCGGTTCAATTATCCATTCGGGATTGCGTCGAGTCCGGCGGGCGTTTTGTTCGTCGCCGATACCCGCAACCACACCATTCGGCAGACAGCGTTCGACGGGGCCAACTGGGTCACAACGACCCTCGCTGGAAAGCCCGAAACGCCCGGCACGGCCAACGGGGTCGGCACAGCCGCCCGGTTCAATGAACCGGCAGCCATCGCTCGGGATACCGACGGCACTCTTTACGTGGCGGATTTTTTGAACCATGCCATCCGCAAGATGACTTTTTCTGCAAATGCCTGGACGGTAACCACCTTTGCGGGTCTGCCGGGAGTTCCCGGCAGTAGCGACGGCCAAGGGAGCTCGGCCCGGTTTAATCAACCGCAGGGCTTGGCAATAGACTCCGCCCATTGCGTTTACGTTGCGGATGCCGGCAACCATACCATCCGGCGCATCACACCCGCCGGCGTGGTGCGCACCATCGGCGGGCTTGCTGGAAACGCCGGCATTGCGGACGGAACCGGGAGCAAGGCCCGGTTTGATGCTCCCTACGGGTTGGCCGTTGACAGTTCAGGCTCCCTGTTTGTTGCTGACAACTATAGTTATTCCATTCATCAGGGCCGATTGGCAGCCCTGCTGGACATCCGGCTGACCTCGACCCAGTGCATTTTGTCCTGGCCGGCGGATTTGACGGGATACGTCCCCCAAGTGAATTCCAAAGTCTCCTCGGCAGGCTGGACGACGTTGAGCTCAGGCATCAGCCTGGTGGACACTTACAATTACCAGACCAACTCGCGCCAGCCGGCCGGCGCCTTCTATCGTCTTATCAAGCCTTGAGTTACGCCGGAGGCAAATGCAACTCCGGAACGGGGAGTCCTCGCCCCCGCTGTTGGGTCTGAGGCGTCATTCGGACGGTGTGAGAGGCGGTTTATCGAGGCACAGACTCAAGGCTTCAGCTCGAGGTCACGGGGTTTGACCCCTGGCTTGAACTTGCCGAAGCCGAACCAACCCGGCGTATAATCGCCCACATACGCGACGTTCAAGTCGGGAGTAATCGCCTGCTCGCGCCCCACCAGCCACAAACACGCATTGACCAGCAACCGGCGCAGGCCCTCGTTCTGCAAATCCACCGCCGCTCCCATGGTGGTCGTCACAATTTTAGAAACTTTGCCTTTTGCCCCCTGATACTCGCGCACCCAAACCAACGGCATCATCGGATCATTCTTCGGCCCGGCAACCGGAGGGTCGGATGGCTGCATGCCCGCCAGCACCTGCCCCCACACCAGCACCTGGGCGTCGCTGCTGGGCAGATGGCTGACGGTGTAAACGTCGGTCGGACCCCAGATGTCTTTGACCCCGCGCAGAATAGGATGGTCGCGAAAGGCGGGATTGATGACGCCCCGGGTGCTTTCCTTGCCGTGGGCGCCATGATGATTCACCCAGGTCTCGCCCAAAACCTGCTGGCCAAAGCCGCCGGGCCATTCCTTGCTGCGCCAATCGAACCGGGCGTAAGGACTGCGCGGGTTGCGGTTGTAGGCAAAGGCGTGGGTGCTGGTGCGTAATGCCAGCAGCGGTTTGCCCGAGTCAAGGTAAGCCACAAAATGGCGCATCTGTTCGTCCGGCAGTTCGCGAAACCGGAGCATCATCACGCACAAATCGGCCTGGCCCAGCAGCTCGAGACCCGGCAGGTTCGTGACGGCCATGGGATCTATGGTGCCGTCGGCGGGATTGATCGAGAACAGCACGGTGCACTTGAATCCCTGCCGCACCGCCAAAACCTTGGCCAGCATCGGCAGACCCTCTTCAGACCGGTATTCCTCGTCCCCGGCCAGAAACACGATATGCCTGCCCAAGCCAGGCCCGGCCTGGCCTTCGTAAGTCAAGAAGTCAGCGCCCGGAGCAAAAAAGCTGGCGGCGGCAAAAAAGAAACCCGTTGCGGCGGCAAATAGGTCACAGTTCATAATGGTTGCGACTGGCGCCATTCATAGCGCGCTTTGGCGCGCCGGACAACCTCAAACCACCGCCCTCAGACCTCGCAGAGCTTCATCATTTTCTCGAGGGTGGGGATGGCGTCTTTGGTGGGGGTGTATTCGTGCGCCAGGTAGCCTTGGAAGCCGAGGTCGGCAATGGCGGCGCAGATGGGGGGATAGTTGATCTCCTGGGTTTCGTCGAACTCGTTGCGGCCGGGATTGCCTGCGGTGTGGAAATGGCCGATGTAGGCGATGTTCTTGCGGATGGTTCGGATGAGGTCGCCTTCCATGATCTGCATGTGGTAAATGTCGTAGAGCAGCTTGACGCGAGGCGAGTTGACGCGCTTGCAGACCTCAACGCCCCAGGTGGTGTGGTCACACATATACCCGGGGTGATTGACCTTGCTGTTGAGCAACTCGATGCAGAGGGTCACCTGCCGGTCCTCGGCTTCGGCTTTGATTTCGTTGAGGAACAGGACGGTGTTGTCCATGCCTTGCTCGTCAGTGAGCCCCTGGCGGTCGCCGGCCAGCACGATGACGTTCGGGGCGCCCGCACTCGCGGCGGCGCGGATGGCCTCGCGCATTTTCGGCATGATGTCCGCATGGTTTTTGCGGTCGTTGACGCCGGCTTTGATGCCGCTGCCGCCGGGAACCATGGTGGGCAGAAGGCCATATTTCTTGAGGGTGGGGAACTGGTCGGGGCCCACCAGATCAAAGCCATACGCCCCAAGACGGACGGCTTCGCGGCACATCCCGTCGAAATCCAGATTTGACCCCTTGAAGACCCCCCGGCAAAGCGCCTGTTTAAGCCGGCCCTTGCGGGCGGCAGCCTCCGCAGCCGGAACTGGGGCGCGCCCAACGACCACCAACCCACCGAGAGCGCCCAAGGTTCGGAGAAAGTTACGGCGAGGAAGAGCGAGTGAAGCGATTTTTGTCATGGCTTAATGCTATGCCGAGCCACCCGGGAATTTCAAGAGCCGAACTCGATCCGAACTCGAGGGGTCGGAAAACTCTCACTTTTGCGTACGGGCAAGAGTCACTTTTGGCTCATCACGAACTGTTCCTGCAACCTTTTGGTGAGCGGAAGCGTCTCAAGAGGCAATGAAAGGCTGTATTGCAGCGCAACCTGACGATTTCGTCCGGCGGGGGCGAATGACTTGGATCGGCGTCCTCCTGGCCTTGGGAACCCTTCTGGCTGTGGCGGCTCCCGCACCGGGACCAAGCCCCTTCGAGAGCCCCAACCCGCCCGTCCCCCGGAATCGGATTGATGAGCTGGTGTTCCGAAAGCTGCAGCAACTGGAAATCGCCCCGGCTTATCCCTGCTCGGATGCGGCCTTTGTGCGGCGGGCCTACCTCGACATTATTGGCACCTTGCCCACCGGCTTCGAGGCGCAGGATTTCATTCGCGACACCAAGCCCAACAAACGGTCGGCGTTGGTGGACCGGTTGCTCGAGCGGGAAGAGTTTGCGGACTATTGGGCGATGAAATGGAGCGATCTGCTGCGGGTGAAGGCGGAGTTCCCCATTAACTTGTGGCCCAACGCGGTCCAATGCTACCACCGCTATATTCGCACGGCGGTGAAGGAGAACCTGCCCTACGACAGGTTTGCCCGGGAGCTGCTCACCTCCAGCGGGAGCAATTTCCGGGTCGGCCCGGTCAATTTTTACCGGGCCATGCAGAACAAGGACGCGAAGGGCATCGCGCAGGCGGTTGCCCTGACTTTCATGGGGGAGCGGGCGGAGAAATGGCCTGCGGAACGCTGGGAGGGCATGGCGGCCTTTTTCCAGCAGGTCGGCTACAAGAGCACGCTCGAGTGGAAAGAGGAGATTGTGTTCTTCGACCCCGAGCTTTGGACCAATAACCCGACGCGCACGGCGGTGTTTCCAGACGGGACGAAGGCTCAACTCGATCCGAAGAAGGACCCGCGCGAGGTCTTTGCGGATTGGCTGATCGCCCCGACCAACCGCTGGTTCACACGCAACATTGCCAACCGGGTCTGGTCCTGGCTGCTGGGGCGCGGGATCATCCATGAACCGGACGACATTCGACCGGACAATCCGCCGTCGAATCCCGAGTTGCTGGCTTATCTCGAGCAGGAATTAATCGGAGCGAGGTATGATCTGAAGCACCTGTATCGCCAGATTCTAAACTCGCAGACGTACCAGCTTTCCTGCGTGCCCCGCAGCGACAAGGCCGAAGCGGAAGCGCAGTTTGCGTACTATCCCTTGCGCCGGATCGAGGCCGAAGTGTTGATTGACGCCCTGAATCAGATCACCGGCACCACCGAAAAGTACTCCAGCCCCATCCCCGAACCGTTTACTTTCATTCCCGAAAACCAACGCGCGATCGCCCTGGGCGATGGCAGCATCACCAGCACTTTCCTTGAGCTCTTCGGCCGGCCGGCCCGGGACACGGGGTTGGAATCGGAGCGGAGCAGCCGGTCCAGCGCCGCCCAACGGCTGCACTTGCTCAACTCGAGCCACATCCAACGCAAGATCGAGCAGAGCCGAATGATCGAATACCAGACCCAGTCGAAAAAGACACCCCGCGAGATGGCGGCGGGCATTTACCTGGGCATCTTGTCGCGGTTCCCGACCGAAGCGGAGCTGCAGAAATTTGAAGGCTACCTTCAAACGGCCAAGGTCGGCAACCGGGAGGCGGCGATTGACCTGGCGTGGGCATTGATCAACAGCGCCGAGTTTCTCCACCGCCACTGAACGAGGAAGGCTGTAACATCGCAGGTGAGTTCGACGTCCAATGTTTTACAGATCAACCCTGTTTGTTCCGAAATCCCAACCGGCTGGGGAGATTGTGGCTCAGGCATGAGGTTGTCAGGCGCCAAAGGAACTGCCAGATTGGGAACGCAGAGGATTTTGTGAGAGTGCAAGTTTATGAATACGAATGCGACAAGTGCGCTGGACCCGTCGAGGGTCCTTCAAACCTTGCAATCATCCCGCAGAGTTGACAGCCCGGGTTTGATGACACGCCGCGAGGCTCTGCGCCGGGGACTGGCCGGAACTGCGGGGTTGCTGTTGGCGAGCGGTCTGCCGCTGGGCACCCCGGCTGCCCCGGCGGCTCCAAAAGCGAAGGCCAAATCGGTCATTCAAATCTGGATGTGGGGCGGCCCAGCCCATCTGGACACCTTTGACCCCAAACCAGAGGCCGGCTCGGATTATTGCGGCCCCTTGGACAAGCCCATCTCCACCAACGTGTCCGGGATTCGGATCGGGGAGCTGCTGCCGCTTTTGGCCAAACAGGCAGACAAGTATGCGATCATCCGGAGCATGACGCATGGTGTAAACGCCCACGAGACAGCGTCTTACATGGTTCAGACCGGTCACCCCTCCGGCGGCGGCCTGGTCTATCCGTCGGTGGGCGCCGTGGTTTCGCTCTTCAAAGGCTATGATGCCGGTTACCGGGGCCTCATCCCCCCTTACGTGGTGCTGACCGAGCTTCAGGGACGCTTTTCAGAAGCGGGCTTCCTGGGGTCGCGGTGCAAGCCGTTTGCCACCGGCGGCGACCCGGCGGCCGCCCGGTTTGTCGTCGAGGGAGTTGTCGCGCAGGGGATTTCGGATGAGCGGCAGAAGAACCGCCGCGAGCTGCTTCACAACTTGAACACGCTCGACCACGCGATGAAGGGGGACCCGCGCCTGGCCGCGTTGGCCCAATGCGAAAAGGAAGCCTACGACTTGATCCTCGGCGATGCGGGCAAGGTATTTGATTTGTCGCAGGAAAAGGACGAGTTGCGGGAAAAGTACGGCCGAAACACTTTCGGACAGTCCTGCCTGCTGGCGCGCCGGCTGGTGGAACGAGGAGTGCCTTATGTAACCATCAATTACAAAGGCTGGGATACGCACAAACAGCATTTCCAGATCATGCGGCGCAAATTGCCCGAGCTGGACAAGGGAATGGGCACGCTGCTGGAAGACCTGGCACAGCGGGGACTGTTGGACTCCACCATTGTGTGGTGGGGGGGAGAATTCGGACGCACACCGAAGATTCTTTGGGAGGCCCCTTGGAACGGAGGCCGCAACCATTATGGCAAATGCTTTTGCTCGGTCGTAGCCGGGGGCGGTTTCAAGGGTGGCCAGGTGGTTGGGGAGTCAAACGCTCGTGGCGAGGAAGTCAAGACTCGGCCGGTGCATCCGGCGGACCTGATTAGCAGCCTTTACACGCTCCTGGGCATTGAACCGTCGGCCAAACTGCCGCATCCCCAGGGTCTGGCCGTAGCAGCATTTCCCCCGGCGCCCAAAGACATGCCTAGCGGGGGACTGCTTAAGGAGATCATGTAATACGAATGAACTCCGAATCAATGATGAGTGCTCGACTGATAAATGCATCCCGGGTCTTGCCCTCGTGGCTCGACCGCCGCCGCGTGGCCTGTGGCGTCCGCATGGTTTTGGGTCTGGCACTGCTGGGAATGGCGGGGACGGCGGTCCTGGGACAAAACACCCCTCGAATCGGTTATGTGTATCCGGCCGGAGGCTGCCGGGGCGCTTCCTTCACGGTGACCGTCGGAGGGCAGTACCTGGCGGGGGTGAATGAAGCTTTGATCTCGGGGAGCGACGTCGCGCTCGAGGTGCTGGAGCATACGCGTCCGCTGACGCAAAAGGAGTTCAACGATTTGCGCGAGAAACTGAAAGAGCTGCAGCAACGCAAAGCAAGCTCCATGAGAACCAGGCTGCGGCCGTTCGCCCGGCAGGGGACTGCCGGCGGCACCAATACCGTCTGGACGGCCGCCGATGAGAAACTGCTGAACGAAATCCGCTACAAACTGCTCGAGTTGGCCCCTAATCGCCAGGCCAATCCTGCCATCGCGGAAAAAGTCACGCTCCGAATCAAAATCGCCGAGTCGGCGCGACCGGGAGACCGGGAACTGCGTCTCTCGGCGCCGACGGGCCTTTCCAATCCGCTCAAGTTCCAAGTGGGACAAGTGGCCGAGTTCACGGAGCCCGCCCGACGCCTCACACCCGAGGATCTTCCCGAAAGGTTTCGCAAAGCAGCCGCCGCGCAGGCGACGAAGCCAAAGCCCGATTTGAGTGTCTCGCTGCCGGTGGTGGTCAACGGCCAGATCATGCCTGGGGAGGTGGACCGCTACCGCTTTCATGCGCGACAGGGGACGAAATTGGTCATCGCGGCCAGCGCCCGAAGTCTGATCCCTTACCTGGCCGACGCGGTTCCCGGGTGGTTCCAAGCCACGCTGGCCCTTTACGATGCCAAAGGCAAGGAACTGGCTTACGACGACGACTTCCGATTCAACCCCGACCCGGTGCTGTATTACGAAATCCCTCGCGAAGGAGATTACGTGGTCGAAATCAAGGATTCCATCTATCGCGGACGCGAAGATTTTGTCTATCGGCTTTCGTTGAGCGACCAGCCGTTTATCACCGGCATTTTCCCGTTGGGAGGGCGCGTGGGGACGACCACCCGGGTTGAACTCCGGGGATGGAACCTGCCGGAAAGCCAACTGACACTCGAGCCGAAGGCGAGCGGATTGCTGCTCGTGTCCATCGGTGAGAGTAATCGTGTTTCGAACATTCTGCCGTTTGTTGTGGACGACTTGCCGGAGTCGCTCGAGCAAGAACCCAACGATACGATCACCGCCGCCCAGCCGCTGGCCGCGCCAGTTATCGTCAATGGCCGGATCCACGCGCCGGGTGACCTCGACGTGTTTAGTTTCAAGGGCCGGGCGGGAGAGGCCGTTGTTGTGGCGGTGGCCGCCCGCGCGCTCGGTTCGCCGCTGGATTCAATCGTCCGGCTGATGGATGCCGACGGCCGCACGCTGGCGGTCAACGATGATTGCCAAGACAAAGGGGCGGGCTTGACCACCCATCACGCAGACTCCCACTTGGAGACCGTCCTGCCGGCGGATGGCGCTTATTATGTGCAGATCGCCGACACCCAGCGCCAGGGCGGACCCGACTACGCTTATCGCCTGCGCATCAGCGCGCAGCGGCCGGATTTCGAGTTGCGGCTGGTGCCCTCGAGCCTGAGCGTCCGCGGTGGTGGATCCGCGCCGCTCACGGTTTACGCGCTGCGAAAGGAAGGTTTCACCAATGACATTTCCCTCCGACTGCAGGATGCTCCGCGAGGCTTTGCCCTTGCGGGCTCGTGTCTGCCCGCCGGACAGGAAAAAGTGCAGGTCACGTTGAGCGTTCCGCCCCGGCCAACGGACCAACCGGTGGGTCTGAAAGTGGAGGGGACTGCCCGGGTTGGCGGTCGCGAGCTGGTCCGGACGGCGGTGCCCGCCGAGGATATGATGCAGGCCTTTTTCTACCGGCACCTGGTTCCCGCGCAGGAATTGTTGGTGAGCGTTTCGGGTCGCTGGATGAACCGCGGCGGGGCGCGAATCGTGGGGGAAGCCCCGATTCGCATTCCGGCCGGTGGCACGGCGCACGTGCAGGTCAGCGGCGTCAATGCCGGAATGGCCGCCGCGCGCCTTCAGCTCGAGCTGAACGACCCGCCGGACGGCCTCACCATCCAAAAGGTGTCCTCCTCGGCTGACGGCGCGGACATTGTATTATCTGCAGACGCGGCGAAGCTCAAGCCCGGCTTGCGGGGCAACCTGATCCTTAACGCCTATACCAGCCGGGGCGGGGATACGGCGAAAGGCAAACAGAACAGCCAGCGGCGCGCCCTGATCGGCACGCTCCCCGCCGTCCCGTTCGAAATCGTGGCGAAGTGAGCGCCCTGAGCGAAAAAATCTGCCGGTTCGAAAAGGGGTTGGTCGCCTTCGCGCGCGAGGATCAACTAATGAGGATTCTCGCGGGGAACCTCGTTGCAGGTGTAGCGCAAGTACCGCTTCTTCATCCACCGGACCCCGATTAAATCGAGGATGCCCACAAACGCGCGGTTCCGGAATCCATACTTGGCAGTGCCCGCAAAGCGCGGCGAGTGTTTCACCGGTTCCTCGCGCACGGTAAAACCCCGCATCTTGGCCAGCGTTGGGAAGTAGCGGTGGGCGCCGCGAAAGAGCTTCAACCCCTTCACCACCTCGGCCCGGTACAGCTTGAGGCTGCTGGCCGAATCGTTCACCGTCTCCTCGGTAATCCAGTTCCGAATGCGGTTGGCCATCCGGCTTTGCCACCGTCGAAACGCCGTGTCCTGCCGGTCCCGCCGCCAGCCCGTCACCATGTCCACCTCCTGCAGCAAGGGAAGCAGGCGCGGAATCTCCTCCGGGTCGTTCTGCAAATCGGCGTCGAGGGTGGCGATTATCTGCCCGCGGGCGGCGGCAAACCCGGCCTCGAAGGCCGCGCTTTGCCCGGAATTGCGGGCCATGCGCAACACGCGCAGCCAGGGGAATCGGCGCATCCCCTCGGCCAAAAGCCGGGGGGTATCGTCGGTGCTGCCATCATCAATGATCAGCACTTCGTAGGGCTTGCCGATTTTGTCCAGGGCGGTTTCAACGCGAGTCAATAGCTCCGGCACGTTCTCCTGCTCGTTGTAGCAGGGAATCACCAGGGAAAGGTTTGGCACCGGCTCCGCCATCAGTATTTCAGCCAGACCCGCAATCAGGTTAACCCGATCGCCTGACCGTTGGGCAGCACCCGGATGCGGGCGGCGGCCGGCACTTTTGGCAGTCCCGGCATGGTGACGATGTTCCCGCAGATCACCACCACAAAGCCAGCCCCGGCGGAGATTCTCAGTTCGTTGACCTTGATCCGGAATCCGCGGGGCCGTCCCCGGAGCGAGGGGTCATCCGACAGCGAGAGCGGGGTTTTGGCGATGCAGATCGGGAGGTTGGTGAAGCCGTGGCGGTTGAGGGTTTCGATCGTTTTGCGCGCTCCGGCGTCGAAATCCACGCCGTCGGCGCCGTAAAGCTTGCGCGCGAGAATTTCGATTTTCTTCTCAATCGGCTGCTCCAGCCGATACGGGAACCGGAGCTTGCGCCGCTGATTCTTTTGCACCATCCGCAACACCGCCTCGGCCAGTCCCGTGGCGCCTTCGCCACCCTTGGAATAATGCTCGGCCACGACCGCTTCGACGCCCAGCCTGGCGCAGAAGCGAATGATACGGTTCAAGTCGGCGTCGGTATCTCCCGGGAATCGGTTCAGGGCCACCACCGGGTCGAGCCCGAAGAGACGTATGTTTTCGATATGTTTGGCCAGGTTACCCAGGCCGCCAGACGCAGTAAATCCCCCATGATAAGCCACCGCGCGCGCGGTTCCAACAATCACGGCGCCGGCAGGCTTGAGGCCCCCGAGCCGGCATTTGATATCGAAAAACTTCTCCGCGCCCAGGTCGGTGGCAAACCCCGCCTCGGTAACCACATAGTCGGCCAACTTAAGGGCCATGCGGGTGGCCAGGGTGGTATTGGTTCCCTGGGCAATGTTGGCAAAGGGACCGCCGTGGACAAAGGCCGGCGTGCCCTCCAGAGACTGCACGAGATTCGGGTGGATGGCGTCGCGCAAAAGCACCTGCATCGCTCCCACGGCCTGAATCTGCGAGGCCCGTACCGGCTCGCCCTTGTAGGTAAACCCCACCACCATGCGGCTCAGGCGCTCGCCCAAATCCTGAAAATCCCGGGCCAGGCAGAGAATGGCCATCACCTCGGAGGCGGGAGTGATGTTGAAGCCATCCCGGCGAGGGACACCATGCAGGACGCCGCCCAAGCCGATGATGATGTCGCGCAAGGAGCGGTCATTCAGATCAATCACCCGCCGCAGGATGATCTGGCGCGGGTCAATTCCCAGCTCATTGCCGTGCTGCAGGTGATTATCCACCATGGCGGCCAGCAGATTGTTCGCCTTGCTCACCGCGTACATGTCCCCGACAAAATGGAGGTTGATGGCCTCCGCCGGCACCACCTGGGCGCGCCCCGCGCCCGTGCCTCCGCCTTTGATGCCAAAGTAGGGGCCGAGGGAAGGCTCGCGGACACAAAACAACGAGCGCTTGCCCAACTGTCGCAGGGCGTCCGCCAGACCGATGGTGGTTGTGGTCTTGCCAATCCCCTCGGGCGTTGGCGACATGGCCGTGACCAGGATCAGCGCGCCGTCCGGCTGCTTCTGCCGGGCTTCCAACTCCTGGACGGGCACCTTGGCGATGAAATGACCGTGCGGCAGGAGGTTGTCCTCGTCCAGTTGCAGCTCCCTGGCCACTTCGTAAATTCGACGGGGCGCAAGGCCGTTTTGGGTCCCTTGATTGTCAGGCATCGGGGTTGGAACTAGCAGGATCGAGCAGCCAAATCCAGCCCAAAAAGGGGGGCTCCGGTGGCGCACGCTCGATAGTGTCTCTTGACATGCAGTGTATAACTGACACGTAAGTCCTGACACTGCATGGAAAGGCCGCACTTATGGCCAAATACCGCATAGGCTGGCTGCCCGGCGATGGTATCGGGGTTGAGGTGCTGGAAGCAGCCCGGATTGTCCTGGAACGGCTGCGCCTGGACGCGGAATACTCGCCGGGCGATATCGGGTGGCAGTTTTGGTGCAGGGAGGGCGACGCTTTCCCGCCGCGCACCGTCGAATTGCTCAAGAACGTGGACGCGGCCCTTTTCGGGGCCATCACCTCCAAGCCCGCCAAAACCGCCGTGGCGGAACTGGCGCCCGAACTGCAAAACCGGGGACTCACCTACCGCTCGCCGATTGTGCGAATGCGACAACTCTTTGATCTCTACATCTGCCTGCGGCCGTGCAAGGCGTTCCCGGGGAATCCCCTCAACTACAAGGAAGGCATTGACCTGGTGGTTTTTCGCGAGAATACGGAAGACCTCTACGCCGGCGTCGAGTTCGCGCCCGTCCCCGCGGACCTGGCCGCCACGCTCTCGACTTTGTCCAAGCCCTTCTCGGCGTTTGCGCATGTGCCTTTGGATCAATTGGCCATTTCCTGCAAAATCAACACCCGCTCCGGCTCCGAACGGATCGCCCGGGCCGCTTTCGAGTTCGCCCGAAAACACCGTCGAAAAAAGGTGACGATTGTCCACAAAGCCAATGTCGTCCGCGCCACCGACGGACTGTTCCTCGAAACGGCCAGGGCCACCGCGCGCGAATTCCCGGAAATTCAGGTGGACGATGCGAACATTGACGCGATGACCATGTGGCTGCTCAAGAATCCCTTCAACTACGATGTCCTGCTGGCGCCCAACCTCTATGGGGATATTGTCTCGGACCTTTGCGCGCAGATGGTCGGCGGTTTGGGCTTTGGTTGTTCAGGCAATATCGGCAGCCGCCTGGCCGTGTTCGAGCCCACCCACGGCTCGGCGCCGAAATACGCCGGCCAGTATAAAGTGAATCCCATCGCCACCATTCTCGCCGCCAAAATGATGCTGGATTGGCTGGGGGAAACGCAGAAAGCCGGCGCCATCGAGCAGGCCGTGGCCGAGGTGATCCGCGAAGGCAAAGTCCGAACCTACGACCTGGGCGGAACGAATACCACGCTGGAAATGGCGGAGGCCATCGCCGCAAAACTCTGACCCCGAAAACACCCCCTGCCCTTCCGACATTTATGAAAACCACCACCTCCCTTCGCCAGGCGATCATGGCTCGGCGCGCGGTTGTCGTCCCCGGCTGCCACGACGCGCTCAGCGCCAAAATCATTGCCGCCGCCGGTTTCGAAGCCATTCAAATCTCCGGCTACGGCCTGGCCGCGTCGCTGCTCGGGAAACCGGACGTGGGCCTGGTGCAAATGAAGGACATCCTGGACATCACCTGGAACATCGTTCAGGCCGTGAACATCCCGGTCATGGCGGACATTGACACTGGCGGAGGCAATGCCGTCAACGCCCGGGCGATCGTGGAACGCCTCATCCCCATGGGCGTGGCCGGACTGAACATCGAGGACCAGGTCTTTCCCAAACGCTGCGGACACATGGCCGGCAAGGAGGTCATCCCGGCGGAGGAAATGGCCGGTAAGGTTCGCGCGTGCGCCGACGTCCGCGACGCTCTCGACCCGGATTTCATTATCAACGCGCGAACCGACGCCTTCGCCAGCCACGGCCTGGACGAGGCCATTCGCCGCTGCAACCTTTACCTGGAAGCCGGAGCGGACCTGGCGTTCATTGACGGCATCAAGACCAAGGCCGACATCCAGCGGGCGGTTCGCGAACTCCAGGGACCGCTCTCGGTCAATCTCATGGATGCGATTTCGGGGATGAAAACCGAGCTGGTGCCGATCCCGGAACTTGCCGCCATGGGAGTCGGCCGCGTTTCGATCCCCGTGGCCTCGATCATGGTCGCCCACAAAGCCCTCACCGACTTTTTCGCCGCGCTCAGGAACTCGCCCACGGGCATTCTCGCCGGCCAAACGCGGTGGGTCTCGACCTTCGAGGAGTTCACGGACTTCGTCGGCCTCAAGGAGTATCGCAAACTCGAGAACCGTTACCTGCCCCGGGAAAAAATCGAAGCCAAGTACCGTGGGACAGAAAAGATTGCCGGGTAGCGCCGCGCCGGCGTTTGAATCACAACCCCGCCATCGTTTATGACGCTCGCTGAGAAAATCCTGGCCCGGGCCTCGGGCCTTGCGGAAGTCAGGCCAGGCGATGTGGTCGAGCCCCGCGTGGACCTGGCAATGTCCCACGAAAATGCCGCCCTGGTCATCAACCAGTTTCTCGAGATCTTCAAAGGAACAACGCTGCCGCCCCGGATTTGGGACCCGCGACGGGTGGCCGTGATCTTTGATCATCGGGTGCCTGCGGAATCTCCAAAAACAGCGTCGAACCAGAAGAAAGTTCGCGAGTTTGTTCAGTCGCAGCAGGTGGACAAATTCCACGACATCCGGGGCGATGTCGGGGGCATCTGCCACCAAATCCTCCCGGAGAACGGCTATGTGCTGCCGGGCATGGTGGTGGTGGGCACCGATTCCCATACGACCAGCCATGGCGCTTTGGGGGCGTTTGCCTTCGGCATCGGCGCGACCGAAATGGCCAGCGTCTGGGCCCTGGGCAGCGTGCTCAATGTCGAGGTCCCGCCTACAATCAAGATTGTGGTCAGCGGCCGATTCCGGAAGTTCGTCGGCCCGAAAGACCTGATCCTGCACCTCGTCGGCAGGTTGACCGCCCAGGGAGCCAACTTCAAGGTGCTGGAGTTCCACGGCCAGACCATTCGCAAGATGTCCACGTCCGGCCGGCTGGTCTTATGCAATATGTCAGTCGAAGCCGGCGCCACCGCAGGCATTGTGCCGCCCGACCCGGAAACAGCGCGTTACCTGCGGCAGGAGGCGGGAGTCAAGGAGCCGATCGAACTGCTCCAACCCGACCACGACGCCCAATACGAGCAGGTGATTCCCCTGGACGTCTCCAAGCTCGAACCGCAGGTCGCCTGCCCCCATGCAGTTGACAACGTCAAACCGGTGACCGTGGTTGCCGGCACAAAAATCCACCAGGTGGTCATCGGGTCATGCACGAACGGCCGGCTGGATGACCTCGAAATCGCCGCCGGTATCTTGAAGGGACGAAAGGTCGCTCCCCATACGCGGATGCTCGTCTTCCCGGCCTCGGGCAGAATCTACCGGCAGGCCCTGGGCAAGGGCTACCTGGGTGTGTTTGTCAAAGCCGGAGCGGTGGTGATGAATCCCGGCTGCGGACCCTGCCTGGGCGTGCATGAGGGCGCGCTCGGTGACGGCGAGGTGGCCCTTTCCACCACCAACCGCAATTTCAAGGGGCGTATGGGCAACCCCAATTCGGAGGTTTACCTCTGTTCCCCCGCCACCGCGGCCGCCTCGGCCATTACCGGCGTTATCACGGACCCCAGGAAGCTCCCCAAGTAAATAGATGCTCCGCCCCCCGCCAACCGTCTTCGCCAAGGGTCCACGGCAATACCGGCCGAGGACGTCCCGTGGCCGTTGGCGGGCGCACCCCCGGAAGATTTCAACCGGTGACGCCACCCGAAACGTTTTTCAGCCTCCTGCCTATGCCAAAAGTTGTTTATAAGGTCGGCGATGATGTCTCGACCGATGTCATTTATCCGGGCCGTTACATGGCCACCGTTCTGCCGACGGAAACACCCCAGTTCGCTTTCGCGGATGACGCGAGTTTCAACGGCAAGCTCAAAGCGAAACAGGTGCCCCCGGGCAGCCTTGTGGTGGGCGGCAGGAATTTTGGCTGCGGGTCCTCGCGCGAGCAGGCCGTGTCGTGCCTGAAAGGCCACGAGTTGATCATTGTGGTCAGGAGTTTTGCCCGCATTTTTCTTCAGAACGGCATCAACCTTGGCTTGCGCATGGTGGTCTGCCCGGACCTCGAGGCGGCCGAGGGGGATGAACTGGAGATAACCGCCGATTCCATTCGCAATCTCACTTCCGGCAAAGCCTTCCCGGTCCAGCCCATGCCCCGGTCGCGTCAGGCGATTCTGGACGCAGGGGGGCTCATCCCTTACACCCGGGAACGGCTGCTTCGCCGCAGCGCACCCTAGCCCCATTCTCCGGGCTGCCAGGGGCAGTCGGCCCGGATGGACACCCCATTTTAGAAGTTCGGCGCAGTTCGCCGCACTTCCCCATTGCCTTGTAACAGAACCGCGTTAATGTCAGCGTATGAGCAAGGCTCGAAAACTGCTGCACACACGCTACCGCGTCAATGATCTGGAACGGTCAGTTTCCTTTTATAAACAAGTGCTCGGCCTCGAGGAGGTCCGGCGTCAGAAATCCCCGCGCGGCTCCGAGTTGGTGTTCCTCAAGGCGCCGGAAAGCGAGGAGCTGATTGAGTTATGCCACTATCCGGCAGCCGGGTCGGTTCAAGTCCAGCCCGATCTGACGCACCTGGCGTTCCAAGTGGACAGTCTTGAAGCCTTTGGAAAACACCTCGCGACCCTGGGCCTGCAGTATTCGGATGGGCCGCACTTAAAGCCCGATGGCGGGGGAATTGCCTTTATTGACGCCCCCGAGGGATACGAAATCGAATTGATTCAACTCTCACCCTCCGGGCCGGGTTATTGAGGGCGCCGCCCTCGCCCCCTGGCCCCAGCCCTGATTGCCCATGCTGCTCCGCGCCCGCCAATTCCGGTTCGAGTTTCCCGGACCGGCATTGGTCATGGGAATCGTTAATGTTACCCCCGACTCGTTTTTCGACGGGGGGAAATTCCTGGCGCCGGAAGCCGCGGTGACGCATGCACTGGACTTGGTGGAAGAGGGAGCCGCGATCCTGGACATCGGCGGAGAATCCACCCGCCCGGGAGCGGCGCCCGTGGAGGAGCGCGAGGAATTGCGGCGGGTGTTGCCCGTGATCGAAGCCCTGGCTTCCCGCGTCCAAGTTCCCATCTCGATTGACACCATGAAACCGGGCGTCGCCCGGGCGGCGGTGGCAGCCGGCGCCAGCCTGATCAATGACGTCGGCGCCAATCGCCAGGACCCGGCCATGTGGCGCCTGGCGGCGGAAACGGGCGCCGCCTACGTCTGCATGCACATGCGGGGCACCCCCCAAACCATGCAACAGGACCCGGTTTACCAGGATGTGGTGGCCGAAATCGGCGCCTTCTTCGCCGACCGTCTCACGCAATTGAACCATTGCGGAGTGCCCTCCGAGCAAATTATATTGGACCCGGGCATCGGTTTTGGGAAAACGGTCGAGCACAATTTGCAGGTGCTGGGCAGGCTGGAAACCTTTGGCCGGTTTGGGCGCCCCCTCTTGCTGGGAGTATCGCGGAAATCGTTCATCGGCAAGCTGCTGGGCACCGATAACCGGCTGGCGGGCGGGCTGGCGTGCGCCTGCCTGGCGCTTGAAGCCGGTGTAAAGATAATTCGAACGCACGATGTCGCCCCAACCTTGCAGGCCTTGCGGATGGCCGAGGCCATCCTCGCCCGCAGGAAAACACCCTAGGAAATGCTGGACGTATTGAAACTCGCATGGCGGCCCGCGCTGGAAATCCTGATTCTGGCGGTGGGCATTTACTACGCTTTGCGCTTTGTCCGCGGCACCCGCGGCGCGCCGGTGGTGACCGGTTTTCTGGTCGTCCTGCTCACCCTCGTGCTGGTCAGTTTCCTGCTCAATCTCAAAGTGCTGCAATACCTGCTGGGCGCGTTTTCCGCGTTCTCCCTGCTTGGAGTGCTGGTCATTTTCCAGCCGGAATTGCGCCGCATGCTGGCGGAACTGGGCAACCTGCCATTGTTCGGCACCGCCCACGAACAACGGGAGAACATCGAGGTGATCATCCAGACCGCCGAGCGCCTGTCCGAGGTGCGCATTGGCGCCTTGATCGCCATCGAGCAGTCCATCAATTTGCAGGAGGCTGTCGAATCCGGAATTGTGGTGGATTGTGAAGCCACGCCGGAAATGCTCGAAACGATCTTCTTTCCCAACAATGCCATTCACGACGGCGGGGTGATCACCAAAGGCGACCGCATTGCGTTCGCCGCCTGCATTTTCCCCCTCACGCAACGCCAGGACCTCAACCCGTCGCTCGGCACACGGCACCGCGCGGCGATAGGCCTGAGCGAAGAAACTGACGCGGTGGTGGTGGTCATTTCCGAGGAAACCGGCGCCATTTCCTACGCCTACAAGGGACAGTTCGTGCGTGGCGTTACCCTCGAGGAACTCCGCGCCTTTCTCACCTCAACGCTGGTGCGGCCGGCGCGCTCCCGGAAATGGTTCGGCTGGGTGCGCTCCCTTTTCAACGAGCGCAAGGTGGTACCCGGACCCGTGGTGGTTACCAAGGCCGAAATGGAAGCGCCCCGCTCGGAAACCACCTCCTCCACGCCATGATGGCCGCCCTCCGCCATTTCTTCTTCCACGACTTCTGGCTCAAGCTGTTTTCGCTGGCCCTGGCCGCCCTCATTTACCTGACGATCTACTACGCCCGAGACCTCGCCCCCAGCAGCCCCGTTCCGCTGGTTCTGGAGAACCGCACCTTCGCCGCCATCCCGGTGCTCGTGGTCTCGAGCGCCGGCGATACCCGCAACTACAAGGTGATTCCCAAAGAGGCCGAGGTAACCGTTCAGGGAGACGCCCGCGCGCTTCGCAGTCTCATTGCCCGGGATATCCGCCTGCTGGTGGATATGACCGGAATTGAAGCGGCCCGCGGGCTGCGCAAGCGAATCGAGATCAGCACCCCGCCGGGCATCAGCGTAATCCGCATTATTCCCGAGGAAGTTCAGATCGTGTTCTCGCCGGAAGGCGGATGAACCCGATTTTTTTTGCTTTCCAAACCACCTCCCTTCCCTGCTCAATTCAGGCCAATGGGTTCCCATTACAAACGTATCTTTGGCACCGACGGCGTCCGGGGCACGGCCAATATCGAGCCGGTGACCGCCGAAACCGCCCTCAAACTCGGCCGCGCCGCCGGCCATGTGTTCAAAAACCTCCAGCGCCTCTCGCGCGGCCGGGGCCGCCATAAAATTGTGATCGGCAAGGACACGCGGCTTTCGGGTTACATGCTCGAGAACGCCATTTCTTCCGGCATTCTCTCGATGGGTGTGGATGTCCTGTTCATCGGCCCCCTTCCGACCCCGGGTGTTGCCTACGTCACCCGGAGCCTCCGCGCCGACGCAGGCATTGTCATCACGGCCTCGCACAATCCCTACGCCGACAACGGCATCAAGTTCTTCCGGGCGGATGGTTACAAACTCGACGAGAAGATCGAGCAGGAAATTGAGACGCTGGTGTTCAGCGGCCAGATCGAAAGCATTCGTCCCACCGCCGACGATATCGGCAAGGCGGTGCGCATTGACGACGCGCTGGGACGATACATTGAGCACGCCAAAGCCAGCTTCCCCCGGGGGATGACGCTGGAGGGCATGCGTATTGTGGTGGATTGCGCGCATGGGGCGGCCTACAAATCCACCCCCTGCGTGCTGCGGGAGCTGGGCGCCGAGGTGATTGTTTATGGCAATCAGCCGGACGGCATGAACATCAACAAGGACTGCGGCTCGATGCATCCCTCCCTCATGTGCCAGAAAATCTGGGAACATCGCGCCGACCTCGGCATCGCCCATGACGGCGACGCCGACCGCGTCCTGCTCTCCGACGAGACGGGGCGCCTGATTGACGGCGACGACATCATGGCCATCTCCGCCCTCGAAATGCTCCGCCAGGGCACCCTTGCGGAACGCACCCTGGTGGCAACCGTCATGAGCAACGCCGGGCTGGACGCCGCCGTCCAGGCCGCCGGCGGCCGCGTCGTCCGCACCGCCGTCGGCGACAAGAACGTCATTG
>CAZVYG010000070.1:0-17460 GCA_964631605.1 uncultured Verrucomicrobiota bacterium
ACTGGCTCCTCCAGGGCATCAAGAACACCTTCATCCTCTCCCTGCTCGCCTGGGGCTTGGGCTACCTGGGCCAGCCGCATATCCTCGCCCGCTTCATGTCCGCCTCCTCCGCCAAGGTCATTCCCAACGCCCGGCGCATCAGCATGACTTGGATGGTGCTCTGCCTCCTTGGCGCGATGGCCGTCGGCTTTTTCGGCATTGCCTATTTTGCCGCGCACCCGGACCAGGCCGCGCCCGTAACCGCCAATCGCGAAACGGTCTTCATCGCCCTGTCCCAACTGCTCTTCAACCCCTGGATTGCAGGCCTCCTCCTGGCCGCCATCCTCGCGGCCGTCATGAGCACCCTCTCCTGTCAGTTGATCGTGTCCTCCTCGGCCTTGACCGAAGACTTCTACAAAACCTTCCTGCGCCCGAACGCTTCGCAACGCGAGCTGGTGTGGATCGGCCGCGCCATGGTGCTGCTGGTTGCCGGCATCGCCATCGCCATCGCCGCCAACCCCGCCAGCCGCGTGCTCGGGCTGGTCGGCTACGCCTGGGCCGGCTTCGGCTCCGCCTTCGGCCCGGTGATCCTGCTCTCCCTCACCTGGCCGCGCACCACCCGCCGCGGCGCCTTGGCCGGCATGATCGCTGGCGCCGCAACCGTCATCCTCTGGCGCAACGGCGGCTGGTGGGGCCTCTACGAAATGGTTCCCGGTTTCGCCGCCGGCTGCCTCGCGACGATCGGAGTCAGTCTCCTGGACCGCCCGCCCGCCGCTTCCATCACCAACACCTTCTACCAAATGCTCCGGGCAACAACCGCCGCCGCCGGCCCGTCCGCCCCCGAAACAAAACCCGCTTCCGAACCCTCGCGAGTCGCAACCTGACCCGTCTCAGGAGAGGCGGTTTTCGATATGAAACACCTCCCGCAGCTTCACACTCACCGGACTGTTATCGGGGTTCGTCGCCATAAGGTCCTTCATATAAGCCCACCACCGCCGGTTCACCGCCGTGTCGGCGATCGCCGCCCAGCGCTCCTCACTTTCAATCTCGGCATACCCGAACAACTGCCGCGTTTCGGGGTGCAGAAAAATGGAATAGGACCGCACCTTAAACCTGCCACCCGCCCCGTTTGGGCCGGTCCAGCCACTGGTTGGCCTCTTCATCGCCAACAAACCGTTCCTTGACCGGGTCCCATTTCAACCGGCGATGGTTCCAATACGCCAGGTTGCCCAAGTGGCACACCGTTACCGACCGGCACCCAATCTCCACGTCGCAGATCGGCCGCTTCCGGCTTCGCACGCAATCCAGAAAATCCTTGGTGTGACTGTAACTGTTATACAGCCGGATGGCGTTCGGCCCCAGCGGTTCGGCCGCCACCGACTCCGGCGTGGCCTCAAACTTGCCGCGATTCACCAGGATTTTCCCTTCCGTGCCGATAAACAGCACGCCGCCACTCTGGCCGTGAATCATTTCCACGCCGTTGGCATAGATAAACCGCACCCCTTTGGTGGCCGTCGGATCGTCCGGCGGAATGATCTCCACCGGCCCGCTCTCGTCCATGCCCAAACCCCATTGCGCGATATCGAAATGGTGGGCGCCCCAGTCGGTCATCATCCCCCCCGAGTACTCGCGATAATTGCGCCAGTTCGGGAAATGATCATGCACCCCGCGCGGGCTCAGCACCGAATTGTAGGGACGCAGCGGCGCCGGCCCCAGCCACAGGTCCCAATTCAATCCCGGCTCCAGGGGTTCCTCCGGCAGGTCACACGGCCGGGAGGGGCCGCCGACATCCACAATGATTTGCTTGACGGTTCCAATCCGCCCGTTGCGCACCAGCTCGCACGCGGTCCGGAATTCCTTCGAGGAGCGCTGCATCGAGCCGGTCTGGAACACCCGCTCGTGCTTCCGCGCCGCCTCGACCATCGCCCGGGCCTCGCGGATCGTGAGCGAAAGCGGTTTCTCACAGTAAATATCCTTGCCCGCCCGGCACGCCGCCACCGCCTGGTAAGCATGCCAATGGTCCGGCGTGGCAATCACCACCGCGTCAATGTCCTTCCGGGCCAGCAGCTCCTGAAACTCCGCGTAGGCGGCGCACCCCTTGTATTCCTTGCCCGTCTTGATCGTATAAAACTCATTGGCCAGCTTCTGGTGATGCTCCCGCCGCGTGGTGTCCACGTCGCACACCGCCACCACCTGCGTATTGGGCTGATTCAGGAAATTATTCAGCAGGTGACGCCCCTGCTTGCCGGTGCCGATCACCCCCAGCGTGATCCGGCTGTTGGGCGCCTCCGCGCCCCACGAATGAATAGCTCCAGAGACGAGCCAGGAACCGGAGGCTGAAACCATCGCGCCCGCCTTGAGAAATGCGCGCCGAGATAAAGTCGTAGTCATGGCCTTGCATACTAATGGAACCTCAGCGCATTTCAATCCTTTCAACAGCCCCTTCCCAGGCGCGCCCAGGCGCCTCGTGCGGACAGCCCCGTGCCGGTTCAAGAAACCGTCACCCTAATGTGGTATTTCCTCCGCCCGGGCGCGCGGGTTACCCTCCGGCCCATGTTGATTCAATCGCTGCTTTTCCACCAGAGCCCCATGGCTTTCCCGAATGCAAATATCTCGACGGGCCGCCGGACGGGTCTGGCGGGATTCACCGCACTGCTGCTGGCACTGACTGGCGCGGCCGCCGCCGTTTCCACCTCCCCATTCCGCGCCGCCCGCTCCGTCCATTTGAGCTACCCGGCCCCGGAAGGCGATGTCTATTACAACGAGATGATCATCCAGCAATCCGTTCCCGGCAGTTACTTCATGGCTTGCGGGTGGGACACCGGTTACTTCGGACTGCAGCAGCTCGCTCGGGCGGACGAAAAAGTCGTCTTGTTTTCCGTCTGGGACCCGACCCGGGGAGACGATCCCAACGCGGTGAAGACCGAAGACCGCGTCGAAGTGCTCGCCCAGGGCGAGGGCGTGCGCATCCGCCGCTTCGGGGGTGAAGGCACGGGCGGTCAATGCATGGCCGGTTGTGTCTGGAACCTGGGCGAAACCAACCGCTTCGTCATCCAGGGCCAGGTGCAAAGCAACAAAACCGCCTACACCGCCTGGGTTTGGCTCAACTCGAAGCAGACCTGGTGGAAACTGGCCACCTTCCGCACTCGCACCGGCGGCCGCCCCCTGCGCGGTTACCATTCCTTCGTTGAAGACTTCCGCCGCGACGTCAAAAGCGTCGGTGAAACCCGCCGCGCCCTTTATGCCAACGGTTGGGTTCGCACCACCCAGGGCGAGTGGGTGCCTCTCAAAACCGCCCGCTTCACCGCCTCGAGCGCTTCCTGGGAATCCCCCGACAACATTGACGCCGGCGTCGTCAATGGCCTCTTCTACCTCGCCACCGGCGGCGCTATCACCGCCAGCCACCCCCTCCGCGCCACCATCGAATTGCCCACCCCGCCAGCCACCCCACCCAAACTCGATTTCCTCCATCCCGCCCCGTAGGGCCTTCTTCGGCGGCAAGCCTCGCTCCCGCGCGCGGCCTGCCCCTCCCCCGGCCCCTACGGCGCCGGAATGATGATTTTCTGACCCACCTGCAGGCGCTCGGGCTTCAAGCCCGGGTTGGCCTTCAGGATTGAATCCACCGTTACCTTGATATTCTGCTCGCGGTAAGCTTCCACAATGGTTGAAAGGGTGTCGCCCTTGGCGACCGTGTGCTCGAAATACTTGTCCGGCACGCTGGACTTGCCTCCGCCGCCCGACGCGGTCGGGCTGGCCGTCGCAGGCCGGGCCGACGCAGCCGTCAGCGTCTTGCCCAGGTTCAGCAGTTCCTTGTGGATGCGCTCGGCGTCTTCGATCCGTTTCCGGTCAATTTCCTTCACGGCATCGGCCAGCCGCCGCAGGTCCTCCTGCGACGCATACAGGTCACTCGGCCGGCCCATCCGGTCGCGCAGGTCCGCAATGGCCCGACTCAGGTCGTTGATCTGGTTTTGCTGCACCCGTTGCGCGGCGATCAAATCTTCGATCTGGCCCGCCAGCTTGTTAAGACGCTCTTCCGTGGCCGCGTCCTGGGCGCGCAAACCGCCCGCGCTCACCGCCATCAGGAACACGACGAACATGACTCGTTTCATAAGCCGAACATAGAAACCCCCTCCCCCGACTTCAAGGGCGAAAGCCGCCGCCGCTCTGGCCCGAAGTTGGAATGACGCATTTTTGAGTTTTGACGGCGGAGGCGAGTGCGGGTATAGAGGTTATGGACTTTTTGGTTCCGAGTCCCGGGAGTTGGAGACTCCGGCCCCGCCGATTCCGGCTGGAAGGTTCTTTGAGGCTGCCTGATCATGAGCACAAGTGACAAACCGCTGAAGATGGTGACCTGCCCCGGGTGCGACGCGAAGGTTTTCATCCCCGGAGATCTGCCTCCGCTGGCGACAGAGCCCTGCAAGCGGTGCGGTCACCCGATCATGATGCCGATGCAGTTGCGCCAGTTCGAGTTGCGCAGCAAGATCGCTTCGGGTGGACACGGCAAGGTTTACCGGGCCTATGACACGATCCTGGACCGCATGGTCGCCATCAAACTCATGCGCAAGGAGCTCGAGAACGATCCCGTGGCTTTGGAAAGTTTCTACCGGGAGGCCCGGGCCTGCGCTTCCCTGAACCATACCAACATCATTCACATCTACGCCTTCGACGAATTCGAGGGCCAGCGTTACCTGGTCATGGAACTGGCGGACCGGGGGAGCCTGGACACCCGGATCGAGCGGCAGCATCGGCTCGAGGAACTCGAAGTGCTCGACATCGGAATCAAGATTGCCTCGGCTCTCGACCTGGCCCTCAAGCACAACCTCCTGCACCGGGATATCAAACCCGGCAACATTCTCTTCAACGCGGACAACGAACCCAAGCTGGTGGATTTTGGCCTCGCGCGAAAAGTGGATGCCGAGCCGGAATCCTCGACGGTCACGGAGGGGACGCCGTATTACGTGGCGCCGGAGAAGATCAAGCGGGAGCCGGAGACGTTTCTGTCGGACATGTACAGCCTCGGCTGCACGCTGTACCACGCGCTGACCGGCCACGTGCCGTTCGAAGCGCCCAGCGTCGAGGAGCTGGTGGCCGCGCATGTGCACACGCCCCTGACTCCCCCAAACCTGGTGGTGCCCGAGGTGACCCAGGCCACCAGCGACGCGTTGGTGAAGGTCATGGCCAAGAACCCGGCCGAGCGGTTCCTCAGCTATGACGAGTTCCGCATGGCGCTCGAACTGGCGCGAAGCCAGTTGCTGATCCAGCGTTCGCAGGCGCCCGAACCCAAGGGCGCCAAGAGCAAAACCAGTTGGTGGCGCCGCTAAGCGGCGGCTGCGGCCGCGCCACGGTTCAGGCGGGCGCGGGCATCCCGATATCCGCGCAGAGCTTCTGGGCGGCTTCCGGACTGGCCCATTTCACCAGGGCGGTAAACGTGAGCAGAGTCGGACTGTCGGGTTTCGCCGCGTACATGCTCTTCAGGCTTCGCAACACCTTTTGGTACGTCGCCGCGTATTTCTCGTGGAGCAGCCGCGTGACGTAGGTTTCGATCACCGGCCGGGCAATGGGGTCCGTTTTCCCGTTGGGCAGATAAGGCAGGTGACAAACGATCCGAATGAGCATCATCGGATCGGCCTCGGTCAGCACCATCCAACTTTCGCGGACTTCATCAGCGTTGTACCGGGCATTGAGCCGGTCACGAATGCTCGCGGCGATGCTCGCGGGATCGGCCCGGCGCATGATCATGTCCTTGATGGCCCCCCACACCCGCTTTCGCTCCATCTCCGGCGGCTCAGCCACCGCCGCATGGGTTTCAGGCGCGATCTCGGACAATCCCAACGCCGCCGCCACCGCCTTGGCCAGCGTTTGGGCCACGTCCTTGCGCAGCCGGTCACAAGAACGAATGGCGCGCAAAACAGCCTGCTGCATCTCGGGCTTGAGCAACTTCAACACCGCGGCGATGGGCTCGGCTTTGGGCGGTCCCTGGGCGGGAATCAAGTGCCGGGCAAATTCGGCGATGGAATGTTCGAGGTCGGTTTCCGGCAATTTCTCCGCGCGCAACCGCAGGACATATCGAAGAGTGCGCGCCGCCCCGCCGCCTTTGCCGATGTTATTAATCACCATGAGGCGGTGATCCGGGTTGATAACGTGCGCCAGAAGGGCCTCGGCCTGGGCCAGGAGCTTCTCTTCCAGCCGGTCGTCCGGCCCCGGCAACACCAACTGCTCCAGCAGCCCGGGCAATCGCTGGGCAAACACCACGTCCGGCGCCTCGGTGTTTTGATGCTCGTAATAATGCCACAGCTCGATCACAAACGACAACCGGCAGAACGCATTGCGCTGCGCCAGGGCTCGTTCGGAGTTCATTCTCGCCGATTGAACGCTCCGATAGAGCTTGAGGAGTCCCTCCCGCTTTTCCGGGCTCAAACCCTCCGCTTGTTGGACCAGGGTCTCAAAGTCGTTCTTGAACCCGAGCACGATCTCGTCGGGCTTGGGCCGGGGATTCAACTTCGGGTCGGTGGTCAAGTCGTTGAAGCAGGGCAGGGCCGCCTCGCCAAACTCGCGCACGATTCGCTCCTTGGGCAGACATCCTTTCACAAAGCAGCGGCACGCCCGCAGCATGCGGGGCGAGAAAAACAATTCCGGCTGTTCCGGCAACGCTTCCAGCAGGCTCTTTTCAAGAGGGGCTTCCAGTCGCAGCAGCTCCTCGACCAGGGGCTTGATGGCCGCCGCGAGGTCCCGCTTCGTGTGGTCCAGGGTGGCCAGGACGGTGGGTTGAGGGATGTCCAGTTCCGCGGTTCCCTTGGCCAGGGCCGCCAGGTAATGGCTGACATTGGAGTTGTGCTCAACCAGCCGGCCCACCAGCCCGCCGATATCTGTCAGGGGCAGCTTGCTGACCAGCGTCGTCAGCAGCAGGACCAACTCCCCATGCGACTTCTGCCGGTGCTCGATCACCCGCTCGAGCAGTTGTCTCAGGGCCTTGATCTCCTGCTCGATCACCCCCCGGTCCGCCTCCAACTGCGCCACCCGCAGCTCCAATTCGTGCCAGGGCGGGACCGAGGGCGGTTCGGGCGGCGGAGCTGCCGCGCCGGCGGTCGGCGGCGTGGCGCCGGATGGTTGTTCTGGCTCAGTCACGGCCTGTGGTTTCTGTCGTGTTCGACTTTACTTCCTCATGGTATTCTGCTGCTTTGTCGCGTCAAGGAATCCCGCACCCAGGGAATCTGTGGGCGGCAAGGACGTATTCCCCCCAATCTTGTGGCCCCGGGGGGCCGCGCGGCGGGCCAGGCGCGGGCCGGCCATCGGCAGGGCGGGAATCTGTGCTAGACTAAGGCTGTGGATTACGAATTCACAACCCAGGCCAACGGGTTGCGTGTGGCCACGGCGTCCATGCCGCACATGCGCAGCGTCAGTGTGGCCCTGTACCTCGGCGTCGGCTCGCGGTATGAGCCGGCGGCGCTCAATGGCGTCTGCCATTTTATCGAACACCTCCTCTTCAAGGGCACCCGCAAACGCTCGGCGCGTCAAATCTCGCAGGCGGTGGAAGGCATCGGCGGCTCGCTCAATGCCTTTACCAGCGAGGAAGTCACCTGCTTCCATGCCCGGGCCTGCGCCCCGCATCTGCCGCTGCTGCTGGACGTGCTGATGGACATGCTCCTGAACTCGCGATTTGACCCCGCCGATGTCGCCAAGGAGCGGGAGGTCATCAAGGAGGAGATTTCGATGTACTGGGACGAACCGCAGCACCTGGTCCAGGAAGCGTTCAACGCATTGATGTGGCCCGATCAACCGCTCGGACGTCCGATTACCGGCACCGCCGAGTCGCTGGACGGCATCGGACGCGGTGAATTGGTGAACTACCTGCGCGGCAATTACGTCGCCGCCTCGGCCGTCGTCGTGGCCGCCGGCAGAGTCACCCACCGACAGATGGTGCGGGCGGTCAGCCGCTTTATCCCGCGCTTTCCCAACGGCCCCCGCCCGCCCTTCGAGCTGTCGCGCAACCATCAATCCGCTCCCCGGGTGCGGCTCATCACCCGGCAGAACGAGCAAACCCAGATGGCTCTCGGATTTCGGACCTGCTCGCGACATGACGACCGCCGCTACGCGCTGCGCGTCCTCAACACGATCCTCGGCGAAAACATGAGTTCCCGCCTCTTCCAGGTTGTTCGCGAGGACCGTGGCCTGACGTATTCCATTTACAGCAACCCCAGTTTCTTCACCGACACGGGCGACCTGGTGATTTCCGCGGGCCTGGACACCGACAAGCTGCCGCGCGCCCTGCGGCTGATCCTTTCCGAGCTGCGGCGCCTGAAGAAGCAGCCGGTTCCCGCCGCCGAACTGCGCCGGGCGCGCGATTACCTGCTCGGCCAGCTTGACCTCGCCCAGGAGAGCACCGAAAACCAGATGAACTGGGTCGGTGACCACCTCCTGGGCTACAACCGCGTCCCTCACCCCGCCGAAATCAAGCGCCGCGTCGCCCAGGTGACTCCCGCTCAAATCATGGCCGCCGCCCGGGATTTCTTCCGCCCCGAACGCCTTAACCTGGCCTTGGTCAGCCCGTTGAAGAGCGCCGATTCGATTGCCCCCTGCCTTCGCGTTTAACCTTTCAGTTCACCACACAACGGGCCAACCCCCTGGACCCGCGGCATCACGAGGATTAGCTGGCCAACGAGCCTTCCCCCCACCAGGCGCCTTCAGTCCAGCCCGCGGTCGAACAGGTCGTCTTCGTCCAAGCCGAGATAATGCCCCAATTCGTGGAGGTAGGTGGTGTGGACTTCGTCGAGAAAAATTTCCTCGTCCGCGTCCGCAAACTCCCAGAGGTTCTCGAGAAACAGGATGATTTGGGGCGGGATCGGCTCGGGGGAGGTCTCCTGATAGGCGTGCTCGGGACCGACAAAGAGCCCGAGGGTGTCGGGGGCGATGCCGTCGCGTAGCTGGTCGGCGTTGGGCTGGCGCTGGAAGGTAACCGGCAGCGCCCGGGCCTTCTCCCGCAGGGGGGCGGGCAATTCGGCCAGGGTGGCCTCGACCTCTTCCAGCGCTAGTTCCTGTAGCTGGTTCCAATCCGTTTCCATATTGTGGCGGCGTCTTACCGGCCCTTTGGGTGCCCGGCTTCGAACGACAGGAAGCATGCCATGCGAAAGCCCGGCAGCCAACTCATCGCAACGGATAACCTCCGCACTGCGCTACCGTTTCGTAAATCGCCAGGATTTTGTCCGGCGGAATATCCGGCTGGAGGTTGTGAATGGTGGCAAAAACGTAGCCGCCCCCGGGCCCCAGGAGCTTGATCCGCTCGCGCACCTCGCGCCGGATGTCCTCACAGGTGCCGAAGGGCAGGGTCGTTTGCGTCTCGACGCCGCCGCCCCAGAAAGCCAGGTTCCGCCCAAACTGCCGCTTGATCTCCCGCGGGTCCATGCCGCGGGCCGAAGTTTGCAGCGGATTCAAAATATCAATGCCGATTTCAATGAAGTCCGGCAGGATTTCGCGGATGGCCCCGTCGCAGTGCATAAACACCTTGGCCGGTGTCCGCGCCTTGACAAACTCGATCCAGCGCCGCTGGCGGGGCTTGAACAATTCCCGGTAAAGGCGCGGCGAGATTTGCAGGGTGTCCTGCGCGCCGAAGTCATCGTTCATTTGGATCACCTCGAGATAGGGGCCGGCGATGGCGAGGAACTTGTCCAAAATCGCCAGGTCATGCGCGAGTTTGGCGTCGAGCCAGTATTCCACCAGGTCGCGTTCGGCGGCCAGCTTCATCATGAAATTCTCGAAGCCGAACAAAACAAGACTGATTTCAAAAAACGAGCAAACGAGCATTGGCAGACCCGCAAAAAGCGCTTTGTCCGTGCCGTAATAAAGCCGCTGGATGCGGTCCTTGACATACTGCTCCTCGCGCTCGGTCCAGGGGTCTGGCCATACAAAAGCGTTGATGTCCGCCGGGGTCTGGGCGTCGGCAAGCGGCGCGTAGCAGACGTCAAAGTAGAAGGATTCCGGGGCGCGCCAGGCGCACAGCTCGCCGTTGCGGCGCAGTTCAACGGCCCCATCGGCCCGCCGGCTTTCCTCATACGCTTCCGGGACGAGGCAGGGCGAGCCGTCGGTCAGGCGCCCGGGTTTCCAGCGGTCTATTTCCAGGAAAGGCAGGCCGCTGGTCGGCCCCAACCGGTGCACCTGGACCACGTCCGCCCCCAGCCGGTCCAACACCTCCAGCGAAGGTTCCGCAAGCTGCTGTTTGATGTCATACACCTTGATTTCCTCCTTCAAACCGAGGTGCTGAAGAAGGTTGCGGTAGGCAATCGCGCCGATGCCGGTGATGCGGCTGGCGCCGAAATCCACCGGCACCCGGTCGGGCTCCTGGTGATTCAGGGTCAGGCGGACGCGTTCGCGGCTGGTGAGAGCGTTCATGGTCGGGGAGGGGTGATCTGCGGCTGGCCGGTCCCGGCCGTGAGTTGATCCGATAACCGCAGGGGCTCGAGGCGCGGCAACAGCAGGTGGATCAGACCCAGGGCGAGAAGATACGTCGAGGCGGCCAGGGCAAAGGGGACAAGGTAATTGTTGTGGGTAAAATGCAAAACCCGGGACACAATCTGGGCGAAGAACATGCCGGCGACCGAACCAGCCATGCCGCCGATGCCAACCACCGAACTCACCGCCTGCCGCGGCACCGTGTCGCTTACCAGGGTGTAAAGATTGGCTGCGTAGCCGCAATGGGCGGCGGCGGCCAGCGTCACCAGTCCCACCGCCCACCAGACGTGGGGCGCCAGCGGCGTGGCAAAGACCGGCAGCACCGCCAGCGCGCAAACCAGCAGGGCGGTCTTGCGGGCGGCATTGGCGGACCAGCCGCGGCGGAGCAGGGCCGAGGAAAGCCAGCCGCCGCTGATCCCGCCGAAGCTCGAAAAGAAGAAAATCGCCATCAGTGGCAGGCTGCTTTGGGTCAGGTTCAAGCCGTAGCGTTTGTTTAGGAAATCCGGAATCCAAAAGATGTAGAACCACCAGACCGGCGCGGAAGCCATCATGCCGGCCATAAAGGCCCACGTCTGCTTGTGGCGCAGTAATTCAACCCAGGGGATTTTGGCCGTCATTTCCGGCGGGTCTTTGCGGATGTAGGCCAGTTCCGCCGCCGAGATGCGGGGGTGCGTCTCCGGCGCGTGATACAGCCAGAACCAGGCGGCCACCCACAGGAAACCGACGGCCCCGGTCGCGACAAACGCCCCCTGCCAGCCCCAAGCCTGCGCCAGCCACGGAACCACCAGCGGGCAGAGGATCGCCCCGACGTTGCTGCCGGCATTGAACAGGCCGGTCGCGTAGGCCCGCTGCTCGCGTGGAAACCATTCCGTAACGGCCTTGATGGCGGCCGGAAAACAGCCGCCCTCCGCCAGGCCCAACACCGACCGGGCGATGCTGAAAGAGAGAACGGACCGGGCGGCGGCGTGAGCCATCGCCGCCAGGCTCCAGACCGACACGGCCAGCAGGAATCCCACTCGCACCCCGATGCGGTCAAACAGCCGGCCGGCCAGCAGGTAGCCGGCGGCATAGCTGGCCTGAAAGGCGGTGACCATCCAGCCGTAGTCCTTCTGGTCCCAGCCCAGCTCCTGGTCCAGCAGCGGCTTGAGCACCCCGAGCACCGCCCGGTCAATATAATTGACGGTAACGGCAAAAAACAACAGGCCCACGACTGTCCAGCGGCATCGGGTCATGGCGTCATACGCCTGCGAGTGTCGCGGATAGCAAGGGCGCCGTCAAACAGTGACTCGGCCGCGGCGCCTGTTGGGTGGGGATGGCCTTGACTATTCCGAGGAGATGAGCTTCTCCCAGATTGAATCGCTCAGCAGCACTTTCTGAAGAAAGTCGTGTTCCTCGGTGGCCGGCACGCTTTGAGCCGGATTGACCGGCAGGCGCAAGGTGAAGGTGGTGCCCTGGGTCCCGGTGTTGTGGGCTTCGATCCGCCCGCCGTGGTGGTGGACGATAAAGAAACACGCCATCAGGTGTATGCCATATTCCATGGGCGTGTCGCCGCGAACCACGAACGGGTCGAAAACAATGCGCAACGCCTCCTGCGGCAGGCCGGGTCCGTTGTCCGTAAGCTGGATTTTGACCTGTTGCTTTTCGGGGCCCGTGCCGTTGGCAACCGCCTCGCCGGTGAAGACCAACCGGGTGCCGGGCGGCAGGCTGGCCAGCTCATCCTTCAGCAGCAGCTCGAACAGGCGATAGAACTTGGGTTTGTCCACGTTCAGGGCCGGCAGGTCGGCCGGAATCTGGTTCTCGAACTGAATCTGCTTTTCGGCGAAGCTGCTTTGAAGCTGGGCGTAGGTCTCCTCGACCACCTGGCGCGCGTTGACCCGATCGGAGAAGTCGAAGGTGGGCTTTTCGGCTGCGCTCCAAAGGTCCTTGAGGAGGTTGTTGATGCGGTTAATCTGGTTCTGGACGTTTTGGTAATATTCCTTCCAGAAATCGGGATTGCGCAGGCCGTTGAGATCCATTTTCTCTTCGGCCAACTTGGCGGGGGCCAGATCCAGAAACGTCTTTACCGCCACCAGCGAGTTGCGGATGTGATGGCTCAAGCCGGCCGCCAGCAGGCCCAGGCTCACAATCCGGTCGGCGATCATCATGTTGTGAAGCACGGACAACTTCTCGCGCAGCAGTTGGTCGCGCTCGCGCTGCACCATGAAAAACTCCAGGCCGCGCTTGAGCGTGTTTTCGAGCTGGGGCGGGTCCCAGGGTTTTTCGACGTATTTGTAAATCGAGCCGGTGTTGATCGCCGCAATGGCGGCGTCGTAATCGGTGTAGGCGGTCACCAGCAGGCGGATGATGCGCGGCTGGAGCTGGCGGGCTTTTTCCAGCAGCCAAACGCCTTTCTCCCCCGGCATCTTCTGGTCGGTCATCAGCAGCCCGATCTCGTCCTTGTGCTCCTCGAGCAGGCGCAAGCCCTCGCGGGCGTTGCTGGCCGTCAGGATGCGGAACTGGTCGCCAAACGCGTCCACAAACCGTCTCAGGGACTTTTCCTCATCGTCAACGTATAGGATGGCAAATTTGCGGTAGTCGTAAGTTGGTTCCATAACAAGGGGGCTATCCTTTGGCGGGAAATTCCACCGTAAATTCGCAACCGTTTCCGGGTTCGTTCCAGGAGACAAAAATGCGGCCCTCGAACTGCTCGACCATCCCGTAGCAGACGCTCAGGCCCAGGCCCATTCCCTCCCCCTGGTCTTTGGTGGTAAAGAAGGGATCGAACACCTTCGGGAGGGCCTCGGGCGGGATGCCCAGCCCGTTATCCCGCACCCGCAGCAGACTCTTGCCGTTCTCGACGCGCCCTTCGATCCGGATGTGCGGCCGCTGCTGGTCGCCAAACGTCTTGGTTTTTAGGGAATCCAGCGAGTTCTGGAGCAGGTTGAGCAGAATCTGGATAAGCTGGTTCTGGTTGGCCCAGATGGTCTGCTGATCCGCCAAATCGCACTCGACTTCCACCTTGTCCTTGATCTCCGCGCTCAGGAACCGCAGGGCCGACGCCACCACCTCCGCCACCTCGACCTGGTCCCGGCTTTCCGTATCCGGATGGCTGAAGGTCCGCAAGCCCGTGACGATGGTTTTCACCCGTTTGATGCCGTCTTCCACGTCGCCCAGTACTTCCAGATAATGCGCCTGCTGCTCGGGCGTGAGACTGGCCCCCTTCTTCCGCAAGGTGAACAGCCCTGTCGTGGCAAAGTTTAGCGGATTGTTGATTTCGTGAATAATGCCTGCGCTCAACCGGCCCAACGAAGCCATTTTCTCGGATTGCACCAGTTGCGCCTGGGTCTGCTGAAGCTGCCGGTTGGTCGCCTGGAGTTGATTGACCGTATCGGCCAGCTCGTCCTTTTGCCGGGCCAGCTTGCGCTGGTTGGCGTCCAGCTCGCAGCGCAGGCGAAACTCGCGGTACCGAAGCCGGTTGAAGAGATAATTGCCGGAAATCGCGATGATGCCGGTCAGCGCGATGAAGTAACTGTTGGTGTAAAAGATGCTGAAATCGGTCCGCGATTCGGTGGCCAGGTACGTGCCCAGGTAGAGGCCGATCACCGCCGCGACGGCGCCGAGAGTCTCCGCGATGCTCCAGTGGCCCACGGTGCTGACGGCCAAAAGGATCAGGTTCAAAGCGGCATAGTAACTGGAACTGGCGCCGTCATCGGTGCGGTACATCATCCAGCACATGAAAAAGGCGGGCAGAACGACAATCGGCATGCCGACCGCCGGATAGAATCGGCGGGCCAGGGCCGTGTTGTGCAGCAGGAAGACCCCGGCCACCAACAGCGAGCAAAGCAGGCGCAGTTGGGCGAACTCGCCGAGGTGCTCGGGATAAACGAAGTAGTCCGCCGTCAACCCCAGCGGCATCAGCACAAAGACCAGGATGCAGGCGATCTTGCCGGTGCGAATCCGCACCTCCCGCTCGTTTTCGCGGAAGTTCTTCTGAACGTCCTGGACCGGCACCTCGAGTTTTTCAGCGCGCGTCATCTTTGCATATCTCCAGGAAAATGTTCTGGCCGGTGGCCTCGCTTTCGACACGCACGCTGTCGGCGGGGATGGTCTCGGGGCACAACCGTTCCACCTGGGCGGCGTCCCGGTAGATGAGATGCCAGTCCAGGATCAGCTCGAGGCTGCCGCGGTTGGGGGTCGAGGGGGCCACGTTGGTGGCCAACACCCGTCCCCCAGGCGCCGCCAACTGGTGGAAGAACGAGAGCAGCCGGCGGCAGGTGCGGTCGTCCAGGTAATCAAACAAACCGGCGCAATAAATCAGATCATAGTTCGCGCCCTGCGGCGTGGGCGCGGCCCGCAGCGCGTCCTTGAGCAGTTGCTGCACGGACTTTTTCTGGACCTGAATAAGGGTGGAGCGGCTATGACGCCGTTGCTCGCGCTCGAGGGCCGCCTGGGCGTGGCGCAGGGTCTCCTCGTTGAAATCCAGCAGCGTGAACTCCGCCCAATCGCTCAAGGCGCTTCGCGCCATGAAGTATTGAATTTCGCGCGCCGGGCCGCAGCCCAGGTTGAGGATTCTGGCCCGGCGCCCCGCCCGCTCGGCGGGGGCAACGGTTTCAACCAGCTTGCGGGTCAAATACTCAATGCGGTTGCGGTGGGCGGCGGCCGAGTCCTGCTGCAGCAGCCAGACGTTGAAAACTTTCGCGAACAGCGACGCCCCTTCCCGCGGGTCGCGCAGCATCATGTCCACCATTTCATAATCCCCGGCGTAACCGAGCGGCTTGACATAGCTGCGATAGGCAAAGGGGGCGCACAGCACCAGCGGATGCAGATGTCGTTGCACATAACTGCGGTGTTCCGGGCATTCTTCCGGCGTCAGCCGGCGATACTGCCGCTCGAACCGCTCAAACACCGAGTTGAGGACCGGTACCACCACCGGGCTCAGTTGGTCCGCCGCGTCGCGTTCGCGGGCGGCAAGGTCGGGGGGAGCCCCCGCCTGCAATCCCAGCTCGATTTGCGCCATCCACAGGCGCAAGTCCAGCAGCAGGGTCTGGATGTCCGCCACCGCCACTTTGAACTCAGGCAGCACTCTCCAAGTCTGTCCCCATTGCGCCATGAACCCGGCGAACCGCTCTCCCAAAGGCTGCCCGTGATTCTGCCGCGCCAGATACTCCGCGTCGAAGGACGTGTCATCCAGCGCCACCGAGCAGACAGTCACACTGCCGGTGTTGACCTGATGCTGCACCAGGGCCCGCCCGCGATAGACCGGGTCCTCCCCCATCACCACGCAAAAATCCTGCAGCACCTCCGAACTGCGAATCACCGGTTCGGGGCTGTAAACCTCGACCGAGGCCGAATGCCGGGCCAAATGAACCACGCTCCCGCGCAACTCCAGACCCTGGCTGGTCTGGAATGTTGCGCGTGCATCCGTTGCTATGGCAGTGGCTGCTTGCATCATTTCACGAATCGGCCGCTCACGACGGTGCTGGGCGGGCCGGACGCTTCCGCCAACGACAAATTAAAGCCCCAACCGAGCGACCCGGCAACCTTGATAACATTTTCTGCGCCAACCACCAGACAATTTGGTGTTGGACATTGCTCATACCATCCTTTTTCAATATTGGAATAGGCAACCAAACGCCAGAAACCATGAGACTTACTGGCACCAGGATTGCTCTTTTGGCCGCGCAACGTCTTCTGCTGTAGCCGGGACCGGTGGTCCGTCCCTCGGAGACCATGCATAATTGGGGCCGCCGTGCGGGTAATTGTCTCAACCTGAGACAGGCAGGCATAGATCGCGGTTGAATCGGCTACAACGGTTGCCCGAATAACATAGCCGAAACACAACTTTATGAAAACGACAACCATCCTCAAAGTCGTCAACCTCGTCCTCAGCATATTCCTGCTTGGGACGGCGGGGGCTGAAGCCGTCGGGTTTCGGCTTCCCAACCAGGGTCCCGATGCCATCGCGCGTGGAAATGCCTTCGTCGCCACTGCGGACAATCCTTCAGCCATCTACTACAATCCTGCCGGCATTACTCAACTCGAGGGACACAATGTTCGGGCCGGCCTCTACATGGTTAGGGGAGGAATTGAGTATGAGTCGCCAACCGGGATGGAGTACGATGCCAACTCGGAATTCCTATTCGTGCCGCAGGTTTACTACGTGTTCTCGCCGAAGGAATGCCCGGTTTCGTTCGGCTTGGGGTTTTATGCGCCCTACGGGTTATCCTTGGACTGGGGCGACAACTCGCCATTCCGCACGACGGCCCAAGAGGGGGAATTAAACTACCTGACGATCAATCCGGTTGTGGCCTACCAAATCCATCCCACTCTTTCTGTAGGCATTGGACCCACTTTTAATTACTCGGATGCCTCCTTCAAACGTGGCCTGGGTTTCTTGCCGGGAGATCTGTTCGTTCTGGAGGGCGACGGCTGGGCCTGCGGCTTCAATGCTGGCCTGCGCTGGCAACCTCATGAAAAATGGGCATTTGGCCTCAACTACCGCTACCTGACCACGGTGGACTACGAAGGCACGGTCCAGACCACCCCCTCTCCGCCTCTGCTGCCGCCTCAGAGTGGAAGTGCCTCCATCCGCTTTCCACAGTTTGTGGTGGCGGGAGTCTCATTCCGCCCAACCGAAAACTGGAATCTCGAGTTCAACATTGACTGGACGGACTGGGACGACGTTGATCAGATTCCCATCCAGAGCCTGTTTATTAATCAGGTTTGGCCGCTCAATTACAAATCCACTTTCATGTACGAATTTGGCGTGACCCGCAGACTACCCAAGGATTTCTTTGTGAGCGTTGGGTACTTCTATAGCGAAAATTCCAGCCCGGATCAGGATTACAACCCGATCATTCCCGACTCGGTCCTGCACTTGGGCAGCATCGGTTTTGGTCAAAAGGGGGCGCGGTGGGAATGGAGCATAGCTTACCACTTCGGCTATAATCCTGACCATGAGGTGACCGGCGCAACCACCTTCCCTGAAGCGAATGGCACGTACCACATTCTAAATCACGCCATCAATATCGCCGCGGGCTTTAAGTTCTGAAGCGAACG
>CAZVYG010000070.1:17470-28213 GCA_964631605.1 uncultured Verrucomicrobiota bacterium
ATGCATGATTGCGCCATCCGGTCGCTCGCCGGGGAAATCCGGGTGCGTGAGTTCAAACAAAGTGATGCGCCACCTCCAGTACGGAACGGAATGACAGAGCAGGAGGCCGCCCTTGGCTGAGGAGAAAAAACGATCAGGCTGCTAGCCAGGGAGCCGCTGCAGCCTCATCCACCAGACTGCTCACGTCCATTTCGATCTCTTTGACCCAATTGGCCATCCAAGCCTGAGGCACCGCCTCGCTTTGGGTGAGCACTGGGTGAGCCTGGATCGTCAGCGTGAGCCGTTGTTGAAAGGTCACACAGCCTGCGCCTATCGTTTGAAAGCGCAGCACCGGAGGACAGAAAAGCCACGCCCCGCGGCACGCAGGGCTCAGGATGCGGCGGTCCGGATCCCACTCGCCGAGGTTCGAGAAACTGCCAAGATTCCACTCCGGTATTGCGAGCTCCTTCCGAATCAACAACTTCTGCATCCCGGGTGTAAGAAACCGCCCCGATTGATAAGCGTACCAGTTCGCCCAATGATCGCAACGTCCGAGGGCAGCGTAAATGTTGCGGTGAACGTCCTGAGCTGTCTCGTAGGACTTCACCTTCACGCGCACATAGCTCGAGTGGTTGGCCGTGTCCCGGTCAAGTTGAACCTTGCCCCGGAGATTGACCGGAATCATCCAGGGGATCACCGCCGATTGGTCGGCCAGGAACGGCCGAATTGCTTTGGTCAAGTGCCGGAGTAGAAAAGAGTTCACGGTGACACCGGTCTTTCGACAAAACCGGCGGATTTGACTCGTCGTGGGCTCATCGAACACTCTCCACGCGACTGCTGTCGGCGGCTGTGGCATGGCAAGGGTCGAGCCTGCCCCCTTTTCCATGGGCAGCCACTCGATCCGCTCGCGGGGCTTGAGGTAACGGGGAAGGACCTTTAAAACCGATAACGGCGAGGGTGGCGCTGGGTACTTGATTTGGGGCAACCTCTCATCAGGAGCTCCCCGACGCCGCAGCAACTCGGCCAGACCTCCAATTCCATCATACTCTGTGTGGGGAAGGAAAAACCACTCAGGCTCGTTGCTGCCCAATGCAACCCTGCCAAATCGAATTCCAATGAATTCGCCCAGTTCCTCGCCCATTCGGAACCAGGAACTTATCGCATCCGTCACATTTCGGGGCATAGGTGTATGATTCGTGTACAGTCTTCTCGCCTCAGCGTCAACCTGAGACGTCTGATGCCACGTCAGGGCACATCAAGCTTGGAAAGTGCCAAAGCTCACCAAAAAAAAACAATCTTACCTTCATCTTACAGTCAATGATGCGCGGTCTTGAAAGCAGACCAGCTATCGACCTTTGTATGAAATGATGTGCCCCGACCTCCTTGCAGCAGCCGGCGTTGGCTGAAACAGCGCAGCTAATCGCCGGTGCCGCCGAGCTGTGCCCCGCGCTTTTCAACCCGTTTTCGCGGCGCGCCGGGCGGGGTAAATCAAACGGAATTTGCCCGAGCTTTCGGGCATGAGAAGGTCGGTTGGCTCGAGCGTGAGACGCTCTGAGGCAACTCCAAGCACGGCGCACAGCCGATCGCGAAGGCCGGCGAGGCCCTCGGGCGCGCCTTGATCCAGATCGGGCACGAATTTCAAGCGCCAGCGTTCCTGTTCCTCCAGCAGTTGATAATGCAGAACGCCTTCCACCCCCGCGAAACATCGGTCCACCTCCCACGCCGTGATCCGGCGGCCGTCGGGAGCCCGCAACGCATCCATCGCGCGTCCATGCACCACGTAATGCGCCTGGCCAGCGGTCTGATGACGTTCGACCAGGTCGCCAATGCGATACCGAATCAACGGCATGAACTCGTTGGTGAGCGTCGTGACCACCAAATCGCCCCGCCCTCCCTCATCCGCGTCAATCACCTCCAGGAACGCGGTTTCCTCGCTCGGGCGCATCCGCCCCTGCGCATCTTCCATGAGCAGATGACCGGTCTCGGTGGAGCCGTACAAATTGAAAACCGGCACGCCGAAAACTCGCTCGAGCAGCCGGCGATGGGTCACACTGACAAACTCGTAGCTGGCAAGGATGAACTGAAGGGAGGGAAGCCGAATGCCGTGCCGCTCGCAGTAGCGGGCGAAAACCACGCCATAAACCGGGTCCACATCCAAAAACTGCGGTTGCCATTCAACCGCTTCCTCAGCCATGCGCGCCAGTTCGCTCTCGCTCCAGAGAAACGGCAGTCGCGACAGGCTGACGAACAGCGCATTCCCCACCACCCGCTCCGAGCGGGTAGGCACGCCCTGGTAACAAATGTCGCCGCTGCACACCGGCGAGCTGATCGTGACGCGGCGGGCCTCAGGAAACTCATCCAGCACGTGGCCAACCAGCCCATTAAGCCGCAGGGCGCGTTCCTCCTGTTGGTTCCACCAGCCAGCTCCCAGCAACAACGGCGTGCGTTGCTCCGACGTTCCCGAGGTGTGTTCCAACTCGACCAGTTCACGATCCAGCAAGTCTTCCAACTCCACCCCCTCGGGCAGAAAATTGCGCGGGAACTCGCGCCGAATGTCGGCTTTGGTAATGAGGGGCAGGCGGCTGAAACTGGCGGCGACCTCCTGTTCGTCCAGGCCGCCGGGCGGCCGCCCGTCGCGGTACAGCGGTATGGTCGGCAGCCATCGAGCCACCTTTTCAGTGAGGCGGGACGGCAGGGCCGCCCCGCGTTTCAATTCAGTTGTTGCCAGCATGTTGTAAAAGACTCCGGCGCTTGGGCGCACGAATGGTAAATATTAGCACAACTTGCGTCGGATGAAAACTGCCAATGCAGCCCTACGCGCAAGGGCTTTGCCGCCATTCGATCACCTTGAGCTGCACGGACATGCGGCCGTTGTAGTGGTTGACCTGCGGCACAAACGCCAGGTCGAAGGCGTCCTCCGGCAGCAGGTGGCTGCCCGCCGACCACCACACGGCTTCCTGCGTCGCCCGACCGTCTGTCACCCACATTTTCGCGTGTTGTTTATCGGCGCCGAGCCGGACTGGCGGGCGGGCAAGCCGCAGATTCCTCGAGCAGAATTGCACCGGGGGATTGCCCTGACCCACAGGCTTGAGGCGGTCGAGCTCCTCGATACAGTTCAGGGTAAGCTCCTCCAGGCCGACCTCGGCATCAAGACGGAGCGAGGGCTGGAGGTTTTCCGGGCGGAGGATTTGCCGGGCCAGTTCGTTGAGCCGTGTCCGGAAGGAATCGAGTTTGGAAGGTTCCAGCGCCAGGCCGGCCGCCATGGCATGGCCGCCGTGGCGCACCAACAAGTCTCCGCACTGGCGCAGGCTGGCCGCCAGGTCAAAACCCTCGATGCTGCGGCCCGAGCCGCGCCAGGCCCCGGCTTCCCCGCCGACAATAATCGTTGGACGGTAAAACCGGCGCAGAATCCGCGAGGCTACGATGCCCACCACCCCGATGTGCCAGGACTCACACCCCTCGACGATGACAAAGTCGCTGTCCGGATTGAACCGGGAGCGCACTGCGGCGAGGGCTTCCTCGAGGATGCGCCGCTCGATTTCCTGCCGTTCCCGGTTTTGGGTGTCGAGCTGCCGGGCCAGGGGATACGCCTGCTCCAGGGTGGCGGTCTGCAGCAGCCGCAACGCCGCCTCGGCGGTTTCCAAACGTCCGGCGGCATTCAGACGCGGCGCGAGTTGGAAGCCCGCTTCATGCACGCCCAGCGGCGTTGAACATTGAGCCACTTTTTTGAGCGCCACCAAACCGGGGCGCGTGGTGGCCTCGAGCCGCTTGAGCCCTGCCGCAACCAGGATGCGGTTTTCACCCGTTAACGGAACCACATCAGCGATCGTGCCCAGCGCCACCAAATCCAGCAGCGGCCTCAAGTCGAACCTCTCGGCCGCGGGCCAGCCCGCCTGGCGCCCGTACTTGACCAGGGCGTGAGCCAGTTTGAACGCAAGACCCGCCGAACACAGTTCCGTAAAATGTGACTCGCCGCCGGCGCCGCCGTCCGCAAGGCGGGGGTTCACCAGCGCCCGGGCATCGGGCAGAGGATCGCAAACCTGGTGATGGTCCAGGACGATGACATCCACGCCGCGCTCCTTCAGCCAGCCGATGGTCCCGCAGGCGGTGGAGCCGCAATCCACCGCCAGCACGAGGCTGGGCGTGAACCGCTTCACGCAGTTCTCGACGGCTTCCTGGCTTAGACCGTAGCCTTCGTCCATGCGGTGAGGCAGATACCACTCCAGCCGCCAGCCCAGCGCCCTCAAAACCTCCACCAACAGCGCGGTGGACGTCACCCCGTCCACATCGTAATCCCCAAAGATTGCCAGCGTCTCCTGCTTCTCCCGCGCCCAAACCAGGCGCTCGACCGCCGCCGCCATGTTGGGCAGGAGCAAAGGGTCCGCCAGATGCTTGAGACGCGGTTCGAGGAATTGCGCCACCTGGCCAGGCGCCTCGATTTCGCGGTTCAACAGGCATTGCGCCACCAGCGGCGCGATCCCCAGCCGGGCCGCCAGGTCCGCCGCCCGGGCCGGCTCCGGTGGGGCGATGGTCCAGCGATATTTCACGTCGCTCAGAGTGACGCAATCGCGAGGAAACTCAAGTCCCGGTGCAGCCGGTGGCAGTCCCAGCGCCCCCAACTGAACTGCGGTTGAAATTTGGACCTGCTTGACACCCCCGCCTTGATTGTTATTGTTCCAAGTTCCGATTACGGAGTGTTCCCCGGCGATTCTGTGCGGGGACACGGCGCGCGAGACGCGCCATTGCAGAGATTTTTTTATGAAGCGACAATATCAACCATCGAAAATCCGGCGCAAACGCCAGCACGGATTCCTCAGCCGCAACTCGACCAAGAGCGGACGGGGCATCCTGCGGAATCGGCGGCGCGTGGGGCGCAAGCGCCTGACGCCGGTTTAACCAGCCGCCGATGATGGCCGCCGAGAGCCCATTGCGGCTGCGGCTCGGGCGCCCGACGCGAATCCGTCAAAGCCGGGAGTTTGCCCGCGTGCGCGCCGAGGGGCGGCGTGTGGCCTCTGGCTGCCTGGTGGCCAATTGGCGGCTTCTGGCAGCCGGCGCCCGGTCCCGGCTCGGCGTGATCAGCAGCGGGAGCCTGGGGCCGGCGGTCGCGCGCAACCGGGCGCGGCGGCTGCTGCGCGAGGCGTTCCGGCGCCACCAGCATGAGCTGGCGCAACCGGTGGACTTGGTGTTGATCGCCCGCCAGTCCATCCTCGGCAAAGGCTTGCCAGAGGTGGAGCGGGATTTTCTGAACGCCCTGCGAAAAGCGAAACTGTGCAGTTAACCAGCAAAAACAGCGGCGCGTGAACGCAGCCCAACATGTTCTGATCCTGGGCATCCGGCTTTACCGCCTCGTGATTTCCCCGGCGAAGATTTTCCTGTTCGGCCCCGCGGCCGGATGCCGCTTCGAGCCGAGTTGCTCGGCTTACGCGGCCCAGGCGGTGGCCGAGCATGGCGCCCTGGCGGGAGGCTGGCTGGCGCTCAAACGAATCGGGCGATGTCATCCCTGGGGCGGTTGCGGCCATGATCCCGTCCCGCCGAAAGACCGCCGTCCGCAAGCTCCCGCCCAAACCTGCGGCTGCCGACTCTAACCGTTTTCATGGATCGTAAATCTATTCTCATCCTGGTGGTTTGTTTTGTCCTGCTGATGCTTTGGTATCCGCTGGTCAACAAAATCTTTCCGCCAATCGTGCTGCCCCCGGGGACGACCAACGCGCCCACCGCCCGGGTCACCGTCACCAATGGTTCCACCTCCGCCCCGGCCATCCCCGCCCCGCCCGGTCTCTCCGCGGCGCCGCTCTCCCCGACCGCGTTCCCGGCTGAGGCGGATGCCCCGGAGGAACTCCTCGAGCTGACCAATAACATTGCCCGCTACATCTTTACCTCGCGCGGAGGAGGGCTCAAACAGGTTCAATTGCTCGAGTACCCGGAAACCGTGCCCACCCGGCGACAAAAGCGGCAAGGGCCGCAGGATGTGGCCACGCTCAACACGCCGGCGCCCGCCCCCACGCTCGCGCTGATGGACGGCCCCGCCTGGCAGGGCGACGGGCGGTTCGAGTTGACCCGCCTCGAAAATGGGGTGCAGGCGCGCAAACTCCTCACCAACGGCCTCGAGATTCTCAAAACCTTCCATTTGAGCACCAACTACCTTTTGGAAGCCAGGGTGCGGATCGAGAACCGCGGAACCGAGGCGCTGGCCCTGCCGGCACAAGAGTGGGTGGTGGGCACCGCCACCCCCATGAACGCGCAGGACGACGGCTCGGCCGTCGGCGTCATGTGGTTCAACGGTTCCAGCGAAACCGACATCAGCGCTCCCTGGTTCGCCAACAAAACCCTCGGCTGTTTTCCCGGCACGCCGCGCGCGCTTTATCAGGCGGGCCAGAGCAACGTCGTGTGGGTGGCGGTGCATAACCAGTTTTTCACGCTGGCGGCCATGCCCCAGCATCCCGCCCTCGAGATCATCGCTCGAAAGCTCGAACTGCCCCACCCCTCGGGTGAAGACGCCCTCAACCTCCCCGCCAACCGGCCCGCGCCGCTGGGTTACCAGGCCACGATGGTTTATCCCGGCCTGACCCTGCCGCCCGGCGGCTCGATCGAGCGCGACATTCACCTCTTTGCCGGGCCGAAGGAGTATCGGACCTTGGCGCGCATCGCGGCCCGTTTTCATAATGACATTGACCGCGTGATGGGCTTTGGCGGGTTCTTTGGTTTCTTCTCCAAGGCGCTGCTGCTGAGCATGAACTGGCTCCACCATGCGCTGAGTCTTTCCTACGGCTGGGCCATCATTGTCATTACGATCATCATCAAGCTGCTGTTCTGGCCGCTCACCCAGGCCAGCACCCGCTCCATGAAGCGCATGCAGGCCCTCCAACCCCAAATGAAGGCCATCCAGGAGAAATACAAGGAGGATCCCGCCCGCATGAACCGCAAGATGATGGAGTTCATGCGCGAAAACAAGGTCAGCCCCCTCGGCGGCTGCCTGCCCATGGTCCTGCAAATGCCGGTATTCATTGGCTTCTTTTACATGATCCGCAGCGCCATCGAGCTGCGCGGCGCGGCTTTCCTCTGGGTCGCCGATCTCAGCCGGCCCGACACCCTGTTTATGATTCCCGGCCTCGGCTTTATTCCCTTTATTGGCGTGCCCGGCGTCGGACTGCCCTTCAACCTCCTCCCTCTGATCATGGGGGCCACCATGTTCTGGCAGGCGCGCCTGACGCCGCCTTCGCCCGGCATGGACCCCATGCAGGCCAAACTCATGCGCTACATGCCCCTGATGTTCATGGTCTTTCTCTACAATTTCTCCGCTGGCCTGACGCTTTACTGGACGGTCCAGAACCTGTTGACCATCGCCCAGACCAAGCTCACCAGCACGCAACCGGCGGTGGCTGCCCCCCAACAACCGGCCAAACCCGCCGCCCCTCAGCCCCCGCTGAAGAAGCGGAAATAGACTAGGCAAAAGGCCCCCTCTGGATTAATAGATACCCCATCACGCAACTGTACGATATGCCTGCCGAACCCAAACTGACTCTCGAAACCCTGTTGAACCTCCTGGGCTTCCAAGCCACCGTCGAGGAACACCGCATGGAGGATGGCATCCTGCTGGATGTGAAGACCGAGGACTCCGGCCGCTTGATCGGCCGCCAGGGCCAAACCCTTTCCGACCTCCAATACATCACCAATCGCCTGCTCTTCCAGCAGGACCCGACCGTCCCCAAAGTCATGGTGGATGTCAGCGGTTACCGCGCCCAGGCCCGCGAGGCCCTCGTCCGCAAGGCCAGGGAAGCCGCAGAAAAAGTCCGCCGCTGGGGTGACGTCGTCGAATTGGAACCCCTCAGCGCGTTCGATCGCCGCATCATTCACCAGGCCCTCAAGGACGATCCCACCATCGAAACGCGCAGCGTCGAAGTCGAAGGCACCGACAAGAAAGCCATTCTCCTCCGGCCCAGACACTGACCGGTGCGGCGGTTTCTGACCGGTCCTCCGCGTTCCCGGCCGCTCGCCAAGCGCAGGCCCCTGTCTCTAACTTGCCGCAGCCGTCACCGTCTCGCCAGGCCAGCCGCCGTTCCCTCCCCATCCGGCTGGCATCTCGGCTTTATTCCCTTCCCGCGCGGGATTATCCTTTGTCCGTGGCGCGGCTGGTTTTGAACAATGTCTCCAAGAGCTACGGCACCGGCGGCGGCAACCGCATCCCGGCGCTGAAGGGGATGAGTCTCCAACTGGCCGGCGGGGAGTTGCTCGCGGTGGTGGGTCCCTCCGGTTGCGGCAAAACCACCCTCCTGCGGCTGATTGCCGGACTCGAGGAACCCGACGGCGGCGAGATTTTCGTCGCGGACCAACCCGTCAACGGGGTGCCGCCAAAGCAGCGCGACGTGGCGATGGTGTTTCAAAGCCCAGCCTTGTACCCCGAACTAACCGTCTTTGAGAACCTGGCGCTGGGCCTTCGAATTCGAGGCGCGCCACCCGCCGAGACTCGCCGACGGGTCGGCGAAACCGCGGAGTGGCTTGGCCTGACAGATTGTCTCCAGCGCCGTCCCGCCTCCCTGTCGGGAGGACAGCAGCAGCGGGTCGCCCTCGGCCGGGCGCTGGCACGGCGCCCGCGTTTGATCCTCCTGGATGAGCCGCTGTCGCAACTGGACGCCCCCGCCCGCGAGCAACTGCGCGAGGACCTCGTGCGCCTGCAACGGCAACTCGGCGCCACAATGCTCTATGTAACCCATGACCAGGCCGAGGCGCTGGCCGTCGGACAACAAGTGGCAGTCCTCGAATCCGGCGCGTTGCAGCAGATCGGCCCGCCGCAGGTCATTTACCAGCGCCCAGCCAATCTCTTCGTGGCCGGCTTCATCGGATCCCCGCGGATGAACCTGGTTCAGGGCCGTTGCACCCGCGCTTCCGACGGCATTCGATTCCAAAGTATATCCACCCGTCCGGGCCAGGCGGGCCTCAGTTTGCCTTTGAGACAAACGACCGCCAACCATCTCGAAAGCTGGATTGGCAAGGAGGTCGTTCTCGGGTTCAGACCGGAGCACCTCAAAGAGAGCCGCCGGCCGAGGGCGGCAAGCGGGGCGGGGGAAGCAAAGGCCGGAACTCCAAACCTTGAACCAAACCCGGAATGGGCAGGGAGAGTCTCCCGCCTGGACCGCACCGGTCCCGACTGTTTTGGATGGCTCGAGTGCGACGGGGTGGTTCTTGTCGCGCGTCTCGCCGGGGATTGCGACTGGCACGAGGGCGAAAGGCGAACGGTTCAGTTCGAGCTGGAAAAGGCGCATTGGTTCGATCCGGCAACAGGAAAGGCGATTGAATGAAAGTTTTGATTGTCGGTTGCGGCTACGTCGGCCTGCCGCTCGGCGCGGAATTGGCGCGCCGCGGCCACGCTGTCTTCGGGCTCCGGCGCACCGAGGATGCCTCCGGCGCCTTGGCGCAGGCCGGAATCCAGTTCCTGCGCGGGGACGTGACGGACCGCACGCAATTGGCCGCCATCGCCCCCCACTTCGATTGGGTCGTCAACACCGTGGCGCCGTCGGGTGGCGGGCCGGAGGAATACCAGCGCACATATTTCGAGGGCACACGAGACCTGATCGAATGGCTGGCCCCCACCAAGCTGAGGAAGTTTGTGTACACCAGCAGCACCGGGGTCTATGGCCAGGACGATGGTTCGCTGGTGGACGAACGCAGTCCCGCCGAGCCGGAGGCCGCAACGGCAAAGGTCTTGGCGGCCGCCGAACGCCTCCTGTTGGCCGCCGCGCGGGAACGCAATTTCCCGGCCGTCGTGCTGCGGGTCGCGGGCATCTACGGGCCCGGGCGCGGTTTCTATCTCCGCCAAATGCTCGCCGGCCAGGCCCGCATCGAGGGGGACGGCGACCGATTCGTCAACATGATTCACCGCGATGACCTGGTCGGCGCCATCCTCGCCGCGCTCGAGCGTGGTGTCCCCGGACAGGTTTACAACGTGTGCGACAATGAACCCGCGACGGTGGCAGAGGTTTATGGCTGGCTGGCCAGGGAGTTGAACGTGCCGCCGCCGCCGCGCGTGCCCGGCGAAACCCGCGGACCGGGCCGGCGGGCGTCAACCAACAAACGCATCTCGAATCGCCGCCTGCGCGAAGAACTGGGATACCAACTCAAGTATCCGACCTTTCGGGAAGGTTACCGCGCCGAACTCCAGGCGCGGGCTTTTGCCGAATCCAGCTGCCCGGCAACCGGCGGCAGGAATTCCCAAAGTCAGGACCCGCAAGCCCCGCCAACCCCCTAACGCCACCTTGGGGCAGCCCGGAACCGCAAGGGCTCCCCCGGAACGAAAACGCCCGCCCGGACTGGCCGGGCGGGCGTGGCAAGAACCGTAACGATCTTATTCCTCGGACGGAATGCGCATGCCGTAGAACGAGCGATACACGAAGATCAGGGCGACCAGGAAGAAGAACACGCCAATGGCCGTCTTGGCGGTCTGACTCTGCATCGTGACGGCGATTTCCACCGCCAGCAGCCCGAACAAGGTGGTGAACTTGATCACGGGGTTCAAGGCCACGGAGGACGTGTCCTTGAACGGATCGCCCACCGTGTCGCCAACGACGGTGGCGGCGTGGAGGTCGGTGCCTTTCTGGCGGAGGTCCACTTCCACAATCTTCTTGGCGTTATCCCAGGCGCCGCCGGCATTGGCCATGAAGATGGCCTGGAAGAGGCCGAAGAAGGCGATGGCGATCAGATACCCGATGAAGAAGTAGGGGTTGAAGAACGGCAGCGCCAGCGCAAAGCAGAAGATCACGATGAAGATGT